>JAVHLJ010000041.1 GCA_031082205.1 Elusimicrobiales bacterium
CAGCACCACGCGCGCGCCGCGGCCGGTCTCCTCTCCTATCTTTGAGCGCAGGAGAAGGGTCGAGAGCGGGTCGAACTCGAAAAGGTAGGGGAGGCGGCCGGTGCGCAGGCCGGCGCGGGCGGCGGCCTTCTCCAGGGGGGAGCCTTTGCGGCAGAGGATGAGGTTGTCGGCGCCCAGGCGGCCGAGTTCCTTGGCCAGCATGAGGGTCTGGCGCTGGCCGCTGCGGATGCCGCGGCCGTCGTCGAGGTGTATCACCGTGATGGGCTGGGCCATAAGTGAAAAGCCCCTTGCGGGGCTTTGTCTGATCAAATCTGGTGGACGTGACAGGGATCGAACCTGCGACCTCCTCGATGCCATCGAGGCGCTCTCCCAGCTGAGCTACACGCCCGCAACACGGATATTCTATAAAAACGGAGCGCAAAAGACAACAGCCGCCGCCTTAACCTGAATCAATAGCGGGGCGGAGGCTATTTTTGTAGAATTGATTCACTTTACAGAAGCCACGGAGGCACGCGCCACATGAAGATCCGCTCCTTTAACGTCATCCCCAACCTTCCCGAGAACCTCAAGGCCCTCGACGAGCTGTCCACCAACATGTGGTTCACCTGGAACTGGGACGCCATCATGATGTTCGTGGGGATGAGCGAGGACCTCTGGCACCGCTCGCACCGCAATCCCAAGTGGATACTGGGCACGATGCCGCCCGAGCGGCTGGACCAGCTCTCCAGGGACCCCGATTTCCTCTCCCGCCTGGGCGACATAAAGAAGCGCTTCGAGGATTATATCGCCTACAAGGACACCTGGTTCAACAAGAACCGCGCCGACGGCGACGCCGACATGCTGGTGGCCTATTTCTCCATGGAGTACGGCATAGGCGAGGGCCTGCCGATCTACTCGGGCGGCCTGGGCATGCTCTCTGGCGACCACATGAAATCCTCGTCCGACCTGGGCATGCCGGTGGTCGGCGTGGGCCTGCTCTACCGCAAGGGCTACGTGCAGCAGGTGCTCAACCGCGACAACTGGCAGGTGGAGCGCTATCCGGAGAACGACTGGTATAACATGCCGGTGCAGATAGTCAACGACGCCAACGGCAGCCCGCTGCGCGTGGAGGTCCCGCTCGACGGCGAGACCATCAAGGTCGGCGTCTGGCGCGTGCCCGTCGGCCGCACCTCGCTCTACCTGCTCGACACCAACCTCCCCGAGAACTCGCCCAAGGTCAGGACGATAACCGAGCAGCTCTACGGCGGCGACCGCGCCAACCGCATCAGCCAGGAGATCGTGCTGGGCATAGGCGGCGCCCGCGCGCTGGAGGCGATGGGCCTCAAACCGACGGTGTTCCACGTCAACGAGGGGCACTCGGCCTTCCTCCTGCTGGAGCGCATCCGCCAGCTGATGGTCTCCCGCGGCCTGTCGTTCAAGGAGGCCCGCGAGGCGGTCTGGGCCTCGTCGGTGTTCACCACCCACACGCCGGTGATGGCCGGCAACGAGTATTTCGACTTCGAGCTGGTGCGCAAGTACCTGGAGCCCTACTCGAAGGAGCTGGGCATCACCTTCCCCGAGCTGCTGGAACTGGGCAAGGAGGAGCCGAACTCGATGGGCTTCTGCATGACCATACTGGCCATGAAGCTCTGCGCCCACCTCAACGCGGTGAGCCAGCTGCACGGCGAGGTGACCCGGGACATGTGGGGCAAGGTCTGGCCCGGCCTGCCCAAGTACGAGATACCGATCTGCGGCATCACCAACGGCGTGCACACCTGCTCCTGGATAAGCCACGAGCACCAGAACCTCTACAAGAAGAGCCTCATCCCCGCGGGGCAGAACGGCCTGCCGGACAGCTGCGACTGGCGGAAGCTGGGCGAGATAGACGACGGGGATTTCTGGGAGACGCACCTGGTGCGCAAGCGCAAACTGGTGGCGCTGGTGCGCGACCGCCTGCGCCGGCAGCATCAGCGGCTGGGGGCCGACCACACGGTGCTGGAAGAGGTCAAGGGCGTCCTCAACCCCGAGTACCTGACGATAGGCTTCGCGCGGCGCTTCGCCACCTACAAGCGGGCGACGCTGTTCATGCGGAACCTCGAGCGCCTGGCCGAGATCGTCAACAACGAGAAGATGCCGGTACAGTTCGTCGTAGCCGGCAAGGCGCACCAGGCCGACTCGCACGGTAAGGAATATATCAAGGCCGTGGCCAAGATGAGCCTGGACCCGCGGTTCAAGCACCGCATCATCTTCGTGGAAGACTACAACATGAACGTCGCGCGCTACATGGTGCAGGGCGTGGACGTCTGGCTCAACAACCCGATAAGGCCGCTCGAGGCCTCGGGCACCAGCGGAATGAAGGCCGCGATAAACGGCGTCCTCAACCTGTCCGTCCTGGACGGCTGGTGGGCCGAGGGCTACTCGGCCGACGTGGGCTGGGCCATCGGCGGCAAGGAGAACTACAACGACGAGGCCGAGCGCGACTACGTGGAGTCGGAGGCCATCTACAACCTCCTGCAGAAAGTGATAGCGCCGCTCTACTATTACCGCGGTCCCGACGGCGTGCCGCACAACTGGGTCAAGATGATGAAGGCCTCGGTGGCCAAGCTGGCCCCGGTCTACAACACCAACCGCATGCTGCGCGAGTACTACGAGCAGTTCTACGTCCCGGCGCACCGCAGCTCGGTGCGCTTCCGCGAAGGCGACGCGCTGCTGGCCGTGGCCGGCTGGCGGAAGAAGGTGGAGCACAACTGGCCCCAGGTGCGCGTGGTGCTGGACCAGTTCAAGCCCGAGATGGAGATACATTCCGGCGCCGCGGTGCCGGTGAAGGCCATCGTGTGGCTGGGCGGGCTGACGCCGGAGGAAGTGGCCGTGCAGCTGCACGTGGGAGTGTCCGACGGGGACGCCTCTTTCCGCTGCGGCCAGACCTTCCCGATGTCTTACGAGTCGCGCATGGGCGAGGCCTACGTCTTCGCGGGCGAGGTGAAGTTCAGCCGCTCGGGCCGGCACGACCTGGCCGCGCGCGTGATACCGCGCCACGCCGACATCCCGCACCCGTTCATGCCGCCGCTGATCAAGTGGAACGAGGAGTGACGGCGCCGGAGTGACGAGGGCGGCGGCTAAAAAGAGCGGTTTTTATATATAATGTTTTCAGGCCCTCAACGGGGCCGGAAAGTCAGAGACGTATAGCGATAAAAGAGAGGTAAGTAACAAATGAAAGGTAAAGTGAAGTGGTTCAACGACAAGAAAGGTTTCGGTTTCATCATCCCCGAGGACGGGTCCAAGGATCTTTTCGTTCATCACACGTCCATACAGGGCGACGGGTTCAAGACCCTCGCCGAGAACCAGGACGTGGAATTCGAGACCGAGAACAGCGACAAGGGCCCCAAGGCCGTGAAGGTCACCAAGCTCTGAGCTTACTTCTCTAGGTTGTCAAAAAACCGGCCCCGCGCGAGCGGGGCCGGTTCTTTTTTGCGCGGCCGTCGGGCGGCGGGTCAGCGGTAGGTTATCTCCCTGATCACCACGGTGGGGGCCTCGCCGGGGGCGGGCAGGCGCCGGCCCCTGAAGTTGACGAACTTGGTCCGGCTCTCGCGCACCCAGTTGCCGCGCTTGTCGGCCTGCACCCGGTATTCGTACTCGTAGTCGGGGTTCTGGGCGCCGCCGGTATAGCGCGCCTCCGAGGCCCGGTAGCCTTTCTGGTCGTAGGCGGTCTCGTTGCGCCAGCGCTCCTGCTCGCCGTCGTCCAGGGCGGTCTCGGTGACCTTGCGGAGCCTGCCGGTCTCCCGGTAGGCCTTCACGACGCGCGAGACCAGCTGGTCCCTGTCGTTGAAGACCGAGACGGTCTCCGTCTCCGCGGCCTTGTTGCGGGTATATACGGTCCTGGAGACGGGGAGGTCGTCGAAGTTGTAGGCGGTCTCCTCGGCCGGCTTTCCGTCCTTGCCGTACTTGCGCTCGACGCGGGACTCGAAGGCCCCGGTCATGTCGAAGGTCCATTCCTCCGCCGGCCGGCCCTGCTTGTCGGGGAAGGTGAAGGTCCGGCGGATGAGCCGGTCGGAGAGGGGGCGGGAGGGAGAGGTCCCGTCGTGCTCGAAGCGGGCCGTGAATTTCTTCTTAGCGCTGTCCGCGCAGAACTTCTCCAGGGCGCTGCCGTCGGTCTCGGCGAAGGATGTGTCGGGCGACGGGCCCTTGCGCAGGGCGGCGCAGAAGGCGGCGGCCTCGGGCGCTTCCAGCCAGGTCGTCACTTTTTTAAGCGAGAGCTGCTTGCCGGAGTACTGGCTTTCCTCCACCGCGCGGCCCTTGTCGTCGTAGAGGTTTACGTAGGACATCGAGGGCGGGCCGTCGGTCCAGGCCTCCCCTTTTTTAACCTGCCGGGGATAGGTCACCTTGACCGCGGCGGCCGGGCCGGAGATCTCCTCGAAACCGCGGTTGGCCTCCTGGGCCGCCGCCGGGCCGGACAGCGCGGCCGCCAGGAGCAGTGATGGGATGTTCATGCGCCCTCCATTGGTCATCTCAATATATTATAATTCATATGTCAGAACGAGGTAAGGAGGTTCCGATGTCCGACAAGAAAGAAGGCGGCTCCCAGCCGATACAGCTGCAGGTGGAGATGGACGACGCCACGGCGCAGGGCATATACGCCAACCTGGCCGGAGTGACGCACAGCGAGACGGAATTCATCTTCGATTTCCTCTTCCTGCAGCCCAACCAGCCCAAGGCCAAGCTGCGGGCCAGGATAGTGTCCAGCCCCGTGCACACCAAGCGCTTCCTGATGGCGCTGACCGAGAACATCAAGCGCTACGAGGAGCGTTTCGGCCAGATCTCGGACAGGGCGGTGTCCACCACCCACGGCCACAGCTGACCGGCCGCGCCCTGAATGAAAGAGCCCCGGCTTCGCGGCCGGGGCTCTTTCATTTAAGGAGGGGAAGGCGCGCGGCCTACCGCCCTTTCATCAGGAACTGCCTGCCTTCCTGGGCCAGGTGGCAGGGCAGCTGGGCGCCGCGCGCCGTTATGGCGGCGTTGGCGTCGGCCAGCATCTGGTCGAGCTGCTCGTCGGTGTAATCGGCGTTGAGGTGGAACAGGAGCAGTTCCTTGGCCTCGACCTTGGAGATGGCGAAGTCCACCGTGATGGAGAGGCTCGAGTGGCCCTCCTTCTTGTAGACCTCGTAGTCCTTGTCGTTGTAGTTGGCGTCGTGGATGAAGAGGTCGGCCCCCTTGGCGAAGGCGCCGAACTTCTCGTCGTAATCCTGGAAGGCCGTCGCGTCGCCCCAGACCTCGCTGTCGGGCGCGTAGACGATCTTCTTGCCGTGTATCTCGATCGAGTAGATGAGCGTGCTGGTGGGGTGGTTGGAGTACATCGTGCTGACCTTCACGCCGGGGAGCAGCTCGTAGTTGTCCTCGAGCACCTCGTAGAGGTCCACCTTGGCCGTGGGGGGGTGCGTGGTGAAGGCGAAGGAGCTGTAGAGCGCCGACTGGGCCATCTCTTTGAGGCTCTTCTCCGGGTCGTTGGCGCCGACTATGTGGACGGCGAACTTCGCGTCGTGTATGGGCGCGAAGTTGCCCAGGCCCAGGATGTGGTCGAGGTGGAAGTGGGTGAGGAAGAGCCAGATCTGCTTGTAGTATTTCTTTTTGGTCACGATCTCCCGGCCCAGCGGTATGATGCCGGTGCCGGCGTCGAAGACGAAGATGTGGTCCCTGGTCTCGACGGAGACGCAGGAGGTCTGGCGGCCGTATTTGGAGGGGGCGTTGGGGACCATCGTCGGCAGGCCGCGCGCGCCCCAGACGGTGACGCGGACCTGGCCGGGGTCGAGCTCGCTGGCCTGTTCGAAGGAGTCCTCCTCCTGCACTATCTCGAGCTTGGGCGGTTCGGCGGCGGGGGGGGCGGCGACGGCGCCGGTGGATTCGAGTATCTCCTTGACGGTGCCGGAGAAGGTCTCCACGTTGTAGGGTTTCTGTAGGAAGAAGTCGGCGCCGAACTGGAAGGCGCGCTGCTTCTCCACCTCGTAGGACTTGCCCGAGACGACTATGATCTTGACGTGCTTGAGCCCGGGGTCGGACTTGACGGCCTTGCAGATGTCCATGCCGGTGATGCCGGGCATCATGATGTCGGTGACGATGAGACGGGGGGTGCGGGCCTTTATGGCGGGGATGGCTTCCATCGAGTCCTGGATGAGCTCCACCTGCCAGCCGGCGTCCGTGAGCAGGTCGCGGGAGAGCTCGCCGACCATGGGGTCGTCGTCGATGATCATTATATCGGGATTAGCCATAATTTGACCTTTTTATCGCGCAGCCTGACCGTATTTTCTATAATACATTATAGATTATAAGCCCGGGCCGTTAAAAATTTGTTGCCGAAAGGTGTATATAAGGTTTAAACGATGAGGATAATAGCGGGTTCCAGGAAAGGGCGCGTGCTGTTCTCGGTGCCCAGGAAGAAGACCAGCGTCAAGCCGATCTCGTCGAGGATAAGGCAGTCCGTCTTCGACATGCTCCGGCCGTGGATCACGGGCTCGATCTTCCTGGACCTTTACGCCGGGACCGGCGCGTCGGGGCTGGAGGCGCTCTCGCGCGGCGCGCAGAAGGCCGTCTTCGTCGAACTGGACCGGTTCTGCGTCAGGGTGATAGAGCGCAACGTGGCGCACCTGGGCTTCGGCGAGCAGGCCGTGGTGGTGCGCGGCAACGTCCTCTCGGGGCTTGAGTGGCTCAAGTACCACAGCCACGAGGGCTTCGACATCGTTTTCATGGGGCCGCCCTACCGCGACGAGGAGGGGCTGCCGCTGCATTACACCTCCAGGACCATCGAGCTGGCGGCGGCCGGCAACATACTCTCGCCCGGGGGCCTGATAGTGGCGCAGCATCACAAGAAGGAGCCGGTGGCGGCGCCGCCAGGCTACGAGATAGTGCGCCAGGTGAAGTACGGCGACACGCTGGTGTCCCTGGTGCGCAGGGAGAAGAATGGCGCCTGATACCTTCGAGCTCAACTACAGCAAGCTGCGGGCTTACCTGGACTGTCCTTACCTTTACCGCTATACCTACGTGCAGGGGCGCTACGCCCCGCACAGCCCGTGGTCCTCGCTGGGCCAGACGGTGCACCGCGCGCTGGCGCGCTGGCACGCCAACGGGGGGGACCTCTCGGACCTGATAGCCTATTACGACGAGTTCTGGCAGGCCAAGGGCTACGCCACGCCCGGCGAGACGCTGGAGTTCTACGAGAAGGGGCGCGACATCATGGAGCGCTGGTGGACCATGGCGCAGGAGAAGCCGCAGCGGGCGCTCTATTTCGAGAAGGTCTTTATCTTCGAGTTCAACGGCTGGCGGATACGCGGCACGGTGGACCGGATAGACCGGCTCCCCGACGGCACGCACGAGGTCATCGACTACAAGCTGGGGTTCGACGAGCGGCCGCCCGGGCCGCTGGAAGAGGACCTGCAGCTGGCGCTCTACGCCATAGGCGTCAGGGAAGGGCTGGGCCTGAAGGTCAGCGCGGTGTCCAAGTTCTATCTCTCCCGCATGGAGAAGGTCACGGCGGCTTATGACGGCTCGCGCGACGCGGCCGTCCTGGCCCTGGTGAAGGGAACGGGGGAGAAGATACTCGCCGGCGTCTGCGACCGCAAAGGCCGCTGCCCCTCCTGCCCCATCCGCGACCTCTGCCCCGAATCCGAGGCCAGATCCGGGACAGCCGTTTAATTGGAAACGAAGGTGCGGGCTTCCTGGCGGTATATCTGGAGGACGGCGACCACGCAGGCCACCAGTATCGGGCCCAGGAACAGGCCTATCGGGCCGTAGACGCGCATCCCGCCGAATATCCCCAGGAACAGCAGGAAGAAGGGCAGCTTGGTCTCGCGGCCGATGAGCATCGGCCGCAGGAAATTGTCTATCAGCCCCACTATCAGCGCTCCCCAGATAAGGACGAATACTCCCCAGGCCGGGTCCTGGAAGAAGTACATGTAGAGGCCCATCGGCAGCCAGACCAGCGAGGTCCCGCCGATCGGTATCAGTCCCGCCAGGAAGGTCAGCAGGCCGGCGAGCACGGGCGCCGGCGTGCCGGCTATGGAGAAGCCGACGGCCGCGACCACGCCCTGCACCATGGCGGTGAAGATGATGCCGCGCACGACCGCGATGATGGTGGTGTAGAGCTGCGAGGCGAGCCGGTGCTTGTGGTCGTAATCCATCGGTATGACGTCTATGAGCCACTGCATGAACCGGGCGCCGTCGCGGAAGAAGAAGAAGAGGGTGAAGACCATGACGAAGAGGTCCAGGAGGAAGACGACTATGTTGCGCAGGACCTTGCCGCCGGAGCGGGCGATGCGCTCCTGGAGGTTCTCGAAGTTCTTCAGCACCGAGGTCTTGGTGTCGGCGTCGATGAAGCCGCGCACCCGCTCGGGCAGGCGCGACTCTATCTCCTCCACCGAGAGCGTCTCCACCCAGGCCCGCGTCTTGGGGTAGAGGTCGCGCGATTCCTTGAACAGCAGCCAGCCGAACAGCAGCAGGGGGGCGATTACCGTGACGAGGACGGTCAGCGTGGAGACGGCCGCGGCCGCCGTGCGGTCGCCTATTATCCGGCGCCTGATCCAGGCGTGCATGGGGAAGAAGACGACCGTCAGCGTGGCCGAGACCAGCAGCGCGCCGATGAAGGGGTAGATGAGCTTGAGCAGCTGCCAGAGCAGGAACAGCGTCAGGGCCGAGAAGAAGACGCCGAAGACAAGGCCCTTGTCCAGCTTGAAGAATTTCCGCTTAGAGTCCCCGCTCTGCTCGGTCATCGCTCAGATTATAGCATTACGGCGGGTCAGCCCCTGAACGAGAGGCAGATGACGGCGGCCAGCAGCGCGCGGTAGACGACGAAGGGCAGGAGCGTGTTGGTCTTCAGGTAGCGCATCAGGAAGGAGATGGCGGCCCAGCCGGTTATGAAGGCGGAGAGGAAGCCGGCGACGGTGGGCGGGTCGAGGACGCCGAAGCCCAGCTTGAAGCCTTCCAGCAGGCCCGCGCCGAGTATGATCGGGGTCGAGAGGAGGAAGGAGACGCGCGCCGATTCCGCGCGGGAGAAGCCCAGGAGAAGCGCGGCCGTGATGGTGACGCCGGAGCGGGAGGCGCCGGGCATTATGGCCAGCGCCTGGAACAGGCCGATCAGCAGGGCGCTTTTGACCGTCAGGTCGGCCAGGCTTTTTACGCCGTGCGAGCGCCTGTCCGCGAACCACATCACCCCCGCGAACAGCGCCAGGTTGACGGCCATCCAGGTCTCGCCGCGGAAGACGTTCACGGCCATGTCCTCCAGCAGTATACCGGCCAGGCCGGCCGGCACGGTGGCCAGGACCAGGAGCCAGAGGCCGCGGCCTTCCGGGGCCGCGGGCCGCGTGAAGCCGTCCCTGATAAGCCGCAGCCAGTCGCGCCAGAACACCGAGAGCACCGCGCCCAGCGTGCCCATGTGCAGCATGACGTCGTAGCTCAGGCCCTTGTATTCCCAGCCGAGGAAGCGGGGGAAGAGGACCAGGTGGGCGGAGCTGGAGACCGGCAGGAATTCGGTCAGGCCCTGCACCGCGCCGAGTATGACGGCCTGGATGATGTCGCTCATTTCTTTTTTTTCTCCATCTTCTCTATAACGGTGCCCGGATAATAATGCTCCAGTATTTCCCAGTACCTGAAGCCCTTGCCGGCCATGCCTTCGGCGCCCCACTGGCACATGCCCACGCCGTGGCCGGCGCCCTTTCCGTCAAGCATTATATAATCTTTGCCCGAGTAGAGCTCGAAGAGGTTGCCGGGCATGGCCGTCCAGCCCAGCGTCCTGCCGACGGCGTGGTAGAAGTCGGAAGTGGGGATCTCGACGGCCCGCCCGCCGGCGTTCACGGCCAGCTTCAGCGGCCTGCCGGACCGGCCGTGGCCGCGCACCGAGACGGACGATATTTTCTCGCCGTTCCTGAGCCAGCCGCCCCGGCGCAGCGCGCGCTCCAGGTCGGCGAAGGCTATCTTCTTCTTCCAGCTGAAGCCGGTCGCCGGCGAGCAGTAGGGGCGCGCGGCGGGGCCGTCCTGCACGGACCTGAGGTAGGGCTTGTCCTCGTAGGGCCAGACGGCCGAGATCCCGTCGGTGAAGCCGCCGCAGGCCGAATGGTAGAAAGCGGAGGCCGGCTTTCCTTTATAGTTTATGATCTCGCCGTCGGTCTGCATGACGGCCCTGGCGGCGACGGGGTTGATGTCCGCGAAGCCGGCGTAGAACTGGCAATGCGGCGTGTCGCAGAGGTTGAACCCTTCGCGGGAGTGGCTCTGGACCTTGCTCAGGGCGTAGGTTCGCGCGGCCACCGCCTGCGCCTTGAAGGCTTCGGGGCGGCTGAGGTCCCTGGCTTCGTAGGAGACGACGCTCTGCAGGTATATCTCCACCGGCACCATGGCGGCGACCTTGAGGCGGTCGCCGCGCGCCGATATCGTTATGTCCCCCTTGTGGAGCCGGCGCGGCAGGCCGGGGCCGGACAGCCATACGCCGCCGCCGTAGGCGGAGAGGCTGACGCTCCTGCGCCCGTCGAGCGCCTTGCGGTCCTTGCAGCGGACCAGGCCGCCGGCCGCGGTGAGCGTGACCTTGCCTTTGAGCAGGGCCCGCTCGGCCGTGACCTGCCCCGAGGCGTGGGGGGAGAGCGTGAGCCGGGAGACAGGGCGGCCGTGGTAAACGCCGACGGAGACCCGCTCCTGCGCGGAGGCGGAGAGGGGGAGCAGCGTTATGAAGAGGAGGGTTTTCAGCAAATAGGTCCCCGGCGGCCCGCTCAGATCTCCTCGCAGCCCCGGGAGTCGAGGACCGAGGCCCCGCCGTCGCGGACGATGGCCAGGCGCAGGAAGCCGGCCGTGGAAAAGGAGAAGGACTTGCCCAGGAAAGGCGCGGGCATCAGGCCGATGGACGGATGGTGGCCGACGACCAGGATCGGTCCCCGGGCGTCTTTGACGAGCGCCCTGGCCAGCTCGGCGGGATCGGCGGCGGAGGCCAGGCCGGGCTCGGGTCTTACCTCCGCGCCCGGAAAGACGGCGGCGGCCTGCCGGGCGGTCTGCAGCGCGCGCCTGAGCGGGCTGGTTATTATCGTCGAGGGGCGGAAGCCGCGGCCCGAAAGTTCCTCGGCCGCCTCGCGGGCTTCCCGGAGGCCGGTCTCCGAGAGCGGCCTCTCTCCGTCGGAATTGACGCCGGCCTCCAGGGCCGAGAGGGCGCTGGCGTGGCGCATGAAGGCTATTTCCATATATTCTTTCATTCCTCTCGCTTAGAGGCCCGGAGGGCCTTGAGATACTTGCGTATGGTCTCCAGGTGCGACTTCTCCTGGTCGATGACGCCCTTGAGCATGATCTTGTGGGCCGGGTCTTCCAGCGAGGCCGCGAGGTCGTTGTAGAGGCGCAGGCTCTCGGCCTCCCGTTCCTCGTGCACTTTGAGCGCCAGCGTGAGCGAGGAGCCCACGCCTATTTCGCGCCGGCCGGCGCGGACCTCGCCGCCCGCGATGGCCGCGAGCACCCGGAGGTGGGAGGCCTCTTCGGCGCTGAACCTGCTGAAGGTCTCGGCTATGCGCCGGCCGTCCACTATCTTGCGGCTGAAAAGCTCCGCCTCCCGGGCGTAGAGGGAGATGTCGCCGGTTTCTTCGTTGACGAGCTGCTGTATGAGTTGTTTCGGGTCCATAGGCTTGTAACGGAGGATATTCTACAAGTTAACGGGGCTGCGGGGGTAGAGGGGGGAGGGGGCTTCGCCGCGTTCATTAGTTTTGCTAATATATTTCCGTTCCCGGAGGGCGCTCCCGCCTCACGGGATATGAGGAAAAGTGATACGCCCTCCGCGCCGCGGGGGAACCGTAGCCTTTATTTGTATATAATAACCGGGCCGGAACAAGCCGTAAAATACATCGCGAGGTACCTGAATGAACCAGCATATACTGAAGAAAGAGGAACTCGACGCCTTCATAAAGAAGCTTTCCAAGCGCATGAAGGTGGTCGCTCCAGTGGCGAAGGGGCACGATAACTTCGCTTTCGCGGAAGTGACTTCCGCCGAGGAGATATCGCTGAAGTATATCCCCACGATACTGCCCCCCAAGAAATATTTCATGCCCGTGCGCGAGAAAGTGCTGGAGTTCAGCGCCGACTCCAGGGGCTTCGAGCAGAAGCCGGTGGTCGAATACGAGGAGACGGCGATCTTCGGCGTCCACACCTGCGACCTGGCCGGCATCTCCTGCCTGAACATGGTCTTCTCCGAGCGGCCCCGCGATTACAATTACCTGACCCGCAAGGACCATCTCTTCATAATCGGCCTGGAGTGCCTGTCCTACTGCGACGAGCACGCTTCCTGCGCGCTGGTCAACGCGCATAACCCCAACGGCGGCTACGACCTGTTCTTCACCGACCTGGGCGACAGGTGGATCATCCACGTCAATACCCAGAAAGGGGAGGACCTGGTGGAGGGCATGGGCCTGCCCAAGGCCTCCGGCGCCGACCTGGCCGCGCTCGAGAAGGCCCGCGCGGCCAAGCGCGAGGTCTTCAAGAACGAGATAGGCGTGGAAGCCAAGAAGCTTCCCGGTATCTTCTCGAAGGCGATGAAGAGCAGGGTCTGGCACGGCGTGGGCGAGCGGTGCGTCAGCTGCGGCAACTGCACCAACGTCTGCCCCACCTGCTACTGCTTCGACATGACCGACTCGGTCGGCCTGGACCTCAAGACCGGCGAGCGGACCCGCACCTGGGATTCCTGCCAGTTCGAGACCTTCGCGAAAGTGGCCGGCAACGAGAACTTCCGCGAGGAAAGGTCCGAGCGCCAGCGCCACCGCTACTTCCGCAAGTTCAGCTTCCCGCTGGACAAGTTCAACAGGTTCTTCTGCACCGGCTGCGGCCGCTGCACCCGCACCTGCATGGCGAAGATAAACCTCAAGGACACCCTTAAGGAACTCGCCGCCGAGCACAACTAAGGAGCCGACCATGCCTACGCAACTCGTAAAGGAAGAGATAAAGAATTCCAACTGGAAGCTGCGCACCGGCCGCATCATCGCCGCGCGCCAGATGACCCCCGCCGAGAAATGGTTCGACATCGCCCTCGACGACGGCGAGCTGGACCACGAGCCCGGCCAGTTCGTGCAGGTCGAGATCTTCGGCGTCGGCGAGGCCCCGATCTCCGTCTGCTCCAGCCCCACCAAGAAGGGGTCCTTCGAGCTGACCGTGCGCGCCGCCGGCCGCCTCACCAGGCACATGCACTCGCTGGACAAGGGCGACGTGATAGGCATCCGCGGGCCGTTCGGCAAGCCTTTCCCGGTGAAGCTGATGAGCGGCAACGACCTGCTCTTCGTCGCCGGCGGCCTGGGCATAGCCCCGCTGCGCTCCCTGATAAACTACGTCATGGACAACCGGAAGGAGTTCGGCAAGGTCGACATCCTGCTGGGCTGCCGCACGCCGAAGGACATGCTCTTCGGGGACGAGGTGGCGGTGTGGCAGAAGCGCCTGGACGTGAACTTCAACTGCACGGTGGACCGCACCGACCCCGACTGGAAGGGGAACGTCGGCCTTATCACCACGCTGATCCCCGGCGTGACCATCAACCCGGAGAGGACCTTCTCGGTGGTCGTCGGCCCGCCGATCATGTACAAGTTCGTCATAGCCGAGCTGCTCAAGAAGGGCGTGCCGGAGAAGCAGATCGTGCTCTCGCTCGAGCGCCACATGAAATGCGGCATGGGCAAGTGCGGCCACTGCCAGATAGACCACCCCAAGAACTACTACTGCTGCAAGGACGGCCCCACCTTCACCTACGACGAGGTGAAGGATTCGCCGAAACTCTAAGGGAGAAGGGAGAGACAGAACATGAAAACAGCCAAGAAACCCGTTAAGACCCCGGCGAAGGCCCCCAAGGCCGCCGCCAAGCCCAAGGTCGCCTTCTTCGACTTCGCCTGCTGCGAGGGCTGCCAGCTGCAGATCACCAACCTCGGCGAGACGCTGCTGGACATACTCGGCGCGGTGGACGTCGTCGAGTTCCGCGAGGCCATCAGCGAGAAATGGGACAAGGACTACGACGTGGTCTTCATAGAGGGCTCGATCGGCGACCATCACGCCGAGGAGCGCCTCAAGAAGATCCGCGCCCGCGCCAAGGTCCTCATCGCCTACGGCTCCTGCGCCACCATCGGCGGCGTCAACGGCATGAAGAACTCGTTCGAGCTGGACGAGATACGCCGGAGCGTGTACGGCAAGGATTACAAGCTCTTCGACAGCACGCCCACCAAGGCCGTGCACCAGGTGGTCAAGGTGGACTACTTCATCAACGGCTGCCCCGTCTACGGGCCGGAGATCCTGGAGGTCATAAAGCACGCGCTGCGGGGCCTGCCCTACACCGTGCCGGACAACCCGGTCTGCGCCGAGTGCAAGCTCAACGAGAACGTCTGTATGTACGAGCGCGGCATAGCCTGCCTGGGCCCCTGGACCAGGGCCGGCTGCAACAGCTGGTGCGTCAACAACGGCAATATCTGCTACGGCTGCCGCGGCGAGGTGTCCAACCCGTCCAAGGCCGCGCAGGACGTTATCTCCAAGTACAAACTGAAACCCGAGCTTATAAAGAATAAGTTCGACATGTACAACAAGTGCAAAGAGAACGACAAGTCCGAAAAGGGCAAATGAGGCTCAACATGGCGAAAACCACCGGAAAGAACATAGATATAAAGGTAGACTACGTCACCCGCGTCGAGGGCCACGGCAACATAGTGGCCAACGTGAAGAACGGCAAGATCGAGAAGTGCGAGTTCCACGTCGTCGAGACCCCGCGCCTCTTCGAGGGCATGCTGCGCGGGCGCTCGATCTTCGAGGCCCAGCACATCACCAGCCGCATCTGCGGCATCTGCTCCTGCGGCCACTCGCTGGCCTCGATAGCGGCGGCCGAGGACGCGCTGGGCGTGGTCCCGACCGAGCAGACGATAAAGCTGCGCAAGCTGATGCTGGACTACGAGTTCCTCGACAGCCACGTCCTGCACGCCTTCCTGCTGGTGGCGCCCGACGCGCTGGGCGTGCCGTCCTTCGTGCCGCTCGTAAAGACGCACAACCAGACCGTGCGCCAGATACTGCGGCTCAAGAAAGCGGTGAACGACTGCTGCGACATCCTGCTCGGCCGCCACATCCACCCGATCACGGCCATCGTGGGCGGCTGGACCAAGCTGCCGCGCCAGAAGGACCTGGACGCGCAGATAAAGATCATGGAGGGGATGACCGCCGAGCTGGAGCCGCTGCTCAAGCTGGCCAAGACCCTCAAGCTTCCGGACTTCACCCGCGAGACGGAGTACGTGGCGCTGGTGAGCGACGACGGCGAGTACCCGCTCCTGAGCGGGGACATCGGCTCCAGCGACGGCAAGCGCGTCAGCCGCAAGGAGTACCGCAAGTCGACCAACGAGTTCATCGACCCGCGCTCCTCGGCGAAGTGGACCAAGTGGAACCGCGAGAGCCTGTTCGTGGGCGCGCTGGCCCGGTTCAACCTGAACTACGACAAGCTGCACCCCAAGGCCAAGGCCTACGCGAAAGAGATCGGCCTCAAGCCCGTCTGCCACAACCCGTTCATGAACACCATGGCGCAGGTGGTGGAGACGATCCACTGCTATTACCACGCGCTGGGCATCCTCAAGGACCTCAGGAAGAACGGCCTGGATTACAGCCAGGAGATAACCGTCGGCGTCAACGAGAAGGGCGCCGTGCCGGTGCGCGCGGGCGACGGCGTGGGCTCGGTGGAGGTGCCGCGCGGCATCCTGCACCACAACTACGTCACCGACGAGAACGGGCTGATCAAGCAGGCCAACTGCATCATCCCGACCAACCAGAACGTCAACAACATCGAGCACGACTTCGCCAAGTTCCTGCCGGAGATCCTGCACATGAAGCAGGACGACATACGGCTGAGGCTGGAGATGCTGGTGCGGGCCTACGACCCCTGCATCTCGTGCTCCGCTCACTACCTCGATGTCACCTTCGTGGAGTGACGAAGTGAAAGCGGCTCTGGCCCCCGCCGCCGGGGGCCGGACGCTGCTGATGACGCTCGGCAGCGAGCTGAGGGCCGACGACGGAGTCGGCCCTTATCTTTCCTCGCTGGTGAAGTTCCGCCGGGACGACCTGCGGCTCATCGACGCCGGCACCACCCCCGAGAGCGTGGCCCAGACGGCCATAGACTGGAAGCCCGCCAAGATAATACTGGTGGACGCGGCCCATTTCGGGGGGGAGCCGGGCGAGCTGCGCGTTATCGCCCTCGAGGACATAAACAAGCACACCGTCGTTTCCACCCACAATTTCCCGCTGTCGGTGACTTTCTCCGTGGTCAAAGAGGATACCGGGGCGGAGCTGGCCGTCGTGGGCGTGCAGGCCGTTTCCCTGGACCACCGCGAAGGGCTCTCGCCGGCCGTCAAGGCGTCGGCCGACGAGCTGGCCGCCTATTTCAACTCCCTGTGAAGTCCCTCCCGTTAGTTCCCGCTTCACATGCGGGCGCATATTTATTAATATTGCGTGTTCCATGATATCCCGGAGGCCTTTATAAGATGACTTCGAAAACCGGCCATGTAGGCATATGGGCGGCGCTGCTCCCGGTGGCCGCCGTCGTAGGGATGCTCTCTTTCAATGTCTGGGTCTACGGCGACAACGCCATAGGCGGCTCCAACCAGTTCATACTCCTGCTGGGCGGCGCCGCGGCCGCGCTGGTGGGCTTCCGGCACGGGATAACCTACTCCTGCATGCTCGACCATGTCTCGTCCAACCTCAAGACCACCACGGGCGCTATACTGATACTCCTTATGGTGGGGGCGCTGTCGGGGGCCTGGCTGATAAGCGGCATAATCCCCGCGATGATCTATTACGGCCTTAAATTGCTCAGCCCCGACATCTTCCTGCCGGCGACGCTGCTGATCTGCTCGGTCGTCTCGCTGGCGACCGGCAGCAGCTGGTCCACTTCCGCCACCGTCGGCATCGCGCTCATCGGCATAGGCAAGGCGGTCGGGGTGCCCGAGGCCATGACGGCCGGAGCGGTCATCTCCGGCGCCTATTTCGGCGACAAGATGTCGCCGCTCTCCGACACGACCAACCTGGCCCCCGCGATGGCCGGCACCGACCTTTTCACCCATGTCCGCTACATGACCTACACCACTTTCCCGACCTACGCCATAACGCTGCTTATCTTCGTTTTCCTGGGGTTCACCATAGAGACCTCCGGCGCCGCCTCGGCCGGGGCGACGCTGTCGGCCATCGAGTCGGTGTTCCGGGTGACGCCCTGGCTTTTCGTCGTGCCGGCCCTGGTCATCTTCATGATAGTGCGCAGGACGCAGCCGCTGGTGGCGCTGCTGGCCGGCGCGCTGCTGGGCGCGGCCTTCGCGCTGGTATTCCAGCCGCATGTCGTGGCCAAGCTGGCCGGCGTGGAGAACCTGTCCTTGGTATCGGCCTATAAGGGGCTCATGAACGCGCTTACGGTCAAGACCGCCATCGCCACGCCGGACGCCGCCCTCAACGACCTGTTCTCGGCCAAGGGCATGGAGGGCATGCTGGGCACGGTGTGGCTGATAATCTGCGCCATGGTCTTCGGCGGGGTGATGGAGGCCATAGGGGCGCTGCACAGGATAAGCTCGGCGCTGCTCAAGGCGGCCGATTCCGTCTTCGGGCTTTTCGCCAGCACGGTGGCCAGCTGCCTGGCCGTCAACCTGACGGCTTCCGACCAGTACCTGGCCCTGGTGGTGCCGGGCAAGATGTTCGCCGAGCCTTTCCGCGACAAGGGCCTGGCGCCGGAGAACCTCAGCCGCACGCTGGAGGATTCCGGGACGGTGACCTCCGCCCTGGTTCCGTGGAACACCTGCGGGGCTTATCACGCGGGGGTCCTGGGGGTGGGGACGCTGAGCTACCTGCCTTACGCTTTCTTCAATCTGATAAGCCCTTTCATGACGCTGATCTTTGCCGCTTTCCGCATAAAGATACGCGCGCTGAAGAAAGAGCCCGAGGCCTGTTAAAGGAGAATATATGTTCGACAAGATGAAGGAACTGATGGAGATGAAGCGGAAGATGGAGGAGCTCAAGCGGGAGCTCGATTCCCTGGAACTGGTGACCGAGGACTCCATGGTGAAGGTGACCATCACGGCCTCCCAGGAGGTCAGGAGGGTCGAGCTTAAGGGCGAGACGGCCTCCATGGACAAGGCGAAGCTGGAGGCGGCCTTCGCCGATACCGTCAACCGGGCGATAAGGCAGTCGCAGAAGACGGCGGCGGAGCGGATGCACAAACTGGGCGGACTGGGAGCTCTCGGCGGCCAGGCCTGACGCCGTATCGATCGCCGCAAAAAGAAAACCCCCGGCTTTAAGGCCGGGGGTTTCTCGTTTTTACGGCAGGCGGATCAAAGGTTGACTACCTGCTTGATCGCGACCAGGCGGATATGGTCCTGCCGGTCCTCGGCGCTGAGCGCCTCTTCCACCAGGCCGACGCCGGGGGCGTAGACGCGGTAGGCGCTGCCTGCGTCGCCGCCGCCGATCTTGGTCAGTATCCGGAGGCAGTTCTCGAAAGTGCCGGCGGGCACCGTGACCTTGTGCTTGAGGCTGGTGACCCTGTTGTAGTAGGCGCCTTCGGTCCAGCTCCGGTTCTGATAGAGCGGGAGGGGGATCTCGACGCGGGGGCCGCCCAGCGGGCTGGAGGTGGCGTGGAGGCCGTCGGCCTTGAACCTGACGCTGTAATCCTCCACCCAGGGGGTGTTGCGGTTATAGGCGGTCAGGCGGGCGGTGAGGAAACCTTCCTTCTCGGAATAGTCCAGATATTCGATGGTGAGCTTCCTGGAGCCGAGGAACTCGCTGGAGGTGTACTCGTACTCGTAGATGCGGCTCTTGCGCATCGGGAAGAACTCGGTGGCCGTGTCCTTGGTCTCGGGCTTTATGATGAGCGGTTCGGGTATGGAGAAGGCGTCACCGTTGCCCACGACTATGACCGGTCCGGATATGGCCGGGTCGGTGTTGCGGAGAACGTTCTCCATGACCTGCTCGTACTGCGCGGCAGCCGGGGCGGTGAAAGCCGCCAGGGCTATTATGGAAACTATCGCTTTTACAGACTTATTCATAGCACAAACCTCCGAATATAATCCCTATTATATCCCGATACTTTGTGCTAAGTTTCAGAGGTGGGAGAAACTTAACGCGCCTTCAGTACTGCTTCTTCAGAAGGACTTCACCGTCGGGGTAGTCGTTGGACTTTGCGGATACCGCGGCGGCTTGTAAGATACGGTCTGGGGAAATATTATCAAAACCCGCGGGGCCTGTCAAGTCCCCGGGCCTTTTTGACAGAAAAAAGCCGAAAATTGTAAAAAATAGTCCGGATAAGGCCGGAATCCCTTTTTTTCAAGGAGTACGCCATGAAGATCGCCTCTTTTATCCTTCCTTTATTATTGATCTTTCCCGCCGCCGCCGCGGCCCAGGACGCGGCCCGTTCGCTGCAAAAGGCCTTTAATGACGCCGCCGCCAGGGCCGGCAAGGCCGTGGTGAGCATAGAGGTGGTCCGAGAGGGCGCCGCCAGGGTGGTCGAGCCGGAGTACTTTTTCGGCTACATGGTCCCCACGGAGCGGGTCTATCGCTACGACATCGGGGGGGTCGGGTCCGGCGTGATCGTGGACCCGGAGGGCTATATACTGACCAATCACCACGTGGTGGAGGGGGCCAAGGCGATAAAGGTCAAGATGCTCAATGAAAAAGGGCGCGAAAGGACGTTTATCGCCGAACCCGCGGGCGGGGACCCCCAGATGGACCTGGCCGTGCTCAGGATGCGTTCCGCCGAAAAATTCCCCTACCTGCGGCTGGCGGCGGAGAAGACGCCGAAGATCGGGGACTGGGCCATAGCCGTGGGCTTCCCGTTCGGCCTGAGACAGACCGTCACGGCCGGCATAATCTCGGCGCGCGGCGTCTCGCTCAAGATACAGGGGCGCAATTATTCCAACCTACTGCAGACCGACGCGGCCATAAACCAGGGCAACTCCGGCGGCGCGCTGCTGGACATAGACGGAGACGTCATAGGTATAAATACCGCGATAATATCGCCTTCGGGCGCCTTCGCCGGGATGAGCTACGCCGTGCCGGCCGCCGAGGCCGCCAGGGTGTTCGCCGACGTGAAGGCGGGGCGCCGGGTCAGGCGCGGGTGGCTGGGGGTCTCGCTGCTGCAGGCGGACCCGGTGATGATGGCGCGGCTGGGCGTCAGGAACCGGGCCGGCGGCGTGATAAACGAGGTCATCGGCGGCTCGCCGGCCGAGGCCGCGGGACTTCGCCGCGGGGATATCATCGTCTCCTGCGACGGCACGCCTGTGGAGACCAACGAAGAACTGATACACCGCATCTACACCCGCCGGCCGGGCGACAAGGCCGAGATAGTCTTCCTGCGCGAAGGGCGCGAGATGTCGGTCTCCGTGACGCTGGCCGAACGGCCCGAGGCCGGGCTGGCGGCGGCCAGGCCCGCCCGCGGCGCGCCGGGGAGCGGCGCCGGCAACGTTTCCTGGGAGGGGATAGAGTTCAGGGCCGGCCGCGACGGCGCGCTGGTCCTGCGCGTGGGGCATGATTCCAGGCTGTACGGTTATATCCAGGAGGGGGACCTGATAAAGGAGATAAACCGCTCTCCTGTGGGCGGCCCGGCCGAACTTAAGAGAGCGGCGGCCGGGGCGGACCTGCGGGAGGGAGTCCTTTTCGACCTGGTGCGCGACGGGCAGCCGATGTACCTGAGCGTCCAGTCCCAGCGGTAAAGGAGACTTATGCCGGGGGCATGACGGCGTGTCAGCGCGCAGGACACGGACTCGCGCGCATAGCGCCCCGCCATCCCCCGGCTGTCCCCTCATTCAGTCCCGCCATCCTTCCAGGGCCCTTCGTTTTTTGTAATACTTTCCTCTGCGCGACGTATACACGGGTAAGAGGCGCGCGCGTCTATGGATTTCGCCGACATCTACGACCGCTATTTCGACAAGGTCTATAACTACGTGCGCTACCGCGTGCGCCTGGCCGACGCGGCCGACGACATAACGGCCAGGGTCTTCGAGGCGGCGCTGGGAAAGGCCGGGACATACGACCCGGCGAAAGGGCCCGAGCAGGCCTGGCTCTTCGGGATAGCGCGCAACGCGGTCGCGGACTGGGGCAGGGCCAGGGGCCGCCGGGCCGAGGTCCCGCTGGACGGGGCCTTCGAAGGGCCGGGTTCCGACCCGCGGGCCGAGGATATACTGGAGGGGCGCGAGGAAAGGGAGAGGGTGCTGGCGGCGGCGGCCGCGCTTGACGAGAGATCCCGGGACATCATGGCGCTTAAATTTTCCTCCGGCATGACCAACAGGGAGATAGCGGCGATGACGGGGCTGGGCGAGAACAATGTGGGGATCATAATCTACCGCGCGGTGAAGAGGATGCGGGAACTGCTGGGCGGGAGCAAGTCGATATGAGCGAGAAAGAAGCGGCGGAACTTTTCAACAGGGAACTCGACGTCCTGCTGCGGGACGGGCGGCCCCCTTTCCCCAGCCATGACGAGGGGCTCATGCGGACGGCCGGGTCCCTGGCAGCGGCGGACTTCAGCGGGGATTCGCTGGTGCGGGAGGAGCTGCGCGCCAGGCTGACCGGCAAAAAAGAGGGCCCCGGCGCGCTCGCGCTGGTCTCCGAGGCGTTCACGGGCGCCGCTTTCAAGGTGGTATTCGCCGCGGCCTGCCTGCTGCTGCTTGTCACGCAGGTCGCGCGCCGGCCGTACCAGCCTCCCGCCGCGCCGG
>JAVHLJ010000042.1 GCA_031082205.1 Elusimicrobiales bacterium
CAATATATGCTTTTGGGCAGGGGAAGGTGTAAACGAACTGCCTGAATAGCTCTGGCCACCTCGGAGGCCGAGTCGCTGGGGGCGGCGGTGCCGGCTATGGCGGCGGCCGAGGAGGTGAACAGCGCGGAGGGCCAGGTCACTCCGACGAAAGGGCCTATGGTGTTCTTGAGGACCTTGAAAGCGTCGGTCACCTGCGAGGAGTTGCCGGCCGCGTCGTAGGCGCGCACGCTGATGTAATTGGTGACGGCGTCCTGCAGGGCGGCGAAATTGACTCCCCAGGGTTCCGACCAGGCGGCCGAGGAAACGAACGAGTCTATCGTCGTCCAGCCCAGGACATTTCCGTTGCCGGCGCCCTGTGTGCGGCTGGCGCTGTACTGCACCAGCGACAGTCCGGAGAGCGCGTCGGTGAAAGGCAGGGTGAACGCCGCGCCGGGGTCCGCGTTCTGCCAGCCGGCCGGGGAGGCGGACGGGGAGCCCGCCGAAGGGGCCGTGAGGTCCCTGCGCACGTAGAACGGCGCCGTGGAATAGGCGACATTATCCGCCATGTCGTAAACGCGCACGGAGATGTAGGCGGTGACCCCCTCCGGTATAGCCGAGAAGACGGCGGCCGGCAGCGGCCAGGGCGTAAGGTATTCGGCCTCGCCGGCGAAGGAAGCGGCCGTGGTCCAGGGCGCGATCTCCTGGCTGCCCATGTCCGGGCCGGTGGTGGCCTTCACGTCGAAACGCGCCAGGCCCGAGACCAGGTCGGTGAAATAGACCTGGTACACGCCCCCTGAGGAGGAGCGCCAGGTGTCGTCGCCGGTCTGGGTGCTGTAGATAGTGGGCGGGGCCACGTCGGCTCCGGCCGATGTGTTTATGGAACCGAGACCCAGCCAGCCGCTCGTGCGCCCGTAGAGGTCGCGCGAGCGGACCCTGAAATGGTATTCAGTGGACGGGTCCAGCGGGGTTACGGTCACCGACAGTCCGGGCGCCCAGGTCCGCGGGTTGCCGGCGTCGATGCCGTTGAAGAACGGGTCCGTGGAGGCCTGCACATAGTACTCGGTATAGCCCGGGTTGCCGTTATAGGCCCACTGCGCCGTAACCGAGTTATAGTCGTCCTCCAGCGGCGTCAGCGGCGAGGCGTGAGGCGCCGGCACGGCCGACAGCGTAAGCGTGGACGGGAAAGCCATGAACTCCGAATAATGCCCGTAGCCGTTGACGGCCGCGACCTTGAAATAATGGGTGGTGTTAGGTGTCAGCGAATAGGGGTAGGAATAATCCGCCGCCGCGCGGGTGGAGTAGTTGACAGTAGCGAAGTTATCCGTGGAGACCTGCGTTTCGTATATGGTCCACCATGGATTGTCCTCCGGCGACCAGGAAAGCGCGGCCCGGGTGGAATAAACGGCATCGTAAGAAGGGTAGGCCGGCGCGACGGCGAGCGTCACGGTGGTGCCTATGACCGCGAAGGCGGAATCGGTGAGTCCGAACCCCAGCGCCCTCATGCGCATGTAGTAAGTGGAGTCGGGGCTCAGGTCCGGCAGTTCGAAGGAGAGGCCGGGGCCGGGCCATGTGGTCGTGGCCACCGCGGCGCCGAGGGTAAAGGCGGGGTCCCGCGCCGCCTCCAGGAAATAGATCGTCCCGTTGGAGTTCCCTGCGCTGTTCCAGGATATCGCGGCGCTGGATGGATACACCGCCGCGACGGAGATAGCCACGGGAGGTACCGGGTCCGTGGCGGAACTTATGACGGCTGTATACTGGGAATCCGGTTCGGCCGCGTTCTTCACCTTGAAGTAGTAGGTGGTCCCGGGGGAAAGGCCGGCATTGGAACCGCTTTCCACTCCCGTCGCGGCGGCGAAAGACGATGTCCATACCGTGAAAGAGGGATCGGCCGAAAGCGCTACCCACGAGGAATCCAGCGGCGAGGCGAGAGTCCAGGCGTAGTTGAGGCTGGAAGCGGTGGCCTGCGTGAACCGCGGATTCGTGGGCATGGCGGCGCCGAGCGGTCCCCCTGAGAGGATTACCGCGGCCGCTGAAACGAAGAAATACCGAGCCGCTGCTTTTATGTTGCCCCCGCAAAGCGAATTCCGAACGTCATGGTCTTCCATGGCGCTCACAATTGATATTATAATGAATCATTGCGGACCCCGGCAATCGACGCCCGGATACAGCCCCTGTGATATTGGATACACCCCGGAGGCACATATGGACGAGAATATGCGAAAAATGGGCGAAGGCAGGCTGAAAAACGCCGCCGCGACCCTGACGGCCAACGGGTTCAAGACCCTCATCTTCTCCGCCGGCGCGGAAGCGGCCGCCTACGCCGCCGCTCTGCCCGGTACCACGGCCGGCATGGGGGGCAGCATGACTGCCCGCGACCTGGGGCTGCAGGAGAAACTGCGCGCGGCCGGCAAGGAGGTAGTGACCCACGTCGCCGGGATGTCCCCAGAGGAGCGCCGCGCGGTCTGGCTGAAGGCTCAGGCCGCCGACCTGTATTTCGCCTCCCCCCAGGCCGTGACACTGGACGGCAAGCTGATATTCCTGGACGCCTACGGGAACCGCGGCGCGGCCGTCATCTACGGGCCCAAAAAGATAGTCCTCATCGCCGGGATCAACAAACTCTCCCGCGACGAAGCCGAGGGGCTGCGCCGCGCCCGCGACATCGCGGCCGTGGCCAACAATATCCGGCTCAAAAAGGACAATCCCTGCGTGAAGACCGGTCGCTGCTCGGACTGCTCCTCCCCCTCGCGGATCTGCAATGCAGTGACGCTGCTCTGGAAGCGCCCGCTGGCCAGCGACATCGAGGTCCTGCTCGTCAACGAAAACCTGGGCTACTGACAGCCCGGCAATGAAAAAAGCCCCGGCGGAGACCGGGGCTTTTTCTATTTACGACCGGATGCGGCTCAGGGCTGGGTCTTGCGGACCAGGTCCTGCGCGTCCCAGCGCATGTCGCGCGTCTTCCACTGTATGTCGCGGGCGGCCCGGCTTATGTCGGAAGCCTGCCACTGCGCGTCGTAGCCGATCAGCTTGGGATCGACGGCGCGCACGGCCCATTCCAGCTGCTGCGCGGCGTTCTGCACGTCGAACTGGAAGCGGTTGTCCAGGTCGCGCACGTCCCACTCTATGTCGCGGGCCAGGTCGTTGAGCTTCTTGTCCTTGACGGCCAGCGGCAGCAGGCGCTTGAGGTCGGCGGCCAGGCGCTGGGCGTCGTTGGTCCAGCGGGACAGGTCGCGGGCCTTGTTGCGCAGGTCGCTGGAGAAGAAAGAATTATGCGAGCCCTGGGCTATGCGGCGGGCCTCAGATTCGAGGCGGTTGAGGTCGCTGCGCAGCCAGGTGGTGTCGCTTTCCAGCCGCCACAGGTCGTTCTTGAGCTGGCTGAACTTGTAGACCAGGTCCTGCGGGACCTGCGCCGGCTGCTCGACGGCCACGGGAGCCGGGATCTCCGGAACTACGACCTCGGCCCTGGGCATGGCGAAAGCCGCCGCCCGCATCGCCTCTATCGTAGGATTATCGGCCGCGCCGGCCGTTACTGCCGCTAACAACGGTACTGCGAAGAGAACTTTCTTCATCAATGACCCTCCTGCGGATTTTTTACCCTTAGGTAAATTATACAAACCCGGCCCCCCCGCCGTAAGCGGCGAAGGTCCCGGGTCGTATCTGGGCAATAGGTCCTATTGACGAAGGACAAGGAGCGTTATCGGCGGCACGGAAATGTGGCCCTTGTGCGTCGCCGGCTGCGCGGCCAGTCCCGCCCCGTCGAAGACCAGGTCGTGAGCGCCCGGCGGCAGCGCCATCCGGGCCGGCTTGCGCGACGGGTTTATCAGCACCGTTATCTTCTTCCAGCTGTCGCCGGCGGCGGCGCCGTCGAGGGTGTAGGCGATGGCCGGCGGCGTCACCTTGAGCCCCTGCTCCTCGTAGAAGCGCAGGTTCCGGCGCACCGCCTCCGCTGTCCTGAGCCGGAAGGCGGGGTGGGCCTTGCGCATCGCTATCAGGTCCCTGTGGAACCGGAACACCCCGTGGTGCTTCTTCTTCGCCGTCCAGTCCAGACGGTTTATCTCGTCGGGCAGGTTGTAGGAGTTATGCTCTCCCTTCTTGGTGCGCAGGAACTCCTCGCCCGCGTGCAGGAAAGGGATGCCCTGCGAGGTGAAGACCACGGCCTGCGCCAGCTTGTCCATGCGCACCTTCTCGTCGAAGGAGGCGCCTTCGGCCGAGAGGTCTATGCGGTCCCACAGCGTGTGATTGTCGTGGCAGCTGACATAGTTGAGCGTCTCGAGCGGGCCGTCGGCGAAGTCGTCTATGGAGCCCTTGATGCCGCGCATGACCTTGTCGCGGTAGTTGCCGGCCTGCACGTAGCCCAGGTCCGACACCTCGAACACGCTGCCCTTGAGCGCGTCGCGCAGGTCGTCGTTGAAGACGGAATAGCCCTTGCCGCGCTGGCTCCCCTTCTTCACTCCCTCGACGGGGGT
Source organism: Elusimicrobiales bacterium (assembly GCA_031082205.1). GTDB lineage: Bacteria > Elusimicrobiota > Elusimicrobia > Elusimicrobiales > UBA9959 > UBA2231. The sequence goes on from JAVHLJ010000042.1 coordinate 4,443, forward strand.
GTCGCCGGCCTTCCAGGGCTCGCCGTAGATGAGGATAGAAGGCTTGAGCTTCTTCAGCTCGGAGGCGATCAGGTCCGCCGTCTCCAGGTCGATGAGGCCCATCAGGTCGAAGCGGAAGCCGTCCACGCCGTATTCGGTCACCCAGCGCCTGAGGCTGTCGAGTATGAAGCGGCGGCCCATCGGCGACTCGCTGCGGAACTCGTTGCCGCAGCCCGAACCGTTGTAGAAAGAGCCGTCGTCCTTCATCCGGTAGAAGTAGTTCCCCGCCAGCCCGGCGAAGTTGAATTTCTTCCCCCCCGTCTCGGCCGTGTGGTTGTAGACAACGTCCATTATGACCTTCATCCCGCGCGCGTGCAGGGCGTCGATCATCGCCTTGGCCTCGCGGCGGCGGGAATCGTCGTCGGTGCGGCTGGCGTACCAGCCCTCGGGCGAGTTGAAGTTGACGGGCATGTAGCCCCAGTCGTAGCGGGGGTTCTGCTCGTCGTTCTCGAAGTCCTGGAAAGGCAGGATATGGACCGCGTTGACGCCCAGTTCCTCCATGTGGTCCAGGGCGGTCCTGATGTCAGGGTACGACGGGTGGCGCGTTCCGCCCTCGGCGAAGCCCAGGTACTTGCCCTTGTCCTTCACGCCGGAGAACTCGTCGATGGTGAGGTCCCGGACATGGATCTCGTAAAGGACCGTGTCCTCGTCGGGGAAAGAAGGCCCTTCCGTGGGCGGCGGCAGCGGCCCGTGCAGCAGGCCGCGGCCGTCGTGGGCGGTGACGCTGCCGGCGTAGGGGTCGAGCACCTCGGCGTAGCCGCCGTCGCGGCTCACGCCGAACTTGTAGTACTTGCCTGTGAAATCCTCGTCGGAGCGGGCCTCCCAGAGGCCTCCGCCCTTGTGCTCCATCCTCAACTCCGCCTGGGACCCGCCCTTGGGCCCGCGGTAGATCAGCGCGGTCACGGCCTCGGCGCCCGGCGCGAAGGCCGCGAACCGGGAACCCTTCGGGGAGGTCTCCGCTCCCAGGAAGGCTTCGTGCCTGAAAGGCGGCGCGTCCAGCGCCGCGCCGGGGTCGACGGGCCGCTGGCCCAGTTCCCCCGTCAGCGTGAAAGAGCCCATGACCCTGGCCTCGGCAGGCACGGCGAACTCGGGGCCGAAATCGAGCCGCGCCGAAGGGGAATAGCGCGACGGCAGCGAGACGCGGACCGGCCTGTACTCGGCGCCGGCGCCGGCCAGCCTGAAATCCTGGGCGCGCACGAAAGCCTCGTCCACGGGAGTATTGAAAGCGGCCGTGACCGAGGACTCGCCGGAGAACCTGGCGTAGACGAAAGCCGTGGTCAGCGCCGGCAGCTCGGAAAATATCTCCGGCACGCCCTGCCTGATGAAAACGTCGGCGTCCTCTCCCGCCGTGATGAAGCGGTCGGGGCCGTCCTTGTCGTCCCATTCCCCCTTGCGGGGCAGTATGCCCGCGCGCTTGCCGGCCAGTCCCAGCCCGGCCAGGTCCAGCTCGAAGACCAGGCCGAAAGAATCGCGGCCGGAAGGGGCGACGGCCGTTCCCGGCTTGCCGTCCTGCGCGTTCCAGACCCAGAGCTGCCAGCCCTCGTAATCGCCCGAGATGCGCGAATAGTGCACGGCCGTCTTTTCCGCGGCGTGAGAGTTGAAGGACATGAGCATGACCCCCGATAAGAGGAACCCCGATATTTTATTCATGCCGAAATTGTAAAATATATGCATATGCTCATCAAAGCCCTTTGCGCCCTGCTTATCTCCTCCCCGGCTTTCGCCCAGCCCCCCTCCACGGCCACCGCCGCCCTGCAGCCCTCCGCGACCGCCCAGGCCCCTAGCGAGGCTGACGTCTACGGCCCGCTGCTAGCCGCGCCCGGCCAGGTGCGGGGCATACACCTTTCTTCCTGGGGCTCCGGCTCGTCCAAGCTGCGCCGCCAGACCCTCGACCGGATAAGGAATTCCGTCATAAACGCCGTGGCCATAGCTCTCAAGGAGACTGACGGGAAGATATTCATCCCGGGCGTGCCTTCGGCCGCGAAATACGGCGCCTACGCCCCCGCCATCGCGCAGCCCGAGGAGATGATGAAGGACTTCAGGGAGGCCGGGCTCTACACCATAGCCAGGATAGTGGTTTTCAAGGACAAGGTTCTGCCCAAGGCCAGGCCCGACCTGGCGGTGCGCACTCCCTCCGGCGAGCTATGGCGCGCCAATAACGGCGCCACCTGGACGGATCCCTACAGCCGCGAGGTCTGGGATTACAACCTGGAAGTGGCGAAACGGGCGGTCGAGCTGGGCTTCGACGAGATACAGTTCGACTATATCCGCTATCCCACCGAGGGCAACACCTCCCTCTGCCGCTATTCCAAACCGCACAGCCCGAAGAACGGCGTGGACAACCTGGCCGCTTTCCTCGCCTACGCCCGCAAGCGCCTGCCGGCCGGCGTCAAGATCTCCGCGGCCATATTCGGCCTGACCACCTCGTCCAAGGACGACATGGGAATAGGCCAGAGCATACATTCGCTGGCCGAGAACACCGACTTCATCTACCCGATGATGTACCCATCGCATTACAATCCCGGCGAGTACAGGCTGAAGAATCCCGACGCGGAACCTTTCAAGGTCATAGACCGCGGCCTGCGCGACGCGCGCCGACGGCTCCCTTTCGCGGATTACGCGAAGATAAGGCCCTACCTGCAGGATTTCACGCTGCGCCACAAGTACGGCCCTCAGGAGGTCAGGGCCCAGCTGATAGCCTCGCGACGCAACTACCTTCCCAGCTGGATACTCTGGAACGCTTCCAACCGCTACAACTGGGCGGCCCTGACCCCCCAGTCCTACAAGTCTTTCGTGGACCCGGCCTACGAGCATGAGCCTTCTCCCGCCCCGAAGCCCTGAACCCGGGCTTTAAAAAGAAGAGCCCCTCCGGATGATCCCGGAGGGGCTCTTTCTTTGCCGGCCGGCGGGCTACTTCTTCTGACCGGCCACCATCGCCAGGTACGGCTTCTCCACTCCGAACACCTGTGATACAAGGTGCCCGACCTCCGTCAGGCCCGGCGAGGCGCCGGTCCTGAGCCCGAGACCTTTGGCGAAACCGCTGCGGGCCGCCAGCAGCGGCAGCGGCTCGTTGGAGTGATAGCCGTAGTCGGCCCTGTGTTCCATGCCGTGGTCGGCGGTGATCACCAGCAGGTCGCCCTTCTCCAGCCGCCGCTCGAGCAGCGGGAGTATCCGGTCGAACTCCTCCACGCACTTGACCGCACCGGCTATGTCGCGGGTGTGTCCGTAGACGCTGTCGGTGTCCACCAGGTTGGCGAAGACGAAGGTCCCCTTCGGGCGGTATACCGCCTTCGCGGCCTCCAGCGCGTTCACCGTCCCCTGCACGGAATAGAGGTTGGTATCCTTTTTCTTCGGATGGACGAAGCGCAGGCCCAGCCGCGGATCGAGGAAGGCCGCGCGGTTGAGCTTGATCTTCTCGTTATAGCTGACGTTGACCAGGTCGCTGGTCTTGCCCACGGCGCAGGTCCAGACATCGTTCTCCTGGAGGAGCTCCACCAGGGTCTTCCTTCCTATCGGCAGGACGGCGTCGTGGCGGTTGGAGGTGCGCAGTATCTCGCCGCCGGGGCCGCGGACATAGCTGCGGGCTATGGCCCGGGTTATCGGTATGCCCATCTCCATCGCCAGGGCGAAGGCGGTATCGGCTATCTTGTGCTGCTCGGCGACGGGGATCACCTTTTCGTTCATCGCCAGCTGTATCAGCGGGTCGCATTTGCTGGCGTAGGCGATGGGGCTGCCGGTGCGCTCATGCTCGTCGGCGTTGAGCTCTATCGCCTCCATGCCGCCGGCCATCTTGTTGTAGAAGGTCCTGCGGCCTATGCGCCTCTCCAGCTCGGAGAGATACTCCCGGCTGAACCCGTCGTTGAAAAGGTCGTAGGTGCGGTCGTCGAGGACGCCCACCATCTCGCGGTGGCCCACCAGGCTGTCGGCCGTGGCCGAGACCTGCGTCACGCGCGCGGCGTAGGCGCCGGCGGCCCTGCGGCCGGCCAGCCGGGAGCGCAGGCGCTCCGGCATTATATCGGCCAGGCCCAGGCGGACCAGGTTGGGGAATTTCGGTTTACCCTTGTAATTATCGAGGAGATACTCCAGCGTGGACAGCCCGACCGCGTCGAGCACCACTACCAGGGCCACGGGTGATCTTTTTGCCATGTCATCCTCCGGCGAAGTCCGTTCTACAGGTATAAAATTATAATATATATCACGGAGGAACGATGAAACTCACCGCCGCAGCTTTACTGCTGACGCTCGCCTTGCCTGCGGCCGGACTAGGTCCCGGCACGATGCGTCACGATATCCGGATCAGCATATCCCCGGAGGATGCCTCTTTCCGAGCCGAGGATACGATCACTATGCCGGCGGCGGCCGGGAAGTTCGAATTCTCCCTTCACGCCGGCCTCTCCCCCGCCTCGCCCGACGGCTACCCGCTGGAAAAGTTGGACAGGAGCGGCGCCGCGCCAGGCGCTTCCGCCATCAACGGGGAGGCCGCCGGCGGCGCACCGCTGGAGCGCTTCCGCCTGGCCCTCCCGCCGGGCGCCCGCTCTTTCCGGCTGTCTTACGGCGGACGGATAAGCCACGGCCTGCGCGAGCAGGCGCAGGAATACGCGCGCTCCTTCTCCGAAACGGCGGGGGTCATATCATCGTCGGGCTGTTATCTGTCCGGGGCCTCCGGCTTCTACCCCCGCTCGTCGGACGAGACCGTCTCCTATTCGCTGGAGGTATCGCTCCCGCCCGGCTGGCTGTCGGTATCCGGCGGGGCCAGGACCTCGCACGAACCCGGCGGCCCGGCCTCCGTCTCCGTCTGGACCGAGGAGAACCCGCAGGACGATATCACGCTGGTCTGCGGCCGCTACACGGAATATTCGATGAAGAAGGACGGGGTGACCTGGCAGGCCTTCCTGCGCGCGCCGGACCCGGGCCTGGCGCGCAAATACATGGAGACCGGCGCCTCATACGCCGCCATGTACTCGGAATTGATAGGGCCCTATCCTTACGCCAAGTTCGCTCTCGTAGAGAATTTCTGGGAGACCGGCTACGGCATGCCCTCGTTCACGCTGCTGGGGCCGCGGGTCATACGCCTGCCATTCATTCTGAACTCCTCCTATCCCCACGAGGTGCTGCACAACTGGTGGGGCAACGGCGTCTTCGTCGATTACTCCGGCGGCAACTGGTGCGAGGGGCTCACGGCCTACCTGGCGGACCACCTCATAGCCGAGCGCGACGGCCGCGGCGCGGAATACCGCAGGACGGCGCTTCAGAAATACTCCGATTATGTCAGGGACGGCAGGGATTTCCCCCTGACGGAGTTCCGGTCCCGCCACTCCTCGGCCTCCGAGGCCGTCGGCTACGGCAAGGCGCTGATGCTTTTCCACATGCTCCGGCTTGAGCTGGGCGACGCGGCCTTCCTCGCCGGCCTGCGCGAATTCTACTCGGCCAACAAGTTCAGGGCGGCGTCCTTCGGCGGCCTGCGCGGGTCTTTCGAAAAAACTTCCGGCCGGGACCTGGGGCGCTTCTTCGAGCAGTGGACGCGGCGCGCCGGCGCGCCTGAGATAAAACTGGAGAAGGCCTCGGCCCGCCGGGAGGGCGGGGCCTGGAGCCTGGGGCTGAGGCTGGCACAGGTCCAGCCCGGCGAAACATACGAGCTCGGCATCCCCGTGCGAGTGACGCTGAAGGACGGCACGGCGGCCGCGAAGACGGCCCGCCTTGATTCGCCTTCAGCGTCCTTCTCTTTCACCTTCCCGTCGGAACCCCTGGCCGTGGAGATCGACCCGTATTTCGACGTCTTCCGCAAGGTCTCCCCCGAAGAGACCCCGGCCTCGCTGTCGCGGATGCTGGGAGCGTCAAAGCCCCTCATACTGCTGCCGCCCGACGGGGAAAGATGGAAGGAACTGACCGCGCGCTGGGACAGGGACCCGTCCAACCGCCCGGTCATAAGGCAATGGCTCCCGGGCGACCCCGGCGGCTCCCCCGCCTGGCTGCTGGCTTCGTCCGATAAAGAGGGCCCGGCTGCCGGATTCCTCTCCTCGCTCGCGCCTTACGGCCTCGGCAGGGCCGGGAGCGCTCTGAAACTGGGCGGCGACGAATTCCCGCTCGACTCTCACACTTTCGTCCTCGCGGGCGCCGGCGCCGTCCCGTCGGCGCTGATACTCTCGCGCGCCGGAGAAGAGCTCTCCCGCCTGGCCGCCAAGCTGCCGCATTACGGCAAGTACTCCTGGCTGGTCTTCGACCGGGAGATGAACGCGGTAAAGACGGGCGCGTGGAAACCCGCGGGCTCTCCGCTGGTCAAGGTCCTTAAAAAAGGAACCGGACCCGCCCCCGTCCCGCCCCACCGCGCCCCCCTCGGCGAGCCCGCCCCGCTTTTCAGCCCGGCCGCGCTCAGAAAGACCGTGGAGCGGATCTCCTCCCTCGACGGCGGACGCGGCCCCGCCTCGCCGGGTTCGCGCGAGGCCGCGGAGATACTGGAACGGGGCTTCAAAGAAGCCGGCCTGGCCCCTTTCGAGCGCGGCTCTTTCCGCGCGGAGGCCGAGAGCGCCCGGCGTCCCCTCGTAAATATAGCCGGCCTGGTCCGGGGAACCTCGCGCCCCGACGAGCTGGCCGTCATATCGGCGCATTACGACCATCTCCCGCCCGCCGACGGGCGGACCTTCCCCGGCGCCAACGACAACGCCTCGGGCCTGGCCATCATGCTGGAGCTGGCCCGCTACTACGCGGCCAACCCCGCGGAGCGGAGCCTTCTTTTCATCGCTTTCGACGGGGAAGAGGAGGGCAGGCTGGGCTCCAAAGCCTTCGCGCAGAGCCTGGGCGCGGAGCGCCTGGCCCGGATCAACGCCGCCGTCAACCTCGACACCGTCGGAAAAACGGGCAGGGAAGGCCCGCTGGTAATGGGCGCCTCCTCCTCGGACAAGTGGCCGCATATACTGCGCGGCGCCTCTTTCGTCACCGGACTGCCGCATCGCGCGGTGAAAGAGGACCTGGATTCCAGCGACCAGGTCTCTTTCATCGAGGCCGGCATACCCGGCATACAGCTCTTCTCGGGCCCCGACCCCGATTATCACAAGCCTACCGACACCGCGGATAAGCTCGATTACGGCGGCATGGCCCGCTCCGCGGCTTTCGTCCGGGAGATAGCGGACTACCTGGCCGGGACCGCGCCTTTCATAACGCGCCCGCCGGGCGCCCCGGCCGCGTCGGCGGGAGAGGCCGCGCGGCATGGGGGCCCGGCGCCGTCCGCCCCGGGCGCGCGCCGGGTCTCGACCGGGCTGATGCCCGATTTCGCTTACCAGGGAGAGGGCGTGCGCGCCGCTGACGTCACGCCGGGCTCGCCGCTGGCCGCGGCGGGCGTGAAACCCGGGGCCGTGATCGAGGCGATCGACGGCCGCCCCGTCAAAGGCCTGCGCGATTACACCGAGCGCCTCTCCGGCTTCAAGCCCGGCGACGCGGCCGTCTTCGCCGTGAGGGAAGAGGGCGGCGTCCGCGATATAGAAATTAAATTCTCGGCGAGGTGAAAATGAGATCCCTGATATTGGCGGCGGCTTTCGCCGCGCCGGCGGCGGCGGGCGGACCGGAGAACCTGGGCGTCTTCGCCCCCTCCCGCCTGGAAGCGGTGCTCGGCCAGGACGGCGTGACCCCTATACCGGTAAGGACGCCCGACGGCCGGGCCTTCCTCTTCTGGACTTTCGGCGACACCATACTGGGCGACTGGAAAGGCCCCGTGGTCACCACGGCCACCGTCAACTTCACCGACGCGGCCGACATGAAGGCCATGCCGCCCAACGCGGCGGCCTGGACCGTCGTCCCGTCGTCCGCCGCACCCCTGGCCGCGCTCAGGTTCAACTTCTTCTCGAAGGACGGCAAGCCGTCCCAGCCCATCCCCTACCTCGACGGTGAGAACCCTTTCATAAAGCGGCTCTGGGCCGCCGGCGGCGTCCAGGTAAAGAAAGACCTCTATGTCTATTTCATGGACATAGATCTCGAACGCGACAAGGGCCCCATGGCTTTCCGGCCTCTGGGAACGGGCCTGGCCAGGGCGAGGATAGGCAAGGACTTCCCCCCGTCGGACATCTCGTTCGAGCGCGTGAAAGGGTTCAACCTGCCCGGCTTCATCGCGGGCGACGGCGTTGTCGAAAGGAACGGATATCTCTACCTGGCCTCGCGCGCGGCCAGGGCCGGCGACGAGAATTTCAACGCGCTCTGCTTCCTGCGCGTGAAGAAAAGCCGGGTGGAGGACGCCGCGGCCTACCGGCGGCTGCTGCCGTCGGGAAAATGGGGCCGGGGAGAGCCCGCGCTGTTCTTCGACGACATGGGAGGAGAGGTCTCGCTCAACTGGGACCCCTCCCGTAAAGAATACGCCGTCTTCTACATGAGCTCGCGGGAGCAGGCCGTGAAGATGATGACCTTCAGGGATTTCGCGGACCTGCCGCGCGGCGCGGCGGCCGGGACCGTCTATACCCCCCCGGCCAAGCCGGGGCACCTGTTCTATTCCGCCAAGGAGATATGGCGCGACGAAAAAAGGGTCCATGTCATATACATGGACCCTTCGGTCTACCAGCCCGTGCTGGTCTCCTTCGGCAGGGACTATCTCTACCCCTGAAAAGGGGTCATTCCACGAAGGCGAACTTTATCGTGATCTCGCCCTTGCTCCAGTCGCGCGCGTTGGAGCAGGCGAACTCCGCCGCGTCCCGCAGGTCCTCGTAGAGCCCTCCGCCGGCGCGCCTGATCAGCCCGGCGTCGCGCACCAGCACGACTATACGGTCGCTGCCGTAGACCCGCGGCAGTTCGCCTATCAGGTCTATCATCGCGTCCCAGTTCTCGGCCGGGCCGGGAAAGCGCAGCTTTTCGGAGACGTGGGCGAGCAGCGCCCGCTTGGAGGTCATTCGGGCCCCGTCGAGTTCGACTACCGCGTAGCCGTGGCCGAGGGCGTAGGCGGCCAGGAAATCCGCGAAGGAGGGCGTCAGGTCCAGAACATCGGAGGCGAGCGCCTTCTCCGCCTTCTCGTTGCGAAGAACGAGCGGGCCCGGGGCGGCGGGCGCGGCGGCGGCTTCCACGGCGGCGGGGCCGGCCGCGGCCAGCAGCGAATCCAGCGCGGACGGCTGGCCGGCGTAAGCGGAGCCGGACATGAGGATGGAGATACCTGTAACGTAGAGCGTTATTTTCATAAAAGCACGAGCCTCCGAAATATAAACTTCTATATTCCCGATACTTTGTGCCAGTTCCGATGGTGGGTGGAAGACTAGCGCGCCCTCGGCCTTCGCCTTCGGGACATCACCGGGCGCGTTGTTCTGGTGATTTATGGAAACGCGCCGGCTTGTAAGATACGGTAAACTACTGCCCTTACATTATATAAAAAAGCGGGGAGGGTGACAAAGCCCACCTCGCTCTTCCTACGGATTTCAGAACTTTTTTTTAAAACTTATCCTCTGGGGGGCGCCCAGTTCCCCGAATGGCGTCACCGCGTAGTCCAGCCGCGCGTCCATCAGCATTATGCCCACGCCCGCGTTGAAACCGCCGCCCTGACCCAGGCTGGACGCACCCGTCTCCGCTAGGTAGCCCGACCGCAGTGACAGCCCCGGCAGGGCGACATATTCGCTGCCGATACTGAAAGATGTCTCGCCGTCATGCACCAGCCGGCTGGCGTCCAGCGCCAGGTTAACGCCGGGGAGTACGCCTATCATCAGCCCCGCCGACAGGGTCAGCGGCAGAGGGTCCTCCTGGTCTATGTACTTCATCGGCGCGCCCAGGTTATGCACCGCCAGCGCCAATGATACCGGCGAACCGGCAATGGTGCCGGCCCCCCGGCCGGTGAAGGCCCTTGTATAACCCAGGTCCGCGGCCACCGACCGGGCCTTTATGCCCGCTATTGAACTTTCTATGTACTTGGCCGTCATCCCGAAGCCGTTGCGGCCCATCCGTTTTGCCAATGACAGGCTCACCGACTGGTCATAGGCGCCGAAACCGCCAGAGGCGTTTCTGTCCGCGCTCCTGCCCTCGATATCGCCGGACGAAAGGCGGGTTATGCCCAGTCCCATAACCATCCCGCGCGCGTTCTTAACGGGCATGGCCAAACCCACGAAGTTGTAACTGCCATCCATCAGCCATTTAGCGTGGCTAAGCCCCAGTTCCGCCCCGTTCACCGCGGCCAGACCCGCCGGGTTATAGTGTATGGCACTCACATCATTAGCCGCCGCCGTATAGGCCCCGCCCATCGAAGAGGCACGCGCATCCGAGCCTATGCGCAGGAATTCCGCGCCGCTTTCAAGGGCGGAACTGACCTTGGCCGAGGGCATCAGGATGAACAAGACCATCGGTATGAAGGCCCATGGCCGGGACAGCAGGTATATCACGCGGTTGAACATATATCACCTCACCACCGCGAATTTGCCGGTCTTCCTAAGCTTCTGCCCGGCCTTTGCCGCCTCGATGAGGTAATAGTACACGCCGCTCGGTATATGGTCGCGCCAGGCGTACTCATAGGCATATGACAATCCATTGCCGTCGGTTATCGCGGCGGGAAGGCCGCTGATCGTATGCTCGTGAACGCGTCTGCCTGAAACGGTGAATATGGCGATCCTGACGCTGTCGGCCACGCCGCATTCTACATGGAAGGTCGGCGCGGCCCCGCGCAGCGCGGGATTGGGGAACACATAAACCTCGCCCAGCCTGAACGCCTCGTCCGGCCCGGAAGCCGGGGAACTTTCCTCTTCCGGCGGCGCGCCTTCTCCATCGGTGCCGGTCTGCGCGGGCGCGGGGGCCGCCAGCACCTGGTATACCGAGAAGTGATCGGTCCAGCCGGTGACCGTCCCCGCCAGCGCGTCCGCTTCCGACGGGAGCAGGTCCCAGCGCCCGGCGGCGGCGTTCCAGTACGCCAGCCTGGCCTCTTCGCCGGCGTCCACCGCAACTTTATCGTAGGGCAGCGTTATCGCGACCGGCCTGTCGAACCTGAGGCCGGCGGGGCCGAATTCATAGGGTTTACCCAGCCGCTTGAGGCCGTGCTTCAGCGCCGCGCTGTTCTTGTGCCTGTCGAGCAGCGGCGGCTCCGCGCCGAGGCGGGCGATGCTTATATCCGCATCCGCTTTGAGGGACTCTTTGGGCAGTTCCAGCCGCGCGAAAGGATGCGTTATCACGCTGTTGGTCCCGGCGGGCGCCCGGCCCGGCGATATCGCGCGGATGAAAGTTTCCGCGCTGAACGAACCGCCGTCCCCGAAGCCGCCCTCCAGCGTGATCGAGACCTGTTCGCCGGCGCTTATCACCGCGATCAGTGCGGCCCGGTCGAATTTCACCGACAGGTCCTCGATGCCGTCGCCGTCGGCGTCGCCGACCGAGACATGCTTGTACTTGCCGTTCTTGCCGACCCGTTCGAGCACCGGCGATATGGGCGTAATAGGCCGGCCGTTGACCGCGGTTATGCGCAGGGTCTCCGGCAGGAGGCCTTCGGCGGGCTCCAGGTAAGCGCTCACGTACTGCCCCTGGCTCTTGAGATTGAGCGTGGCCGGCTCCAGACGTACGGTAACGGCGGGCCGGGTCGCATGGCCCACCTCGAATAACCCGCCCGAGGCGTAGCCCGCGTTGAGGACGAAATCGGTAGCGCTTACCGTCAGTTCCCAGACGCCGTCGTCGAGCTCCAGCGGGTCGAAAGATTGTCCGCTGGCGACCGGGATAACGGCGGGCTTCTCGCCGCGCGGCGAGCCGGTATCCTCCGCCTGTACCAGGAAAGCCTCGGCGAACGGAGCTGGGTCATGGTCGTCCGTGACGGAGAACGCGATAGCAGCGGTGTCGTGGCCTGCGGTGAACACTTCCCCGGCCGCCGGCGAGGAGATCGTTATGACCGGCGCGGCTGCGTCAACAGTAAAGGAAGAAACTTTAAATGTCTCGATGTTTCCAGCGTAGTCCGAACTCGCATAAACGATGTAATGAGACCCTCCGTCCAGTACCGTGATGCTGCTGATAAAAGGAGTGAGTTGCGTAAAATCCGACGGAACGGCGTCCAGAGCGTACCCGCTGAACCCGGATTCCGAAACATAGGCGTTCTCGACAAAGGCGTCGATGGAGTCGACGACAATGCCGGTACGTGTCGAGATGAAAATGTTCCCGCTTTCATCCTGATAATACGGCCCGTCAAAAAACAAATAGGAGTCGGGCGGATGCGTGTCCGGGGAAAGAGCGCCCCCGTACGATCCTCCGGCTTCGTCGAGACACTCGGCGACATAAGTTTTGAACGCATTGAACGTGCGGAAATGCCAGACGAATTTCTCCGCGTTCAGGCCGGCGGTCTCGGTCCGGATCTCGACCTTAAGTTCCGCAAACTGGTTTTCCGGGGAAAACCCCGGCTCAACTTCGAAGTCCAGGCGGAAATTCTCCGTTTCTCCCGGAAGGATCATAAGCGGGCCGGTCCTGGAAGTGGCCAGTTGGCCGAGCCAGAAAGGGGCGCTCGTTACGTGTACGCTGACATTTTCCAGTGAGCCGGGAGCGTTCACAGGATTGGTTGTCGGGATGGCGAAACTCAGCCTGTCTCCGGGCTCGACCACATCGGGATCTGTCCGCAGGGCATACGAATAGATCCGGAATGAAAGGAATATCGGCAGGAGGAAGAGTCCTCGCAATAGGTTCCGTGCGATCATAATCGTGTTCCTCTTCTCCCGACCGCTAGTCCCGGTTCCCCGGGTTCTCCGATCTGCGCAACAGATACTGAGCGTTGAGTCTTATCAGCGCGTCGGCCTCGTCGGTCATAGAGCCTTTGTTCTTCTCCGACAGGACGTATCGCTCTATTTTTTTAACCGCGTTCCTGAGCTTCTTCAGTTCTTCCGTCTTCAGCTCAGCGATAAGCCCCATGATGTCCGAAAGCTGTTTGTCCGTCTTTATCCAGCCCAGCGCGCGGGCCTCGATGGCGTCGGCCTCCATCCTGGTCGTCCAGGAACTGACGGTGAACGGTTCCGGCGGGGCCACCGGCGCTATGGTTTTGCCGAGATATTCTACGCCCTTGTTTATTTCGGCGTTAAAATCGGGGGAATCGAGATAGAAACTATGCCGTTCGTACGGAATGTTCATTAAGCCATGGTCGAAATCCGGGTTTAATAATGCCTCCACCCTAAAATACCGTATGCCGACTGGGATTTGTGTAGTCATTGTAAAGCCTCCGGCAATTTCGCCGGGGCGTAGTAAGAGTGAAGACGCCAGGTCCCATCCTTCGCCAGTCCAGCCGGCACTCCATGCACCATAAAGGGTGGTCCCACTGGGTTTCAGAAGCACCACGGGGTGCCATTTGTCAGGGGAGGATACTCCCGATATTTCCACCCGCGGGGCTTCTATTATTGCTGCATCATGCTGGGTCCCGCTATGTTGGGGCGTGACGCATTGCGTGGAAAAAGGATGGCTTTCCGGGTTTACACGAACGTCGACCGCGAGGTGATAAAGCGGGAACAAATTACGTGTCGAATTGTAAACATCGTATTTGTAGGCAAATACGTTATTCTGAAATTCCGCGTATCCTTTCACTTCAACTTCTTCCAGTTTGGGCCAGGACATGGGAATAGTTAAAGGGGGCAACGGGTCGCCTTTCTTCCAGAGCGTCTTTTCTTCGGCAAAGAGCAGTCCTGGCGATAGAAAAAACCCAATAACGATTAACACGCCCTTCTTCACGATATTCTCCTTATGGACACTCAATATGTGAACCGGGATACGTTGTCCGGCATTGGATTTCAGGATGTGTGGTCAGTATGTTCCTTAAGCGCGTGTACATATCGGGAACACGCTCCAATCTTCGGGCATTTGTTAGGTGATGATATCCAAAATCAGCGTTTCTCCCCTCACGGTGGGTCGAGTGCCCGCCGCCCGGATTTCGGGGGCATCCCGAAGTGTTCCAATTGCCGCACACATCAAAAAGCCCGCCGTTTATAAGGCTCATATCGTCAACGCGCAGGAAAGCTCCATATATGTCGGTATAAGCCCTGGCGATATTAGGTATTTCCCCCCGCAGAAGCTCCGTCCCATAGTGATTGGAGGGATGGGTCGGGGTTTCCCCCGAGAGATAGTAGTCCGGGCCCGGGCCAAGGCGCTCCAGGCCCGGCACGCTCACCAGTATCACCGCGTCGCCGTAGTCGGCCGAGCCGGAGACGCGGAATATAAGACGTTCCTGTCCGCCGACCTCGCCGGCGGTGTAGGTAAAAGGGACTTCCCCTTCGCTGTTCAAAACCCCGGACGCGGGAGCTATCGTTCCCGCCGGCCTCACATGGTTCGTGTGCTGATGCCCGCCGGTGTTCGGGACCGGCTCCACGGAAGCGAGAAGTGTGATGCCGGGCGGCCCCCTTGCGATGATGTCCGCCGAATTTCCCGGAGGGACCGTCTCCGGCGTTACGACGACCGCGATAGGGGATTTTTTGAGTACAAGAGGGGATACTCCGGGGACAATATCGTATTTCTCGGGAGTTGGTAAGGCCTCAATATCGCAGACGGCCTCCTGCCCCGCTTCGCAGCTTTGACAGACCGCGCTTACACGGTAGTTGCCGGGTATGGAGCCGAGTGTGAGCGCGGCTTTCGCTATACCCATAAGATTAGTGGCGGCGGGATCGGGAGCGGATGGCAGAAGGAGCATTCCCGTTCCCCCGGGATGGGATACCAGGGTGAAAACCACCTGTCGCCCTGGAACCGGGTTGCCGGTAAGAGTATTGACGGCTTTTACGCGGACGCTGTCCAGAAGAGGTGTTCCTATATATCCGGTGGAATCACAGTTATGGGGGCGCAGTTCCGTAACCTGGGCGGTCGTCAGGGCGGAGGCCGTGAACGTTACTTTAGGGCAACAATCAGGGCAAGACGCGCTCATCAGGTATTCACCGGGGGTTGTGCCCAGTTTGAATCCGGTTTCCGCGATACCGTTCACGCTGTCCAGCGTCACCGGCTGGCCGGGTTCGCCGGGAAGAAATGACCAGTCGGACGCGGGCGCCGCCGTCACCGAAAATGTCACGGGATGCCCGGATACCAGGCTCCCGTCGCTATTTTTTACCGCCACACTGAAATTTCGCGGCAAGGCCGTGCCGGTAAGCCAGGTCTGGCCGCCGCTGTCGGCGTTCTCAAGCGTGTACATCGGGGCCGTGGAGGCGGCACCGGAGAAAGGGTTCGGGAAGTAATTGCCGGTGGCGACCGACCCGGTGGAAACGACCCCTTCGGTCAGATACTCCACCGCCTTGTCGACATCGGTCCGTATCGCGGACGCATAGTCGCGTTCATGGGCCACGCTGGACGCCGCCAGCGCGGAATAGCCGGCACGCAACTCGTCCACTACTGAATGATTATCGAAATCTGCGGCGGGGCGGGGGCAGGAAAGTTCGTCGGCCCGGTACTCCGGAAAGGCTCCGAGCTCGAAGCTTTGATTGCAGGTCAAAACAGTGAAGTGCCGGGTGTCATCGCCGCCGAACCGGACTTCGTAGCGTCCCAGAAAATCGTATTCGCCGCTGCATACGTGAGTGTCGAACCAGGACGGCCCCCAGTCGGCGGGCCATGCGGTGGTGGGGGAAAAGTTGCACATGGCCGCCCGGTCGGGCGCGGGCCCGGTCCAGGTCATTTTAGCCGCCCTTATTCCAAAAGGGCCCCAGTTGCGCATGCACAGTCGGCCGTTGTATGAGATCCCAAAGCCGGAAGATGTGACGGACCAGGAGCCCCCGCCGTAAGACCATGAACCGCCGGGATAAACCCAGGGGCGAAGCCTGCTGTCACCGGACGAAGTAAGCCGATAAATGGCGTTTCCATCGCGCCCGGCGACGTAAATGCCCGTAACTTTGTCGACCCAGGCGGTACAGCCGCCGGGGACAAAAGCGCAGATTCTCGTGTGGGTTTTGAGAACGAAAGAGTTCTTGGCCTTGAGATCCTGGGCCAGCCAGGTGTCGAACGCCGCAAAAGACACGGACGGGAACAAAAACAGGAAAAAAAGGGCTTTTGTCATACCGCGGCTTCCTTGACTCTCCAGAGCCCGCAAGTGACATTGAGGCCGTGACGGTGCGGAAGAATTTGAAGGCGGGTCGCTCCTGAAAACAGTGTTGCAGACCTGCGGGAGGATGTCAAGACCCCTCCCGCTCCGTCCCCCCACCCCCTCCGTCGCCTCAGCGGCGGCCGGCCTTACTTGTACTTCACCGAGCAGCCGTAGGGCTTGGTCGAAGGCTCCGAGACCGGCTTGCCGGCCATCGCCTCCGCCAGCGCCTTCCTGACATAGTTGACCGCGCCCGGTATATCCTCCGGCTTGGCCGTGGGCTTGTCGTCTATGGCGCCCTTGTATATCAGCGTCCCCTTCGGGTCCACGATATACATGTGCGGCGTGGTGGCCGCGCCGTAAAGCCGGCCGACCTTGCCTTCCGGGTCCAGCAGTATGGCCGCGCCGGACGAGCCCTGCTCCTTGGCGGCGGGGCCCCATTCCTTGGCCGTCATGTAGCCCTGCTTGCCCTTGGCGGACGAGACTATGGTCAGCCAGACGCCGTCCTTGGCCAGCACCTCTTTCTGAAGGGCCTGCATATTGCCGGCCCCGTAATGCTTCTTGACGAAGGGGCAGCCGTAATTCGTCCATTCCAGGACCACGAACTTGCCCTTGTAGTCCGATAGCGAGACCTTCTTCCCGCCGATGTCCGTGGCGGTGAAGGCCGGCGCGGGTTTGCCGATGTCCGCCTTATCCTTTGGCGCGGCCCAGGCTCCTCCGCCCAGCAGCAGAGCCGCCGCGGCGGACAGTATCGTTCTTTTCATGGTTTCCCTCCTTGACTTCCATTCCCAAATTCCGAATCCAGCGCTTCCAGAACTATCCCCGGCGTGAGCAGGGCCGGCAGCAGCCGGGGCTCCCGGCCGGGCGCGTAGAGGACGTAGAGCGGCACGCCGCTGCGCCCGTGGGCGGCCAGGGCGCGGGTTATCTCCGGGTCGCGCCTCGTCCAGTCGGCCTTGAGCGCGGCCACGCCGTAGCGCCCGAACCTTTCCAGCACCGCCGCGTCGCGCAGGGCGGCGCGCTCGTTGACCTGGCAGGTCAGGCACCAGTCGGCGGTGAAATCCAGGAAAACGGGGCGGCCCTCGCGGCGGTACCCGTCGAGAGCCGCCGCCGAATACGGCTCCCATTTGATCCCGGCCGCCTCCGCGGCGGCCGGGGCGGGAGCGGAGGCGTCCTTCACCGTCCATACGGCCCAGCCCGCGGAACCGGCCATC
>JAVHLJ010000043.1 GCA_031082205.1 Elusimicrobiales bacterium
CGATGGCCGGGTTTTTTATCTAGAAAAGGAAGGGGGGGTTACCTGGTCTTCCCCGCTTCCATGGAAATGAACGGGACCGCGCCGCCGCCCGTATAGTGGGGGAGAACGCCGTTCCATTTATCGATGGCTTTCAACTGTGCCTCCACCTTGCGCAGTTCTATCATCTGCGTGGTGACCTGCTCGCGCTGCAGGCGCAGGGACTCGGCCTCGCCCTTGGCCTTGGCTATCATGGACTCGGCCTCCCGTTTCGACTTCTCGACGAGTTTTTCGGCCATCTTGGCCTGCTGCTCGGCCACCTGCTTGTCCTCTACGGCCTTGAGGAACTGGTCGGTGAAGTCCAGGTCCACGACGGAGATGTCGGTGACGATGATCTCCTTCTCCATCAGCTTCACCTTGGCCGCCTCATTGATCTCCTGGACGAGCAGGGCGCGTTCGCCTATTATCTTCTCGGCGGAGAACTTGGCCGCTATGGACTTGAAGATCTCCTGCACCGTGGGGTCCACTATGGAATTGACATAGTTGGGCCCCAGGTTGCGGAAGATGCTGACCACGGTGTCCTTCTGTATGCGGTGATTTACCACCAGGTGCACGTTCATCGTCTGCAGGTCCTTGGAGAAGGCCTGGGACTTTATGTCCGCGCGCTGTATCTGTATCGAGAACCGGGTTATGTCCTCGAGGAAGGGCAGCTTGAATTTTATGCCCTCGTCGTAGGAATCTATTATCTTGCCCAGGCGGGTCTTTACCGCCACTTCGCCGGGCTTCACTATGAAATAGGCCGAGAATAAGAACATGACGGCGAAAAGCCCTATCATGCCGGCCAGTACTTTGCCGCTGAAATCCTTTTCCATTTTGCCTCCCTGGCGCTGTTTAAGCGCCTTGAGCTGGTCCTGCAGCTCTTCGAAAAAATCCTTTTCCATGCCCGGCAATTATACTTTGAAAAGACGGCGCTGGCAACCCTGCGGCCGCGCCGGCCTTTTAGTCCCAGCCCATGGAGTCGAGTTCTTCGGGGTGTTCCGGCGGCGTTGGCGCCGGCTGAGTGACGGGGGGGGTGAGCGTATCCTTCGGTTTGCGTGCCGCCGCGGCCGGGCCTGGGCGGGGGCTCGCGGCGCGCAGATCGGCCCGGGCTATCGCCCAGGAGCGGCCCACCCTGAAAGCCGGAATGGAGCCGCTCTTGACGCGCTTGAAAACGGCTATCCGCGATACTCCGAGTATCGCGGCCGCTTCGGGGATGGAAAGCATGTCTCCGGGCATTGTTAACCTATGTTAACCATATTAGCATATGAAGCACCGGGTGAATCAAGAGTCGGGGGGCGGTGCTTTTGCTGCGGCTAGGAGTCGGTTAACAATAGTTAACCAGTCTTGGGTTTGACCGGCGCCCCGCGGCCTTAATATAATAAGGAAAGAGGGCAGCTCCGATCATGAAAATACTTATACTCGGCGGCACAAGCTTTTTCGGCCTCGAAACGGCCAACCTCCTTCAGAAGGCCGGCCATGAGGTCACCGTTTTCTCCCGCCGCTGCCCGGCTCCCGGTCTGCATCTGGATATAAGGCAGTCCCGCGGCGACCGCACGGTCGAGGCCGACCTGGTGCGGATGTCGGTGGACCGCTGGGACGCGGTGATAGACAATATCTGCTATAGCGCCGCCGACGCCGAAAAGGCCGTTCGCGTGTTCAGCGGCCGGGTCGGACTCTATGTTTTCACCGGTTCCGCGGCCGTCTATTCGACTCTGGAGGCGGCTCCTACTCCTTACAGGGAGAACATGACGGCCCTGCTTCCCCCGAAAGCGGAGCCGCGCCGCACGCCCTATTACGATTACGCCGCGGGCAAGGCGGAGGCCGAGAAGGTTTTCCTTAACGCCGCGGAAAAGATATCTTTCCCGGTGCTGATGGTGAGGCCTCCGGTCGTCATCGGCCCCCGGGACCACACTCTGCGCGCCTATTCCTACTGGCTGCGGCTGGCCGACGGCGGCCCGCTGTTCCTGCCCGGCGCCGCTTTCCGGGCGAGCTACGCTTTCTCCGGTGACCTGGCCGCCGCCTTCTCGGCCCTGCTGACCAGCGGGGCGGCGCCCGGCGCCGCTTACAACATCGCCGGGGGGGAAGTCCTGTCGCTGGAGGATTTCGTCAAGCTCTCGGCCAGGATAATGCACCGGGAGGCCGAGATCCTGACGCCGCCGAAGGAATGGCTGAAGGAGAACGGCTGGAAGGCCGCCGCTTCTCCGCTGTCCGGCGGGGGGGATTTCACCCTGGACATTTCGAAAGCCCTCAGGGAGCTGGACTGGCGGCCGTCGCCGGCCGAGCGGACGCTTAAAGAGACCATAGAATGGTTCCTGATGAGATATACCGGCCCGGCGCCGGAGAATTACGCCGGGCGCAAGGCCGAGCTGGCCCTTGCGGAAAAATGGAAGGCGGAGGCTGCGTGAACAAGAAGGACCTGGCCGCGCGCGCGCGCGGGATAAAGATAGTGCTGATGGACGTGGACGGCGTGCTGACCGACGGCAAGATGTACTACATCCCCGGCCGCGACGGGCGGATGGTGGAATTCAAGGCCTTCCACGCCCTCGACGGCATAGGCCTGCGGCTGCTCAATAATTTCGGCATAAGGACCGGCGTCATAACGGGCCGCGAATCCCCGGGCACCGAAGAGCGCGCCGCGCAGCTCGGCATGACCTACGCCTACCTGGGCTTCCTGTCCAAGCTGGTCCCGATGGAGGAGATACTGGCCGCCGAGGGGCTGACCCCCCGGGAACTGGCCTATATCGGCGACGACTGGACCGATATACCTCTGCTGCGGCGGGCGGGGCTGGCCTGCGCGCCGGCCAACGCCCTGCCGGAGGTCAAAGCCGCGTCCCATTTCACCGCCCGCAAGGAGGGGGGGCTCGGCGCCGTACGCGAGGTCTGCGACCTGATCCTCTCCGCGCAGGGCCGGATGGGGGAGATAATGAAATGCGTCGAGACGGCGCATTGGCCTTCGCCGGCCAGGCCCCCGATGAAGATAGTCCGTTATTCGGAGCGTAAGAAAGCTGACGCCCGCGCGGGACGTAAGTCCCTGCGGCGCGGGGGTAAGGCCCGGTGACGCAGTTCCTGGCCGCCTTCGGCGCCGGCGCGGCGTCCTTTCTTTCCCCGTGCATACTGCCGCTGCTGCCCGGCTACCTGTCGCTGATAAGCGGCTATTCCGCCGCGGAGCTGCTCAAAGATTCGGAGGGGAGGCTCTCGGGCCGGGTCCTGCAGGGCGCGCTGCTCTTCTGCGCCGGTTTCGCCATCGCTTTCTCCCTGCTGGGCGCGGCCGCCTCGGCCGTCGGCATGCTGCTCGACGCCTGGCGCGGGCCCATCATGAAGGCCCTCGGGGTCCTAATGTTCGTGATGGGGCTGCAGATGGCCGGGGTTTTCAGCCTGCGGGTGTTCAATTACGAAAAGCGCGTGCCGCTCAAAAAATTCAGCGGCACGCATTACGGCGCTTTCCTGATGGGCTTCGCCTTCGCGCTGGGCTGGTCGCCCTGCATCGGGCCGATACTGTCGGGGATACTGGTGCTGGCCGCCGGCCAGGAGCCGGTCAGGGGGATGGCCCTGCTGTTCGTCTATTCGCTGGGCCTGGCGGCGCCGTTCCTGGCCGCCGCCTGGCTGACGGTGCCGGTGTTCGGGCTACTCGCCCGCTTCCGGGGAGGGGTCCGCAAGGTCGAGATCGCCGCCGGCGTCGTGCTGGCGGTCTTCGGCGCCCTTCTTTTTTTTGACAGGCTTATGTTCGTCGGCTGAATAGTCGATAAGCTCCTTCTTCAGCCTGCTCCCGTCCCAGCGGTATTTCCGCATCTGCTTCATCTTTATGCCGTCCGGCACGCCGAGGCGTATATGCCTCACGCGTATGTCGAACTTCCTCAGGTCCGGCTCGAAAGTGTCGAAGGCGGGCGTATAAGGGGAGCGGAACTCGTCCCGCCACAGTTCCTTGCCCTCGATGGAGAACATGGCGACGCGGAACGTGCGGCCGTCGTTCTCCCAGGGCGTCTCGGTCAGGGCGACGATGCGCCGGCCGTCGCCGGAAAGCTTGACTTCCAGCGCCCTGCCGGGGAAGGGCTTGCTCCAAAGGCGCTCGCCGGTCTCCATGCTGAACACCGAGACCCCGCCCGTGTCGCGCACCTGGTAGGCGTACATGAAAAGAGTCCCTTCCCGGTTGAACCCGGCGCCCCCCATGTTCTCCATCTTCACCCTGGTGGAGGCCAGGAACCCGCCCGTGGAGGAGTAGACGTCCACGGCGTTTATGGACATGTCGACCCCGTCGAAACCGCCCACCAGCGCGACAAGGCCGCACTGTTCCGACACGTAGGTGGTCATGGGCTGGCGCTTGAGCCGTATCCTGACCGGGTCCTCGCCTTCCTTCCTGAGGGACGCGTTCAGGCCCGGCCCGGGCTCGAAATGGCAGGAGCTCGACTGCATGAAGGACTGGGCCGCGGCCGGCGCCGGCAGCAGGAGGACGGCCAATAATATCTCAGCGCGCATTTTTAACCCCTCCTTCCCGCGAGCCGGGCTTGACCAGCGCGGCGCCGGTGGCGCAGAGCGGGCAGTCGGACGGATCGTAGACGGTCAGCCCCAGCCTGAGCAGGCTGGCGGAAGGGAAGGGGAAGGAAAGGCCGCCGGTCCTGTCGATCATGGAGAGCGCCCCCAGGACTTTCGCTCCCAGCCCGCCGGCCAGCTCCGCCGTCTCCATGGTGGACTTGCCGGTGGTGAAGACGTCCTCGACTATCACGACGGAGGAGCCGCGCGGCAGCGAGAAACCGCGTCTCAGCGTGAGCTTCCCCTCCTGCCGCTCGGCGAATAAGAAGTCGACGCCCAGGGCCGCGGCGGTCTCGTGCCCGATTATCAGGCCGCCCATCGCGGGGGAGAGCACCGCGTCCGGCCGGGGGCCGGACCAGAGCGCGGCGAGGCCCCGTCCGTATTCGCGCGCCCGCGCCGGGCTTTTAAGCGCCAGCGCGCATTGCACGTAGTCGGGACTGTGCAGCCCCGACGAGAGCAGGAAATGGCCGGTGAGCAGGGCCCCGTTCTCCTTTAACGCCGCGAGAAGGTCTTTTTTCACGATATCTCCTCCAGTATGGCCGCGGCCTCCGCGGCAGGGTCGGGCGCGCCCAGCACCGGTCGGCCGACCACGATGTAATCGGCTCCCGCGGCCGCGGCTTCGGCTGGCGTCATCGTCCTTTTCTGATCGTCCCCGCCGGCGGCGCGCCGTATGCCGGGCGTGATTATCTCCGCGGCCGGGCCGAGCGCCGCGCGCAAGCGCGCGGCCTCGTTGGGGGAGGCCACGACGCCGTCGAGACCGCACTCCCGGGCCAGCCCGGCCAGGGAATCTGCGGTCTCCGCCGCGCCGGCGCGGAAACCGACTCGGGCGAAAGAAGCTTCGTCGAAGCTGGTCAGGACGGTTATCCCCCAGAGCTTCGGCCTGCCCGGCACGGCGGCGGCGGCCCGCAGCATGTCGGGCCCGCCTGAGGAATGCACCGAGAGCGAGAACACGCCGAGGCGGGCCGCCTGCTCCACGGCGCTTTTCACCGTGTTGGGGATGTCGTGCAGCTTGAGGTCGAGGAAGACGCCGCGGCCGTACCTGTTGGCCAGCTCCACGCAGGCCGGCCCGGCGCCGGTGAAGAGGGCCGGCCCCACCTTGTAATAGACCCCCAGCCCTTTCATCCCGTCGAGCGCGGCCCGGGCCGCTTCCATCGTCGGCACGTCCAGCGCTATGATAAGCTTGGTCTCAGGCATCGGCCGGCTCCTTGCTGTCCAGGTATTTTAGTATGTCCTTCACGAAGAAAGGCCCGCCGTAGACGAGCCCGGTATAGACCTGCACCAGCGCGGCGCCGTCCCGCAGCCGGGCGGCGGCTTCCTCCGGCGTCATCACTCCGCCGGAGGCGATGACGGGGACAGCGCCGGCGGCGCCGTCCAGGGCGGCGCCGAGAGCGGCGCGGGCCTTTTCCGCGAGGGGGGAGCCGCTGAGGCCGCCGGCCTCGTGCTCCCAGCGCCTTTCCAGCCCCTCGCGCCCGACGGTGGTATTGGAGACTATGAGACCCGCGCCTTTCCCGGCGACGAGGCGCGCGCAGGCCTTTATCTCGGCCGGCTCCAGATCCGGCGCCAGCTTGACGAATACCGGTTTCCCGGACGGCTGGGCGGCGGCGAAGCCGAGCAGGGCGTCGAGCAGGGGCTCCAGGTACTCCGGACGATGAAGCTCGCGCAGTTGCTTAGTGTTGGGGGAGCTTATGTTGACGGCGAAATAGTCGCCGTAGGGATAAAGGACCTTGAACGCCTCCAGGTAGTTTTCACGCGCCTGGTCCAGCGGGCAGTCGGCGTTCTTGCCGATGTTCACGCCGAGCGGGACCCGTCCGCGCCCCAGGCGCCGGAGCTTCTCCGCCGCCGCCAGCGCTCCGCGGTTGTTGAACCCCATCCTGTTGAGCAGCGCCCGTTTTTCCGGCAGGCGGAAAAGCCGGGGCCTGGGATTGCCCGGCTGCGGCCGCAGCGTGACCGTGCCCAGTTCCAGGAAGCCGAAGCCCAGCTCTTCCAGGAAGGGATAACATTCGCAGTCCTTGTCGAAGCCGGCCGCCAGTCCGACGGGATTGGGAAAATCTATCCCCGCCACCCGCACGGGCTTCTGCGGCGCGGCGCAGGCCAGCCGCGCGGCCCAGGCCGGCAGTTTCAGCGCCCCGCCGGCGCGCGCGGCCAGAACTGCCGCGTTGTGGGCGGTCTCGGGGTCCAGGAGGAACAGCGCCGGCTTGGCGAGTTTCTCGTAGAGGAATCCCATCAGCTCTTCCTCCTGAAAACGATCCTGCCGCCGGCGACGGTCAGCCATACGGCGCCGCGCAGGCGGCGGCCTTTGAAAGGGGAATTGGACGACCTGGAGAAGAAAATCGGCTTCACCTGGTATTCCGCCGACGGGTCGACGAGCGCAAGGTCGGCGTCCATGCCCGGCGCCAGAGAACCTTTCGAGTGGAGTCCCAGCAGCCGGGCCGGGTTGGACGAAAGCAGCTCCGCCAGCCGGCCGAGGCCGAGATGGCCGGCGAAATAGAGGTGGGTCAGGCAGGCCCCCGCCAGCGTCTCCAGGCCGATGACGCCGAAAGGCGCGCGGAGCAGGTCCTTAGCTTTTTCTTCGGGCGGATGCGGGGCGTGGTCGGTGGCGACCATGTCTATCGTCCCGTCGGCCAGGCCCTTTATAAGGGCGCGCCTGTCGGCTTCGGCGCGCAGCGGCGGCTTCATCTTCATGTCCGTTCCGCCGGCGGGCACGTCGTCCTCCGTCAGGGCGATGTAATGGGGGCAGGTCTCGGCCGTCACCGGCAGCCCCGCCGCCCTGGCGCGGCGGACCAGTTCGACCGAGCCGGCGCAGCTCAGGTGCTGAAGGTGGAGCCGCCCGCCGGCCCTGCGAAGCGAGGAAAGGTCGGCCTTGACCGCCGACGTTTCGGCGGCGCGGCTTATGCCCGGCAGCCCGAGCCGGCGTGAGACGGGGCCGAGGTTGACGACGCCCCTCCCCGTGACGGAGAAGTCCTCCGGGTGCTGAAGCACGGGCAGGTCCATGTCCCAGGCCCGGCGCAGGGCTTCCTCGAGCAGGCGCCTGTCGGACAGCCAGCCGCCGTCGTCAGTGAAAGCGGAGGCGCCGGCGGCGGCCAGTTCTTCCATGTCCGTGAGCTGACGCCCGGCGCGTCCCCTGGTGAGGGCGGCGGCGAAGAGGAGGTTGACGGAACATTTTTTCCGCGCGCGCGCCCGGAGTTTTTCCAGCAGCCCGGGGGAATCGCAGGCCGGCGAAGTGTTGGGCATGGCCAGGGCGGTTGTCACGCCGCCCGCGGCCGCGGCCAGTCCGAAACTGCGGAAGTCCTCGGCCTTCCCGCCGCCGGGTTCCCTGGCGTGAGCGTGAGCGTCTATGAAACCGGGAAAGAGCCACTTGCCGCGCGCGTCGACGACGACGCAGCCGCGCGGCGGGGTAATGCTCGCGGATATCCGGGTTATCCTGCCGTTCTCGGCGAGAAGGTCGCGGACCCTCTCCGGGCCCAGCGCGGGGTCAACCGCGAGGGCCCTTCTTATCAGCAGCTTCTTCATTGGTCCTTCCCGCAGCCGCTTTTTCCGCGCCGTCGGCCGGCTGTTCGCCGGCGGCGCCGGTCATGGTGGAGAAATGGAGCGAGAAGGCGTCCGGGCTTTCCCTGTACAGCCCCGACATGGCGGCGGCGATGAAGAGGAATACCGGCAGGGCCGCGCGCGCCGGCCCGGCGGACGTGAAGAGGAGGAAGGCCCGGGCCGCGCCGGCCGCCAGCAGCGCGGCGCCGACCGGGACATGCCCGGCCATTACGGCGGTGGCGGCCTCCGGATTGACCCTGGCCTGTACCGCCAGCAGCACGGCCCCGGCCGCGGCCAGGAAAAAGGCGGCCGCGCCGCCCCAGAACCCGGCCCCTTTCCCGGAGTGCCGGCTTAGGAGCTGCGACAGCGCGGCGCTGGCCGCCAGCAGGGCGGCGGCGTAATAAAGCAGGAAGCCGGGCCTGAAGGCGAGCAGTTCCCTCGCCGCGGGGCCCAGTGCGGCCGCCGACGCGGCCAGGGCGCCGAGGGCCAGGGCGGCCGACAGCGCGCAGCCGGCCAGGGAGATCTTCGCTCGGCCCGGGTTGTCGGCGGCGAAAGCCTCGGACAGCGCCAGCAGCGCCAGGGCGAGACCGAGCCATATATGGAGAGAGGTGGAAGCGCGTTCGAGCGGCGAAAAATCCGGGATCTCTCCGATCTCTACGGGATGTTTCCCCTCGCTTTCAGCCGGCGCACCGGCCGGCGGCTCAGGGGCCGAGGTCCTGCGCTTCGCCGCCGGGCCGGGACTTCCGGCGGGCCGGGTGTCGTCGGTAAGGGAAGGGCGTTTTATCGGCAGGCCGTCTTTCCCGGCCGCCCGGGAATCTTGAGTGGAGGGGGCGGGCAGCCCGAAGATGTCGGCGGTCCTCGGCTTCGCCGCGCAGGCGTCGGCGGCGGGGGCCGCGCCGCAATCGGTGACGGCGGGCGCCTGGGCGCGGACCGCCGCGGCGCAGAACAGCAGGGCGATGATCAACGCGGGTCTTTTCATAAACCGGGGTTGTAGCGCCTGAACTCGTCGGGCGACTTGCGCTTGCGCGCCGCGGGCTCCTCGCCTGGCCAGCCGACGCTTATGAGTATCTCCGGCCGTTCGCCCGAAGGCAGGCCCAGCGCTTTCGCCGCGCCTTTTTTGTCGAACCAGCCGAGCCAGCAGGTGCCAAGGCCCAGCTCGCGCGCGGCGAGGACGAAATGTTCGCCGGCTATGCCCATGTCCATGTAGCGGAAATTTATATCCTGCACCTGGTTGCCGATCCAGGCCGTGAGATTCTGCCGCCTGCCGGTTATCGCTACCAGGACCGGGGCCGCCGCGGCGAATCTGCAGGCCGAGTAGACGCCGCCGAAAGCGGCCGAGGCGAGCTTGTCTTTAAGCGCGGGATCGTCGGCGACGATGAAGGAGTAGGGCTGGGCGTTGCAGGCCGACGGGGCCAGCCGCGCCGCCTCAAGGCATACGTCCAGCAGTTCGCGGGGGACGGGGTCGGGGCGGTACTTGCGGATGCTGCGCCTGGCGGAGGATATCCTGAGGACGGAGGATTCGGGCATGCCGATATTTTATAATAAACCGGGGACGGGACGGAGGAACGAATGGAAGACTGGGCCGAAGACGCCGGTTTCGCGGTCACTCTCTGCGACAGGGACGGGACCATAACCTACATGAACGCCAGGTCGCGCAAAACTTTCGAAAAATACGGGGGAGGCGGCCTGGTGGGGAAAAGCCTGCTGGATTGCCACCCGGAGCCGGCGAAGAGCAAGCTGCGGGCCATGCTGGAGAAACCCGCCGCAAACGCCTATACCATCGAGAAGGCGGGGCTGAAAAAGCTCATTTACCAGGCGCCTTTGATCAGGGACGGCGCCATGAGGGGGCTCGTGGAGCTTTCGGTGGAACTGCCGGCTGAGATGCCGCACTTCGTGCGCAAGCCCTGAGAGGGGCCGGGGCTTATTTTCCCGGGAGTTCCTGCGCCAGCAGGGACTTCATATCGTCTATAACGCTTTCCAGCATGCTTATCCTGCCGGTCAGCTGCACCTGCGATTCTCCCATCGTCTTAAGCGTGGAACTCATCTGGTCCAGCTTCTTCCTGAGAGCCTCGATCCGCGGGTCGGCCGCGCGGCCGGGCGCGGTGGCCGGGGCCGCGCCGGCGGGGCTCAGCGGTACCGAAGACAGGTTCCCGGACGCGGCGGAGGGCGAAGGTTTGACCGGCGGCGAGAATACCAGGTCCCCGACTTTAGGCGCTCCCTGCGCCGCAGGCGCGGCGGAGGCTCTATCGTCGACGACCGGCTCCGACACCAGGGAACCGCGCATGGTAAGGGCCAGCATGTCCTCGGCCGGGGCCGGCCTTGGGGCTGCCGCCGGGGGCGCGGCCGGAGCCGGCGGCGCCGCGAATATCTCGGGATAATTGGAAGCTTCCTTCCATTCGGCGCCCTGCCCTCCGTCGGAGGATTCCGGGCATACCAGCGAGGAGCCGCTGAAACCGGGCCTCGAGGCCAGTTCCCGGGCCCCGAAAGGCCCCCTCACTTCGTTGTCGGTGTAGATCCAGTACCTCATATATCCCCAATAATACCAAAAACGCGCCCGGCCGGGCCCGCGGCATTGACCGCCCCCGCGGTTTATGGATACCATTGACGCATGACAGAGGAGTCCCCAAAGCCGCATAAGCGCCGCGTCCGTTACAGCGGCACCCATCCGCGGAGCTTCAGCCAGAAATACAAGGAGCTGGACCCGGCGAAATACGCGGACCAGATAGAGCACATAATCGCGAAGGGGCTGACCCCGGCCGGCACCCACCGCCCGATCTGCGTCGAAGAGATACTGGCCGTACTGGCCCCGAAGCCGGGAGAGACCGCCCTCGACGCCACGCTGGGCTACGGCGGCCACGCCCGCCGCTTATTGCCGCGCCTGCTGCCCGGCGGCCGGCTTTTCGCCGTCGACGTC
This sequence comes from Elusimicrobiales bacterium, assembly GCA_031082205.1. GTDB lineage: Bacteria > Elusimicrobiota > Elusimicrobia > Elusimicrobiales > UBA9959 > UBA2231. The sequence continues at coordinate 10,982 of JAVHLJ010000043.1, forward strand.
GACCCGGTGGAACTGCCCAAGACCGAAACCCGCCTGCGCGCCGAAGGCTTCGGCCCTGAGTCGCTGGTGATACGCAAGATGAACTACGCCGGGGTGATGGGACTGCTGGCCGAAGCCGGCGGCGGTTTCGACTGCGTGCTGGCGGACCTGGGCGTCTCGTCCATGCAGCTCGACAACCCCGAGCGGGGCTTCACTTATAAATCCGACGGGCCGCTGGACCTGCGGCTCAATCCCGGCCGGGGCCGGTCCGCCGCCGAATTCCTGAGAGCCGTGACGGCCGCGAAATTGGAGACCGTACTGGCCGGGAACGCCGACGAGCCGTACGCCCGGGCCATAGCCCGCGCGGTGAAGGCCTGCGCGCCGCCCGTATCCACCACCGCGGCCCTGGCCGCGGCCGTGCGCGCCGGCCTCAAGACCGCAGTCCCCGCGCCGGACGAGGCGGCGGTGAAAAAATCGCTGCAGCGGGTGTTCATGGCCCTGCGCATAGAGGTGAACGAGGAGTTCGGCGCGCTGGACCGTTTCCTGGCCGTGCTGCCCTGGTGCCTGAAGCCCGGCGGCCGCGCCGCCATACTCTCGTTCCATTCCGGCGAGGACCGGCGGGTCAAGAAAGCCTTCTTCAGGGGCGAGGAGGAGGGCGTATATTCCTCCGTCTCGCAGACGCCCGCCAGGCCCTCTCCCGCCGAGCGCCGCTCCAATCCGCGCTCGGCCTGCGCCAAGCTGCGCTGGGCCGTCCGCTCCTCCGCGCCGGCGAAATAAGCCGGCTTCTTCCATGAATACCGAGGGAACGCTCAGGGCCGTTGAGGATTGCGGCCTGCCGCCGGAGCTCAAAAATTACCTGGGCCGCTTTATCCGAATGGAAGCGGACTCATCTCTGCGGCGGGCCCTCAAGGCGGACCCCGCGAGGGTCCTGAAGAATATGGAGGCCCTCCTGTCTTCGGCCTCGGCGGCGCTCGGCCTGCCTGCCGGGAAAGCGATTTCCGTCACCGGTTTCGACTACAATAATTTCACGCGCGACAGGCTGGAGGCGGCGCTGGCTGAACTGCGGGCGGTGGACCTGCTGGCGCTGGAGGGGTTTTCGGACATGAAAGTGCTGCCGGCCGGCGCCTCCCGCTCGGCCGACATTGAGGCCTCGCTGGGCGGCGAGGTCTTCGCTTTCGAAGTCAGATGCGTGAAATCCCTGCCCCCGGAAGCCGCCGGTGAATTCCTGAAAGAGCTCTATCTAAAAAAGATAAGGCAGGCCCGGATAAGCGTAAAAAAGAAAGACGCCCGCCGCGCGGGCGTCTTTATAGTCGTCGATCCGGTCGGCGTGGCCGGGACGGTTTCAGCCGGGGAACTGCGCGCGCTGGCCGGGCGGGTTTACGGGGCGCTGGGCGGGCCGGCTGGCGAGCATGTCTGCCTGGTCTCGGGGGGGACCGCCGCTTTCCATCCCCCGTTCAGATAACGGTGGTGCGCTGGAACTTGCGGGCCAGTTCGGGCCGGCCTATGTGGAACAGCGTGGGCCTGCCGTGCGGGCAGTGGAAGCTGTCCTTCGCCGTTTTGAGGTCCTCGATGAGGCGCTGCGCCTCCTGGGGCTTGAGGAAGTCGCGGGCCTTCACGGACTTCTTGCAGGCCATAGTCGCGACGGTGTTCCTTTTGAGAGCCTCGTCGGATCTGGAAGGCTCGCCCAGCACTTCGGAGAGATAGCCGAAAAGTTCCTGCGCGGCCTCCTGGCTGAAGTAGAACAGGGCCGGCGTGGCGTGCAGCAGCATGTGGGTCGGGCCCGAGCGGCCTATCTCGAAGCCGGCGCCCTTGAGCCAGTCCTGCCAGCGCATGATGTTCTCCGCCTGCGAGGCCGAGAGCTCCACGGAGACCGGGATCACCAGCGGCTGCACCCTTATCTTCCCCAGGACCAGTTCGTCCATGTACTTCTCGAAAAGCACGCGCTCCTGCGCGGCGTGCTGGTCCACCACCAGCAGTCCGCCGCCGGATTCGAAGACGAGATAGCTCTTGGAGAGCTGCCCCAGGTAATTGACCGGCGGCTGGTACCAGGAAGGCCCGCTCCCGCCCGGGGCCGGTTCGGCGGCGAAAAGAGCGTCGGTGACGCTCTCCTGCTCCGCCGCTCCGGCCGCGGCCGGGGGTTTGCCGGCGCCGAACACGGCCCTGACTTCCGACGACGGCGCGGGGGCCGCGGCCTCATCCCGCGCCGGCGAGGCGCCGGGATCTATGGCCACCGAGGCCCGCTGGGTCTTGAGCAGCCGGGCGTTTACGGCGCCGGAAACGAATTTAAAAACGGCGCCTTCGGCGCGGAACTTCACGTCGGCCTTGCGCGGGTGTATATTCACGTCCACTTCGGCCGGCGGCAGGTCCAGGTATACGGCGCAGGCGGGGTGCTTGCTCCCGCGCATGATATCGTAGCCGCGGTAGAGGGCCTGCTGCAGGGTTTTGGACGATACCGGCCGGCGGTTGACGAAGAAGAACTGGTTCTGCCGGGTGGCGTAGAGGGAATCCGGCAGCGAGAACAGCGCGCGCAGCGACAGCTCCCCGGCGTTCTGTTCGAGAGCTGTCAGCCCCTCGGCCACCTTGCCGCCCAGCAGTTCCCTGGCCCGGGCCAGGCAGGCGGTCTCCCAGGGCCCATTGTCGGCCTTGAGCGAGAAGACCTCCGCGCCGTCGACTTCCAGCGAGAAAGAGACGCCGGGATTGGCCAGCGCCGCCTCCTCTACGACGCGTATGAGGTGCGCGCGCTCGGAGGGATCGCCGCGCAGGAACTTGAGCCGGGCGGGAACATTGAAGAAAAGGTCGCGCACTTCCACCGTCGTGCCGCGGGCGGGGGCCGCCTTCCCCTCGGCCTTTATCGCGCCCGAGTCCCCTTCGATGAAAGAGGCCGCTTCGTCGCCGGCGCGGCAGGTGGTTATCTTAAGCCGGGATACCGCCAGCGCGGAGAACAGCGCCTCGCCGCGGAAGCCGTAGGTGCCCAGCGCGTCGAGGTCCTCGAAGGCGGCGATCTTGCTGGTGGAGTGGCGCATGACCGACAGCCGGAGGTCCTCCGGCGACATGCCGGCGCCGTCGTCGTTGACGCGGATAAGGGCCTTGCCCGCTTTTTCCGCCGAGACGCTTACGCGCGAGGCCCCGGCGTCGAGAGAGTTCTCTATGAGCTCCTTGAGCACCGAGGAGGGGCGCTCGATGACCTCGCCCGCCGCTATCTTGGCGGCGACTTCTTCGGGCAGTACCTTTACGCTCATCAGCGGGCGATGGACAGGTAGTCCAGGGAGAAAGAATAGTCGCGGCCGGACTTGAAAGTCCTGCCGCCGACGGCGGGCAGGCCCTGGCCGTCGAAAGCGGCCTTCTTGGCCTCGAGCGCCTCTTCCGCTTCGCTCTCGAAGGTGAAGGTCTCGGGCGACGAGTAGGTCAGGACTTTGGCCGAAGGCGTGACCGCGTAGCCGGAGTAGATGTTGCGTACGACGAAGTCGAGGCCGAAGCCGTAGTCGCGGCCGGCCTTGCGCGCCCAGCGATGGACGGTTTTGACGCCCGCTGAGGCGAACCTGGCGGCGGCCGCGCCGGCCGCTTCCAGCGCCCCGCTGTCGAAAGTGAAGGTCTCGGCCGGCTCGTAGCGGTCCATGGAGTGCGAGGGCCTGGCCGGTCCTTTGTTCACGCGCACGGCGTGGTCGGCCCGCAGCCGCCAGCGGCGGTCGGCCCCGCGGTACGGCGCGGCCGCTATCGGCGCCAGGCCGGCGCGCCGCATGTCGGACAAGAGCCCGGGAGCGGCCTCTTCCGCGTCGCTTTCGAAGGTGTAATCCCCGTGGTCGAAGGACTTTATCTCTATGTCGTAGGAGGGCTGGTTCCTCATCAGGTCCTTCACGGCGTAATCGACCCGGAAAGCGTAGTCCTTGCCGCTCTTGTAGACCCTGGCGGATAGCGGGGCCAGCCCGCCGGCGGACATGGCGGAGCGGGCCTGGCCCGCGGCGGCCTCCGCTTCGCGCTCCAGCCAGAAGGGGACCGGGCTTTCGTAGGAATTAAGGATGACGGCCGGCGGCATCACGGCCGCGTGCTGCACCTGGGGGAGGTATTCTATGACGAAAGACCAGCGGCTGCCTTTTTTGAAGGTCCGCCCGCCCAGCGTGCCTATGCCGGCGGCCCTGAAGGCGGCCAGCCTCGGCTCCATCGCCTCCTCGGCGTCGCTCTGGAAGGTGTATTCGCCGGGGTCCGCGTACTCGGCTATGGCCGTTCCCGGCGTCACCGGCGGCTGCACCGGCCGCGGGAAAGGAGGCTTGGGCACCTGGGCCGTGCCGACGGTATAGCCGGCCTTTTCTTCGAGCTGGTCGACGGCGGCGAAAGCGCCGGGAAAGAGGGATGCCGTGAGGATGAAAGCGATGGCTGAACGCATATTTTCTCCTTGCCGGAACGGGACGGCCCTTGTCCGCTGCCGCGCGGCACTAAAATTATATTATATAGCGCGGCCGGGGGCTTGGGCCCAAGGTCCCGCTGAATATGGACCAAAAGATAGGTAAGCTGGACTATTTCTACCTGCTGGCGCCGGCCTGGCTGGCGCTGGAGCTGACGCTCTGGCCGGGTTTTCGCGCCGGGGTGTTCTCTTCCTCCGCCGCCGGGGTTGCGGCTTTCTACGCCATGGAGGCCGCCATCGGCGCGGCTTTTTACTTCCGGTCAAAATGGGCCGTCCCCGCCGCGCTGCTGGAGAACGTCGTCTACCTGGCGGCGGCCGTCCGGTTCGTCGTTTTCACGCCGCTGGATATAGCCGCTTCGGCGGAGACCGCCGACCTGGCCGCCGCCGGCGCTTCGTATCGCGCGGCCCTGCCCGGAATACTTTATTCCGCTTTTTACTGCGCTTTCCGCCTGCGCCGGGGAATCGGCTCCCTGAAAGATCAGGTTGCCGCAATCAGGGCATTTTTAGAAAATCGCTACAACCCTTAAAAGGGTATTGCACGCCCATTCCTCATCTGCTATAACAATTTTGTTGTCCAACATCTGCGGGCGGGGGCTTTGGTGGAGCCAGGGGACTGTAGTTCCTCGGAACTGTTTCATGTTCTGGAGCGGGCGCGGCGTCGGCCGCGCGCGCCTTTTTCTTTTTGCGCGGCCGCGTTCCTGGCGCTCGCCATCGCCTTAGCCTCGGCGGCGGCCCCGGCCCGCGCGCGGGCTGAGGGCTCCGCGCCGGTCTCCGCCCCGCAGCTCGTCGGGAGCGCGCTGGGCGTCTCCTCCATAGCCTGGACCTGGGCGGCGGTGGAGGGCGCGTCGGGCTATCGCGTCTACTCCGGCGACGGATACTCGCTTCTCTACGACGGCCCCTCGGCCCGCTACGAGCTGGCGGGGCTGGGGATCAATACCCGCAATAATATCTGCGCGAGCGCCTATAATCCCTACGGCGAAACGCCGCCGTCCTGCGAACCGTCCGTCTATACCCTGGCCGCCGTGCCCGGGGCGCCGGCCTTCAACTTGATAAGTTCTCATTCCTTTCAGCTCGAGTGGAGCCCCGGTCCCAATCCCTATTGGGACACCGGCTACCAAATCTCGCTCTCCACCGACGGCTTCGCGCTGGATATTTCCACGCCGGTGCCGGTTTCGGCCGGGCTCAGGGACTTCTGGTACCCGCTGGATGGGCTGGCGGCCGGCACGGTCTATTCGGCCCGGGTGCAGGCCTATAACGGCGACGGCGTCCTGACCGGCTTCTCGGAGACGGCCTCGGCCGCCACCCTGGCCGCCCCGCCGGAGCCGCCGGAGAACCTCGCCGTCGTCTTCAGCACGGCGGCTAAGAGCGCGGCGCTGACCTGGACGGCCGCCGCCGCGGGCACCCCGGCCGCCTCTTTCAACCTCTACAGGGCGCTGGGCGCGCCGGAGGAATTCGGGAGCCTGATCACCGGCCTGACCGCCCCCTCCTTTGAGGAACCGCTGTTCGAGACCGCCACCTATTATTACCGCGCCGCCGGGGTGAACGCCGACGGGCTGGAGGGTGAGCCGTCGCCGCATGTTTCGCTGTTCGCCGACCCGGTCCCGCCGGGCCAGGTGTCCGATCTCTCCGCCGGTCGGGCGGATCCCGACGCCGGCACTATCGTCCTCTCCTGGACCGCGCCCTGGGAAGATCACGCGCTGGGGCGCTATCTCATAAGGGACGTGCCCAATGGCAGCTGGGACGACGGCCTCCTGCTGGCCGAAGTGGCCGCCTCCACCGGCCCCGGCGGCCGGGAGACCCTCACTCTCTCCTTCCCGTCCACGGACACCGTGCGTTATGTCGCGTTGAAGGCTGTGGACGCTTTCGGCAATGAGTCGCCCTATATCTCCAACGCGGTGGCGATAGACTTCGAACCGCCGACGCTGGCCGTCTCCGGCGCGCCGGAGCCGGAAACCGTGGTCAACCGGCCTTTCAGCGTCCATGTCTCCGCTATCGATAATTACACGATGTGGATGGATTATCTGCTCGACGGCGCGGAGCTGTCGTCCTACTACTTCGGGGCGGGCTCCCTGGAAACTGATTTTCTCTGGGACATAGCGGAATTCACCGACGGACCGCATGTCTTCGGCGTCCGGGCGCGCGACCAGAGCGGCAATACGGCGCTCTGGGAGCTGCCCGTCACCGTCAACTACGCCCCGCCGGCCGCGCCGGCCATCACCTGGCCCGACGGCGGCGCGGTCGCGCTCTCCACGCCCGCCGTGGACGTCTCCGGCCAGGCCGAGCCGGGCGTCTATGTTTCGCTGTTCGTGGACGACGCGTTCATCGCCTCCGCGTACAGCGCCGACGGCTATTTCGGCTTCTCCGCCGTGCCGCTGCCCGGCGACGGCACCTTCCTGGTGACCGCGCAGGCCTCGGACAAGAAAGGCTCCAGCCCCCGCTCGGCGCCGCTGGCCGCCACGGTGGACACCGGCCCGCCCGGCGCGCCGCTTAATTTCTCCGCCGGCTCGGCCGCGGGCGGCGCCGTCACGCTGCTCTGGTCCGCGCCGGAGGGCGAGGCACCGGTCTCCTACGACGTCTACCGCTCGGCCGACGCGGGCGCGCTGGCCGAAGGGGCGGTTCCTCCGCCGGAACTGCTCGCCGCCGCCGGCGTAGCCGCCGCGGAATACACCGATCTCCCGCCCGCCGACGGCGTCTATTACTACGGCGCGGTCTCGGCGGACGCGCCCGGCAACCGGAGCGCGCTCTCCAATATCTCCGCCGCGGTCTCGGACAGGGTCGGGCCGTCGGCCGCCGTCTCGCTCTCCTCCGCGCCGCCGCTGGGCGCCGGCTCTTACGCCGTCTCGGCCGCCGTCTCGGAGCCGCTCGCCGGCGCGCCGTATCTCACCTTCACGCCGTACGGCCAGTCGCCGGTACAGGTGCGGCTCTCGCCCGGCTCGGCGCTGGTCTGGACCGGTACGCTCACGGTCACCGCGGACATGGCCTCCGGCGAGGGCGAATTCGCGTTCGGCGCGAGCGACCTTTCCGGCAATACCGGCGGCCCCGTCACCTCCGGCCGCACCCTCACGCTCGACACCCGCGGTCCGTCCGCCGTACTTTCATTGACTTCCGACCGGCCGGCCCTCAAGCCCGGCTCCTACGCCGTCGAGCTGGCGCTGGACAAGCCCGCGCGCGAGGCCCCGGTGCTGGAATATTCCTCCGCCGGCGGGCCGGCGCGGGTGGAGCTCTCCTCCGGGACCGACGCCGCGCTCTGGACCGGCGCTCTCACGGTGGACGCCCTCACCGGCGAAGGCCCGCATGATTTCTTCTATTCCGCTTACGACGCGCTGGGCAACAGGGGCGAACTGCTCGCCGGTGCCACTTTCTTCGCCGTAGACACCGTCGCGCCGGACGCGCCGCTCTCGCTCAACGGACAGGCCGGCGCCGGCGGCGCGGTCAGCCTGGGCTGGTCGTGGCCCGGCGGCGAACCGCCCGCCGCCTACTGCCTCTACCGGGACGGGGCGCTCCTGAACTGCGCCATCACGCCCGCTCCGGTGGACCTGACCGGCTCTTTCACCGACCAGCCGCCCGAGGGCCCGCGCACCTACGCCGTCTCGGCGCTGGACGCGGCCGGCAATGAAAGCGCGCTCAGCGTAGAGACGGTGATCCCTTCCGACGCCACCCCGCCGGAACCGCCGGTGATAACCTCCTGGTCGCTGGAAGCGGGCGATGTTCACCTGTCCTGGTCGCCGGGCGGCGCGGAAGTCCCGGCCAGTTACCGGCTCTACAGGGCCACGCACGCCTTTGCTTCCGCCGCCGGCCTGCCCTACCGCGTTCTCGTCGGGACCTCCGCCGCCGACACCCCGCCGTCGGACGGCTATTACTACTACGCCCTGACCGCGCTTGACGCGCCCGGCAACGAGAGCGCCCTCTCCGCGCCCACCGGCGCCGTTCCCTACGACGGCTCCGCCCCGCTCATAACCATAACCGGCTTAGCCGACGGCGGCCATTACGCCGGTCCCGTCCGCCCGTCGGTCACGATAACCGACCTTGACCTTTCCCTGGAGACCGTCACGCTCAACGGCGCGGCTTTCGCCTCCGGCGCGGCCGTGGACGCCGAGGGCGCGCATCTTCTGGAGGTCTACGCGGAGGACGCCGGCGGCCGGATCTCGCAAAAGAGCGCCGCGTTCACTATAGACCGCACCAGCCCGGCTATAACCGTGGCCGGCGTCGCCGACGGCGGCTACTACGAAGAGCCCGTCGTCCCCGTCATAACGGCCGCCGACCTGAACCTCTCCACCTTCGCCGCCGCGCTCAACGGGGAGCCTTTCGCCTCCGGCACGGCGGTCTCCGCCGGCGGCGCTTATACGCTGGCCGTGACCGCCGCCGACAAAGCCGGCAACGCCGCGGAGCTGCTGCTGGCGTTCACCGTCAACCCGCCCCCGCCCGCGCCGGCGGGTTTCGCCGTAGTCATAGAGGACGGCAAAGCGGCCGCGCTCGCCTGGGACGCCGTGCCCGGCGCGGCCCTCTATAAGGTATATAAGGACGGGGTCTACCTGGGCCCGGCGCAGGCCGCCGCGCCCGTCTTCCGCGACGCGGCCTATACGGCCTCCGGCGCGCGCGTCTACGAGGTCTCCGCCATAGATTCCAAGGGCCGCGAAGGCGCCCGCGCGCGTGCGGAAGTGCCGCCGGTCACGCTGACGCTGGCGGGTTACGGCACCTGGCAGGACGGGGCCGAGGCGCTCAACCGGGGATTCTTCGATCTTGTCAGGCTGGAACTGTCCAATAGCGGGACGCAGGCGGCGCAGGCCGGCCCGGCCGTCATAACGCTGGACGGCCTGGCGCCCGCGCAGTCGCCGGCTGTGGAAGTCCCGGCGGGCGGCGCCGCCGGTACGTCCGCGGCGGTATATGTCAGCACCTCGCTGCCGTCTAAGGTTTCCGGGCGGGCGACGGCGTCCGTGGCGCCGGGCGTCACGCTGGCGGTCACTTTCGCGGCGGCCGCGCGCGAGCCCCGCCAGCCGGTGCTGGAAGTGTACCCGGAAGCGCTGGTGCGCGGCGCTTATGCCAATGTACGGCTCAAGTTCAACAACCGCGGCTCGGCGCCGCTCGATATCATCACCGCGCGGCTGGCGGACGGCAAGGCCGCCCCGTCCGGCGCGGGGTCGGTTAAGCTGGCCGCGCCGTCGGGGCTTACGCTGTCGCGCGCGGAGCTCAGCCAGACCGCGGGCGCGGCCATCACCATGACCGGCGGTGAGCAGCTCTGGTTCGTCACCGTGCCCGGCGGCGGCAGCTTCACCTTCGACCCGCTGCGCCCCGCCGTGCCGCCCGACGCCGAGGAAGCGCTGACGGTAACGGGCGAGCTGGGCGGCCTGGCGCACGGCCTGGCCGCCGCGCCGGTGTACTCGGCGGCGGCGTTCACGGCGGCGAAAACCGCCCTGCCCGGCGACGCCGCGCCCTACAGCGTCACGCTCGCCCCCGGCGCCCCGTTCTACGATAAAGGGTCCACCGTGACCCTGTCGGGGTTCTATGCCGACCTCTGGGGCAATCCGCTGG
>JAVHLJ010000044.1 GCA_031082205.1 Elusimicrobiales bacterium
GCCAATATATGCTTTTGGGCAGGGGAAGGTGTAAACGAACTGCCTGAATAGCTCTTTGACAATGGGTCTAAAGTCCTATGGACGCATAGGCCCTTTGGTCCTTGCGGGGAGGGCCTTTTGTCCATAAGTTATGTTTGCCGCTGTGTAATCCCCGGGATAGGCCGGGGAGTATCCACCTCCGGACCTTAATCCGGATTCACCACTCGGCGCGGAATACCAGGCGTTGTAAGTCTTGCTGAGGTGGATATATGGCCCGTTCAGCGTCGAATAGCGTCGCAGCCGTCCTGAAGTCCGTTACCGCATCGTTCCTCCTTGCGTTCTTAATCAGCTCCCCGGCGCGCGCGTCCGGGGCTTTTGATTCCCTTGAGGCGCTGGCGGCGGCGCCGGAGACCGGCTCCTTTCTCTCTCCGCTGCCCCAGGCCGCGCCTCCGGAAGCCACGCTGCTCCGCCCGGCTCCCGGCCTGAGCGTCTATTTCGTGAACGTCGGACAGGGCGACGCCATATACATGGAGTTCCCGGACGGGAGGAACGCCCTTATAGACGGGGGCCCGTCCTCTTCCGCCTCCGGGCCTCTCGCCCTGTTCCTTAAGGAGAGGGGCGTCTCCTCCATCGACCACGTTACGCTGACCCATCCGCACTCCGACCACTACAAGGGCCTGCAGCATGTCTTCGCCAATTACACGGTCGGCGCCTTCTACGACACCCGCGTGGATAATTCCGGCGCCACCGGCGACGACGCGATACGCGCGAAAGCCGCGGAACTCGGGGTCCCGGCGGTATATCCCGCCGCCGGCGACACGCTCGACTGGTCGGCCGGCGTGGAGGTGAAGGTCCTCAACTCCTGCCATGAGCCCATCTCCAGCAAGAACAGCGAGACCCTCAACGACTGTTCGATAGTGATACGCCTCGCCTACGGAGAGGCGTCCATCCTGCTCACCGGCGACGCCGGGGAGCGGGTGGAAGAGCGTCTGGTGGAGGAGCACGGCGGCGCTCTCCGCTCCAGGGTGCTCAAGGTGGGGCATCACGGCAGCAGGTACTCCTCCACTTCCGCCTTCCTGGCGGCCGTGCGGCCGGAACTGGCCTATATCGAGGTCGGCAGGAACAACTACGGCCACCCCCATCCCGAGGCCGTCTCCCGCCTGCTGGCGGCCGGGGCCGAGATCTTCCGCACCGATCTTTCCGGGACGCAGGAGTTCCGCGCGGACCTTCCTCTCCTCTGCATGGCCGAAGCCGCCCGGTAGCGTGGTCATACATAAAGCGTAGACGGGGGGCGCGACAGCGTGGTGTCGGGCCCCCCGTCACTTATTTCCCGTCTTTCTCCGGATAATTCTTAAAGCGCCTCGATGATTTCCGCTTCGGCGTAAAAGGCCGCGTGGTCGGAAAGGTTGCGCCAGGCCCCGGCGTGCAGCGCGCGCGCTTCCAGCGCCCGGAAGCCTCGAAGGTATATCCTGTCGAGCGGAAAGCACGGGAAGGCGCAGGGAAAGGTGCGCAGTTTCCGCCCGTGCAGATCGTGTCCGGCGTCGCGCATGCCCAGCCGGGTCTGCAGTTCGTCGTTCTTCTTCCTGCGCCATTCGTTGAAATCCCCGGCCACCACCAGCGGCTCCCCGGGCGGCACGTGCTTTTCCAGGTAGCCGGCTATCATCGAGAGCTGCTTGAGCCGCGAGACGCGCAGGAGCCCCAGGTGCACGCAGAGCGCGTGGAGCGTCCGGCCGCCGGGCAGTTCCAGGGCCGCGTACAGGGCGCCGCGCTTCTCCAGACGGTTGGTGGAGATGTCGGTCCTTTCGGTGAGGAGGATCGGGAACCTCGAGATTATCGCGTTGCCGTGATGGCCGGCGGCGTAGACAGCGTTGCGGCCGTAGACATGGTCGAAGCCGGAGGCGCCGGCCAGGTACTCGTGCTGGGGCCGCGAGGGCCAATGGGCGTATTTGGCCGCCTTGCGCACGTTCTCGCCCACCGCCTCCTGCAGGAAGATCACGTCCGCCCCGGTGGCGTGTATGCGTTCGCCCAGGGCCGGCAGCGAGAAACGGCGGTTGAGCGGCGAGAAGCCCTTATGCAGGTTTATGGTAAGGAATTTCAGCCTCATTTCCCTCTCCCACCCAGATTATACCCCCGGGGGCGGCGATTGTCCACCGCCATAAGGATTTAGTATCATATAAGCACGGTCCCCCCAAAGGGCCGGGCCGGCCAAACCGGCCAATCCAGAGTATCCAGGAGCACATCGAACATGCCTAAAACGGCCGTTATGAAGAAACCTTCGACCAAGACCAGCAAAGCGTTCAAACTTTCCAAGAAACTCGTGTACTTTTTCGGCGGCGGCAAGGCCGACGGCAAAGAGTCCATGAAGAACCTGCTCGGCGGCAAGGGCGCCAACCTCGCCGAGATGGCCGGCCACCCGGCCCTGAAGCTCCCCGTTCCCCCCGGCTTCACCATCACCACCGAGCTCTGCACCTACTACTGGGCCAACAAGCGTTCCTATCCCAAGCAGCTCAAGGCCGAGGTCGAGAAGAACCTGCGCCGCATCGAGGAACTGACCGGCAAGAAGTTCGGCGATCCCAAGAACCCGCTGCTGGTCTCCGTGCGCTCCGGCGCCCGCAAGTCCATGCCGGGCATGATGGAGACCATCCTCAACTGCGGTCTCACCGAAGCGACGATCCCGGGCCTGATCGAACTCACCAAGAACCCCCGCTTCGTCTACGACTCCTACCGCCGCCTGATCATGATGTACTCCGACGTCGTCATGGAGAAGGCCGCCGGCATCGAGGCCGAGGACAATAACGGCATCCGCAAGCAGCTCGAGCGCGTCATGGACGCCATGAAGCAGAAGCGCGGCGTCAAGGCCGACACCGACCTCAAGGCCGAGGACCTCAAGGAACTCACCGTCCTCTTCAAGGCCAAGATCAGGGAAGTCCTGGGCAAGGAATTCCCGGACGACCACATGGCCCAGCTTTGGGGCTCGATCGGCGCCGTGTTCGCCTCCTGGATGGGCAACAAGGCCGTGCAGTACCGCAAGATCGAGAAGATCCCCGCCGAGTGGGGCACCGCCGTCAACGTGCAGGCGATGGTCTTCGGCAACATGGGCGACACTTCCGCCACCGGCGTCGCCTTCACCCGCGACCCCGGCACCGGCGAGAACTACTTCTACGGCGAGTTCCTGGAGAACGCGCAGGGCGAGGACGTCGTCGCCGGCATCCGCACCCCGCACCCGGTCAACGACAAGAGCCGCAACGAGAAATCCAAGCATCTCAAGACCATGGAAGAGCTGATGCCCGCCTGCTACAAGGAGCTGGCCGCGATACGCGCCAAGCTCGAGAAGCATTACCGGGACATGCTCGACATCGAGTTCACCGTCGAGAACGGCCGCCTCTGGATGCTGCAGTGCCGCGTGGGCAAGCGCAACGGCCCGGCCGCCGTCCGCATGGCCCTCGACATGTACAAGGAGCGGCTGGCCACCCGCGACGAGGTGCTGATGCGCGTCACCGGCGACCAGCTCAACGAGCTCCTCCTTCCCATCATAGACCCCAAGGCCGAGGCGACCACCAAGCCGCTGGGCAAGGGCCTCCCGGCCGGCCCCGGCGGAGCCGTGGGCATGGTGGTCTTCAACGCCGCCGACGCCGTGGCCTGGCACAAGGAAGGCAAGAAGGTCATCCTCGTCCGCGAAGAGACCAATCCCGAGGACGTCGAGGGCATGAGGGCCGCCGAGGCCATCCTGACCGCCCGCGGCGGCATGACCAGCCACGCGGCGCTCGTCGCCCGCGGCTGGGGCAAGTGCTGCGTGGTCGGCTGCGACGCCATAGAGCTGGAGCACGGGGCCAAGGCCTTCAGGATCGGCGCCGAGACCGTGAAAGAGGGCGACTGGATCTCCCTCAACGGCTCCAAGGGCACCATCTACAAGGGCAAGATGCCGCTGGTCGAGCCCGGCGCCGAGACCAAGAAGACGCTGGGCGAGTTCCTCAGGCTCTGCAACCAGGTCCGCGCGCTCAAGGTCTGGACCAACGCCGACACGCCGGCCGACTCCGCCCAGGCCCGCGAGTACGGGGCCGAGGGCATCGGCCTGTTCCGCATAGAGCACATGTTCTACGGCAAGGGCTCGGACGCGGCGCTGTTCCAGCTGCGCAAGATGATCATGTCCAGGACGCTCGAGGAGCGCAAGGCCGCGCTGGCCGACCTCTTCCCGTACATGAAGAACGACATCAAGGCGACGCTCAAGGTCATGGAAGGCCTGCACGTCACCATCCGCCTGATGGACCCGCCGCTGCATGAGTTCGTCCCCCACCAGAAGGAGAAGCTGGCCGAGCTCGGCAAGGCGCTGAACATCTCGATGGAGGACCTGGAGGCCCGCGCTTCCGCGCTGCGCGAGTCCAACCCGATGATGGGCCACCGCGGCGTGCGCCTCGGCGTGACCTACCCGGAGATCACCGAGATGCAGGCCCGCGCCATACTCGAGGCCGCCGCCGAGCTGCTCAAGGAAGGCGTCAAGGTGTACCCGGACATCATGATCCCGGTCGTCTCCCTCGAGAACGAGGTGAAGGACCAGACCGCCATCATCCACCGGACCTACGCCGAGGTCTACAAGAAGCACGGCGTGAAGGTGAACTACATGGTCGGCACGATGATAGAGATACCGCGCGCCTGCCTCATGGCCGGCCGCCTGGCCGAGACCATGGAGTTCTTCTCCTTCGGCACCAACGACCTCACGCAGATGACGTTCGGCTACTCCCGCGACGACTCGGGCTACTTCCTCAAGGAATACGCCGAGAAGAAGATCATCCCGGTCGACCCGTTCCAGACGATAGACCAGGACGGCGTGGGCGAGCTGATCAAGATCACGGTCGAGCGCGGCCGCAAGACCCGCAAGGACCTCAAGATCGGCATCTGCGGCGAGCAGGGCGGCGAGCCGGCCTCCGTCGAGTTCTGCCACAAGGCGGGCCTCAACTACGTGAGCTGCTCCCCGTTCCGCGTGCCGATAGCCATACTGGCGGCGGCGCAGTCGCAGCTGAAGCATCCCCGGAAGAACAAGTAAGCTCCGGGCGGTAAAGAGCGGGGCCGGCCGGCCTTAACTGGCGGCCGGCCCCTTAAATACCCGTGATCCGAGTGAAAAAAAAGACGCAGCGCTATTTCCCCCTCGTGGTCTCCGCCCCCTCGGGCGGCGGCAAGTCCACGGTCAGGGCGGAGCTGCTCAGGCGCGATCCCCGCTTCGGCTTCAGCATCACCTGCACCACCCGCGCCCCGCGGCCGGGAGAGAAGCACGGCAGGGATTACTATTTCGTCACGCCGCGCGAGTTCGAGAACCTGAGGCGGGACGGGAAGCTGCTGGAATGGGCCAACGTGCACGGCAACCTCTACGGCACCCCGGTCAAGTCGGTGCGAGACGTGCTCGACGCCGGCCGCATACCGGTCATGACCATAGACGTAAAGGGCGCGCGCTCGGTGCGCCGCCTTTTCCCCGAGGCCGTGACCGTATTCCTCCTGCCGCCGTCGCTGGACACGCTGCGCCGCCGGCTGGCCGGCAGGGGCGAGGCCCCCGAGAGCATCAGCGTGCGCATGCGCACCGCCGCCGCCGAGCTGCGCGAGGCGGACAGCTTCGGCTATATCGTCTACAACGACACGCTGGAGAAGGCCGTCGAGGACGTTATCGGGATAGCGGACGCGGAATGCCGCCGGGCGCGGCTCAACCTGGACGCCGTTAAAAGATTCGAAAAAGACCTGAAGAGACTTAATTCCCCGCGACGGAGGAAAAAATGACCGCTGAAAAGAACATCGAGACCGAGCTCCTGGAAAAGAAGATCTGCGACTACGGGGCTTCCAAGTACAAGGACCTGGTGGTGGCCATGAAATGGGCCCGCGTCATAAAGCGCCAGGAAGAGAACCGGACCATCCCGATGGCCCAGCTCATCGACAAGGCCCTGCTGGACATAGTGGACAACCGCGTCACCGCGGAGCAGGTGGAAGAGGCCACGGTGAAGCTGGCCGCCGAAGCCGCCGCGCGCGACGCCGCTCCCCGGCGCCGCGAGCCCCGCATCTCCGTCGATTAAGAACGTCCGATGAGGAAAGCGCTGGCCCGGGACCTCGCCGCCCATATCAGGCGGCTCGACGAGGACCTCCATATCTCCCCCCACGAACTGCCGGGCGGCCCCGCCCGGCCGGCGAAGAAGGCGGCGGCCCCGCCGAAGGCGCCTGGCGCCGGATCGCCCGCGACCGCCCGGGCCGCCGCCGCCCCCGCGCCGTCCGGCGGGCTCGACTCGCTCGAGACGGAAGTCAAGTCCTGCCGCCGCTGCGCCCTGGGCAGCCACCGCCTCAACGCCGTGTTCGGCGTGGGCTCTCCGTCGGCCAGGGTAATGTTCGTCGGCGAGGGCCCGGGCTTCCAGGAGGACCACAGGGGCGAGCCTTTCGTCGGCCGCTCGGGCCAGCTGCTCGACAAGATACTCGATACCGTCCTCGGCCTGAAGCGGTCCGAAGTCTACATCGCCAATATCGTAAAGTGCCACCCGATGGTCAACCCGGACAACCCCGAGTCTCACGGCAACGACAGGCCCCCGTCCCCCGAGGAGATCGCCGTATGCCGGCCTTACCTGGAGCGGCAGATAGCGCTGATCAAGCCGGCCTGCATCGTGACCCTGGGCTCCGTGGCCACCAAGGTCCTTCTCGGCGTCGAGGAAGGCATCTCCAAAGTGCGGGGCAAGTGGTACGTCTATCCCAAGACCCTGTTCGGCGGGGACGCCGACATAAAGCTCCTTCCCACCTACCACCCGGCCGCGCTGCTGCGCAACCCGAAGCTCAAGCTGGATACCTGGGAGGACATGAAGACGCTCAAGTCTTTCCTCGAGGGCAAGACCTCCTGAACGGCGGGACCTGCTCGGCGCCCCGCCTATGATACTCGACGTAGCTTTCCCCGTACCTCTCCGGCGCACTTTCTACTACGCCGAGCCGCCGGGCGCGCCCATACAGCCGGGCACGCGCGTGATCGCGCCTTTCGGCCCCAGCCGAAGGGTGGGCCTGGTGGTAGGCCGCCTTGAGGAAAAGGACGCAGACCTGAGCGGCTTCGCGAAGCTGAAGACCGTCGAGTCCGCCATCGACCCCTTTCCGCTGCTCGGCCCGGAACTGATGTCCTTCTGCCGCTGGATGGCCGCCCGCTGGGACGCTCCGCTGGGTTCCGCCATCGGCCTCTTCACCGTGCCGGGCAAGGATTTTCCCCTGCCTCCGGCGGAGGACGGCGGGCCCGGCATACTGCCGCCGCCCCCTCCGGAAGGCCTGGACGTTTTGGCCGACGCCCTGCTCGACCCGGCCGCGCCGCCCGGCCCCGCTCTGCTCTCCGGCCTCGCTTCCCGGGAGCGCGCCGCCTTCTACGCCAATATCCTGGCCCGCGCTTCCGCGGACGGCCAGTCGCTGCTGCTGCTGCCCGACCTGGCCCTGGCGGCCTCGCTCATAAAGAGGCTGCGGGAAATGCTGCCCGAAGGCGCCGTCACGCTCTGGCACAGCCGCCTTACCCCCAAACAGCGCCGCGAGGCCTGGACCGGCGCCTGGTCGGGGCGGGCGCGCATAGTCGCGGGCACGCGCTCCGCTTTGTTCCTCCCTTTCAGGAACCTCTCCTTCGCGCTGATGGATTCCGAGGAGGACGACCTCTACAAGCAGGAGGAGCAGGAGCCCCGGTTCCACGCTCGCGAGGCGCTCCTCAAGCTGGCGGAACTGCGCGGCGCCCGCGCCGTCCTTTCCGGGCTGCTGCCTTCCGTAGAGAGCCGGGCCCGGGCCGCCTCGGGCGGCGCGGCCGGCGGGCTGCGCCTGCTGGAGCGCCCGGCTCTTCTCTCCGACCCTCCGCCCCCGCGCGTGGAACTGGTGGACCTCAACGCCACGCCCGGCGTCATTTCCGAGCCCATGCTGGCCGGGCTGCGCGAGGCCGTGGCCGCCGGCGGAAAGGCCCTGCTGGTGGTCAACCGCCGCGGCGTCTCCCTGCGCGAGATCTGCGCCCGGTGCGGCTGGACCAAGCGCTGCCGGCGCTGCGAGATCCCGATGGCCACCGTGCCCGGCCCCGGCGGGGAGGCCCTTCAGTTCCTCTGCAAGGGCTGCGGCGTGAAGGAGCCTTTCAACGGCGTCTGCCCCTCCTGCGGCGGCCGCCTGTTCCGCGACAAGGGCGTCGGCACGCAGAAGCTGGCCGGCGCCGCCCGCCGCGAGCTGCCGTCGGTGCCAGTCCACGTTTTCGACGGCGACCTGGTGCGCGCCTCCCTGAACAGGACCATGGACGCTCTGGAGGAATTCGCCCGGCCCGGCCCCGCCATACTTGTCAGCACCCGCCTGGCCCTGCGCGGCCACGACTTCCCGGCGCTGGCGCTGGCGGGCTTTGCCGACGCCGATTACGATCTTTCGCCGGAGGACTTCCGCTCGTCTGAAGAGGTGTTCCGCATGTTCGTGGCCGCGGCCGACTGCCTGGACCCGGCGGGGCCGCGCAGGCTGATCATCCAGACCCGCCAGCCGGGCCATCACGCCTTCGAGCGGGCGCGGCAGTGGGCCCCCGCGGCCTTCGCCGCCGACGAAGAGGTCTCGCGCCGCACTTTCGCCTATCCGCCCTTCGTCTACCTGCTGCGCGTGAATTTCTCCTCGTTCGACCGCCGCGCTATGGACGAGGCCCTGCGCGACATGGACGCGCGGCTCGAGGAGGCCTGCGGGCCGGGCGCGCAGGCTCTCGGTCCGGTAGAGCGCCCCCCCGCCCAGGGCCGGAAGAGGCTCTCGGCCTATTTCATAGTCAAAATGCCGCCCGACAGCCTGGCCGGACCGGCCGGCGACAGGGTCCGGGCCCTGCGCCTGCCCGCGGGGGTCGAACTGGAACTGGAGGCCGATCCCTACACTTTCCGCTGACGCCGGCTTTTTTCCTTTAACAGCGCGGCCAAAAATAATAAAATTAGACTGCGTAAACACGACATATGAACACCAACACCATAATACAGGCCCTCAAGCGCGGCATAGTAGACCTCGTCAGCGACGAGGAACTGCTCAAGAAGATATCCTCGGGCAAGAAACTGAGGGTCAAGCTGGGCGTGGACCCCACCAGCCGGGACCTGCACCTGGGCCACAGCGTGGTCCTCGGCCTTCTGCGCCGTTTCCAGGACCTGGGCCACACGGCCGTCCTTATCATAGGCGATTTCACCGCCCAGGTGGGCGATCCCTCCGGCCGCGATTCCACCCGTCCCGTCATCGACCATGATACGGTGAAGAAGAACGCCGAGACCTACACTACCCAGGCCTTCAAAATCCTCGACAGGGCCAGGACCGAGGTCCGCTTCAACAGCGAATGGCTCAAGCCTTTCACCTCGGCCCCGGCCGACGGCGTGGCCGAGCTGATAACCACGGCCAAGAACGTTACCGTCTCGCGCCTTCTCGAGCGCGAGGACTTCAAGTCGCGCATGAAGGCGGGCAGCCCGGTCAGCCTGCTCGAGCTTCTTTACCCGGTGTTCCAGGGCTACGACTCCGTCGCCGTTAAGGCCGATATAGAGATAGGCGGCCAGGACCAGATCTTCAACCTGCTGATGGGCCGCGACCTGCAGAAGAGCTACGGCCAGGAGCCGCAGGTGGTGATGACCGTTCCCCTGCTCGTAGGGACCGACGGAGAGAAGAAGATGTCCAAGTCCTACGGCAATTACGTCGCTTTTAACGACCATCCCAACGACATGTTCGGCAAGATGATGTCGGTCCCGGACGAACTGATGTACGCCTATTACGGCCTCCTCACCGACGAGAACGTGGACGAGGTGCGCAAGCAGCACCCGATGGAAGCCAAGAAGCGCCTCGCCGGCCTGATAGTGGCCAGGTTCCACAGCGAGGACGAAGCCAGCCTCGCCCGGCAGCATTTCGAGACCGTCTTCTCCAGGAAGGAGATCCCCTCGGAAATGGAGACCCATAAGGTGGAGAAGGCCGGCCGCCTCTCCTACCTGCTGGTGGCCGCCGGCCTCTGCAAGGGCACCAACGAGGCCCGGCGCATGCTGTCGCAGGGCGCCGTCCGCCTCGACGGAGAGACGGTCAAGGACGATATAGTGTTCGAGCCGAAGGAATGCGTGCTCCAGGTGGGCAGGCGCCAGTTCCGCAAACTCGTGGTCTAGGGGGTCCGATGTTCCCTGCAAAGCTGTTTTTAGCCGCGCTGTTCCCGCTTCTCGCCGCCGCTCCCTGCGCGGCCCAGAGCCCCGATGAGTACCGTAAAATGCTGGACGAGGCGATGAAGTCCGGCGGTCCCTCCGGCGGACAGCCGGTGCAGTGGGACGCCCGTCTTAAAAGGATATCCGGGGAGGTGCTCCTCAAATCCTCGGAGGCGGCGGAGTGGGTGGCGGTGGAATCCGCCGAGGTCCCGCTGGATCCCGACGACTCCATAAAGACCGGCTCTTCCGGCGCCGCGGAGATATACGTGGAGAACCAGGGCGTGATAGCCCTCGCCCGCAACACCGAACTGGAACTGAGCGCTTTGGAGAAGGACGAGTCGGAACTGAAGCTGCTGATGGGCGCGATAGTGGCCAAGATCGAGAAGTTCGCCATGAAAAAGCGCAAGTTCTCCGTGCGCACCCCCTCCGCGGTATGCGCCATAAGGGGCACCGAGTTCGCGGTGGAGCATTCCCGTTTCAACAGCGAGACGGCCGCCGCCGTTTTCGACGAGGGGAACGTCTCCTTCATGCCGCTGGACAAGGACGGCAAGGAACTGGGCGAGTATATCCTGGAGCCCAACACCGAAATATTCGCCTCGTCCCAGATAAAGCGGCACAAGGCCGTGCGGCTCTCCCGCATGATGAAGCACCGCGGGCAGATGTCCGTCAACAGGGAGCGCGTGCGCGCCCTGCGCAAAAGCTGGAAACCGCTTTCGATGGAAAGGCGCGACGCCGTCCGGCGGGCGGCGCTGAGACAGAACATCAGGCGCCCCGAGCTGGACGGGCCAGCCAGGAAAAAAACGCGCCCGGCCAAGTCCAGGAACAGGCCGTCGCGGACGGACCGCTAGGGGCTTATGCGCGTTTTCGCGGCGGCGGCCATGGAACTCCCCCCCGGCCTGCCGGAAGCGCTTGCCCGTTCGGCGCGCCTGGAACTCGGGCCGGCCGCCAGGCCCGTCGGACCCGGGGGGATGCACCTGACGCTGGCTTTCCTGGGAGAGGTCCCCCCGGGGCGGGTCGGGGCCGCCGGCGCGTGCCTGGACGCGCTTTCAGGTTCCGGGACTTTTACGGCCGTCCCTGGCGAAGCGGGTTTCTTCCCCTCGCCTGAGAAGCCGAGAGTTTTCTGGCTGGGGTTCGGCGCCGGAGCCGAACGCCTGGCCGAAGCGGCGGCCAGGCTCTCGGCGGCGCTGCGCGGGGAAGGCTTCGTGCTGGAGGAGCGGCCTTTCGTGCCGCACCTCACCCTTGCCCGGCTCAAGGGAAGCGTTCCCGCGGCCGCCGCCGGGAAAGCGGCCGCGGCAGCTGTAAGTCTGTGCCGGGGGATGAGTTTCCCGGTCAGCGGGGCCGTACTTTTTTCGAGCGCGCTGTCCCCGGACGGCCCGAGGTACTCGCAACTGAAGAGGGTGGAGTTCTGACCGATATGGCTAAGAAGATTCTCCTGATCGCGGCCGCGCCCCTCCTGCTCCTGTCCCTTTATTTTTTCTGGCCCGGGGACCAGGTCGGGGTCGTCATTAAGGAGGGGTCCGGCGCCTCCCAGGTCGCGGAGCTCCTCAGGTCTTCCGGGGCCATCCGCAGCGCCACCTGGTTCAAGGTCCTGGTCCGTCTCACCGGCACGGACAAGCGCATAATGCCGGGCGAATATTCTTTCCGCCGCGGTTCCTCGTCGGAAGAAGTCCTCTGGCGGCTTATAAACACCCCTTATATTTCCGACGTCAGGGTGGTGATACCGGAGGGCTGGAGGCTGGAGCAGACCGCCGAGCGCCTGGAGGCCAACGGCGTCACCTCGAAGGACGAGTTCATAAAGCTGGCAAGAGAACAGGAACTGGAGGGCTATCTTTTCCCTTCCACCTACAGTTTCAAGAAGGGACAGACTGCGCAGGACGTCCTTAATTTGCTAAAATCTGAGTTCGACAGGCAGGTAAGGCCTTTGTTCTCTGAAGGGTTTCCCCCGGGTCTGGACGAAAAGAAGGTCCTGATCATCGCCTCGATAGTGGAGCGCGAGGCTGTGATAGCCAGCGAAAGGCCCCTGATAGCGGCGGTCTACCTCAACCGTATCAAGAAGAAGATGCCGCTGGAGGCCGACCCGACGACGCAATACGCGCTGGGCTACTGGAAGAAGCCGCTGACCTTCAAGGACCTGCGGACGCCGTCGCCCTACAACACGTATTACGCCAAAGGCCTGCCCCCGGGGCCGATATGCAGCCCGGGAAAGGCTTCGGTGGAGGCGGTGCTCCGGCCCGCCAACATAGACGCGCTGTACTTCGTATCGGACAGGATGGGCCGCCACGTGTTCAACGTAAGCTACCAGGAACACCTGAAGGCCAAGAAGCGAGTCGAGGCCGCCGCTAAGGCGGCCGGAGTTTACTGGTAGAGAGATTTCGGGCGTGTAGCTCAGCTGGGAGAGCGCCTCGTTCGCAACGAGGAGGTCAGGGGTTCGATCCCCCTCACGTCCACCAAATTCAAAGGCCCCCGAGAGGGGGCCTTTCAATTTGGTAAGCGAGCCCCCTCCTCAACCCTCCGCTATCAGTCCCTTTATTCTTTTGTAAACCTGCCGGAGCGTATAGGCCCGCGGCGCCTTGCGGCGCGACTCCGCGGCTTTTCCAAGGTGACCCAGGAAAAGCCGGAAGCCCTTCAGGTAATAGAACTTGCCCGTCAGCGCCTTGACCGCCAGGTTCCCCAGCACCGTCGGTATCCACAGCAGCAGCGAAAGCAGGTCCAGGTGAGCGTAATGCAGCAGCAGCTTGTTTCGCGCGGCTATCGCCATTATCGCGGCGGGCTTGTTGTAGCTGCTGATGGTGGCCGAGGTCTTGTGCCGGCACACCGCTGAATGCTCGTACCAGCAGGTCCAGCCGCTGCGCCAGGCGCGGATGCCCAGGTCCAGGTCCTCGCCGTAGAACGGTGTGAAAGCCTCGTCGAAGCCGCCTATGGCCTTAAGCTTGGCCGTGTCCACGAAGGCCTCGGCGCCGCTGAGGAAAAGGGACGGCGCGCGTCCGCCGGACCGCGGCAGGTAATTGGCGCTGCCGTCCACCTGGAGCCCGTTCCAGGCCGGGTACTTGGCCGAGTCCTGGATATCGTCGTCGTCCATCCCTATTATCCGGCCCATCACGCCGAAAACCTCCGGGTCGGAGAAATAAGCGAAGAGCGGCTTGAAGTAGTCCTTTTCCAGCCGTATGTCCGTGCTCATCAGGAAGGTGAGCGGTTTGGACGCCCTGGCGATACCGCGGTTTATGTTGACCGAGAACCCCGCGTTGACGGCGTTCTCTATGAGTATTATGCCGGGGTAGTTCTTCTTCAGGAAGGCGACGGAATCGTCGGTGGAGGCGTTGTCCGAGATGATGACTTCGTAGTCCCCCGCGCCGGCGGCGAGGGCTTCGAACAGATGCGGCAGGTTCGCCGCCAGCAGCGAGGCCCCGTTGTAATTGGGGATGACCACCGAGACGCCGGGAAATCCTTCGCGGGAAACTTTGTCCATCGGTCCTATTATACTAGACTGCCGCCCGGGCGGACGAATGCCGTGGCCCGCGCGCCGCCTCCCTTTTTGTATTTTCCCCCCTCATAATTTGTAAAATTATACGCGCAGAAAGAAGCCGCGCACAGGAGACCCTATGGCCGATTATTTTCCTCTTAAAGAGAACGTCCGCTACGAGTACCGCTACAAGAGCACGGAGTTCGAAGGAGCGGCGAAAGTCTTCATAGACATACTCAAGGTGTCCAAGAAAGCAGCCAAGACCGTAGCCCAGGCGCGCATGACCTTCGAGCTGCGGGACACCCACGTAACCGAGTACGTCATCACCCGCGACGCCAAGTGGCTGACCACCGCCGACGGGGTGATAATAGGCGGCCGCCGCGAGTTCCCCATCCCGCCCAAGGAAGGCGCCAAGTGGGACGAGCATCCGGACGCAAACGAGATCGTCTCGCTCTCCGACAAGGTCTCCATAAAGGCCGGCAAGTTCGACAAGTGCATGAAAGTCGTTTCCCAGCTTTCGGGCGGCGACTCCGGCAAGGCCGTCCGCTATTACGCCCCCGGCACCGGCTATATCCTGGAGGAGTACTCCGCCGAGGACAAGACCTGCGAGCTCGAGCTGGTATCCGTAGGAAAGGTCCCGCCGCCGCCGGAAAAGAAGAAGAAATAAGCGTAATGAAGACGCCCACCGTAAAGCAGCTCCTGTCCTCCGATTCTCCCCGCCAGGGCGCGGCCGCCCAGGGCTGGATAAAGACCCGCCGCGATTCCAAGGCCCTCTCTTTCGCCGAGCTCAACGACGGCTCCTGCCGGGCCAACCTGCAGCTGCTCATAGAGCCGTCCGTTCCGGGCCTGGCGGAGCTGCTGCCCCGCCTCACCGTGGGCGCCGCCGTGCGCGCCGAGGGCGACCTGGTCGCCTCGCCCGCCGCCGGCCAGAAGTACGAGCTCAAGGTCTCGAAGCTGGAGATCTACGGCGACTGCGACGCCGAGAAGTACCCGATACAGAAGAAGAAGACCTCCGACGAGTTCCTGCGCACCGTCGCCCACCTGCGCCCGCGCACCAACAAGTACGCGGCCATGCTGCGCGTCCGCTCGGAGCTGTCCTTCGCCATACACGAGTATTTCCGGGACAACGGCTTCTTCTACGTCCACACCCCCATCATCACCGCCTCCGACGGAGAAGGAGCCGGCGCCATGTTCGGCGTGACCAGCATGGACCTGTCCGATCCCG
Organism: Elusimicrobiales bacterium; assembly: GCA_031082205.1. Lineage (GTDB taxonomy): Bacteria > Elusimicrobiota > Elusimicrobia > Elusimicrobiales > UBA9959 > UBA2231. Next base: position 14,804 of record JAVHLJ010000044.1, read on the forward strand.
CCTCTTTCCCGCGCGCTGAGGACGGCAAGACCGACTTCTCCAAGGAGCTTTTCGGCAGGCGGACCTATCTCACGGTCACCGGCCAGCTCGAGGGCGAGACCCTGGCCATGGGTCTGGGCAAGATCTACACCTTCGGCCCCACCTTCCGGGCCGAGAACTCCAATACCTACCGCCACGCCTCCGAGTTCTGGATGATAGAGCCCGAGATGGCCTTCTACGACCTCCACGACGACATGGAGCTGGGCGAGGATTTCCTCAAATCCATCACGAAGGCGGTCATGGAGAAATGCCCCGCCGACCTGGAGCTTTTCGCCAAGTTCGTCGAGCCGGCCCTGATGGACAACCTGCGCAACATCACCGAGAACAAGTTCGAGAGGCTGGCCTACACCGACGCCGTGAAGATCCTGGAGCCCGAGAACGCCCGCTTCGAGACCAAGGTCTCGTGGGGCGTGGACCTGGCCTCCGAGCATGAGCGCTTCCTGGTGGAAAAACATTTCAAGAAGCCGGTCATCCTGTACAACAAGCCCAAAGGCGTCGCGGCCTTCTACATGAAGCTCAACGACGACGATAAGACCGTGCGGGGCATGGACGTGCTGGTGCCCCGGATAGGCGAGGTGATCGGCGGCAGCGAGCGCGAGAACAGGCTGGACGTGCTGGAGCGGAAGCTGGCGGAGGCCGGCATAGACCCCGCCCCCTACTGGTGGTACCTGGACCTGCGCCGCTTCGGCAGCGTGCCGCACGCCGGCTTCGGCATGGGCTTCGAGCGGATGATGATGCTGGTGACCGGCATAGCCAATATCCGCGACGTGACCGCCTACCCGCGCGTTCCCGGCTACGCCGAATTCTGACCTAGACCGTTCCCGAGAGGCCCCTTTCTATCTTCGAGGCCAGGGCGAGCGTTTCGCCCTGGTCTATCATGGAAAATGGCGTCAGCGGTTTTACCAGCAGGTTCACCGCCGTCCTTTCCCCCTCCTCCCTGAATTCCAGCTTCACCGTGATGCCCAGGCTGTTCAGCGTCATTGGCGCCCTGGCTATGGCTACGAACTTCTCCCTGTCATTGTATTCCATGACCAGTCCGGCCTGTTCGGCGAGGAAGCGCAGGGCTATGTCGAAAGCCCGGGCGTAGGGGACGTTCATGGTGAACGAGCGCTCCCTGCGCAGCGAGGCGAAGTCCTCGTCCCGCCAGCCCGGCACTTTCTTGACGGCTTTGGCGTGCAGGCCTCCGAATATGCCGGCTATTATCACTGCGAATAGCAGCGCGTAAAAAGCCGAAGAGAAGGCCGAGGCCATCAGGTCCCGGGCGTAGGCGTAGGTGACCGCCATTCCCGCCGCGAAGACGAAAATAAAAGTGTACAGGAACAGCCTGAAGTAGAATCGTTTTTCCATATTTCCCCCTGCCAGCCTATTTAAACAATATCAGGCCGCTTTTTCAACCGGTGCGTGTCCGGCGTTCCGGCGGCGCAGCGAAGTGAAGACGCCCGCGCCGGCCATGGCGGAGAATAGTAAGACGGCCAGGCGCATGGCCGTCAGCAGGCCCTCGGCGTCGCCGGGGCCCAGGCGCGTCTTGCCCAGCACCATCGAGAAGATGAGCAGGACCAGCGCCATGCTGAACATCTGGCCGGTGAGGCGCATGGTGGACAGCGCGGCGTATGCTACCGAATAGCGGCGCGGCTCCACGGCGCTCATGGCGGCGTTGGTGTTGGGCGAGGAGAAAAGCGCCAGGCCGAAGCCCAGCACGGCCAGCGCCAGCGCCAGGTAGGGCACCGGCGTGGACGGACCGGCGACTATGAACATGAGTATGCCCGCGGCTGTGACGCCCATGCCGGCCGAGGCTATTCCGCAGGCGTCGCGGCGGTCGGAGAGCCGCCCGGCCAGCGGAGAGAATACGGCCATGAAGACCGGCTGCACGGCCAGCAGCAGCCCGGCCTGCACAGGGCTGAGTCCCCTGGCGTACTGCAGGTAGAGGCTCAGTATGAAGCCGATGGCGAAGCTGGCCGAGTAATTGAGAAGGGCCGTGAACGAAGACCAGGCGTAGACGGGGTTGTTGAACAGCAGCTCCGAGTGGAAGACCGGATGTTCCGCCCGCGCCTCGCGCTTCATGAAATACCACAGCCCGCCGGCGCCGGCCGCCGCCAGCGGCACCGACAGAGCCTTGAGGACGCCGGAAAAGCCCAGCATCAGCAGGACTATCGAGACGGCGTAGAGCGCCGAAGAAGGGAGGTCCAGTTTCTCCCCCTCGGGCCCTTTCCACTCGGCGCGGAGTCTTGCGGCCAGGAAGAGGACTATGATCCCGAGCGGCACGTTCGCCCAGAAAACGGCGCGCCAGCCGAGTACGGCCGAGAGTATCCCGCCGAGGAAAGGCCCGGCGGTCAGCCCGGTGTAGACGGAAGCCGCCACCCAGCCCAGGGCCCGGCCGCGGCTCTCTTTAGGCGTAACCGCCGTCAGTATGGCCACGCTGGTGCCGAAGAACAGCGCGCTGCCCACCCCCTGCAGGGCGCGCGCGGCCAGCAGCAGCGGCCCCGTGGCCGAGAGGGCGCAGAGTATGGATGCGACGGTGAAAACGTAATAGCCGATGATGAAGACGCGGCGGCGGCCGTGGATATCGGCGGCGCGGCCCGCGGGGAGCAGCAGGGCGCAGGCGGACAGCAGGAAGGACAGCGACACCCAGCCCATCTGCGCCGCGCTAAGACCCAGGTCCAGCGCCATGGAGGGCAGGGCTATGTTGATGGCCCCCAGCGTGAAAGGCGTGGCGAACGCGGCGATCATCGTCATGAATAGCACGGTGCGGCGCGCGTCGGGGCTGGGGTTGTTCATCGCATATATTTTATAATTTATCGTCGGCATAAGGAGAGACCATGGACCGGGAAGAAGCTTTGACGCTCCTGCGGGAGCACGTTAAGAACGAGAACATGATAAAGCATTGCCTGGCCTCGGAGGCCGTGCTGCGCGCGCTGGCCGCGCGCCTGGGCCAGGACCCGGAGAAATGGGCCCTGGCGGGCCTGCTGCACGATATAGACGTGGAGCTCACCGGCGGCGACATGCTGCGCCACACGCACGAGGCCGCGCGCCTGCTCAGGGAGAAGGGCCTGCCCGACGACCTGGTCGAGGCCGTGCTGCTGCACAACGAGGCCGCTCATCCCGGGCGGACCCGTACCGACGCTTTCCATACCGCGCTGGCCGCCGGCGAGACCGTGACCGGCCTGATAATGGCCACCGCCATGGTCTATCCCGACAAGAAGGTCGCCTCGGTGAAGCCGTCCTCCGTCGTAAAGCGGATGAAGGACAAGCGCTTCGCCGCCTCGGTCAACCGCGACACCATCCGCGAATGCGAAAAGCTCGGCCTCACGCTGGAGCAGTTCGTCGAGCTTTCGCTGGACGCGATGAAGGGCGTCTCGGCCGAGCTGGGGCTCTGAGTCCCGCATGAAAGGCCCGCGCCGCCTTCTGCCGGTACTCTTCCTGCTGCTGCCCGCCGCGGCGGCCGCGGAGAAAGTCGTCGTCTACCATACCAGCGACGTGCACGGCTGGTATTCCGCCCGCCCCGCCGAATGGGACAAAGATAACCCATCCCGCCTCATCGGCGGTTTCGCCGCGCTGTCGGCGCTGGTCAGACAGGAAGACCATCCCGTATTGCTGCTGGATTCCGGCGATATGTTCCAGGGCACGCCCGAGGGCATACTTACGCGCGGCCTGGCCAGCGTCAGGCTGATGAACGAACTCGGCTACTCGGCGACGGTGCCGGGCAACCATGAGTACGACTACGGCGAGGGGCAGTTGAAGGTCCTGGCCTCCAGCGCCGCTTTCCCGGTGCTGGGCGCCAATATCCGCCTTAAAGAGACCGGCGCCGTCCCCCCGCACCTGAAGGCTTATACGATAGTGGAGAGAGGCGGCAAAAAGATAGCGGTTCTGGGCATAGCCGGCCGCCATACGGCCACTTCCACGCTGCCGCAGAACGTGGCGCACCTGGATTTCCGCGACGAGGCCTCAGAGGCCGCCGCCTGGCTGACCGAGATACGCCGCAGCAGCCCTTCCGCCGTCGTATTGCTTATACACCTGGGGCTGGACGAACGGCTCAGCCTCAGGAGGGTGGACGTCTCCACCTGGACCTTCGACGAGGCCCCCCCCGGCACGCTGCGCGTGGCGCGCGCGGCGCCGGGCTTCGACCTGGTCCTGGGCGGCCATAACCATACAGCCCTGTTGAAAGGATACCGCGACCCGGCCACGGGCACGGTGTTCGGCGAGAGCGGCTACGGCCTTTCATATGCCACCCGGGCCGAGCTGGATTTCGACGACCGCACCGGAGAGCTGAAAAGCGTTGAAGCCGCCCTGGTTCCGCTCTGGACCGACGAGACCGGGGAGGACCCCGCCGTGCTGGAACTGATAGACGGTTTCAAAGCGGACGTCGAGCGGGAGATGGGCCGCGTGCTGGGCCGCGCCGCTGACGACCTTCCGCAGGACCCCGGCTGGCTGGATTCGCCCATCGGGAATATCCTTTGCGACCTGACGCGCGCCGCCGCGGGCGCGGACATCGCCCTGCATAATACCAAGGCGATACGGGCGCCCATACGCAAAGGCGAGGTAAAGCTGCGCGACCTGCATCAGTCGCTGCCGTTCGAGAACACGGTAGTGACGATGAGGCTTTACGGTTCGGACCTCAAGCGCATCATGGCCGACAATATCATGCACGGCCGCAGTTTCATGCAGGTGTCGGGATTCGAAGTCGAGTTCCGCGCCGGCGAGGGTCCCCGCCCGGCGGTACTGCGCCTGCTGCGCGGCGGCCGGGAGATAAAGGACGCCGACGATTTCCTCGTGGCCACCAACAGCTATCTCTCAGGCGGCGGCGACCACGCGGCCGGTTTCTCCGCCGGCCGGGACGTGCGCGACACGATGAAGCCGGTGCGCGGCGTCATCGAGGACGCGCTGGCCAAGGGGCCGCTGAAAGCCCCCGCCGGCGGAAGGATCAGGCGCCTGAAATAGCTCCCCGCCGCGCCGCGAATGAAAAAGGCCCGCCGGTCTCCCGGCGGGCCTTTCTTTTGGGCTGGCGCCCGGCTTACTGGTAGAAGTACATGTTGAGGAGGTAGTTGTAGGTCGTCTCCCCGACGGTGAAGGGCTCGGTCAGCTTATGGGTCCTGGAGCCGAGGAATTCCTTGTCGTTCTCGGCGAGGAACTTCTTGTACTCCTCGAGCTTCTTTTCCGCGGAGGCCTCGTCGGCCGCCAGCTTGGACTTGAAGCCCAGCAGCTTGCCGATGTAGAGCATGGTGAAGGAATTGTCCCTGCGGACTATGTTGACGCCGGCGTTCTCGAGCAGGTCGTAGTCGATGTCCTCGCCCTTCTTGAGTATCCGCATCTGCTTCTCGTGGTCGTCGTTCTCGTCGCCTTTCGTGACGTAGTAGAGGACGAAGGTCGGGCGCAGGGCTTCGGACCGGACGTAGAAGGAGGCTTTCACGGGCAGGCCGTTCTTCTCCAGGGCGGCCTCCATGGAGGTCTTCAGGTTGTGCATCTCTGTGGGGTTGAGCGCGTCGTAGTTGAGCTTGTCGGCTATGAGGCGGCGCAGTACCAGGCCGCCGGGGGAGGCGTAGTTGACTATCCCCATCTGTATGTCGGCCTTGTAGGAGACTTCGCCGACGACCATGCCCGCGGCCTGCAGTATCGGGTTCCACATCGCGGTGAACTCGGCGAACTCGGCCTCCGTCTTCGCGTAGGAGATCAGGCGGCTCTTGAGCGCCTGGGGCATGAGGTGAAGCCTGGTGAGGACGCCGGCCTTGTCCAGGGCGGTCTCCGGCTCCTGCGCCTCGGGCAGGACGACTTCGGCGGCGGTCACGTCTTTGACGGTGACGGCGTCGAGCTGGAAGTTGGCGGCCTGAACGGGCGCGGAAAACAGTGCTATGGCGGCTGCTATTTTGAACATTTATTCCCCTCCGTGACTATGGCTTACGTGTTTATTTTACATTAAAGGCCCCGGCGGGTTAAGGGCTTTAGGGCCCAGGGCGCGGGCGGGACTAAAGACCCATGAGCGCAGAGCTATTCAGGCAGTTCGTTTACACCTTCCCCTGCCCAAAAGCATATATTGG
>JAVHLJ010000045.1:0-6966 GCA_031082205.1 Elusimicrobiales bacterium
GCCGCGCCTTCCGCGGCGCCCGCGGCGCAGGCCGGGGAAGCCGCCGCGGTCCCCGCGGCCCCCGGCCTCCCGGACAAGGCCGTCGTCGATCCAAAGGCCAGGAAGAAAGTGATAATCGACGCCGGCCACGGGGGCAGGGACCCCGGCGGGCGCAGGATTTCCGGGATGAAGGAAAAAGACATAAATCTGGCCGTGGCCAAAGAACTCCGCAAGCTGCTTGAAAAAGAGGGTTTTTTCGAAGTCCTCATGGTGCGCACCTCGGACGTCTTCGTCCCGCTGGCCGCGCGCTCCGAGTTCGCCAACAGGCACGGCGCGGACATCTTCATATCGCTGCACGCCAACGCCACCCGGCGCTCCACGGAGCACGGTTTCGAGATCTATTTCATGTCCGAGAACGCGTCGGACCCCATGGCGGCCGAGGTCGCCGACTACGAGAACTCCGTTCTGGAGCTCGAGGACGAATCCCAGCGGCCCGACGCGGCTGCAATGCTGCTGCACTCGCTGGCGCGCAACGAGTATCTCAACGAAGGCAGCCAGCTCGCGGCATTCGTTACCAGGGAGTTCGAGAAGCACACGCCGTTCAAGAACCGCGGCGTCAAGCAGGCCGCTTTCTACGTCCTGAGAGGGACATACGCCCCCGGCATACTGGTGGAGATGGGGTTCATGACCAATCCGCGCGACCAGAAGAACCTCAGCTCTCCGGCCGTGCACGCCAAGATAGCCCGGGCCATATACACGGGGCTCGGCAAGTACGCCGAGCTGAAGGGCTGGAAATAGGCGCCGGAGATATGGATAAGAGCGATCGTCCGATAGGGGTTTTCGATTCGGGCCTGGGCGGCCTTACCGTGCTGGCCGCCATGAGGCGCGCGCTGCCCCGCGAGAATTTCGTTTATTTCGGCGACACGGCCAGGGTGCCGTACGGCACTAAATCGCCCGACTCCGTAAGGCAGTTCTCGCGGGAGATAACCGCCTGGCTCGTCTCAAGGGGCATAAAGACGCTGGTGGTCGCCTGCAATACCGCCTCTTCGGTGGCGCTGGACGCGGTGAGGGCGGCCGCCCGCGGTGTGCCGGTGACCGGGGTGATAGAGCCGGGGGCGGCGGCTTTCGCGGCCTCCGGCGGCAGGAAAGTCCTCGTCATCGGCACCGCCGCGACCGTCGCCAGCCGGGCGTACGGCAGGGCACTGCGCCGGGCCGCGCCCGGAGCGTTGGTCACCGAGAGGGCCTGCCCGCTCTTCGTTCCGCTGGTGGAGGAGGGCTGGAGCGATCCGTCGCGGGGCCGCAGGGCCGCCGCGCTGACCAGGCTGGCCGCCGAGGAGTACCTCTCCCCGTACCGGGGAAAAGGATACGATTCCCTTATACTGGGCTGTACCCATTACCCGCTGCTCAAGGGCATAATCGCTCGGGCCATGGGCCGCAAAATTAATATAATTGACTCGGCGGAAGCGGCCGCTCTCGCGGTGCGCGGCACGCTGGCCCGGGAGGGCCTGCTGCGCCGCGGGGGCCGGGGTTCGGCCAGGTTTTTCGTAAGCGACGCTCCCGCGCGTTTTTCGGCCCTCGCGGCCGCCCTCCTCGGGATAAGGCCGGGCCGGGTCGGGGTCAAGAGGTTCTAGGAGAGCTCCCTATGAAAAAAACGGTATTGCTTTTGCTTCTGGCGGCGCTGCCGCTTTCGCTGTATTCCCAGCAGAAGCCTCCCGCCCAGCCGGCCAAGGCCGAGGAGGAGGACGGCGCCGTAATGATAGACGGCGCGGAATCCTCCGCTCCCGCCTACCAGCCGCCGGCCGAGGACGCGGCCGAGGCGGCCCAGCCCCGGGACCCCAACGCGCTGCCCGCCTCGCTGGGCGACGTGAAAGGCGCTTTTATCGACGCCGGCCGCAACATACTCGTCATGCAGGCCGACGACGGCACCGTTAATTTCGTGCAGGTGATCTTCGGCAGGACCGGGGTGTCCTGGAAGCCCGCCGGCTCGCTGTACAGGAGCAGGGAATAGCTCTTTATCGGAGGTAATATGAAACGCAAGGAACTGGTCCGTTATCTGACGCAGCAGGGCTGCGTGCTCTCCCGGGAGGGGGGCAAATATTCGGTGTTCATGAATCCGGCCGTCAACAAGGAAGTCCCGGTGACGCGTCATCCCGAGATAGCCGATTTCACCGTCCGCAAGATCTGCCGCGACCTGGGCGTGGAGCCGCCCAGGTGAAGCGCGCCCTCGCCTCCTGCCTCCTGCTGTCCGTCCTGGCCGCCTGCGCCTCGCCGCGGGTGGACGTCATACAGGTGGGCCCCTGGTTCCAACCCAGGAACTGGAAGCAGGTGGAAGTGTTCTCCTCCAAGGAGGAGACCCGCAAGCCCTGGGGCGCCATCGCTGTGATGCACGGCGAAAGGATACGCGGGCGTGACGAGAAGTCTTTCGAGAAGTACAAGAAAAAGGCGAGGCAGCTGGCCGCGGATATCGGAGCCGACGCCATAATAGTCATGCCGGAGCCGGTCAACGACACCGCTTCCCCCGGATCCCCGAGGGATGGCGCCACCGGCATGGTGGTGCTCACGGGCGTCGCCCTGAAATATGCAGAGAACGTCCCCCCCGAAAAGCGTCCCGTCCCCTGAGACGCGGGTGGCCTGTGAGCCCGGGGAAGCCCGTGCCTGGCGGGGCCGGACCGTGGTCATAGACCTCTTCAGGTTCTCCAACACCGTCTGCGCCCTCCTCGAGAGCGGCCGCCGCGACGTGCGCGTTTATGAGGACGCCGGGCTCGCCGTCGCGGCCGCGCGGGCCTCCGGCGCCGACCTGTTCTCCGAGAAGGACCTGCCCGGCGTGGAGAAGTACGACAATTCACCGGTGACCGCGCTGCGCGGCTCGGACCCTTCCCGGCCGGCGGTTATAGTCACCAATTCCGGCTCAAAGGCCGTCATGGCCTGCTCCTCGGCGGCGGAGGTCCTGATCGGCTGCTTCGCGAATTCCGCCGCCCTTCGAGATCATTGCGCCGCCTCTCCGATGAGCACTCTTTTCATCCCGGCCTGCCTTTATTACGACAGGGCGCATTCGGAGGATCTCTCCTGCGCGCGCTTCCTGGCCGGAGAGATGCCGTACGACGAAGCGGTCGCGGAGATACATTCGAGCGGGCGGCCCCTGGATTTCCTGGCGGGCCGGCCCGGCGGGCGCGGCGACCTGGAGCTCTCGCTTTCGGAGAACCTTTTTTCCACGGTGCCGTCGGCATGGCACCGCGGGGTGTTCGCGCCGGTCTTTCCGGCGGGAAGCGCGGGGAAACGATGAAAGGGCGCGAAGCCGTGGTCCTTTTTTCCGGCGGACTCGATTCCACCGTGGCGCTCTGCTGGGCCCTTTCGAAAGGCTTCGCCTGCAGCGCCGTTTCTTTCGCCTACGGCCAGCGCCACCTGCGAGAGAACCGCAGCGCCCGGGCCATAGCCCGGCGGCTCGGCGTACGCCTCTACGAGATAAAACTTGATTTCCCCTGGTTCGGGACCAGTTCGCTGGTCGGTCGCCGCTGCCGCCTTCCGGAGCAGGAACTTCCGGACATCGGACGCCCCGGGGATATACCGTCCACATATGTGCCGGGCCGCAACCTGGTCTTCGCCTCCGCCGGCCTCTCCCTGGCGGACGCCATAGGGGCCCGCGCCGTAGTGCTCGGGCCGAACGTCGTGGATTATTCCGGTTATCCGGACTGCCGCCCCGCCTTTTACCGGGCTCTGGAAAAGGCCGCCGCCTTCGGCACCCGCCAGGGCGACAGGGGAGAGCGGATAAAACTTCTCACGCCCCTCATAAAACTCAGCAAGGCCGGCATAGTAAGGCTGGGCCTGAAGCTGAAAGCCCCGCTGGAGCTCACCTGGTCCTGCTACGCCGGCGGCCGGCGCCCGTGCGGCCGCTGCGATTCCTGCCTGCTGCGCGCCAAGGGTTTCTCCGAGGCGGGAGCGCCGGACCCGGCCCTGCGATGAAGTCCCCGACGGCCCCGGTACACGAGATATTCTGCTCCCGGCAGGGCGAGGGCCTCTACTGCGGCCGGCGGCAGGTCTTCCTGCGCTTCTCCGGCTGCAACCTGGACTGCTCCTACTGCGACGAGCCCGCGGCCCGTTCTCTCCCGTCATTCATGATGACTCCGGCCGAGGCCGCGTCCGAGGTCGTCAGGCAGGCCCGGCGCGGCCGCGCCCGCCTGGTCTCGCTGACCGGCGGCGAGCCGCTGCTGCACTGGCGGTTCATAAAGGCGCTCGCGCCGCCGCTCAAAAAGGCCGGCCTCGGGATACACCTGGAGACCAACGGCACACTCTGCCGCGAGTTGGGCGAAGTGGCCTCCCTGGTGGACGCCGTGGCCATGGACATAAAGATCCCTTCCGCCGGCGGGCACCGCCCCCTCTGGTCCGCCCACCGCAGATTCCTCGCCGCCGCCGGGGACAAGGCTTTCATAAAGGTCGTGATAACGGCGGCTTCCACGCTTGCCGACTTCAAAAAGGCCGCGGACCTTGCCGCAGGCGCGGGAAAGGATATCCCGTTCTTCATCCAACCCGCCACCCGCAATAAAAAAACCCGGCCCCCGCGGGCCCGCCTGGTCCGCGAGGCGGGGGCTTACGCCGGGGCGAGGCTGCGCAAGGTCAGGGTACTCCCGCAGCAGCACCCGCTGTGGGGGGTAAAGTAAGGAGGATCGATATGTCGGAAGGCTCTTTCCTGGTAGACTGCCCCTGCTGCAAGGCCCGCATAGAGGTGGACCGCAAGACCGGCAAGGTCCTGCGCCACTGGGACAAGCCGAAGGTAAAGGACGGCGCCGACCCCATGCAGGAGGCGATGAAGAAGATCCAGGAGGACAAGGCCAGGCTCGAGGGATATTTTTCCGGCGCCAGGGACGAGATGGACAAGAAGAAGCGGGACCTCCTGGACAAGTTCGAGAAGGAAAAGAAGCGCATAGAGGAATCGGGTGAGGATGTGAAGCCGATAAATCCCATGGACCTCGACTGACCCCCGCCCAGCCCCCAGCCTTTTCCGGCCATCGGGCCCACCCGCGTGTGGGCCCTTTTTTTGGCCGGGATAGCCTTTTCGGCCCTGTCGCCCGGCCGGCCGCGGGGCTACAATATAGGCATGATAAAAACCGCCTCACTCCTTTTCAAGGCTTTCGTCGTTTCCATCTTTCCCGCGGCCTCTTTCGCCCAGGGCGATTATGATTCCCGCCTTGGCGAGCTGCAGGCCGGCATGGAGCGCACCGCCGAGTCGCTCGGCGTGCCCCTGCACGAGGACTGGGCCGCGGACCTTTCCGGCCGCTTCGACGGCTCCCTCTCCGGCGATCAGTCCGCCGCCCTTCAGCTGACCCCGCTGCGCGCCCCGGCTCCCTTGCCCCAGGTGCCTTCGCTGCCGGTCATACCCCCGCTCCCCGCCGATTACCCGCTTCCCGAGCCCGTTTCCTATACCGGCACCGCCGTCATCGCCTGGCACGCCCTGGGCGCCCAGCTCTCCGATAACGGCTGGATACCGTGGGCCGATTCGGCCCCTACCTTCGACGAGATCTCCAAGAGGGTCCTGGACGTGTCCGTCTCCCGGGCCTACCCGGCCCGCCGCGCCGGCCAGCAGTCGCTGTTCCGCGACGCCGGCTTCCTGGCCGAGTACGAGCGCGCCACCCGGGCGCCTTTCCGCGACGGCAACAGCGCCCGCTACCTGGTCGACGGCCCCGCCTCGTTCGCGGTGCGCGACCGCCTGATGCGCGAGGCCAAAAAGAGCCTGCTGGTCTCCAGCTGGGCTTTCTACGACGATATAACCGGCTGGGAGGCCGCCCAGTACCTCATCCTCAAGAAGCGCGAGGGCCTGGAAGTGAAGGTCATCGTTGACAAGAAAGTGGCCGCCGGCCACGGCAAGCGCGTGCTCAAGCTGATGGAGGAGGCCGGCATAGAAGTGCTGCGCTACGAGGAGAAGGACCGCGGCAACGATATCTGGCACGTCAAGATGATGATAGTGGACGACGCCTACGCGATAGTCGGCGGCATGAACTTCGGCGACGTCTACTCCCACAAGGACCCGAACAACGTGAAATGGCGCGACACCGACGTCATCTACTCCGGCCCCGCCGTGGCCGAGAGCCGCCGCCTCTTCGCCCGCCTCTGGAACTCCAAGGTCCGCGAGCTGAAGCTCAAATTCGCCCCCGTAGCCGAGACAGCGCCGGCCGGCCCCGCGGAAGGCGGCTCCGCGAAGATAAGCGTGATCCTGCAGAACCCGCCGACCGATTCCAATATCCTGGTCAGCATAGTAAAGGCCATGTACGGCGCCACCGAGCGCATCAACATCGAGAACGCCTACTTCGTCTCCCTGCCGGTGGTCAGCAAGGCGGTCCTGGACGCCGTCGCCCGCGGCGTCGAGGTCAACATCATCACCAATTCCAAGGAGAGCATAGACCCGGAGGGCAAGGTCATAGTCGACGCGATGTACAAGTGCCTGATGCCGCTGGCCCAGGCCGGCGCCAATATCTACCTCTACCAGGGCTCGGCCACGCTGCACTCCAAGTTCATGACCGTGGACGGGATGTTCTCCAACATAGGCTCGTATAACCTGCACCCGCGGGGCGAGCGCTACGACACCGAGGTCAATGTCAGCATAATAGACCCCGTCTCGACGGCCGAGCTGGACGCCGCCTTCGCCAGGGACGTCGCGGTGTCGCGCAGGGTGACCTCCCCGGACCAGCTGGGCGAGAAGCCGGGCTGGCTTTCGAGCTTCGTTTCCGAGTACTTCTACGCGCAGCTGAAGAAGTGACGGGCCGCTAGGCCCTTTGTCCGTACGCGGGACCCCGGGACCCCCCGGGGCCTGGGCCATATTCCGGGCCCTCATTTCCCTTTCGACCCCTGAAAAGCCTCCGCTCTCCCGCTAAACTATAGGCATGATCAAAAAGACCATCGCCCTTACGATAGCCTCCCTTATAATACCTTCCATATCGAGCGCCGGCTCGGCCGACCTCGACTCCATCATGGCCCAGGTAGAGGCCTCCGGCCTGG
>JAVHLJ010000045.1:7066-18993 GCA_031082205.1 Elusimicrobiales bacterium
CCGGCCTGGGCGGCGGCACGATAGGCGAGCAGGCCGGCGTGGCCTGGGGCTACGGCGTTTCCATCTACCACGCGATAGCCGGGCAGATAACCGACAGCGGCGTCCTGCCCTGGACCGCCGCCGCCCCCGATTTCGAGGAGATCTCCAAGCGCGTCCTGCTGCAGGCCGCCGAGACCCGCTATATGCCGCGCAAGGGCGGCTCGGCCTCTCTGCTCGAGGACGAGGGCTTCATCCGCGAGCTGGAGCAGGCCTCCGGCGCCCGCTTCACCGCCGGCAACGATACCGACTACCTTATAGACGGCCCCGAGTCCTTCGCGGCCAAGGACGCGCTGATCATGGGCGCCCGCGAATCGGTTTTCGTGGCCAGCTGGGCCTTCTACGACGACGAGACCGGCTACGCCGCCGCCGACCTGCTGATAGAGGCCAAACGGCGCGGGGTGGACGTGCGCGTCATGGTGGACGGCAAGGTCGCCCTCAGCCACGGCCCCCGCGCGCTCAAGCGGATGGAGCGCGCCGGCATAGAGGTTCTACGCTACCAGGAGATAGGCCGCAGGCACGATATCTGGCACGTCAAGACCAGCATAGCCGACTGGACCACCGCCATCACCGGCGGCATGAACTTCGGTAACGTCTACTCGCACAGGGGCGACGGCCCCAGGTGGCGCGACACCGACGTGCGCTATTCCGGCCCCGCGGCCTACGACACGGCGCAGATCTTCCGCAGCGAGTGGAACGCCCAGGTGGCCGCCAGGCCCGGCTCCGGCCTTACCCTTATCCCCGCGCCTCCCGCCCGGCCCGGCTCCTACGGCTCCGCCCGCATAGCGCCGGTGCTGCAGAACCCGCCCACCGATTCGAAGATACTCCTTAGCATGATAAAAGCGATGTACGGCGCCTCCCGCGAGATAAACGTGGAGAACGCCTACTTCGTGGCCCTGCCCGCCGTGACCCGCGCGCTGCTCGACGCGCTGGAGCGCGGCGTGAAGGTAAACGTCCTGACCAACTCCCCCGACAGCCTCAACGGCCAGTGCAAGTCGATGGGCGTGCCGCTGCTCAAGAGCCTGGTGGCGCTCAAGGCCGAGGGCGCCGGAGTTTACCTGAAGCAGGGAGATACCCTGCACTCCAAGTTCATGACCGTGGACGGCGTGTTCGCCAATGTCGGCTCCTACAACCTGCACCCGCGCGGCGAGCGTTACGACACCGAACTAAACGTCAATATCCTCGGCCGCGAGGGCGTGGCCGAACTGGACCGCGCCTTCCTCGACGACATCGCGGCGGCCAAGCGCATCGACCGCGTGGAGGACCTGGACATCCGGGAGACCTGGCTGTCGAGGTTCATCGAGGAATACTTCATGGCGCAGCTCGCCCGGAAAAAATAAGCCGGAGACCGTCCAAGGCCCCCGCCCCGGGAACTCCCGCGGCGGGGGCCGTTGCATTTGCGGCGCGGAAGGTGGAAAAAAGTCATAAGAACGTGGAATCCACCAATTGGCGGGCAGGACTTTCCGGCCTATACTCTATCCGGGAGGTGTTATGGAACGGAAAATAACGCTGTTGATGGCCGCCTTCCTGGCGCAGTTCTGCGTCAGCCCGGCGCCGGCCGAAGTGAGGGCCTACGCCCATGAGTACAGGATCGGGGACGCCGTATTCGAGGGATATGCCGCCTACGACGGCTCCCTGCCGGCCATGAGGCCGGGCGTGCTGGTAATACACGAGTGGACCGGCGTGAACGAGCATGTCAGGGAGCGCGTGCGCCGCCTGGCCGCGCTGGGCTACGCCGCCTTCGCGGCCGATATATACGGCAAGGGGATAAGGCCCAAGTCCGGCCCCGAGGCCGCCAAAGAGGCCGGCGTCTACCGGGCCGACCGCGCTCTGTTGCGCGCCAGGGCGGCCGCGGGGCTTTCGGAACTGCGGAAGATGAAAGAGGTCGACCCGGCCCGCGTGGCGGTCATCGGTTATTGCTTCGGCGGCGGCGCCGCGCTGGAGCTGGCCCGCTCCGGCGCGGGGATCAGGGGCGCGGTCAGCTTTCACGGCAACCTGGACACGCCCGACCCCTCCGACGCGAAGAAGATAACCGGAAAGATACTGGTCCTCCATGGCGCCGACGATCCTCATGTCCCGGCCGCCTCGGTGGCCGCTTTCCAGGACGAGATGCGCGCCGCGGGCGCGGACTGGCAGTTCGTTTCCTACGGGGGCGCGGTGCACAGCTTCACCGACCCTTCCGCCGGGGACGATCCTTCCAAGGGCGCGGCCTACGACGCCGGGGCGGACCGCCGTTCCTGGGCGCTCATGCTGGACTTCTTCGAAGAGATATTCGGGGATCAATGAGCCGCCGCTTTTTGCTAGACTGCTTCTGCAGGGTGAGTATAAGGAGGGTATCATGAAAATACTGCTGGTTTATTATTCGATGTACGGCCACATGTACGAGATGATCAAGGCCGCGGCCGAGGGGGCGAAGTCGGTGAAGGGCGCGGAGGTGGAGATAAAGCGCGTGCCCGAGACCCTGTCGGAAGAGGTACTGGGCAAAATGGGCGCGCTCGAAGCGCGGAAGGCCCAGGCCGCCGTGCCGGTCTGTTCGCCGGACGACCTGCCCAAAGCCGACGGCATAATATTCGGCACGCCCACGCGGTTCGGCAACATGTGCGGCCAGATGCGCCAGTTCCTGGACGCGACCGGCGGCCTCTGGGCCGCGGGTTCGCTGGTCGGCAAGGTCGGCAGCGTCATGTCGAGCTCGGCCACCCAGCACGGCGGCCAGGAGTCCACGATACTGTCCTTCCACAATACGCTGCTGCATCACGGCATGGTCGTGGCCGGGCTGCCCTACGCCTTCCAGGGCCAGATGGGCGTGGAAGAGGTCAAAGGCGGCTCGCCCTACGGCGCCTCGACGATAGCCGGCGGCCAGGGCGAGCGGATGCCCAGCAAGGTGGAACTGGAGGCCGCCCGCTACCAGGGCAAATACGTGGCGGAGCTGGCGAAGAAACTGTCGGCGAAATAAGGCGGCCCGTTCCGCCCCCGCGAAAAGCCCCGGTCCGCCGGGGCTTTTCTTTTTCCCGGCCGGGGCGGGCTAAATTGTATAATTCCCCTATGGAAAACAACACGGAGACCCCCGCGGTCAGGACCAATTTCATACACGAGCTGATAGACAGGGACAACGCTTCCGGCCGGTTCCAGGGCCGCGTCCACACGCGCTTCCCGCCCGAGCCCAACGGCTATCTTCATATAGGCCACGCCACCTCCATCATCCTCAATTCCGGCATAGCGAAGCATTACGGCGGCAAGTTCAACCTGCGCTTCGACGACACCAATCCGTCTAAGGAGGAGCAGGAGTACGTCGATTCCATCATAGAGGACGTGCGCTGGCTGGGCGGCGAGTTCGAGGACCGGCTCTTCTTCGCCTCCGACTATTTCCAGCGGATGTACGACTGGGCCGTCGAGCTGATAAAGAAAGGCAAGGCCTATGTCTGCGACCTGACCCCGGACCAGGTGCGGGAGCACCGCGGCGCCCCGGGCGAGCCGGGCAAGGACAGTCCCTACCGAAACCGTTCCGCGGAAGAGAACCTGGACCTGTTCGAAAGAATGAGGAAAGGCGAATTCCCCGACGGCAGCCGCACGCTGCGCGCGAAGATAGACATGGCGCACCCGAACCTCAACATGCGCGACCCGGTGATGTACCGCATACTCCACGCCGAGCATCACCGCCAGGGGAAGAAATGGTGCGTGTACCCGATGTACGACTGGGCCCACGGCCTGGAGGACTCCATCGAGGGCATCACCCATTCCATCTGCACGCTCGAGTTCGAGGACCACAGGCCGCTCTACGACTGGTACCTCGACCAGCTGGGCGTCTATCACCCGCAGCAGATAGAGTTCGCCCGCCGCACGCTGGGCAACACCATCACCAGCAAGCGCAAGCTGCTGGAGCTGGTAAAGGACGGGCACGTCGAGGGCTGGGACGACCCCCGCATGCCGACCGTCTCGGGCCTGCGCCGCCGCGGCTACACCGCCTCTTCGCTGCGCGCCTTCTGCGACGAGGTCGGCATCTCCCGCGTCCCCGGAGTCTCGGACATCTGGGTGCTGGAGAACGCCCTGCGCGGCGAGCTCAACAGGACCGCCCCGCGCGCCATGGCCGTGCTGCGGCCGCTGAAAGTGGTGCTGACCAATTACCCGGAGGACAAGTCCGAGGAGATGGAGGCCGTCAATAATCCCGAGGACGCGTCCGCCGGCACGCGCAAGGTCCCTTTCTGCCGCGAGATCTATATCGAGCGCGACGACTTCATGGAGGTGCCCGCGAAGAAATTCTTCCGCATGACGCCCGGCCAGGAAGTGCGGCTGCGCGCGGCTTATATCGTCAAATGCGAGAAGGTGGTAAAGGACGCCGCCGGCGCCGTGACGGAGGTCCATTGCTCCTACGACCCGGCCACCCGCGGCGGCGACGCGCCCGACGGCCGCAAGATAAAGGGCACCATACACTGGGTCTCGGCCCGGCACGCCCTCCCCGCGCGGGTGCGGCTCTACGACGCGCTTTTCACCGTGCGCGACCCCGAGGCCGTGCCCGAGGGCCATGATTACAAGGAGAACCTGAACCCTTCCTCGCTGGAGACGCTGGACGGCGCGATGCTGGAGCCCTCGCTGAAGGACGCGGCCCCCGGCTCGCGCTTCCAGTTCGAGCGGCTGGGTTATTTCTTCGCGGACCCGAAGGATTCCAGGCCCGGCGCGCCGGTGTTCAACCGCACCGTCACGCTCAAGGACAGCTGGGCCAAGCTGGAGAAAAAGCAGTAAGGAGGCGTCATGGCTGAAAAGAAACAGGGAGTCAACTGGGACCTTACCTCTTATTTCCCGTCGTTCGACGGGCCGGAGATGCGGGCTTTCAAGAAGAAACTCGCCGCCGACATCGCCTCGATACAGAAGAAAGCCGCGAAGCTGCCGGTTCTGTCCGCCCGCACGGCCGGCGACTGGGAGAAGCTGATACTCTCCGCGGAGAACGCCGGCACGCGGCTGGGGCATCTTTTCTCCTATGTCGGCTGCCTCAGCGCGGCCCACGCCGACAACGAGGCCTACGCCGCGGAGGAGGCCCGGCTGGCCGGCCTCGGGGCGGAATACTCAAAGTTCGTAGTGGACCTGCTGCGCGCTTTCAAGGACGCGCCGGAAAAAGTCTTCTCGGCCTTCGTGAAGCGCCCGAAGCTTAAGGATATCGCCTATTCCCTCAAGAGGACGCGCGAGCAGGCCCGCCGCACCATGAGCCCGGCCGAGGAGAAGCTGGCCGCCGACCTCTCCGTGGACGGCTTCCAGTCCTGGGAGCGCCTCTACGACAAAATATCCTCGAAGCTGACTTTCGAAATGCGCTGGCCCGACGGACGCGTCGAGACGCTGCCCATCTCGCGCTGGCGCGCGCTGATGGCCGACCCCGACCGCAAGATCGGCCGCGCCGCCTTCGAGGGAGGCAACCGTGCCTGGTCCGCCATAGAGGACCCCTGCGCCGCCGCGCTAAACGCGCTAAGCGGCACGCGCCTGGCCCTTAACAAGCGCCGGGGAATAAAACACTTTCTCGACCAGTCGCTCTTCGGCGCCGGGATAAAGCGTTCCACCCTCGACGCCATGTACAAGGCCGTGCACCGCAACCTGGAGCCGGTGCGCGACATACTGCGCGCCAAGGCCGCCGCGATGGGCCGCAAGGGGATCGCCTTTTTCGAGCGCGAGGCCCCGCTGCCGCTCAAGGACGGCAAGACCTATACCTGGGAGGAGGGCTCGGCCAAGGTGGAGGGGGCTTTCGGCCGCGTGTATCCCGCCCTGGGGGCTTTCTATAAGGACTTCGTCGCCAAAAAGCGGCTGGAGAGCGAGGCGCGCGGCGGCAAGCGGCCCGGCGCCTTCTGCACCGGCTCGCACCTCATCGGCGAGGGCCGCGTCTACATGACCTTCAACGGGGCGCTGGGCGACGTGAACACGCTGGCCCACGAGATGGGCCACGCCTGGCACGGCCACCTGATGCGCGACATGCGCGACTGGGCCACCGAGTATCCCATGACGCTGGCCGAGACGGCCTCGATCTTCGGCGAACATATCCTCGCCGAGGGCGTGCAGGGCGATCCGTCGGTGCCGGAGGCGCAGAAGCTGATAATGCTCGACGAGTACCTGACCGGCGCGGCCGTGACGATACTCGACATCACCGTGCGCTTCGAGTTCGAGAAGGCGTTCCACGAGGAACGCGCGGGAGGGGAGGTCTCGGCCGCCCGGCTGAAGGAACTGATGGCGGCGGCCCAGCGCAGGATCTTCGGCGACGCGCTTGAGCCCGGCGGCGAGGACCCGATGTTCTGGGCGTCCAAGCTTCACTTCTACCGGGCCGGCGTCTCTTTCTACAACTATCCCTACACCTTCGGCTTCCTGCTGGCGGCCACGCTGTTCCGCAAGTTCAAGGAGGAGGGGCCGTCCTTCCTGCCGAAGTACGAGGCTTTCCTGCGCCTCTCGGGTTCCGACACCGCCGAGGGCGTGGCGCGCCGCAGCCTGGGCGCCGACATCGGGAAACCGGAGTTCTGGGAAACCGCCATAAAAGGGCTGGCCGGGCCGCTGGCGCGCTACAGGGAACTGCTGGACGGCGTAAAAACCGCGGCCTGATACCGGGTCCGGGTTTTGGCGGGCCGGGGAGGATCTCTCCCCGGCCTTTTTTTTCCGGCGGCGCGGCGATTTGGAAACGGGCGCCAAAAAATCTAAAATATATCATCTGTAACTGTATATGCACAGGAACATAGCCGAGATACTGATCGAGCCGGAACGGCT
This sequence comes from Elusimicrobiales bacterium, assembly GCA_031082205.1. Taxonomy (GTDB): domain Bacteria; phylum Elusimicrobiota; class Elusimicrobia; order Elusimicrobiales; family UBA9959; genus UBA2231. Next base: position 13,832 of record JAVHLJ010000045.1, read on the forward strand.
CCAGGCCCGCATAGCGGAGCTGGCGGAGAAGATATCCGCCGATTATCATGGCCGGACGCTTTCTCTCATAGGCGTGCTCAAGGGCAGCGTCCTGTTCCTTTCGGACCTGCTCAAGGGCCTCAAGCTCGACGCCCACGTCGATTTCATGATGGTCTCTTCCTATTCCGGCCAGAAGTCCACCGGCGTCGTCCGCACGCTGCTGGACCTCAAGGAGAGCATCGAGGGCCGCGACGTGCTGGTGGTCGAGGATATCGTCGACTCCGGGCTGACGGTGGACTACCTGCTCAAGAACCTCAAGACCCGCCGGCCGCGCTCCGTCGAGGTGTGCACTCTTCTCGACAAGCCGTCCTGCCGCGCGGTGAAGGTCCCCATACGCTACAAAGGTTTCGAGATACCCGATAAATTCGTCGTCGGCTACGGACTGGATTACAATGAACTTTACAGGAACCTGCCTTACATAGGCGTCCTGAAACCTTCAGCGATAAAAGGAAAGTAAATGCAAGGCAACAAGAATTTCAGACAGCTGCTCTTCTGGGGGCTCGCTTTCATGCTCTTCGCCGCGGTGTACCAGAACCTGCGGCAGATAGACAAGGAACGCGATCTCCCTTACTCCGAGTTCAAGCAGAAGCTGCGCGACAAGCAGGTCGAAAGCGTCACCGTGCGCCCCGACCTGATAAGGGGCGAGGTCCGCGAAGGCGGGAAGACCGTGAAATTCCGCACCCTCCCGCTGCCGGACAACGGCCTTATCTCCGACATGGAGGCCGCCGGCGTCAAGAGCTTCGCCGGCACCGCGGACCGCAGCTGGGTCACCGCGCTGATAATGAACCTCGGCTGGATAGCCATCTTCATCTTCCTCTGGTGGTTCCTCTTCCTGCGGCAGGCCCAGATGGGCGGGAAGCAGGCCATGGCCTTCGGCAAGTCCAAGGCCAAGCAGCAGGACCTGCGCAAGCAGAAGGTCACCTTCAAGGACGTCGCCGGCTGCGACGAGACCAAGGAGGAGCTCAAGGATATAGTCGACTACCTCAAGAACCCCAAGAAGTACCAGAACCTGGGCGGCGAACTGCCCAAGGGCGTGCTGCTCTACGGCCCGCCCGGCACCGGCAAGACGCTGCTGGCCCGCGCCGTGGCCGGCGAGGCCGGCGTGCCGTTCTTCACCTCTTCGGGCTCCGAGTTCGTGGAGATGTTCGTGGGCGTCGGCGCCAGCCGCGTGCGCGACCTCTTCGAGCGCGCCAAGAAGAGCGCTCCGGCTATAGTTTTCGTCGACGAGCTCGACGCCGTCGCGCGGGCCCGCTTCGCCGGCATCGGCGGCGGCCACGACGAGCGCGAGCAGACGCTCAACCAGATGCTGGTGGAGCTCGACGGCTTCGATTCCAAGCAGGGCATCATCCTCATCGGCGCCACCAACCGCCCGGACGTGCTGGACCCCGCGCTGCTGCGCCCCGGCCGCTTCGACCGCCGCATCAACGTGCCGGCCCCGGACCTCAAGGGCCGCGAGGAGGTCCTCCGCGTCCACGCCAAAAAAGTGAAGATGTCCCCGAATACCGACCTGGCCGTCATCGCCCGCAACACGCCCGGCTTCGTCGGCGCGGACCTGGCCAATATCATCAACGAGGCCGCCATCCTGGCCGCGAAGAAGGAGCAGAGCGCGGTGGAGATGCCCGACCTGGAGGAGGCCATCGAGAAGATGATGGCCGGCCCGCAGCGCCGCTCGCGCATCATCTCCGAGCGGGAGAAGAAGATCGTCGCCTACCACGAGGCCGGCCACGCGCTGGTCGCCAGGATGCTGCCCGGCTGCGACCCCGTGCACAAGATCTCGATAATCCCGCGCGGGCCGGCGCTGGGCTACACGCTCCAGCTGCCGGTCGAGGACCGCTACCTGACCAGCCGCACCGATATCCTCAACCGCCTCAGCGTGCTGCTGGGCGGGCGCGCCGCCGAGGAGACCATCTTCGGAGAACTGACCACCGGCGCGCACGACGACCTCTCCAAGGTGACCGCTTACGCGATGAAGATGGTCACCGAGTTCGGCATGAGCGACAAGATCGGCCCCGTTTCGCTCAAGAAGGACGAGAGCGAGGTGTTCCTGGGCCGCGACATAATGCGCCAGCCCGGCTATTCAAACGAGACCGCGCGCAGCGTCGACGAAGAGGTCAAGCGCATCATCAGCGAGTGCTACCACAAATCCAAGTCCCTGCTGATGGAGAACAAGAGGGCCCTGGACTCCCTGGCCAGCGGGCTCATGGAGAAGGAAGTTCTCGACGCAGCCGAGATCGCGGCCATTTTCGAGCCCCCGGCCGCGGCGCCCGCGGCGGAGCCGGGGGCGGAGGCCGCCTAGACGATGGACTTCAAGAGCTACCTGGTCAACGCCCTGGACATCTTCGCGGTATACTACATCGTATACCGCCTGATCCTGCTCATAAAGGGCACCAGGGCCATGCAGGTAGTCTGGGGCGTCTTCATACTAGCCGTCATCACCTCGCTGGCCAAGCTGCTGCATTTCTCGGCCACGGTCTGGCTGCTGCAGCAGTTCTGGCTGGCCGGTATTTTCCTGCTGATCGTCGTCTTCCAGCCGGAGATACGCTTCGCCCTGGCGAATATCGGCGCCAACCCGCTGGGCCGCATACTCGTGCCCCAGGAGTACAGGTTCATAAGCGAGCTGGTCTCGGCCGTCCGCTCCGCGGCGGAGAGCCGCACCGGCATGCTGGTGGTGCTGGAGCAGGACATGGGGCTGCGCGACATAATAGAGAGCGGGACGCGCGTAAACGGCGAGGTCTCGACCGACCTGCTCCTTACCATCTTCCATCCAAAGACGCCCCTGCACGACGGCGCCGCGGTCATAGCCAATAACAGGATAGTGGCGGCCGGCTGCATACTGCCGCTGACGGAGCAGCAGGAGATCTCCAAGATACTCGGCATGCGGCACCGCGCCGCGCTGGGCCTCAGCGAGATAGCGGACGCCCTCGTGGTGGTGGTCTCCGAGGAGAACGGGACGGTGTCGCTGGCCCGCAACGGCAAACTGCAGCGCAACGTGGACACCGACGACCTGGAGAAGATGCTTTACGAACTCTACCGCTCCAAGGCGGAGAAGACCCTGCTGCGCAGGGGCGCCCGGCCGGAGACGGGCAAACAGGCCGCTGCCGGCCGGGAGGACGGGGCTAAATGAACTTCCGCGAACTTTTCACCCGCAACTGGGAGATAAAGCTCCTTTCCCTGATCATAGCCCTGCTCATCTGGCACTTCATCGTAGGCGGCTGAGCCGCCGTTTTTTATCGGAAACCCGTCATGGCCAGGATATTAGCGCACAGGGGCGGGGCGCTGGGGGCCCCGGAGAACACGATAGCCGCTTTCAGGCGCGCCTTCTCGGAAGGCGCCCACGGGGCGGAATGCGACGTCCGCGTGACCGCCGACGGCGAATTCGTTCTTTTTCACGACGAGAACGCCAAAAGGCTTACCGGCTTCGGCCGGCCGGTGTCCTCGATGAAATGGAAGGACCTTTCAAAGCTGAGGGTGCTTGGCGGCGGGCCTGTGGCCCACCTCGACGACCTCCTTAACCTCCTGGCCCCGCGGAAGGACAAGACCTGCTATTTCGAGCTGTGCTTCGACGACCCGGTGCTGGCCGGCCGCCTGTATTACCGCCTCAAGGATTCGGGTTTCGCCGGACGCCTCTACGCGCTCGTCTTCGCACACAGGAAAGGCCTGCTGGACGGAGTGAAGAGGATATGTCCCGAGCTGGGAGCGGCCGTCATGCCCCTGCTGCCGTGGGACATAAGCCGCACGGCCTTGTCCGCCGGCGCCGACGCGGTCTGCGCGGGCTGGATAGACCGGCCTTGGGCGCGCGGACTGTTCAAGGCCTCCGCCTTCGCTTTCGATCTCGCGGACCAGCTGGAGATCGCTTCCGAGCTGGGGCTAAAGCTCAGCGGCGGCATAGCCAACACGCCGGACGACGTGAGGTGGCTTATGGACAGGGGCTTCGATTCCATATGGACCGACGACGTGCCCATGGCCCTGCGGGCCGCCTACGACGCCGGGATTTCAGCTTTAGGGGAGGATGATCGATCATGAAAACAGCGTTCTGGGGCTTACTGGTCCTTTTCGGTTCCTATTGGGGTTTCCTTAAATACCCGGATTTCATTTTCAAGCATTCCGTCGAGCACAGGGACTTCGTCCTGCTGTCGCCGGAACCCGCCGGAAAACCCGGGATCGAGGTCATGGATAAGGCCATAGAACGCCTGGAGACGTCCCCGCTCTATTCGCCCGGACGCAAGTTCAAGGTCTACCTGGCGGGGCCGGGCTTCCTGTACCGCCTGATGACCCCGTTTTGCGGCGACAGGCTGGGCTGCAGCTATTCCCTTATCGACGACAGGATCGTGCTGCCGGTGAACGATATCGCCTCGGCCGGGACCCCGGTCCTGGTCCGGCAGGCGCTATACGACCTGGTCCAGGAGAAGATGCAGCCCCTGGAATACCAGTTCCTAAAGGACTGGAAGCTGGAGGGATACGCGGAAAGCGTCGGCGGGGAGAGCGTCGGTTACGCCTCTTCCGCGGTCTGCGGCAACGACGACGTGCCAGAGGATTTCCGTGAGCGGCTGGAAAAAAGGCTCGTGGTGGAGATACTGATGTCCGACGACAAGATAGGATTCATGGCGCTACTCGACGCAAATTATTCGTACGAGCACGCCCGGAGCCGGATGATGCTGAGGCATTGCGGCAAATGAGCGCGGCGGACCTGGCTTACTTCGACCTGTTCGGCCAGCCTTTCTTCAAGGTGGCGGGCATGGCCGCCATCACCGCGCTCCTGGCCGCCGCCATGGTGCCGGTGCTGAACAGGCGCGGCGTACGGCTGCCCATGCAGGCGCATTTCAGCCTGGCCCGCGCCGGCCTCCTCCTCGCCGCGGTGCATATCGGCCTCGTGCTGCTCTCCTAGGCCCGCTCTACCTCCGCGTCGATTAAAAACCCCGCTTTCGCGGGGTTTTTAGATATTGGCGGAGGGATTCGGCCACAAGTCGCTCGGCCGCCGTCGCGGCCTCGCGCTCGCGGCCCCGCCTCGCCGCTGCCGCGTGCTCGCTCGCGGCTCCGGCTTTCGAATCCCAACGCGGGCCAAATCGTTGGCCCGCTCTACCTCCGCGTCGATTAAAAACCCCGCTTTCGCGGGGTTTTTAGAT
>JAVHLJ010000046.1 GCA_031082205.1 Elusimicrobiales bacterium
TTTTTTACACCTTAGGTCGGCCTAAAAAGTGGTCCAGTTTTTCCCGCCTATTATAGGGGTTGGAGGCCGAAGTCGCGGAGCGGACCCGGCAGCTGGCGGCCGAGCACGCCGCGCTGAAGAAGAACTGGGCCAACCTGGAGGCGCTGGTCAACAATACCGCGGACCTGATCTGGTCGGTGGACAGGGACCTCAGGTTCATAACTTTCAACGAGGCCTACCGGAAGAGCTGCGAGTCTTTTTTCTCCCGCCGCGTCAAACCCGGCGACCACGCCCTCGCCCAGGCGTCGGCCCCCGACGTGCACAAGTGGAAGAAGCGCTATCTCCGGGCGCTGTCCGGCCAGTGCTTCCGCGAAGAGGATTCCTATCTCCGTTCCGGGCACCGGCACTGCTACGACTTCAGTTTCGGCCCCATACTTCTGGACGGCCGTATAATAGGAGCCGCCTGCTCCGGCAGGGACATCACAGCCAGGCGCAGGATGGAGGAGGAGCTGAGGCGCGGCTCGGCCCAGCTCAACGCCATCTTCAACAATTCCCCGATGATAATGCTGCTGGTCGACAAGGCCCGGCGCATAACCAAGATAAGCCTTTCGGGGGTGCCCGACAGGCCCTCCAATATCGGCAAGCTGGCCGGCGAGGCCCTGGGCTGCGAGGCTGCCAGGACCGGTAACTGCGGCAAGGAGAAAGAGTGCTCCAACTGCCCGCTGCGCGAACTTATCGCGGAGACTTTCCGGTCCGGCAAGGCCGTAAGCCGCAGGGAGATAAACCTCTCCATCGACAATGAGCAGGTCTGCTTCGTGGCTTCCACCGCGATCATAGTGGAGGATAACGAGCCGCAGGCGCTCATCTGCCTCGACGACATTACCCGCCTCAAGAAAGCCGAGCAGGCCCTCAAGCGCCAGAACGAGGTGCTGGAGGCTCAGAACATAACGCTGATGACGCTCGGGAAAAACCGCAAGGCCGCCGGCCTGGGCCTGGACGCCGCCTTCAGGGAGTCGACCGAGATCTGCGCCCACGCCCTGGGCGTGGACCGCGTAGGGGTATGGCTTTTCACCGATGACAAGTCCGCCATGGTATGCCGGGATATCTACGACGCGCCCACCCGCAGGCATTTTTCGGGGGAGAGATGGGAAAAGTCCAAGTCCCCGCTCTATTTCAAGGTGATGGAAAGCGAGGGGGTGGTGGCCGCCTGCGACGCCAGGCGGGACCCGCGCACCGCCGAGTTCTCGCGGGAATATTTCATCCCCAACGGGATACTTTCGACGCTGGACATGCTGATAATGGCCGAGGGCCGCCCCGCCGGCCTGGTCTGCGTGGAGAACGCCAGGGAGCCGAGGGAATGGTCGGCCGCCGACCGCAACCTGGTCTCCGCCGTCTGCGACTCCGCCGCGCTGGCCATACTGGAGGAGCGCCGCCTACAGCTGGAGCGCAGCAAGGACCTGCTCTCGCACGCCATAGTGCACGACCTGAACAACCCCATGACCGCGCTGCTCTGCAGCTGCGAGTTCCTGGAGGACGAGCTCAAGGGAACTATCAGCGAAGCGCAGCGGGAGCGGTTCAAGGACATCTACTACGTCCTCAACGAGATGCGGGAGATGATAAACGACATCCTGCGCATCAGCAAGATGGAAGCCGGCTCCATGCAGTTAAGTATCGAGGCGGTGCCGGCCAGGGACATAATAAGCGGTGCGATAAAGACCATGCTTCCCCGGGCGCAGGCCGAGAGAAAGTCGCTCAGGGCCGGAGCGGCGCCCGGCAGGATGGTAAGGGCCGACCGCGAGCTGGTCGGGCGGGTCCTGCAGAACCTCATCAACAACGCGCTCAAGTTCAGCCCCTCTTCCGGGAGGGTGCGGGTCCTGGCCGAGGTCGGGGACGGGGGGAAGGAGATGCTTTTCTCCGTCAGCGACACCGGTCCGGGTATTCCCGAGGAGTATATCGGCAGGATATTCGACAAGTTCTTCCAGGGGCCCACGGCGGCCGCGGCCCGAGGGGGGATGGGACTGGGCCTGACCTTCTGCAGGATGGTCATAGACGCCCACGGCGGACGCATCTGGGCCGAGAACTGCCCGTCCGGCGGCAGCGTTTTCAAATTCACCCTGCCTGTCAATTAGGGTCGGCCCGGCGCGCCGCGCCCGCAGTAAAGTATAATGATCCTATGTGCGGCCGTTATTCACAGTCGGCGGACCTGGCCGATCTCCTCAAGCGTTTCGGGCTCAAGCAGCCCCCTTTCCATTACACGCCCAGGTATAACATAGCCCCCGGCGCGGAGACTCCGGTAATAACTCCCGCCGGCCTGCGGCTGCTGAAATGGGGTTTCGTGCCTGCCTGGTCCGGCGGGCCCTTCCGCGCGGGTCCCTCCATGCCTCTTTTTCCCGGCGGCAGCCCGCTCGAGAGGAAGTATTCCGGGGAAGAGGGGGAGCCCGAGGCTCAGCCCGAACGCGAGCCCGAGGGGTTCATAAACGCCAGGGCCGAAGGCATCGCCTCGCGTCCCGCGTTCCGGGCCGCTTTCTACAATTCCCGCTGCCTTATCCCGGCCGACGGGTTCTACGAGTGGAGCGGCTCTGCCGGGGCGAAGATCCCCTACCGCTTTTCTATGCGGGACGGGGCGCTTTTCGGCATGGCCGGCGTTTACGAGGAGAAACGCGGCACTTTCGCGATAATAACGGCCGCGGCCTCGGCCCTTGTCCGCGCCGTGCATCACCGGATGCCCGTGATACTAGAGCCGCGCCACGAAGCGCTCTGGCTCAACCCGCGCATGCGCGACAGCGAGACGCTGCTGCCGCTGCTGCGGGCCTACGACTCCTCGCTCATGAAGGGCTTCCGCGTCTCGGACATCGTTAACGACCCCGGCAACGATTCCCCGGACTGCTGCCGGCCCCTGGAGTGAAAGGCGCCGCGCCCCTTATTTTGTAGAATATCGTTCCCGATGAACCTCCTCCAACTTCTGCTGCCGCTGCTTTTTTCAGCGGTCCAGGCCCAGGAACCCGCCGCCGTCCGCTCCACGGCTCCGGCTCCGGGCACTTACGCCTACGGCATGGAACAGCGCCGCGCGGGCGACCACGCGGGAGCAAAAAAGACCTTCATGCAGCTTTTCCTGAGGGAGCCGTCCAGCGGCGGGGCTCTTGAGGGACTTTCCCTGACGAGCCTGGCGCTGGGCCAGCAGGAAGAGGCGCTCGTCTACCTGGAGCAGTGGAACTCCCAGTCGCCCGGCAGCCCTTACATACTGAAAATGCTCCTCAGGGCGCAGACCTCGCTGCGCGACGAAGAGGGCGCGCTGGCCACCTGCCGGGCCTTGGCCGCCCTCGATCCGCGCGACTGCGCCGCCAGGTCCCGCGCGGAGTCGCTGGCCGAGCGCGCCGACCCGGGCGTTTTCCCCAGGGCGCGGACTTCGCGCACGCTTTCCATAGAAGGGCTGGAGACCCCGAACCCGCAGCGCATACTTTACGAAGGCCATTCCGCCGCGGCGCGCTTCCGCCGCCGGCTGGGCGCCGGCCTGGACCTGATAGGCGGCGCCGAGGTGCGCGAGGAGGCCCAGCGCAACGACGGCAGGGGCTTCACCTATTACGACATACTGGAACAGACCTATTCGGCCGGCCTGGCCCGCCGCTACGGCCGGGGTTCCGGCTGGGAGGCCGAATACGGCCGCTCCTTCCTTTCCGATGTGGAGGCGGAGGGCGTGGGAACGCGGGAGGTCAACCGCCTCCGCCTGCACGGTTATACCCGCCTGCGCGGGACCTCGCTGCGGCTCTGGGTCGACAGCAGGCCCAGGTATCTCAGGGTTTCCGGCGGCTCGTCCTACTTCAGGCTGCTGCGCGAGGAGTCCGCGCGTGCCGAGGCCGAAGGCGGCTCCGGCGGCGTCTCCTGGCTGGCCCGCGCGGGGGTCACTGACACTTCCGACGGCACCACGGTGCCGGCCTATTCGCTGCGTGGGAATCTTGAGTCCGGCCCCTGGTATTTCCATTCTTCCTACGCGCACGCCCAGCAGGAATTCTACAGCGGCTCGGCCGAAGGGCGGCTGCGCTATGTCAATTACGACAGGATCGGACTTGGCCTGCGCCGCCAGGAGGCGGAAAGATACAGGGCCGGCGTCTCCGGCGCCGGCACTTTCTATTCCGACGCCAACAGCCTGGGCGAGCTGGACGCCGAGTTGACCGCCTGGCTGCCGCGGAACAGCGAGTTCTCCGGCGCTTACAGGTTCTCCTACCGCGACTTCGGGCGTTCCGAGTCCGGCTACGACACAGTCGACGAGAAAGGGCACTGGCTGGGCGCCTACTGGCGCCGCTGCCGGGGACATAACTGGTCGGCGGCGGCCGGCTATGAGCACGGTTTTCTCGCGGACACCCGTTCGACCTACGACGCCGGAGTTTACCTTGCGGAACTCGACTGGTACGCCGGGCCGTCCGGCTCGGTCCGTCTCCAGGCCCGCCGCAAGACCACCACCGGCCGCGGAAATTCTTATTCCGCCGGCCTCCAGGCGAGAATCAGGTTCAAATGAACTCCCGCGCCGCCGGGACGCTGCTGGCCGCGGCCCTGTTCTTTTTGCCGGCCGCCGCCTCGGCCGGGCGCGCCGTCTGGGTCTGGGAGCCCGAAACCTTCGCCATGCTGGAGGACCGGCGGGTAGCCCGGGAGGCGATAGCCTTCCTGAGATCGAAGGGCGTGGACACGCTCTACCTCTACGCCGATTCCTATAAAGGACGCAGTCATCTTGAAAAGAAGCCGGAGCTTTACCGGGCCCTGATAAGGAGGCTGGGAAAGCGCGGGATGCGCGCCTACGCCCTGCTCGGTTCCTGGCACCTGCGCACCCATCACTATGTCCTGCCGGGGCGGCACCGGGAGGCCGCCGCGATGCTGGAACGGGTCCTGGCTTACAATTCCGCCGTTAAACCCGGCGAGCGCTTCGCCGGCGTGAACATAGACATAGAGCCGCATATGCTCGACGAGTGGAAGATCGACAAGGAAGGGCTGCTGCTGAACTTCCTGGACATGTCGCGGGCGCTGATGGACGCCAAGGCCCGGGCCAAGGGCGTCATCCCGGTGGGCCCCGCCATCCCCTTCTGGCTGGACCGCATCGAACTGGAATGGAACGGCTCGTTAAAGCCGGTCAGCGAGCATGTGCTGGACATTTACGATACCGCGGCGATCATGAACTACCGCGACAGGGCGGAAGGGAAGGACGGCATGATAGACCACGCCTCGTCGGAACTGGCCTACGCCGCGAAGCTGGGCAAGCGGCTGGCCATAGGCGTGGAAGTGACTCCCAACGAGGTGGATAAGGTCACTTTCGACGGGCTTACCGAGGAATACATGGAGGCGGAGCTGGCCAAAGCGGAGTCCGTTTTCTCCGCCAGCCCGGCTTTCGACGGTTTCGTCATACACCATTACGGGAGCTACAGGGACTGGCTGAAGGCCGGGGGCGGCAAGGAGAAGAGATCGAAATGAGGAAGAGACTGCTCAGTTTCAAATACGCTTTCAAGGGCCTCGCCGCGCTGGCCTCCTCGGAGCCCAACTTCCAGATACATATCGCCGCCGCGGCGATAGTTGTCTTCCTGGGTTTTTGGCTGGAGATCTCCGCGGTGGAGTGGTGCCTGGCGCTGCTCTGCTTCGCGGCCGTTATGGCCGCCGAGGCGCTCAACAGCGCCGTGGAGAAACTTACGGACATCGTCTCCCCGGGACACGATCCGCGGGCCGGCCGCGTCAAGGACATGGCGGCCGGCGGAGTCCTGGCCGCGGCCATCATGGCCGCGGTGATAGGCGGACTGATCTTCGTCCCGAAACTGCTCAGGGCTTTCTGAGTTTTTTGTAGAGCCCGGCGAACTCGTCGGAGGAGCCGGAGGGCGCCAGGAAGGCGTGGACCACGGCCGGCTTGTCCATCTTCATCGTTTCCCTGACGGCCTTTTCCTTCTGGGCGGGAGTCATCGACTTCCAGGGGTAGTTGGCGTAGGCCAGCTTATACTTTCCGGCCAGTTCCTTTTCTTTTTTTATCCAGGGCAGGTCCTCGGGGTTCTTCGGGTCCAGCAGCGAGACCAGCGAGGCGACGTCCGAATTTATCAGGGACATGAACTCCTCGTCGGTGGGGTAGGGCGTCAGGAAGACCTCGCCGCCGAGGTCCGTTACCGGGCCGCGCTCGAACTTATTCCTTTCGCTCATGCTCTTCTTGCGCGACACGCCGGAAACCGACGCCGTCCCTCCGGAGGCGTTGACCAGCATTTTCTGGAAAAGCCGCACCCGGTCCCTGCCCAGGTAGCAGTGGACATAGTATTTGCCGCCGCGGTCCAGAAGCTTCCTTATCTCGGCGTCCACGTGGTCGTTGGAGGAGATCCACGGCAGCATCGGCACGTGGATGAGTTCCAGCCCTATCTCCCGGGCCGCTTTTATCTCCTTGTCCAGCAGTACCGGCTCGAAAGGCGCCACGGCCCGGCTCATCAGCGGGACGACGGCGGTGTAGCCCTCGGCTTTGAGCTCGGCCAGGCGCTCCTTTTCCGGGTAGGGGCCGAATACGAACTCGCTGCCGGCGAAGGTCCCGCCCATTCCCTTAGCGCCCGCGCCGGCCATCATCTTCGGGTTCATCCAGAAGGCCATGGCCGCCAGGAACATCGCCAGCGAGAGCGCGGGCAGGCCCAGCCGCCCCGCAATTCCGGAGGCGGACAGAGTGGCGGCGGTCAGCCGCCGGGCCAGGAGGATGGAAACGGCCGCCAGGACCGCTATGAAAACCAGCACCACGGCTTTTTCCGCGGAGTCGCTGCGGCCGGCCGCCCTCATGGCGTCGGCGGTCCAGCGCACCGGCCCCATCAGGGTCAGGGTGCCCAGCAGGAAGCCGGACAGGATCCAGTGCCAGAGGAAAACGAGGGCTCCCTTCGCTCCGTATTTTTTTATCACGCGGCCTCCGTCGTTATCTGATGACTTTCCTGACCTGGGCGCCCCAGTGCGTCCGCCGGAAGGTGAGCGTGGCCCTGAGGCGCTCTACCAGCATTATCTGCCTGTAGCCCAGGAACTCGCCGGCGCCGAGCAGGCACAGGCGCAGTATGTCCGAGTTGCGCCTGTAGCGCCTGAAATTATAGGTGTCCAGCACTACCGCGGAGATATTTATGGATACGCCCCAGAGGACGGCCAGGAGCATGAGCATCACCATGAAGCGCGTGTCCAGCAGGCCGAAGTACCAGAGTACCGGCACGGAGATATAACCGAAAAGCTCGATGAGCGGGCCCAGGAGTTCCACGAAGAGGAAATACGAGACCCCTAAAAAGCTGGCCGCCCCGTATTTGGGATTGAGTATCATCTCCCGGTTGGTCAGCAGCGCGTCTATCATGCCGCGATGCCAGCGGTTGCGCTGCCGGCGCAGCGCGCCAAGCGTGAAAGGGGCCTGGGTCCAGCAGACCGGGTCCGGCACGAAAAGTATCTTGTAGGGGATGTTCTTCTCCCTGCAGTGCCTGTGGAGGCGCATGATCAGGTCCATGTCCTCGCCGACGGTCCTGCGGTAGCCGTTGACCGCCACCACCATGTCCTTGCGGAAGACGCCGAAGGCCCCGGAGATTATCATCAGGCTCTTGAGGGCGTTCCAGCCGGTGCGGCCGGAGAGGAAAGCGCGGGTGTATTCCAGGACCTGGAGGGCCTCCAGTGAAGTGTCGGGCAGCTTTATGTCGGTGACGGAGCCGTTGCGGACGGTGCAGCCGTTGAGTACCCTTATGATGCCGCCGGTGGCGATCAGCTCGTCGTCCTCCAGGAAAAGTTTGGAGGACTTGAGCAGCGCGTCGGGCTCCAGCAGCGAGTCGGCGTCTATCGAGCAGAAGATGGGGTAGGCCGAGGCGTTTATGCCGGCGTTTATGGCGTCGGCCTTGCCGCCGTTCACCTTGTCGATCACGAAGAGACCGGGGTGCTCGGCCGACTTGTAGCGGCCCAGGACCCGCTCGTGCGGGACCTGCAGCCGCAGCGGCTTCTTCGAAGGCTCCAGCGAGAATTCCCGCCTCAGCTTCTCCAGCGTGTCGTCCGTGGAGCCGTCGTTCACCACTATTACCTCGAATTCCGGGTAATGGAGGTTGAGCAGGGCCTTCACGCTCTGCACTATGACCGTCCCCTCGTTGTGGGCCGGGACTATTATCGAGACGGGCTTGTAGTAGAATTCTCCGGAGAGCTGCCGGCGCGCGGCACGCGAGGTGGCCAGGTGGGCGTGGCGGATGATGTCGCGCAGCGCGAAGATTATGAGCAGCGTGTAGACGGAATTGACGGCCAGGAAGTAGAAGAATACGGTGTACTGGGTGAAATGCACCGACAGCCAGAGGAGGAATGTCACGCGGCCCCCTGCTCGAGGGCGTAGGCCGCTATATCCGCGGCGAACCTGTCGTTGCCCGCGGCCGCCGCCCGCAGGGCCGCCAGGCCGCGCTCGCCCGCCCGGGCCAGCGCCAGGGCGGCGTTGAGCCGCAGGTGGTAGTTGGGGTCCGAGAGCAGGGCCGCTATCTCGGGGGTGAGGTCCTCGCAGCAGAGGTGGGCGTTCTTGATCGCAGCCAGGCGTACGCGCCAGTCGGGATGCCTGAGGGCTTCGGGCAGCAGCGTGAAGTCCCCGGTCCGGGCCAGCGCCCTGACGCAGGCAGCCAGTATCTCGGGCTCGCCCGGATGGGCGGCGTAATATTCCTTGAGCAGGGGGCGCCCCCGCTCGCAGATTGCGGCGTAGCAGGCGGTCAGGCAGTCCCGCTTGATCAGCGTGCGAACCCTGTCGTCGCGCATTATCCGGCCCATGAAGACGCCGAAATCATCCTCCCTGCCGGCGGCCTTGAGACGGGTTATGGCGTTATAGAAGACGTCCTCGGTGTACTTGGGGGTCAGGTAGGGCAGGCCGGAGAGCATGCAGGCCAGCTCTCCAAGGTCTTCCGCGCCACGGACGATCAGGCTCAGCCCCCGGACTATCCGGTACTTGACGTCGTCGGAAGGTTCCGCGCGCAAGAGCTCCGTGAAGAAATCCCTGTTCTCCTCCAGGCGGAAGACGGCCAGGATGTCGACCGCGTTGCAGCGCTTGTACCAGGCGCGGCTGCGGGCCAGCTTCCTGTAATGGGCCCCGATGCCGAAAGTGACGAGCAGCCCGGCGGCGCGCTCGGCTATCTCGCCCTCGAAGCTGTCGAGCACGCTGGCGATGGACTCGGCGTAGGCGGCGTATTCTTCCTCGGAGGAAGGCGGCGGCAGCAGGTCCGCCGGGCTGAGGGAGGTGACGACGGCCGTGGCGGCGAGCCGCTTGAGCTCGTCTTTCCTGCGTTCCGACCTGTCGACCCTGGCCTTGTTCCAGAGGAGGTACGCTACCTGGAAAATATTGAAGGCGGCCAGCAGCAGGACCGCCCAGCCGACATATTCGTAAAAACGGGGGGAATGCGTTATGTGTTCTATCAATCGGCCGCCTGTTCCGGCCCCGGGGCTATCGCGGAGGCTCTTCTCTCCGGGCTTCCAGGGCCTTCTCCACGATCGCGTTCAGCTCCGGCATTTTAGTGGGCTTGGTTATGAAGCCGGCGACGCCCAGGCCGGCGGCCCGCTTCACGTGATGCTCCTGCTTCAGCGAGGTGATCACGAAGACGGGTATAGCCGCCGAGACGGGGTCGGCTTTCAGCCGCTTTATGACCTCGAACCCGGACATGTGAGGCATGTTTATGTCCACCAGTATCAGGTCGGGGAGGTCCGCCGCCGCCTTGGACAGGCCCTCCTCCCCCTCATAGGCCGATTCCACCGCGTGCCCGTTCTTGGCCAGGTAGGCCCTGTAGACGAGATGCACGGTCTCGTCGTCGTCGATTATGAGTATTTTCGCCATTTTTTTCAGCCGCGCCGGGCCCCCGCGGGACCGGCGCGGCCGGAGATCACTTCAGTATCGAGGCGGACTTGATATAGTCCAGTTTGGGGAAATCCGCCTTGAGGTAGGCGTTGCCCTGCGTCTGCACGCGGCCCTGGTCGGGGCCCATGCCCCGGGGCGCGCCTTCGCCGTAGCCGTCGTGGATGGAGTCCACGACCTCCATGCCGGAGACGACCTTTGCGAAGGGCGAGAATCCCATGGAGTCCAGCTGCGAATTATCGCCGAAGTTGATGAAGAGCTGCGTGGTGCGGGTATCGGGGCCGGCCATCGCGTATGAGACATAGCCGCGCTTGTTGGACTGCTTTACCGGGTCGTCCTGTATGCGCGCGCCGCGCCAGGCGGCCGAGACCTTGGGGTCGCCGTGTATGCCGAACTGGGCCATGAAGCCGCCGATGACGCGGAAGAAGGCGATGTCGGTGAAGTAGCCGTTCTTTACCAGGTTGTAGAACCTGTCGGCGCCGAGCGGGGACCAGTCGCGGTTCACTTCGAGCGTGAAATCGCCTTTGGTGGTCTTGAAAACGGCTTTAAAACTGGCGGGAGCCTGCTCGGTGAGCCCGGCGGGGTTGAGAAGAGTGGACATATCTGCGGCGGCCTCCTTGGGCGCCGCCGCGGAGGCGGCGGCGATTTCCTGGCTGGCCGGGGCCTGCTCCGCTTCCGGTTTGCAGGCCGCGGCGGTGGAGAGAATCATCGCGGCGGCTAAGGCCGCAAATTTCCTGTTTTCCATACGGGTGATTTTACCTTTTTTAAACCCCTCCCTCAATTGCTACAATCCCGTTATGGCAACCGAGATAAAAGCCGAATATATCGGCGACGATCAGGTACGGCTTACCCACGGCCCTACCGGCGCCGTGATAATCACCGACCTGCCCCCGGATAACGGCGGAAAGGGCCGGATGTTCTCCCCGACCGACCTCTTCGCCTCTTCGCTGGCTTCCTGCGTCCTGACCATAATGGCCAAGGTCGCCGCGCGCGAGAATATCCCTTTCGAGGGCTCGTCCATAGACATAGTCAAGGAGATGACGGACGCCCCGCGGCGGGTGGCGCGCTTCGCGGCGCGCGTGAAGCTGCCGGCCGGCCTGTCCTCCGTTCAGCGGGAGAAACTGATGGCCTGCGTGAAGGCGTGCCCGGTGCACCGCAGCCTGCACCCCGACATCAAGGTTGAGTTCGGGGAGATATGATCCGGACGGCCGCCGCCGCGCTGCTGGCGCTCTGCGCCTGTTCGCCCGCGCCGGCCCCGGAAAACAGGGGGAGAGCTATGCCTGAAAATATCGAGACCGCCGTGCTGGCCGGCGGCTGCTTCTGGGGGATGGAGGAACTCATCCGGGCTCTGCCGGGAGTGCTGGAGACGCGCGTCGGCTATGCCGGCGGCGGGCTGCGGAACCCTACCTACGAGGACGTGAAGAAAGGGGACACGGGCCACGCCGAGTCCATAGAGGTGAAGTACGACCCCTCGAAGCTGTCCTACGGCGCGCTGCTGGATTTCTTCTTCAGGATACACGACCCGACCACGCCCAACAGGCAGGGCAACGATATCGGCACGCAGTACCGTTCCGCCATCTTCTATTCTTCGCCGGAGCGGAAGGAGGAGGCGGAAGCGGCTATAAAGAGGGCCGCGGCCTCCGGGCGCTGGAAGAGGCCGGTAACCACCTCCCTGGAGCCGGCCGGGGAATTCTGGCCGGCGGAAGAATACCACCAGGATTACCTGAAAAAGAATCCCGGCGGCTATACCTGCCATTACATAAGGGACTGAGCCGCGCCGGAGAATAAAAAAAGAGCCGCCGCGGCGGCTCTTTTTATTCGCCGGCGAAAGTGCTACTTGTGTTCCAGCTCGAACTTGCGCTCGTCGGCCAGTTTGCGTATTTCCTCGGCGAACTTCGGGTTCTCCTTGGCGGCGGCCTCGAAATGGTCGGCCAGAAGGACGAAGACCCTGGTGGTCTCTTCGCAGGTGACGGTAGCGTTGCGGGGCTGGCGGGAGAGCAGCGCCATCTCCCCGAAGAAATCTCCGGGGCCCAGGTCGGCCAGCTTCTTCGGGAAGGGCAGTATGCCGCGCTTCACTTTTACGCTGACCTTGCCGGAGTCTATGGCGTAGAAGGCGTCGCCGGGATCTCCCTGCGAGCAGATCTTCTCGCCCTTGTCGTATTCGCAGTGCATTACCCAGGCCAGTATCTTCTCAAGGAGGGCCATGCTCATGGAAGAGAAGAATTTTATCTTTCCGGAGATATTGGTGAACCGGACGGTGTCGGCGTCCGTCATCGTGAGTTTTTTCATTTGCCTTCCCTTTCGGCTATCAGCTTCAGCGCGGCGGCCTTGTCCGGCGCCGCGACCATGACCCGGGACATTATCGCCGGGCCGAACATCGCCACGCTGCCCGCCGCGCGGCCGTCGAAAACGAAAGCCCTTATCCCGGCGTCCTCCAGGGCCGAGCGGACCAGCTCGGCCTCGTGAGGGTTCTGCGTCCGGAAGACGCACTCTGGCGGATTTTCTTCCATGGTTAACCTCCCCCGCGATATTCTACCAAAAAAAGCGGCGGCGGCCTCCCGACGGGGAATTTTGATTTCATACTGTCATTTGTTAAACTGATTTCGCGGGGATAAAGGGAAATATGGCGCGTTTCCGCGTTCCTCCCCCGGCTCACACGGAGGTCGGACCTTATGGCAAACACCGCTTCAGTCAAGCCCGCGCAGGCCGTCAAGGGCGCGGTAAGCTCCTTTATCGAGCGCAACTACCGGCATTTCAATTCCCTGGCCCTCAAGAACGCGGCCGACGCCTACAACGCCCACATAGAGAAAGGCGGCAAGATGTTCCTGGCCATGGCCGGGGCGATGAGCACGGCGGAACTGGGCATAACCCTGGCCGAGATGATACGCCAGGGCAGGATACACGGCATCTCCTGCACCGGCGCCAATCTCGAGGAGGACGTATTCAACCTCGTGGCCAACAACGAGTACGAGAAGGTCCCCAATTACCGCGACCTGAGCCCCGAGCAGGAGAAGGAACTCATGGACCGCGGCTTCAACCGCGTCACCGACACCTGCATACCGCAGGACGTGATGTACCACATCGAGGACCACATCGTGAAGCGCTGGAAGGCCTCCGAGAAGACCGGCAACCGCAAGTTCCCGCACGAGCATTTCTACGACCTGCTGCTCTCGGGCGACATAAAGAAGCATTACCAGGTGGACCCGGCCGACAGCTGGCTGCTGGCCGCCGCCGAGAAGAACCTGCCGATCTACGTCCCCGGCTGGGAGGACTCCACGCTGGGCAACGTCTACGCCGCCAAGTGCATAAAAGGCCAGCTCAAGCCCGGCACGATGAAGACCGGCATCGAGTACATGATGCACCTGGCCGACTGGTACCAGAAAGCCAGCCGCGAGAGCGAGGCCGGCCTGGGCTTCTTCCAGATAGGCGGCGGCATAGCCGGCGACTTCCCCATCTGCGTGGTGCCCATGATCGAGTGCGACCTGCGCAAGGAAGTGAAGATGTGGGGCTACTTCTGCCAGATCTCCGACAGCATCACCAGCTTCGGCTCCTACTCCGGCGCGGTGCCCAACGAGAAGATAACCTGGGGCAAGCTGGCGGTGGACACGCCGAGGTTCGTCATAGAGAGCGACGCGACGATAGTGGCCCCGCTGCTGTTCAGCTACGTCCTGAACCGCTGAGCGCCCGGGCCGATGAAGACCGCCGCCGCGCTGCTTTTCCTGTTCCTGTCGCCGGCCCTCCCCGGGCGGGCGGCCGACTTCCGCGACGAGACGATCTACCTGGTCCTGACCGACCGCTTCGCCGACGGCGATCCGTCCAATAACGATATCTACGGGGACGAATACGTCCCGGGCAACCTGCGGTATTACCAGGGCGGCGACTTCCGCGGCCTGATGGATAATCTCGGCCACATAAAGGACATGGGCTTCAGCGCCGTCTGGATAACGCCGCCGGTGATGCAGCCCCCCGGCCGCTACGTGAACTCTTCGGAAACCTACGACGCGGCCGGCTATCACGGCTACTGGGGCTGGGATTTCTCCAGGATAGACCCGCACCTGGAATCGCCGGGCGCGTCCTACTCCGACCTCATAAAACGCGTCCACTCGAAGGGCATGAAACTTGTACAGGACGTGGTCCCTAACCACGCCCACGGCGGCGACACCCATCCGTCGGTGAAATGGCACGCCGACAACGGGAAGGTCCGGGGCCTGGGCCTGGAGTTCGACTACCACGCCGACGACAAGGGGTGGTTCACCCGCGAGGGCCCGGTGCTGGCCGACCTGCTGGACTTCAACGACTCCAATCCCGCTGTCGTGAAGTGGCTGACGGACGTCTACCTGAAGTACCAGGCGATGGGCGTGGACGCGTTCAGGCTGGATACCGTCGTCTGGATGAGCGACGATTTCTGGCGCCATTTCACCGGCGCGCTGCACGCCGCGAAGAAGGATTTCTTCATCTTCGGCGAGGCCTGGACCCGCGACGACTTCGGCATGCTCGCCCGCTACAGCAACCTCGCCGAAGGCGATCCGATGAATTCCGCCATGAGCCTGCTGGACATGCCCCTGTCGTCTATGGGGACCTGGGGGCCGATGGAGGAGGTTTTCAAGGGCGGGGATTATTCAAAGGCCGACGCCGTATTCGCGCACGACCACAAGTACAAGGACGCCACCTACCTGGTGACCTTCCTCGACAACCACGACAAGCCGAGGTTCAACGGCACCGGCGAGGAGGGGCAGGGCACGCCGGCCTCGGCCGAGCAGTATTTCGACGCGCTCAACTTCTATTTCACCGTACGCGGCATACCCTGCGTCTATTACGGCACCGAGGTCAGGATGGCCGGCGGCAACGATCCCGACAACCGGCGCATGCTGGGCGCCGGGGGCATAAATAAGGCCAAGGGCGACCCGGTGTACCATCACCTGAAGAAGCTCAACGCTATGAGGCGCTCCGCCGCGCCGCTGCGCCGCGGCGCCCAGACCCTTATCTCCTCTTCGAAGGACTCCTATGTTTTCAGGCGCGACTATGCCGGCGAGACCGCAGTGGTCCTGCTCAACAAGGGCCCTTCCCCGGCGCTCCTGAAGGCCGGCGGCCTGCCCGCCGGAAAATACCGTGATCTTTACGCCGGGGAGAAGGCCCGTGTCTCGGCCGGCGCGCTGGCGGCCGAGGTTCCCGCGCACGGCGTCCGCGTTTTCGTGAAGGGCAAAGTCAAAGGCCGCCCCTGGCGTCTGCCCGGCGGCCCGGACATTCAGGCAGCTAAGGCGAAACAATGAACCCCAAAGAGATCTCCAAAAGACGCACCTTCGCCATCATCTCCCACCCGGACGCCGGCAAGACGACTCTGACCGAGAAGTTCCTGCTCTACGGAGGCGCCGTGCAGCTGGCCGGCTCGGTGACCGCCCGGCGCAAGCAGCAGAGCACTTCTTCCGACTGGATGGAGCTGGAGAAGAAACGCGGCATCTCCGTCAGTTCCACGGTGCTGCAGTTCGACTACGGCGGCTGCAAGGTGAACCTGCTCGACACCCCGGGCCACCGCGACTTCTCCGAGGATACCTACCGCGTGCTGATGGCCGTGGACTCGGTCATCATGGTGCTCGACGCCGCCAAGGGCATAGAGGCGCAGACTCTAAAGCTCTTCGAGATCTGCCGCATGCGCCAGATCCCGATCTTCACTTTCGTGAACAAGATGGACCGCCCGGCCAGGGAGCCGCTGGAGCTGCTCGACGAGATAGACAAGTCGCTGCAGCTGCAGACCTTCCCCGTCAACTGGCCGCTGGGCATGGGCTCGGACTTCAAGGGCGTCTATGACAGGCGCTCGCGCGACCTGCACCTCTTCGAGCGCGTGCCGGGCGGGGCCTACCGGGCCCCCTTGACGGTGGTGAAGGACCTCGACAAGGAACTGGCCGGCAAGGCGGACCCGGTCTCGACAGCGCGCTTCCTCGAAGAGGTTTCGATGCTGGACGCCGTGGGCGATTCTTTCGACAGGGAGGCGGTGCTCAAAGGCGACCTGACGCCGGTCTTCTTCGGCAGCGCCGTCAATAATTTCGGCGTGCAGCTCCTGCTGGACAATTTCCTGGCGATGGCTCCGGAGCCGCGGGCGCAGAACTCGCTGTCGGGGCCGGTGGCCGTGGACGACCCGAGGTTCTCCGGCTTCGTCTTCAAGATACAGTCCAACATGGACCCCAAGCACCGCGACCAGATAGCCTTCCTGCGCGTCTGTTCGGGGCGGTTCGAGCGCGACATGAAGGTCTTCAACGCGCGCACGAAGGAGACCCTCCGTATCTCCAGTTCCCACAAGCTCTTCGGCCGGGAGCGCGAGACCGTGGACGAGGCCTACGCCGGTGACGTCATCGGCATAGTGGGGCACGAGGAATTCCGCATCGGCGACACGCTGACAGAGGACCCTTCCATCATCTATCCCGAGGTGCCCAGGTTCCCGCCGGAGCACCTGGCCTTCCTCCACTGCAACAACACCGCGCAGTCCAAGCGCTTCCGCGCCGGCTTCGACCATCTCCTGCAGGAGGGCGTGGTGCAGACCTTCAATATCCCGAGCTCCCAGTCGCGCGTGCCGCTGCTGGGCGCCGTCGGGCCGCTCCAGTTCGAGGTACTCCAGTACAGGCTGGCCAACGAGTACGGCGCCGACGCGCGGCTGGAGCAGACTTCGTGGGAAGTTCTCCGCTGGCTGGGAGGGGATTCGGAGCCGGTGACCGAGGACATGCTGCCGACGGGCGCGCGTCTCGCCGAGGACCCGGACGGCAGGCCCGTGCTCCTCTTCGCCCGCGAATGGGACTGCAAGTATTTCCTGGAACGCCACCCGAAAGTCAGGCTGTCGAAGCTTCCGCCCGCGGGGCCGCCGCCCCCTACCGGATCCTGACCGTCTTTATCCCCAGGCGGGCGGCCTTGCCGGTCACCGCCGTGTCCCCGGCGGGGACCTTGATAAGTTCTATGTCGGCGAGGCCCGCCGACTCGAATACGCGGCCCTCCAGCCAGCCCACGTCGTGCTTCTTTATAAGGCCGGGGATGGCCGCCGGCGCCGCCCGCGCGAATTCCGAGAAAGCCCCGGGCGGCAGGGCCCTGAGTTCCTCCGTGACCTGAAGCGCCAGGGCGCGGGGCAGGTCCGCCGGGACGATTATCCAGGAATTGAACAGCTCTTCGGCCTGCCCGGTCATCTCCGGGTCCCCGGCCGCCTCTTCCGGCGTGACGCCGGCGGCCCCGGCCACTATGGCCAGCGCCCGCATCGCCGAGCGCCGCGTCGCCCAGCTCCGGCGCTTCCAGGTCCTTTCCTTCAGCCTCACCACCGTGTCGCCGTATTTCTCCGGCCCGTCCCAGTAGGAAAGGGTCCCGAAGATATACCGGCGGGCGCCGTAAGAAGCCTGTTCGTAATCCGGCGTGAAAGGTTTTACTTCCGAGCCCTTGAGCAGGCTGACGAGCTCCGTGGAAAGAAAAGCCTCGTCCTCCAGCAGCCGTTCCGCGCGCGCCCGGCTCATCCTGACCGAGAAAGAAGGCGGCGTCACCCGGAAGAACTTCTCCAGTTTAGCCAGCAGCGCCCGCTCCTCCGGGGAGAAGGGGGAGAGTTCCCGCTCGCGCGCGGCCAGGTTGAGCGCAGACTGTTCCGCCAGCGTGCGTCCGAGCATCTTCTCTATCGGCTGCCGCCCCGGGGGCATGCCGCGCAGCAGCCATTCTCCCAGGCCGAATATATAGTCCTCGATATTGCGGTACTTTACCGCCGCGTCCTGCCTGGCGAGGCTGGCCCTGGCCAGGAGCTTGTCGACGGCGGGGCTGTGCAGAGGGAAATCGGTGACCAGCACGGCGAAGCCGAGCCTGAGCCCCTTGCGCGAAAGCAGTTCCGCGGCCGGGCCCATCTCCACGTCCACGGTGGAGACGCCGTCGGCCAGGGCCCGGCTTATCCAGGCGGGCGTCTCCTCGAGCGGGGAAAGGGCGCTCCTGTGCGCCCTGAAATCCCCGGGGGAGCCCAGCTCGTTCTCGACAGCCGCGCCGGACGGCGTGAGCACGTGTGAAGGGTAGGCGAAGCCGTAGAGTTCGCGCGGCTCCAGCGACCCTCCCGACCCCGCTATGACGGCCGCCCTTACGCCGGTCGAAATTTCCACCAGGCGGGCGATGTTCTCCCCGAGCGTCTCCCCGTAGAAAGAGGAACGGGCCGTTATGACGCCCCAGCGGCCCGCCCCGGCCGGCCTGTACACGTCCAGCCGCCAGTCTTTGTCGCCGTCGGAGGCGGAGGTCACCGCGTAAGAGGCCCAATGCACTCGGAAAGCCTCGCCGTAGCCCGCGATGACGCCCTCGAGACCGGCGCAGGGCGAGTTCTTCGCCGCGCAGACGCGGGCTAAAGCGCCGTAATACCGTTCGTAGGCCGAGGGGGACTCCGCCGCGCGGATGGCCGGGGCCTTTTTCCCGGAGTAATGCCTTCGCAGCAGCAGTTCGAAATGGCGCAGGTATATTTTTCCCTGGAAATCGGAGAGCACCAGGGCGCTGCCGCCGCCGGACTTTTTCAGCAGCCAGAGACGCTTGGCGTAGCCGCTTACCGGCAGGTTCAGCGCGGTGACTGAGGCCGGCGTTCCCAGCCGGGGCAGCAGTTCTGCAAGCCCGAGGTTGGACAGCCATATCTCGTCTCCGGGGCCCAGCCGGTCCAGCAGCGCCGTAAGCGGGCCAAGGCGGGAGGCCGCGTAATCGTCCGCGCCCTTCCATTCCACCAGCCCCGGGTCCGTCGCGGCCGTCTCCGGCGCGCCTTTCTCATGGAAGACCGCATCCGGCGGGGGGGCGGCGGGAGCGGGCGGCGGCGCCGGCTCGCAGGCGCGCGCCGCCGAC
>JAVHLJ010000047.1 GCA_031082205.1 Elusimicrobiales bacterium
GTCCGCCGCGCGGCCGCGGCCGACGGCGGGCGGCCTCTCCGGCCCGCCCCAGCGCCCCAGTATCCAGCCCCCGGCGGCCATGGCCAGCAGGGCGGCCGTCAGCACCGACATCGCCCCGGCCCCCGCCTGGCGCCCCAGCACCCACAGGAGCCAGACTACCGTCGCGAAGAGCAGGAAGGACATTCCCTGCTTGAAAACCGTCATCCAGTCCCCGGGCCGCGGCATGTAGCGCATCAGCGCCGGCGAGAAGGAGACGGCCAGGAAAGGCGAGGCCAGGCCGATCGCCATGGAGGTGAAAACGGCCAGCGAGACATACGCCGGCTGGGTCAGGGCGAAGCCCAGCG
Source organism: Elusimicrobiales bacterium (assembly GCA_031082205.1). Lineage (GTDB taxonomy): Bacteria > Elusimicrobiota > Elusimicrobia > Elusimicrobiales > UBA9959 > UBA2231. The sequence continues at coordinate 345 of JAVHLJ010000047.1, forward strand.
CCGCGCCCATGAAAGGCGCCGTGCACGGCGTGGCCGCGACCACGGCCAGCACGCCGCCGAGGAAAGCTCCGGCCGGCCCGGGCCTGGCGGCGAACCGCCCCAGGCCGATGAGAGAGGTTCCTATCTCGAAGACGCCGGCCATGCTCAGGCCCAGCACGAAGAAGACGGCGGCGAGGAAAGCGACGAAGCCCGGCGACTGCAGCTGGAAGCCCCAGCCCCACTGCGCGCCGCCGGCTTTTATCGCCAGCAGCAGGCCCGCCAGCGCCCAGAAAGAGATGACTACCCCGGCCCCGTAGGCCAGGCCGTGGGCCCTGGCCTCGCCGGGATCTTCCTTGGACTGATTTATGAGCGACAGGACCTTTATGGACAGAACGGGCAGGACGCAGGGCATCAGGTTGAGCAGCAGGCCGCCCAGGAAAGCGAACAGCAGCGCCGCCGCCAGTCCGGAAGCTCCGCCCGGGGAAGCCGGCAGGGCGGGCGCACCCTCCCAGCCGCGCAGCGGGATATCGACCAGCAGCCCCTTTTCAGAACCGGGACCGCGCCAGCCTTCGGAGGAATAGAGCACGCCCCGCAGCCGCTCTTTGCCTGCCGCGGCCGCGGCGCGCGGCCCGGCGGGATAGTCCATTACCCAGCCGTCTCCCCCTTTGGCGATAAGGCCGTCGGTCACGCTCTCGATCACGGAAGGGTCTTCCGGGAAGAAAAGCGGCGCGGCTTCATCGCCCGCGCCCTCCGGCGGCCTCAGGGCCAGTCTCACTCTGTCCGTCGAAGCGTAAGCCGCGCCCTCGAGACCGGGCAGTTCCGCCGGCAGGGCGAACCTGGCCCCCGAGAAGAACTCCGCGCGCGCGGGGTCCGGCGCGCCGTCCCCGCGCGGCAGGACGAGCGAAAGTTTCGCCGAGCCCGGCAGGCATTCCTCCAGGCATTCCAGCCAGTCCACCTCGGCGTCCACGCGCAGCCGCGCGCCCGAGTACGAGGCGGGCACGGTCAATTCGGTCAGCAGCGCCGCCTCCCCCTCGTAACCGAGGTTGGAGAGCGGCGGCATGTCTATCTTCTTCGGGGTCGGCCAGGCGAAGGGCCCAGCCGTTACGCCGGCGGGCAGCCGCCATTTCACCGACGGGGGAATGCCCGAATCGCCCGGGTTCCGCCAGTAGATATGCCAGCCCGGCGCCATGACGAAGCGCAGCGCCAGCGTCACCGGCCGCCCGGGAGAGAACGAGGCGCTCTCCGTCAGCAGTTCCGGAACGGCGTTATGCGGAGCGGCGGCCCCCTCATGAGGGAGCGCCGTCAGCGCCGCCGCCAGGATCAGGGCCCGGGATCTCATCGCCCGCCTCGTCCTAGGGCTTGTCCACCTTGCAGGTGTTCACGCCCAGGAGCTTATATAGCCCGCACCAGCCGACAAGGCCGGTCAGAAGCGCGACGGCGCCCGCCGCCGCCACTATGACGGTGACAAGCCCCCCGCCGGCCATCCCGGCCAGGGCGAAGCCCAGCAGCGCCAGGCCCGCTATTATCCTTATGACCCTGTCCGCTCCCCCTACGTTCTTCGTTATCATTTTCCCTCCCCCGCCGCGTCGGCGTCGACCACGGCTTTGAGCAGCATCGATTCGGGCTGGGCGCCCACAAGACCCATTTTATCGTTGACAACTATCTTGGGCACGCCCTGCACCTCGTATTTAACGCCCAGCTCCCGGAATTCCTCCACCTCGACCATCTCCGCCGTCACCCCGGGCGAAGCGATGGCGAACCTGTGGGCCAGCATCACCGCCGAAGGACAATAAGGGCAGCCCGGCGTGACGAATACCTTTATGTTGACCGGGCCTTTGAGGCCCGCCAGGGCCGAGAGGGTCTCCGGCTGCAGGTCCGTCATCCCCGACGAGGCCGCCTGTATGGCCTCGATGAGCGAGACGAACTCGTAGCCGGCAGGCACGCCGAAGAAGCGCACCCGGCGACCGGAGGCCGGCGCCTCTATGAACAGGGCCGGCGAGAGCGTCACGCCGTACTCGGCCGCCTTGGCCTCGTCGGTGACGCGGTTGAACACTTCCAGCGTTATCTTATCCGAAAGCGCCGCCGTCTCGCGCAACAGGTCCTCGGCCGGCCCGCAGGTCCGGCAAAGAAGGTTCTCCTTGAAAAGGACCAGCTTCACGGGACCGGCAAGTCCCGCGAAGGTCTTTTTAAGTTCCTCGGCCACGGCCGCGTCTATCATCATATGGCACCTCCTCTGTCCCCATCCAGCTTAGATGCCTTAAAGGTCGAAAAGTTTCAGCCCGCGAGAGCCTCTTATTTTTCAGGCTGGAGCCGGGAATATTCATAGCCGGCTATCTTCTTCGGGCGGCAGCCATAGGGGCCGAAATCGAAAAGCAGCGGCAGGGACTTCGCCGGATCGGCGGCGAATTCCCCCAGGGGGTCAGGCTCCAGTTCCGACAGACCGGTCACGGAATAGGAGCAGGCCGGCCTGTCTTCCGTGAGCGAATATACCTCTATGTCCAGGGCGTACTGCTCGTCCGAGCGGTCCCGGTATTTGACCATGAAGACGCCGGCCTTCCCGAGGTCGGCCGCGGTGATGCCGGGGCCGCAGGCCAAGGGTTTTCCTTCCTTATATATCCAGTCCATGGCATGAACGACCCTGAACCGCCCCAGTATCCCCTCGGGAGAATAATCGCGGCGGTAAGAATATATGGAGTAATTTTCCGGGCCCTTCTTCTCCACGGCCATTTTTTTGAGGCGCCGCTGCTGCCAGTCGCAGGAGGGCATTACGCCGGCCTTGCGAATGACCGACGACAATAGGCGGTCGAGGGCCTCCCCCGTCAGCGCGGGATCGGGTGAAGCCGGCGAAAAGTAGCCCTCTTCCCGCTGGTCTCCGGCCTCTTCAGGGTCCTGGAAGAAGGAGCCGTCGTGGACGGTCCCGCCCTCCCTGAGCCAGACCAGGAAGTCCCATGGCCTGCCGCTGTCCCTGGCGGCCATGGCGCCCGCGGCCTGCAGCATGCCCTTCACGGCGCGGGGATCGTGACATTTCCGGGGGCGGGGCGAGGCCGAAGAACAGGCCAGCTCACGCCTGAAGGCGTCGACCGCCGCGGAGATGTCGCCGGCTGAAGAGAGGGCCGATAGTTTTCCGACGGCCGCCTCGCGCGCCGCCGCATCGGGGGAATAAAGGTCGGCCGTGAGGGCGTCTATATCCGCCGCTCCCGCGGGGACGCATAGCGCGGCCAGCAGCGCGGAACTCTTCAGAAAACTTCTTCTCATCCGGGACTCCTTTTCTCTCCCCGCCTGTGGCGCATCAGAGACAGTCCAGCACTCCCGTGAAGTCGGGGGAAGGCTCCGCCTCCGCGCTTATCTTCTTCCCGGAAGGAGAGACGAACGACAGCTTCCAGGAATGGAGCATCAGGCGCGGGTACCTGGATTGCAGCTCCCCGTCGCCGTAGAGCGGATCGCCGACCAGCGGGTGGCCTATGTAGTAGAAATGGACCCTTATCTGGTGGCGGCGGCCGGTCTTGAGGTCCACCTCCAGGAGCGTGGCGGTCTTGAGGCGGCCGAGCACCTTGTAGCAGGTCACCGACGGCTTGCCGTCGAAGCCGACGCCCATCCGGCCCGAGCCGTACTCCTGCACGGGCTTGTCTATCTCCCCCTCGCCCTCCTCGACACGCCCGTGCGCGGCTGCGAGATAAAGCTTGGAGACCTCGCGCCGCTCGAACTGGCCGCAGAGCCAGGCGTGCGCCTTGCGGCTGCGCGCGAAGACGGCCGCGCCGCTGACCTCGCGGTCGAGGCGGTGGACGGTGAACACCTCGCCGTGCTCGTCCCGCAGCAGCTCCAGCAGGCTGCGGCTCTCCGCCAGCGTGCCGCGGGCCGGGATGGTCAGCATGCCGGCCGGCTTGCAGGCTATGATGAAGTCTTCGTCGAGATGGAGGATCTCGGGGAGGGCCATCATCGCGCCTTGGCGGCGTGCTCCTTCATGTAGAAGTGGCCGGCCAGCGCTGAGGTCACGCCCCCGAGCGCCAGGAACAGCATCGCCAGGAATATGGCGACGGCGAGGCCGGAGGCGTCTGAGACTATCCCGATTATGGTCGGCGAGACCGCGTCGCCGAAAGCGTGGAGGATGAAGATGGCCACCGCGAAGGCCATCGAGCGTATCCGCAGCGGGGTCACTTCCACTATCGCCGCGTGATAGGGGCCGGAATGCATGAAAATAAGGGTCTCGGCCATGAAGATCATGGCTATCGCCGTGTTGAAATCCTCGGTCAGCACCGCGGCCAGGCCGAAGGGGATGCTGGCGAAGAAAGTGAAATACCCGACTATGAAGTACGCCCGGGGCGTATATTTCTTGAGCCAGTCGGCCAGGAGGCCGCCGGCGGTGTTCCCTATTATGCCGGCGACTACGGTTATCGCGCCGAAGACGAAGCCGGCCTTGGCTACATTGAGGCCGTAGGTCCGCACGAAATAGCTGGGCATCCAGGCGGCCAGCCCGCCGACGGAGAAGGTCGCTATCGCCATCGAGAAAGCGATGAGGAGGAAGGTCCTGTTGCGGAAAAGCTCGCGGTAATCGGCCATGCCTACCGCGCCGTTATCCGTCTTCTGGGGATTCTCGCGCAGGAAAAGCGCGGCGACGCCCAGCAGGGCGCCCGGCACGGCTACGATGAAGAAGGCGTTGCGCCAGCCGAAATGATGGCCCAGCCAGCCGCCCAGCAGGTAGCCTATGGCCGAGCCCACGGGTATGGCCAGCGAGTAGAAGGCCATGACCCTGGCCCGGCTGCCCGGCGGGAACCATTCGGCCAGGTAGGACGGCGAAACGGTGCCGTAACCCGCCTCTCCTATCCCCACCAGCGAGCGGGTCAGTATCAGCTGCGGGTAGGACTTGATAAGGCCGGAGAAGAAAGTGGCGGCGCTCCAGAAGATGGCGCTGGCGCCTATTACCAGCGGGCGGCGCACCCTGTCGCCGAACCAGCCGGCGAAAGGCGCGAAGAGCGTATAGACTATCATGAACGAGGAGGCCAGGAACCCCAGCTCGGTGTCGGTAAGGCGGAGGTCTTCCTTTATAAGGGGGAAGACGGCGTAAAGGATCTGCCTGTCTATGTAATTGAACAGGCTGATGGCGAAGATAAGCAGCAGCACCCTGCGGGAGTAGTTCATAAGCCTGGCCCCATCTCCTAATAATACTAATTTTGGTAATATATTGATGGAAACCCGCATACCGGAGGACTCATGAAAAAGACCAAGACGCCCGCGAAAAAAAACGCCCTGGCCTACGCCCCCAAGAACGGCTACGAGAGGATCTCCCCCGCCGAGCTCAAGCGCTGCGAGGAGATCAACAAGGCCTACCTGGAATATATCGGAAAATCCAAGACCGAGCGCGAGGCCCACGACGAGGCGGTCGTCCTGCTGCAGGCCGCCGGGTTCACCGACATGCGGATCAACGAAAAGTCCGGGGCCAAACTCAAGCCCGGCGACAAGGTCTACCGCTCGGCCGAGGGCAAGACGCTGATGGCCATAGTAGTTGGGAAGAAGCCGCTCGAGGCGGGCATGCACATCGTCGGCGGCCACACCGACTCCCCCCGCATCGACCTCAAGCAGAACCCCCTCTACGAGAACTCGGGCCTGGCCCTGCTCGACACCCATTACTACGGCGGCATCAAGAAGTACCAGTGGGTCACCATCCCGCTGGCCCTGCACGGCGTCTTCGTCAAGCCCGACGGGAAGACGATAAAGGTGAACATCGGCGAGGACCCGGGCGACCCCGTGCTCTGCATCACCGACCTGCTGCCGCACCTGGCGGCCGACCAGTACAAGAAGACCATAGGGGAGGCCATCCCGGGCGAGGGCCTGGACGTGGTCGCCGGCTCCATCCCCTCCTCCGAGAAGGACAAGAAAGAGAAGGTCAAGCACAATATCCTCTCTCTCCTCAATAAGAAGTACGGCGTCACCGAGGCGGACTTCCTCTCGGCCGAGCTGGAGATAGTGCCGGCCGCCGCGCCGCGCGAAGCGGGCCTGGACCGCTCGATGATACTGGCCTACGGCCACGACGACCGCGTCTGCGCCTGGGCCGGCCTCAAGGCGCTGCTCGACCTCAAGGGCGTCCCGGAATACACCTCCTGCGTCCTGCTCTGCGACAAGGAGGAGGTAGGCTCGATGGGCGCCACCGGCATGGCCTCGAACCTGTTCGAGAACGCCGCCTCGGAACTGCTCAACCTCACCTCCGACACCTACAGCGAACTGACGCTCAAGCGGATGCTCCACAACAGCTGGATGCTCTCGGCGGACGTCAACGCGCTCTTCGACCCGATGTTCCCCTCCGTCATGGAGAAGCGCAACTCCGCCCTGCTCAACCACGGCGTCTGCGTCACCAAGTACACCGGCGCCCGCGGCAAGAGCGGTTCGTCCGACGCCAGCGCCGAGTTCATGGCCCATATCCGCAGGATCTTCGACCGCGACGGCGTGGTCTGGCAGACCGGCGAGCTGGGCAAGGTGGACCAGGGCGGCGGCGGCACCATAGCCTACCTGATGGCCCGCTACGGCATGCAGGTCGTCGACTGCGGCGTGGGTCTCTTCTCCATGCACGCGCCGATGGAGCTGGCCGGCAAGCTGGACATCTACATGGCCTACAAGGGCTACCTGGCCTTCCTGAAGGACGGAAGGAAATAGGCAAAAGGGGTCAGGTCTTTACTTTTGCGGTCAAAAGTAAAGACCTGACCCCATCGCGTTATGAACATAGAAATAATAGTCACCGGCGGGACCTTCGACAAGGAGTACAACGAGCTCGACGGCTCGCTGTTCTTCAAGGACACGCATGTCCGGGAGATGCTCTCGCTGGGCCGCTCGCGGCTGAAGGTCCGCGTGAAGCCGCTGATGATGATAGACAGCCTCTTCATGACCGCAGCCCACCGCGCGCGCGTGCTGAAGGAATGCCTTTCCTCTAAGGAGAAGCATATCGTGATAACGCACGGCACCGACACCATGCCGGAGACCGCGCGGACGCTGGGGCCTAAGATAAAGGACAAGACCGTCGTCCTCACCGGGGCCATGGTGCCTTACAAGTTCGGCTCCTCCGACGGGATGTTCAACCTGGGCTCGGCGCTGAGCTTCGCCCAGGTCCTGCCGCCCGGCGTATACATCGCGATGAACGGGCGCTACTTCAACTGGTACAACGTGCGCAAGAACAAGCGCCTCGGGGAGTTCGAAGAAGTCTCCTGACCCTTTTAAACAAAACCGCCGGCATCTCCCCGGCGGCTCACGCAACTCAGAAACTCATCAACGTTCCCGGCCTCCGCGCGGATTAATGTAAAATAGCGGAATGACAAGCCCATTCTCCGAAACGCTGGTTAAACTGCGCAAAGCCGCCGGCTTTGCCACCGCCTACAGGTTCTTTCACGACAGCGGCGGCCAGCCGGTTCTGAAGATCACCTACCGAAAATACCTGCTGTGGGAGCAGGGGCAGGTACTGCCGGCGATAGAGTCGCTTACCCGCCTGGCCCCCGCGCTGAAGCTCCTGCCCAATAGCGGCGCGCTGGGCGGTCTGGCGGCATCCTGGCTCAGGACCATGGCCGGGGAAGAGACCTACGGGTACATCCTGCGGCCCATTATCTCCGTCAAGGAGGATACCGCGGGGCTGCCGCCCATGCATTCAGCCATGGGTCATGCCCTCAATAGCAGAAAATGCCCCGTTACCGTGGCCCAGGCCGCGGCTTCGCTGGAAAGTTTCGACCATCATAAGGCATTTCTCTTTGTGACCAAGGACGGGGGCGACTGGACAGCGGAAAGGCTGGCCTCTTGCGCCGGCCTGGCGAAGAAAGCGGCCGCCTCTGTCTGCAAGGATTTCCTGGCGGCCGGGATATTTAAAAAAGCGAAGAAAGACGCCTTCATCTGCCCGCTGGCGGGGGTCCTGCTGGAATTCCCCAGGCCTGAATTGCTGCCGCCCGGCTATCCGCAACGCGCCCACGAGTTCCAGCGGCGGCTCCTGGACGAAGGCAGGATCACCTGGCGCAGGTGCGGGTTCATACGGGCCGACCGCGAGGCGCTGACCGGCTTCCTGCCGATCATAGACACCAGCGTGCTGACGGCCCACGCCTACGAGAGCGCCGATGGCGGAGCCTTGTTCGCGGTGGAGGGCCGCCTGGTGAAGTTGAGCGAGTTCAACCCCTAAGCCGGGTTAAAGCCCCGCCAAACAGACCGCCGGTAATCCCGGCGGTTTTTTTATCGCCTGGTCCCGCGGCGTGGTACCAAAAAGGTCTTTTTGGTTCCGCCCGGCGCCGTAAGCCATCAGGCCTCAAAATCGGCACTTTCGCCTCATGTGGATATTCAGGGGAAGTCATATACTATGAGCATAGTGGACGCGGAAAGGTTTAGCTAAAGGACAAAAGTCATGAAAAAACACACCTTACTTACGGCGGTTCTGGCGGCAATGGCGGGAAGCGCTTACGCGGCGGATTTTACGGAGTTGCAGACCATTAAAGCTTCCGAAGTTCGGGCGGCCGCGGCGGAGATCCCCTCTCCCGCTGCTGCCGGGATAACGATGCGAGCGCCGTCTGTCTCCAAAAACTATGCGGAAGCAGCCGCCCCGATAGAGTGGGTTTATATCGATGGCGGGCGGTTCATAATGGGAGCCAGAAGCGTGGAATATGGTTTTGAAGATGCCGGTCCCGCTCGCGAGGTCGCCATTAAATCCTTTTATATGTCCAAAACGGACGTAACGGTAGCGCAGTACGCCGAGTGCGTGGCGCAAGGCGCCTGCACGGAGCCGGGCACGGGCGACTATTGCAACTGGGGTAAACCTGGCCGCGGCAATCACCCGCTCAATTGCGTGGACTGGAGCCAGGCTTCCGAGTACGCCGGGTTCAAGGGCGCGCGACTGCCCAGCGAGTCCGAGTGGGAATACGCGGCGACGAGCGGCGGCAGGGCCCAGAAATATCCGTGGGGTAACGACACCCCGACTTGCGACAGGGTCGTGATGAACACCAACGGCAGCGGCTTAGACGGTTTAGGCTGCGGCTCGCGTAGCACGCTGCCCGTATGTTCGAAGCCTGCCGGCAACACCGCGCATGGCTTGTGCGATATGGCGGGAAATGTCTGGCAGTGGGTGCAGGACAAATATCAGGATTCATACAAAGGCGCGCCTGCTGACGGCAGCGCGTTCGAAGGTGCGGGCTCCGAGCGGGTTATCCGCGGCGGCTCCTTCGGCACCTCTGACCCCAGGACCCTGCGGGCCGCTTACCGCTCCAGCACCGCCCCCGTCACCCGACACGACACCGTCGGGTTCCGACTTGCGTGGTAAGTATTGCTGACCTTTGGATATAAGTATAGTAAAGCGAAAAGCCCCGCGCCGTAAGCTCGGGGCTTTTCATTGAACGGCCCCCCCTGGGGTCAGAAACAGAACAGGCACTTTTTCTTCTCCCAGGAAGCCCGGCTGGACTCGTTGGAGTGGAGCTGCAGGTTCCCGGCGCCGTCTATCCAGACCCCGGCGGACCCCTTGACCTTGTCCAGCGTGGCGAAGGCCTTTTCCCTGCCCATCAGCGACAGCACGGCCGAAGGGATGAAGTTCTCGTCGTCTATCGAGGGATAATAAGCCACGAAGTTGGAGAAATCGGGCAGGGGGTAGCCGGTCTTGAGGTCCAGTATATGCGAATAGAGCTTGCCCTCTATCTGGACGAAATGGGCCCGGCCCGAAGAGGCGAGAACCACGCCCTTGTCGAAACGGAACCTGCCCAGGGTCTTATTTTCGTCGAAAGGGTCGTTGACCTCGTAGTACCAGTCGCGCTGCCCGTAGGTCATCATGTTGCCACCGAGGCGCAGCTCCACAGGCCAGGCTATATCGGCGGCCCGCTCCTTGAGCATCTTATGGGCCCTCACGAAGCAGTAGCCCCGAAGTATGCCTCCCAGGTTGACCTGCACCGGGGCGTCGAAGCGGGCCATGCGGCGCGCGTGGTCGATCTTTATGTGGGAAGAGCCGATGCCGGCCAGCGCCCGCTCGATCTCCTCCTTGGCGGGCATCTTCTTGGAGGCCGCGGCCTCCTTCCAGATGGGCCAGAGCGGCGCGAAAGTCACGTCGAAGGCCCCGCCGGTCAGGTGATAATATTCCAGCGACGTCTGCAGCAGGGAATAAAGCTCGTCGTCCAGCCTGACCCACTCGGTCAGGGCTTTCTTGTTGAGGAAGGCGGTGTAGCTGTAGGGCTCGCTGTAGCTGAACTCCTTGGAGATGCGGTCCCACTCCCTGAGTATATCGGAGGCCAGGCGGTCGGCGGCGGGGTGGTCGGCCGTATAGACCTTTATCTGGGCGGGCACGCCCATGACGAAAGCGGTCTTGACGTAAGCCTCGTCGCCGCGGCCGGAACAGCCGCAGGCCAGCAGAGAGACGCACACGGCCAGCTTACCCGATACAAGTCTCATGTTTTACCCCGTTTTCCCGATAATATCGGCCCGCCCAATTATATAAAATAGCCGGCTTCTTGCCAGCGGGGCGCCGTTTTTGTATGCTGAAATCCGGGACCGTCAACCGGGACCGACAGACCGACACAGGAGACCATTACAATGCTGCAAACGCTTTTGACCCTGGCCCTTCTCGCGGCGCCGGCCGCGGCCGCGGAGCCGACCGACAAACTGGCCGACAAACTGCTCGGCGGAGTCAGGGAGGGCTCGAAGCTGGCCGTACTGGAATTCCCTTACGCCGGCGGCAAGGCCTCGGAGGGCCCCGTGGTGGTGCAGGAGCGCCTGACCACCTCCCTGGCCCAGAAAAAGAAGGTGGTGCTGATAGAACGCGGGCTCCTGCGCAAGGTGATGGGCGAGCTCAACCTGCAGTCCTCGGGCGCCTTCGACGAGGATACGGTCAAGAAGCTGGGAAAGCTCCTCGGCGCGGACGGAGTGGTGACCGGGACCCTTAACGACGTCAGGAAGGACAGGACCGAGATAAACGCCCGCGTGGTCGAAAGCGGCACCGGCAAGATACTTTCGGCCGGGGCGCTCACGGTCAGGAAGACCTGGAAGGACGGCGGGGGAGCTTCCATAACCGTCGCCGACCCGGTGAAGCAGCCGCAGGATTTCGGCTCCAAGCCGCTGGTACAGGTGGCCGTGCTGCTGGACACCTCCGGTTCCATGGACGGCCTCATCAACCAGGCCCGCACCCAGCTCTGGAAGATAGTCAACGAACTGGTCACTGCGGAAAAAACCGGCTCCAAGCCCCTCGTAGAAGTGGCTCTCTACGAGTACGGGAATTCCGGGCTCGGCGCCGAGAAGGGCTGGCTGCGGCAGGTGCTGCCGCTGACGGCCGACCTGGACGCGGTCTCCCGCGAGCTTTTCGCGCTCAGGACCAACGGCGGCGACGAGTACGCCGGCATGGTCATAAAGGCCGCGGTCGAAGAACTCAAATGGAGCCCCAAGTCCGACGTCTACAAGGCCATCTTCATCGCGGGGAACGAGCCTTTCACCCAGGGGCCCGTGCCTTTCCAGGACGCCGTCGCCAAGGCGAAGGCCAGGAACATCTTCGTAAACACCATCTACTGCGGCTCCCGCCAGCAGGGGCTCGCCGAGCAGTGGAAGGCCGGCGCCGACCTGGCCGACGGTGACTATACCAACATCGACCAGGGGGCGCAGGTCTTCACCGTGGCCGCCCCGCAGGACGACAGGCTGGCGGAGCTCAGCGCCAGGCTCAACGACACTTACGTGGCCTACGGCTCGGCCGGCGCCAGTAAAGTGGAGGCCAAGCGAGGCGCCCTGAGCCAGGCCAAGAGCGCCGGCTCCGCCGTCACGGCGGAGCGCGCCGCCTTCCAGGCCGCCGCCGCCCCGGCGCAGGTGGCCGCCGAAGCCGACTGGGACGCGGTCTCGGCGATAGAGAGCGGCGCGAAGAGGAAAGAGGACATAAAGCCCGAGCAGCTCCCGGAGGAGATCCGCAAGCTGGACAAGGCCGCCCGCGACAAATATCTCGAGGACAAGCTGGCCGAGCGCAAAAAGATCAAGGAAGAGATAAGCGCGCTCCAGGCCCAGCGCAAGGTCTACATAACCGCCGAGGAGAAGAAGGCCGCCGGTGCCTCCACGCTGGATAAGGCCATGATCGAGGCCATACGCAGGCAGGCCACTACCCGCGGCTACAATTTCCAGAAGTGAAGCGCCCCCCGGCCCTCTTTCCGGCGCGGTGCGTCCGGCTGGCGGGTGCCCTGCTGCTGGCGGCGGGCGCCGGCCTGCCGGCGGCGGGCGCCGAAGCGGCGGACAGGAGCAGGCTCGCCCAGCTTATAATGCCGGCCGTCGACGTCGGCGAGGAGGAGAAGGCCCTCTCCTTCGCCCGCGAAGGGGCCGGCGGGCTGCAGCTGCAGTGGGGCTCCTATTCACTCGAGGAGACACGGAGCTTCACCGAGAGCCTGCGCGAGGCCGCCGTGATCCCCCCCGTAATAGCGGTAGACTACGAAGGCGGCAGCGTCCACATCCCCCTGACGCTGGGGCTGCTCGATCTGCCCAGCAACATGATGCTGGGAGCCGCCGACGACGGGAACAATACCGCCTCGCTCTTCTACCTGGCCGGCCGCGAGCTCAAGCGCGCGGGAGTGGACATGACCTTCGGCCCCGTGCTGGACGTCAACACCAACCCCGAGAATCCAATAATCGGCATACGATCCATCGGCTCCGACCCGGCTCTGGTAACGCGGGTGGGCGGGGCCGTCATGAACGGGTTCCGGGCGGCCGGGATAATGACGGTCATGAAGCATTTCCCCGGCCACGGCGCCGCCTCGCGCGACTCGCACAAGGTGCTTCCGGTCATAGACCTCGGCCCCGGGGAACTTGAGCGCGACCATATAGCGCCGTTCAGGGCTTCCGCCTCCGCCGCCCCCGCGGCCATGACCGCGCACATAATCTACCCGGCGCTGGACCCGTCCGCGCCGGCGACGCTGTCTTCGGCGGTAATAAGAGGCCTCCTCCGGGAGGACATCGGCTTCACCGGGGCCGTTCTCACCGATAGCCTGGACATGAAGGCCATCACCTCCTATCGCAGCGTTCCCCGGGCCGCGGTCCTGTCGCTAAAGGCGGGCGCGGACATGGTTCTCATCGGCCGCGGCGACTTCCCCGCCACCCTGGACGCCCTGGAGGCCGCCGCGGATTCGGGCGAGCTGCCGGCCTCCAGGATAGAAGAAGCCTGGTCGAGGGTGATGAAGCTCAAGAAGGACTACGGCATGATGGACGGGCGCGCCGAGGACGAGAGCGCCTTCGACAGGGCCTACCTGCGCGTCTCGGGAGAACTGTCGGCCAAGGCCGTCACTCTGCTGGCGGACCGGGCCGGCCTGGTGCCCCTGCCGGCGGAATACAAAAAGAAGCGGATAGCGATAATACTCTTCGGCCCTTCCCGTTTCAGCGCCCAGGCGCTCCCTCTCTACAAGGGCCTGCTGCATTACGGCTACGAGGGTGCCAGGCAGTACTCTTTCGGCATCAGTCCTTCGTCCCGCGAGGCCAGGAAGATACTCGCCTACGCCCGCGAGGCCGACCTGCTGGTGATCGGAAGCTTCCAGTGGGCCCAGGCGCAGAACAGCGCCCAGACAATGACAATAAGGTCGCTGCTCGGGCTGGGCAAGCCGTCCGTAGTGGTCAGCCTCATGAACCCTTACGACTCGGAACTTTACCCGGAAGCCGGCGCCGTGATGGCCACCTACGGCATCAGCCGCACTTCCATGGCCGCGGCGGCCAAGATACTCTCCGGAGCCATAGAGCCGGTGGGCAAGCCGCCCGTGGCCCTGAAGGTCTCCGGCCGCGAATGAAGACGACCTTGACCCGCGCCCTCACCATCGCGCTCGCGACCCTGGCGGCGGCGTTGCTCGGCCGCGCCTACATAGTCGAGCCCATATACATAGCCAGCGCGTCCATGGAGCCCACCCTCTCCGAAGGGACCCATTTCTACCTGGACAAGGTCACGTTAAGGTTCCGCGCGCCGCGCCGCGGAGAAGTGATCTCGTTCAGGCCGCGCAAGGGCGGCGAGATAGAATCCGTCAAGCGCGTCATCGCCGTCGGCGGCGACGAGGTGGAGATAAGGGCCAAGCAGGTCTGGCTCAACGGCGAGCCGCTGGTGGAATCCTACGCCGAGCACCGCCGGGGCGGCGTCCTCCTCGACGGCGACAATCTCGGCCCGCTGACCGTCCCCGACGGCCATCTCTTCGTCCTTGGCGACAACCGCGACCACTCGCTGGACTCCTCCGTCTGGCGCGACGAGGCCGGCGAACGCGACCCCTTCCTCCCCCTCTCCGAAGTCACCGGCCTCGTCCGCGGCGCTTTCTGAAATAAAAGAGCCGCGCGGGGAGCGCGGCTCTTTCGTTCTGGCGGAGGCCCGGGTCAGCCGATGAGGATGCCCGCGATCGTCGCCGACAGGAAACCGGCCAGCGAGGCCGCCAGCAGGGCGTAGAGGCCCAGCCTGGCAAGGTCGTGCCTGCGCTCCGGCGCCATCGCGCCGATGCCGCCGATCTGTATAGCTATGGAGAGGAAGTTGGCGAAGCCGCAGAGCGCGTAGGACGCGATGGCCACGGACTTCTCGCTGACGACGCCCGGATTGTCGCGGAGGAAGTTGGCCATGCTCAGGTAGGCCACGAACTCGTTGAGCACCGTCTTCTGGCCCATCCAGGTCGCCACCTGGTGCACGTCCTGCGACGGCACTCCCATCACCCAGGCCAGCGGGTAGAAGATCCAGCCGAAGAGCTTCTCGAAGGTAAGCCCCTGCACGCCGAAAAAGCCGGCGCCGTAGCCCAGCAGGTAATTGGCCATGGCCAGTATAGCCATGAAGGCGACCAGGCAGGCCGTCACGTTGATCGCCAGCTGCATGCCGACGGTGGACCCGTTGGCCGCCGCGTCTATGACATTGGCGTCGTTTATCTCCAGCTGCAGCTTGACCACGCCGCGCGTCTCGGGCTCCTCGGTCTCGGGCACCAGTATCTTGGCCATCACCAGGCCCGCGGGCGCCGCCATGATGGAGGCGGCCAGCAGGTGGCCCGCTATCTGAGGTATATAGGTCACCAGCAGGCCGACATAGGCCGCCATGATGCCGCCGGAGATCGTCGCCATGCCGCCGGTCATGATGGCCATCAGTTCGGAGTTGGTCATCCGCGTGACATAAGGCCGCACCACCAGGGGGGCCTCGGTCTGGCCGACGAAAATATTGGCGCTGGCCGACAGCGACTCGGCGCCAGAGGTGCCCATGACCTTCGCCATGATCTTGGCGAAGACCAGCACTATTTTCTGCATGATGCCCAGGTAGTAGAGCACGCCCATCACCGCCGAGACGAATATAATGGTGGGCAGCACGCGCACCGCGAAGATGAAGCCGAACGAAGGCTCGGTCACCAGGCTGCCGAATACGAACTCGGCGCCCTTGTCGGAGAAGGAGAGCAGCTTCACTATGACGCCGTTCATCACCTCGAAGAACTTGCGGCCCCAGGGGGTCTTGAGCACCAGTATCGCGAAGCCTATCTGAAGCGCCAGGCCGGCGCCGACGGTCTTGTAATTTATGGCCCTGCGGTTCCTGCTGAAAGCCCAGGCTATTCCCAGCAGGACGACGATGCCGAACAGTCCGATGAACCTTTCCATTTGCTCTCCCTTGCGGCTGTGTTTTACCCGTCCATTATACAAATTACGGCCCCCGGCGCCCTTGTGCGGGGCCCGGGAATTCCCTAAAATATGCGCATGGCTAAAAAAGTGAAGGTTTACGCCCTCAGCACCTGCGGCTGGTGCCGCAAGACCGTCGAGTGGCTTAAGAAGAACGACATCAAGGCCGAGGTGATCTACACCGACAAGATAGAGGACCCCTCCGAAAAGGAGCGGGTGACCGCCGAGGCGAAGGCCAAGGCCGGCAAGCTCACCTTCCCGACCGTGGTCGTCTGCGACGCCAACGACGAATGCGTCATCACCGGCTACGATCCCGCCGCCATGGAAGAGAAACTGCTCAAATGAACGAGGAAGAACTCAAGGCCAAAGCCTCCGCCCTGCGCGACAAACTGGATAAGGAAGCCCGCGAAGGCGGCTACATCCTGAATCCCGACGCCGACATGACCGGCTTCCTCTGCGAGGGACTGGTCCGCAATATCGAGCGTTACGGCTACATGGCCTGCCCCTGCCGCCTCGCCTCCGGCAAGCGCGCGGAGGACCTCGACATAATCTGCCCCTGCGATTACCGCGACCCCGACCTGGACGAGTACGGCGCCTGCTTCTGCGCGCTTTACGTGGACTCCGATATAGCGGCCGGCAGGAAAGAAGCCCGCAGCGTGCCGGAGCGCCGGCCCGACGAAAAAGAGCGGGCGGCCGCCCGGGCGCCGGCAGGGGCCTCCTCCCCGGAAAAGAGCGCGCCGGCGCGCGGCGCCGGCGGCATGAAGGTCTGGAGATGCAAAGTCTGCGGCTATCTCTGCGCCCGCCCCGAGCCCCCGCTCAAATGCCCGGTCTGCAAGGCGGACAAGGACCGCTTCGAGGAATTCACTTTTTAGCGGCCTTCCCCTCCGCTTTCCCCTTCTGAAGCTTGAAGACGGGCCATATCCTTATGGTACCGTCGCGCGAGGCAGTGGCCAGCCAGCGCCCGTCCGGCGAAAAAGCCGCCGCCTCCACCCCGTCCGAATGGCCGTAAAGCTCGGCCAGCTGCTTCCCGTTTTTAGCCGACCATATCCTGGCCGAGCCGTCCAGCCCGCCCGTGGCTATCAGCGAAGCGTCGTCCGAGAGCGCGACGGCCCTGGCCCCGCCGCTGTGCGCGTTCAGCTCCAGCAGCCTGCCGCCGTCGGCCACCCGCCAGAGCCTGGCGTAGCCGTCCATCCCCGCCGTGGCCAGAAGCAGGCCGGACCGGGAGAGCGCTATTTTTCGCACCCCGCCGGGATGGGCGTCGATGGAACGCACGGCTTCGCCGTCCCTGACCCGCCAGACGCCGGCCTTGCCGTCGGCGCCTCCTGTTATAAGCTGGGAACCCTCGAAAGAGAACTCCAGGTCGTATATCCCGGCCTCATGCCCCGGGATGACGCGGCGCTGGCCCCCCGCGAAAGGATAGACCGCCGCCGACTTGAAACCGGCCAGCGCCACTTCGGCGCCCGTGCGCGAGAATACCGCGGCGTATATCGCCGGCGTATGCCCCGTGAAGGAGCGCTCCAGCTTGGCCCCCGGACAGGTCCAGGCCTCGGCCGAATTCCCCCCGGCCGTCAGAAAATAGTCGCCGGCCTCCGAAACATCCACCGAAAGGACATTGCCGGCGGAAGTCAGCACCTTCTTCTTTATCTTCCACTTGGCGGCGTCCCATACCACGGCCATGGAATCCATGCCGCCGCTGACCATCCAGCGGCCGTCCGGAGAAAAAGCCAGGGCCTGCACGGCCGAGGAATGGCCGCGCAGCACCCCGGCCGGCTCCATCAGCGCCGGCCGTTCGGGCGCCGGCGCCTTGCCTTCCGCCGCGGACTTCTCCTGCCCGGAAACCGGCAGCGCCAGCAGCATCAATACAGCCGACATCTTCATATAGGTCCCCCTGCTGAAACTAAAAACCCCGCGCTATTCTGCCAAATGTAAATGCGGGGACACAATACCCGTTGCGGGCGTGTAGCGATTTTTTTAAAATGTCATGGTTGCGGCAAGTAGAAATGTCATGGTCC
>JAVHLJ010000048.1 GCA_031082205.1 Elusimicrobiales bacterium
CCCAGTATGGCGCGCCGGCGGCCAGTTTTTTCATCGCCCTGGCCGGCGCGGGACGGCCGGGACCCTCACAGGCCCGGCGGGAGAGCCGGCTGGACAGGGCGATGAAAAAACTGGCCGCCGGCGCGCCATACTGGGACCTGACGAAGATGGAGACCGCGGCCGGGAGCGCCTTCGTCAACGTGTACAAGTCCTGGGAGCGCTGCGATCCCGCCGGCGTATCGCCGGACCTCGTGATACCCCCGGCACGGGAAGTGCTGAAGCGGCAGATGGAGCTCAAGCGGGACGAGGGAGTTACTTTTTCTTTCGCGGGACTTTCGGTCCTGGAGGCCGAAGTCGCGCGGCTCAACGACCGGCCCGGAGAGGCCGACGACGAGTTCCTTGCCAGGATAACGGCCCAGGCCAGGCGGAAGTTCACCCGTCTGGGGGTCACCGTGCGCGAGGAGAAAGAGCCGTCGGTATTCACCGAGTACTGGGTGATGGCCAGGCACGAAGGGACCTGGAAGATGAAAGAGACGCTTACGGACGCGGAGGGGGAAGCGGCCTGCGCGGAATGCGCGGCGGGAGCGGAAGGACGGGCCTAACCGATGAGCCTGACCTTGTAGCCGGCCGACTCCAGCTCGGCTTTGACGAAATCCCTGCGGTCGCCCTGTATCTCGAGGACGCCGTTCTTCACTGTGCCGCCGGCGCCGAGCCGCTTCTTGAACTTCGAAAGCAGCTCCTCCTTGCCGGCGGGATGCATCGGCAGCTTCTCGACCAGGGTCATCCCCCCGCCCTTACCCGTCCTCCTGAAAGAAACACGCACCGGCTCGGTCTGCGTCCGGGGCCGGGCCGGGCCGGCCAGCCCCTCCGGGCAGGAACAAGGGGACCGGCGGCAGTCCGGACACGCCGAAACGCCGTCCGGTCCCGTGGAGTAGACTATCCTTTCGTAAGCCAGGGGGCCCCCTCTTATTTGGCGCGGTTGAGGATGGCTACGACCGCGTTTATCTTGCCGGCGAGCACGCCGTGTACGCCGAGCGCCTTGCGTATCGAGGAAAGGAACTTGTGCTCCGGGGAGACGGCCTTGCCGTCGGCCATTACCATGCTGGCGGCCCAGGCGTAGGCGGTCTCGGCCAGGCGGCCGGGCAGCAGTTCAGCCGCCTCCTCTATGACCGAGGCGCGGCCCTTCTCGGCTATCGTCTCGGAGATGCAGGCGGCGTAGTCGCGTGCGTTCATCACGCCGTCGAAAAGCGGGCTCATGGCTATCATCTGGTCTATGCGCGCGAGCTCGTGCTTCTCCAGCTTGCCGTCGCTGGCTATCGCCATTACGCAGAGCGCCATAACGGCGTCGGCGGGCGAGGTCAGCGAGCTCTGGGAGCAGCCGCAGGCGCAGCCGCAGGTCTTAGCGGGTTTGGAAGTCTTTTTCATGGGTAGTTCCTCCGTTCTTTCAGCGGATATATTTTAGCAGATATGCGCCGTTTCAGCGGACCCCGAACTTGAAGAGCAGGTCGGTCGAGTAGCGGCCTTCGCTGGAGGTTTTTCCCTCCAGGCTGAGGTGCTTCGTGAGCGAGTACTCCGCGTTGACCCGCTTCTCCCCCCGCGGCCCCAGGGTCTGGCCGTAGCTGACGAAAAGGTCGTCGGTCAGGTAACGCCCGACCGTCACGTCGGCGCGCCGCTCCTCCGTCATCCTGATATTGAGCATGTCCAGGTCCAGTTTGTCCCTGACCAGGAGCCCGGCCCGTCCGGAGAGATAACCGGCCAGGGCCTGCTCGGCCGCGACGGTGGAGGAGCCCTGCTGGCCGCTGTCCGCCCCGTTCGAATAGAGGGCGTAGAGGGGCCGCCCGGTCAGCATGACGGACATTATGTCGCGCTGCTCCATCGGGGGCTCCGAATAGAGCCTGGACTTCGGATAGCGCATCGTCCCCTCGGCCTCGAAATAGACTTTGATGGAATTGACCCGGTCTTCGTAGGCCGCCAGCAGATATATGCCCGGATCCGGGGGGGTCCTGCCGGCGAAATTCACCCTGGCGGCCTTCACTTCGAACGGTTTTCCCAGGTAGGAATAAGTGCCCCTGACGCTCTCCACCTGGCCGATCACCGCGGCGTCCCCGAGCCCCTGCTTCTTCACCGCTATCTCGCCCCTGCCTTCTATGGAACCGGCCTCGCTGCGGTACCAGGCGTTGCGCGGCACCGAGAAGGAGAGGTCAAGGCCGTAGGCCGACGGGCGGCCGTCGGAAGAAGGGGACTTGTCCCAGCGCTCCTGGTCGAAACGAAGTTCCGAGAGCTCGAAATTCCCGGCGTAGAAAGGAGACTCCCACGAGCCGGATACCCGCATATCGGCCCGCGAAGCGGCCCCGCGCAGTCCGTAAGGGGAATCGAAAGCGACGCGGGCGGCCTTCAGGCGCAGGGCCGGCCCCGCGGCCGAAAGGGCGCCCTCCGCCTCCAGCCAGCCGGCGCCCGCGCCGGCGAAGCCGGAGAAGGCCACGCCCGCTCCGTCGGCGCTCCGGCGCAGGTCGAGATTGACCGGGGAAAGCTTCAGGCCTGCCCCCCTGAAAACCAATCCGGCGGCCGACAGCGAGGCGCCGCCGTCAACGCCGAGCGCCCCGTCGCGCCGGGATATCCGTATGCCGGCGTTGAGCAGGGCCGTGCGCAGCTCGACGCCCGGCGTGAAAGCGGAGAGAAAGCCGACGTCGGTGTCGGATGAGACCACGGTGAAATAATAATCGCCGGGGAAGCGCCCCGGGGAGATCTCCGCGGAAAAGGAGGATTCGAGCCTGCCGCCAGGCGTTTCAAGCCAGGCCTCCCTGGACTCGAGCCTGCCGGCGGACAGGACGGCCGACGCCCGCAGCTTTCCCAGCCGCACTCCCCCCGCCACTATACCGTCGGAGCGCACCGAGATCTCCCCCTCCGGGGAATCATAGGCACCGGCGAGGCGCAGCGAGGCGTCCAGCTTGCCGGCCAGTGCGGCGGCGTGGCTGAAAGCGGCCGAGGCCGCGGCTATATCGAAGCCCCTGGCCTCGGCCTCCAGCCCGACCAGCCGGCCGCCGGCGTATTCGGCGGAAGCTTCCAGGCGCCCGGCGCCGTAGGCCAGCGAAAGCCCGGAAAAAGCGCCGCCGCCCGAAGATATCCTGGCCGGAAAAGGACGCGTGAGGCGCAGGCCGAAACCGCTCAGTTCCGACACCTCTCCCTCCCAGGCTCCGGCGAGGGAACCCGAGGCGGAGAGGCGGATATCCCCGGCCGGCGCTTCCGCCCGCAGTTCCAGGAGATGCTCCTCCGGGCGGCCCGACGCCCTCAGCGTGACGGGAGAAAACTCCGCCGCTCCGGCTTTAAGTCGGCCCAGCCTGAGCTCGCCCCCGAAAACGGCCTCCTCGCCGGAACCGCCCGAAGCTTCCAGGGACAGGCCCTCGGCGCTGAAGCCATAAGCTTCCGCCGAAACGGCGCTAACGGAACCGGAGGCGGAGACGCGCCCGCCGTCCCCGGCGGCGGAAACGCGCAGCGACAGCCCTTTCAACATGCCTTCGCCGGGCAGGGCGAGGTCGCCGGATGAGACGAGGGAGGCCTCCCCCCTGCCGGAGGAGAGGGAGTAAACTCCGGAAAGAGAGGCGGTTGCCGCCGCGCTGGACGCCCCGGCGGAGAAAGCGAGCTCGCCTTTTTCCGCTTTAAGGGAGGCTTCGACGGGGATGCCGGCCGCGCGCAGCAGGCAGGAAAGCCGGCCTTTCATCTCCTGCAGAGAATACCCCTTCCCGTCGCCCGCGCACTGTCCGGAGAGCCAAGGGAACGAGCCTTTCCCGGAAAGCGAGAGGCGCAGCGACCAGCGCTCCTCCGCGTCGGCCGAGCCCCGGACGCTCAGGCCCTCGCCGGGCAGGAGGGCGGAGAAGGTCGCCGAAGAGGGATGTACCAGGACGCGCAGACCGGCGCGGCCGGGCAGCGCCGCCGAGGGCCCGGCGTGGCCCGAGAACGAGCAGCCGGCGCCCGAACAGGAGCCGTCGGCCGATAACGGCGTGCCTGAAACGTCGAAGCGCGCGCCGCTGAACGATATGCCGTCCGGCCCGGCTTCCGCCTTGAAAGAACCGAGGACCTGCCTGCCGCCGCTCGCACCCGCCGAAGCGCCCGTTACCGAGAGGCTCTTGAGGGGGTAGAGCGGCGGCAGGTAGAATACCGCTCCGGAAGAGGTCCCGCCGGCGGACCAGGATATCGCGGGAGCGTGAACTTCCGCGTCCAGCCAATGACGGCCGGCCAGCAGGTCTTTCCAGGATATACCCAGCGACGCCGAAGAGACGGATAGAGAGAACCCCTCCATTTCCGTCCTGAAAGAGGCGAGCCTTATCTCCGAAAGCGTGACGCGCGTTATGGATCCGGGCGACAGCGACGCCCCGGCCGCGGCCGCCCACCTGGCCGCGGCCAGTTCGAGCAGCGCCACCCTGTAGTACCACGCCGCCGCCGCGGCCAGCAAGGCCAGCAAAGCTGCGGCCGCCGCGGCCCGGAGCATGGCCTTCATCATCAGAAGGACTCCCCCAGGGTGAGGTGGATCCGCCACCTGCCGTCCGACGGCTCGCCGTCCGGGTTGAGCTTATAGCCGAAGTCGGCGCGCAGCGGGCCGACCGGCGTGCGGTAGCGAAGGCCGAAGCCGGCGCCGAACTTCCATTCGCGCGGCGAAACGCCGGAGGTCCGGAGAGCGGCCTGTCCGCCGTCGGCGAACAGGGCGCCGCGCAGCCTGCCGTAGACCGGGAACCGGAATTCGGAATTGGCCCCGGCCGTTACCCGGCCGCCTATCGGGTTCCCCGCGGAGTCCGAAGGGCCCACCGCGCGCTCGGCGTAGCCCCGGATGGAGTTGGCGCCGCCGGCGAAGAAACGCTCGAAGATAGGGACCTCCCGCGTGTCCCCGGTCTCCCTTACGAAACCGCCGCGCCCGGAGACGACGAACACTGTCCGGCGCCAGGCGGCTACGTACGCGGTGGCGCCGAGATGCGCCTTGTAGAAATCGACGTCCCCTCCCCAGAGCCCGCCCGAGCGTTCGAGCAGGAACTCCGAACGCGAGCCGCGGGAAGGATAAAAAGGCTCGTCGGAAGTGTCGCGGTTGAGGGCCAGGGAGACCGAACGCGTCCTTGAAAGGCCGGGCGCGTAGGCCGAAACGCCCGGCGCCACCCTGTAGATGAGGTTCCGCTGCAGCCTGTAGGTGACCGAACCGCGCAGGGATTCCGTCAGCGAGCGTCCCAGCCCCAGGGACGTCTTGGCGGTCTCCATGTTGTATCCCTCGCGGCGCTCCCTGCGCCACGAGGACCTGCTGCCCAGTTCCGTGCGCGTGGCGAGGAAATGCCTGTTGACGACGTCGGCGCGGTATTCCAGCCAGATGGTGGAGAGGCTGCCCGTGACCTCCGCCTTGTAACCGCGGCCCAGGAAATTATTGTGCATCAGTCCGAGCGAGACGCGCTCCCGTTCTTCGGAGCCGTACCCCACGCCGCCTTTGAACCAGAGCATGGGATGCTCGGCGAGATCGAAATGAACGTCGACGGTCCCGGCCGCGGAGGAAGAGACGCTGACGCCCAGCTTTTCGAACCAGCCCAGCGCCTGCAGGCGCCCGAGGGAGGACATCACCTTCGAATATTCGTAAAAATCCCCGGCGGCGTAATCCAGTTCCCGCTCCGCCGCCCGGACCTTCAGTTTTCGCAGGCCCGAAAAATAAGTGCGGCCGAATATATAGCGGGGCCCCTCCGACACGGCGACGGAAACGGACACTTCGTCGCCGGAAACGGAAGCCGAGACGTCGGCGTCCGCTTCCAGGTAACCGCGCGCGTTATAGAAAGAGAGGACGACCTCGCGGGCCAGCGGGAGGTCTTCGGGAGAGTAGGCAGCCCCTTTGCGCAGAGGGAACGCCTCAAGGAGCCTGTCCGAAAGTTCGGGCGTGGAGCCGGAAACGGAAACGCCCGCTATCAGGGGAACGTCAGGGACCTCCGCGGCCGCAGCCCGGACCGCGAACGACGCCAGCAGGATGACGGCCGCCTTAAGCATTCCCGGGAGCCCTCCGGCTCAGTTCCCTATCTCCACAAGCCTGTATTTCCTCGAGCCCAGGCCTATCCTCTCGGCGTAGGCCAGGCAATGCTCTCCGCTGACGCCGGTCTCGTGCCTGAAGGCGTCGTCGATACCGGCGGCCCTGTTCACCAGGTCGAAGCTCGCCTGGTCCAGCGCCACGGGGTCGTTCGATGCGAGTATGCCCACGTCGCCGACGAAGGGAGGAGGGGCGGAGGCCACGCAGTCGCAGGCCGAGGAGATGTTCATCAGCACGTTAATATAGGTGAACTTCCCCCCGGCCGTGACGCCGCGCGCGTACTCCGCCAGCTTCTCCTGGAAACCTAGCCCGCCGGTGCGGCTCTGCTTGGTCTCTATGGCCTTCGTGGGGCAGATCTCGGCGCATTTGCCGCAGCCGATGCATTTGGCCTCGTCTATCGAAAAATCCTCGCGGATGGCGTCCACCGGGCATTCCTTCCTGCAGAGCCCGCACTTGATGCATTTTTCCTGTCGGTTGAACGGGAACTGGCCGGAATGCTGCAGTTTCTTTCCCGTCGGCGAGGCGAATCCCATCGCGAGGTTCTTGACCGCCCCGCCGAAGCCGGCAGAACCGTGGCCTTTGAAATGGGATATGACCAGGAAGGAGCCGTACTTCGCCATCCCCTTGCCGACCAGGACGCGGGAGAAATACTTCCCCTTGTAGGGCAGGGCCGTCTCCCCCTCGTCGTCCATTATATCCGCCGGCGCGTAAGTCCAGCCGTGCGCCCTGGCGGTCGCGAGATGGCCCTTCGTATCCGAGCGCGAGCCGCCGTAAAGCGTATTGGTCTCCACGAATGTGCCTTTCAGTCCGACTACGAGGTCCTTGAGCAGCGCCGGCGGGATGAAATTCCTGTTCCCCTTTTCGCCGAAATGGACCTTGACCCCCAGCCTGCCCGAAGGCCTGAAACCGAGCCTTTCATAGACCGCCTTGAGGCCGGCGGGAGAGATGTCCCTGGTGAAATAGACTTCCGCCGGCTTGGCGGAGGGCCTTGCCGCGGCGGGCGGCCTGGTCTTAAGAAGGCCGCGAAGCCTGTTCATGTCCGCCCGGAAGGCCGGGCTGGCTTTATACAGCGCGTAGAGCCTGTCGCCCAGGATCTTGCCGGCCTCTATATCGGCCGGATGATGCACGCCTCCTATGACGCGGTCGAGCGCGGCCGCGTCGGCCCGCGCCCTGAACTCCTTCCCGCGCGAAGGGACGAGGTCGGAGAGCAGCAGGGCGAGGACTCGCGATATAGCGGCGTGGCCGCTGGGATAAGCCTTGCCCCCTATGCGTCCAAGGCAGGGCTCCAGGTCTGCCGCTCGCAGGAAGGGGCGGGGGCGCTTGAACCTGTCCTTCACGCCCGCGGCCGCGCCGTCGGTCTCCTTCTTTATCCTCTCCAGGATGGCGGCGGCTTCGGGCGGCAGCGGCGAAGGGAAGGGGCTTATGTCCCCGAAGAATTCGGTGAACGCCGCGCGAGCCGCCGCGCCGGCGGCGGCGCACTGGGCGGAACTGCGCTTTACCTGCCAGTCCCGGACGCCCTGGAGGTCCGCCAGGTCGGCGGGAGAGCCGTCCGCAGGCGGCGGAGGGAAGTCGGGGAAGGCCTGGGCCTCCGCGCTTATATACCAGGTGGTACGGGGAATGACCCAGTCTTCGGCCCGCGGAGCGGCCGCGGCCGTCAGCAGCAGGCCGGCGGTCAGAAGCTTATATTTGAGAGTCTCCATGGAGGAAAGGATACAAAAAGCCCGGGCCGCGCGGGAAGTTCCACTCCCCCCTCCGGAAGAAGTATAATTATGGGCGCGGCGGGCAGTATCCCGCCCGGATGGAGAGAAAGATGAGAACCGCAGTCAACCCCGCAAAGAACCACGGAGCCTTCAAGATGAAAGAGGATTTCAAAGTCAGGGACCTGTCGCTGGCCGACTGGGGCCGGCGCGAGATAGAGATAGCCGAGCACGAGATGCCCGGCCTGATGGCCATACGCGAGAAATACGCGGCGAAGAAACCGCTAAAAGGCGCGCGCGTCATGGGCTCGCTGCACATGACCACGCAGACCGCCGTCCTCATAGAGACGCTCTCCGCGCTGGGCGCCGAGGTCCGCTGGTGCTCGTGCAACATATTCTCAACGCAGGACCAGGCCGCGGCCGCGATAGCCAAAGCAGGAGTCCCCGTGTTCGCCTGGAAGGGCGAGACGCTGGCCGAGTACTGGTGGTGCACCGAGCGCGCGCTGGACTTCGGCGGCGGCAAGGGCCCCAACCTCATAGTCGACGACGGCGGCGACGCCACCATGATGATACACCGCGGCTTCTGGGCGGAGGACGACGCCAAGGTCCTGGACGCCAGGGCTTCCGGCGAGGACGAGGTGGAACTGAATAACTGCCTCAAGGCCATCCTGAAGAAATCCCCCCGCCGCTGGCACGAGACCGCCAAAGAGTGGAAGGGCGTCTCCGAGGAGACCACCACCGGCGTGCACCGCCTCTACCAGATGCACGAGGCCGGGAAACTGATGGTGCCCGCCATCAACGTCAACGATTCCGTCACCAAGTCCAAGTTCGACAACCTCTACGGCTGCCGCGAGTCGCTGGCCGACGGCATCAAGCGCGCCACCGACGTCATGATAGCCGGCAAGGTCGCCGTCGTCTGCGGCTACGGCGACGTGGGCAAGGGCTCGGCCAAGTCGCTGCGCGGCTTCGGCGCGCGGGTCATCGTCACCGAGATAGACCCCATCTGCGCGCTGCAGGCCGCGATGGAAGGCTTCGAAGTGAAGACCGTCGAGGACACCCTGGGCGAGGGCGACCTCTACGTCACGACCACCGGCAACAAGGACATCATCCGCCTCGAGCACATGCTCAGGATGAAGGACCAGGCCATCGTCTGCAATATAGGCCACTTCGACAACGAGATACAGGTGGAGGCCCTCAACAAGGCCAAGGGCGTCAAGCGCGTCAACATCAAGCCGCAGGTGGACCGCTACGACCTGCCCGGCGGCAGGTCCATCTACCTGCTGGCCGAGGGACGGCTGGTCAACCTGGGCTGCGCCAAGGGCCACCCATCGTTCGTGATGAGCAACTCCTTCTCCAACCAGACGCTGGCCCAGATCGAGCTCTGGACGAAGAAGCACGAGACCGGCGTCTACCGCCTGCCCAAGCACCTCGACGAGGAAGTGGCCCGCCTGCACCTGGAGAAGATCGGCGTGAAGCTGACGAAACTCACCAAGGAACAGGCCGACTATATCGGCGTGAAGCCCGAAGGCCCGTACAAGCCGGACCATTACCGCTACTGAGCGGTACGCGCCGCGCGAAAAAAGAAGAACCCCGGGATTGGTCCCGGGGTTCTTCTTTTTCCGCCGTCCTCAGGCCTTGAGGCCGGACTTGAGGTACTGTATCGCCTTGCCGATCGAATAGCCCTCCTGCCCGTGCGGCAGACCGGCCAGCATGTCCTTGACGGGCGTGAGGTCCTCGCCCAGCGTGACTATGCCAGGCTCCGGATAGCCGTCGGGATGGCGCTGCGGCTGGCCGGCGGCGGCGATCAGCGCGTTGCAGAGGCAGACCTTGCCTTCGGTGTTCTGCGGCCGGCCGCCTTTGGCCTTGAAAGATTCCACAGGCTCGGCGGGGCAGCGGAACTCCACGCCGCCGCCCGGGGCGAGGTAAGCCGCGGCCAGCAGGCCTATGTCGCAGATCCTGCGGCGCCTGGAGTAGACGGCGGGGTCCGAGACGGTGCCGGGGACCTGCGCCACCTTGAAAGGGAAACCGGTCGGGGAGACATGGGAATTGACGACCTTAAGCTCGCCCGCGGCCAGCATCCGGAGCGTTTTTGCCCGCAGGGAAGGCTCGAAGCCGGACTGGCCCGAGAGCGCGGCCAGCGTGCCGAACTGAACTCCGGCGGCGCCGGCGGCCAGGGCCTCCTTTAGCTTCTGCGGCGTGCCGTAGGTGCCGGCCAGCCAGAAAGGCAGGCCGATGGAGGCGATGGCCGGGATGTCCGCGCGGTCCTCGTCGGTATAGACCAGAACCTGCTTGCCGGCGGCGTCGAATTTCATCTTGCCGGGCGGGGCGCTGTGGCCGCCGGCCTCCGGACCCTCCACCACGAAGCCGTGGGGGCGGGTCTCCGGATTATCATAAAGGGCTTTGGCCAGGCCGTAGGAAGAAACAATGGCCAGGAATTTGGGCTGCGGCAGGTTGGGAACGCCTTTTATGCCCAGCGAAGCGGGCCTGGCCAGCACTGAAAAATTGCCGGAGCCGGAAGTGGCGCCGAATACCTTGAAGCCCAGCGAGGCAGGCTCGTGGCGGGATAGCGCGCGTATCATGCCGGGGAACTCGTAGGGATTGCCGGCGCCGACCAGCACATAGTCGATGCCGGCCAGCATGGCGCCGTAGAGAGCCCAGGGCAGAGGGCGCTCCACCTTGCGGAGGAAATTTATGCCTATGGGGCCGTTATGGTCGCGCTTGGCCAGCCACACTTCGGCGAAGTTGGAGGCCAGCGACATCAGCTGGAGGTCTTTCGACGGCTCCCAGAAAGTGTCGGGGGCGGTCCCATACCCCTCCACGCGGGAGAGGCGCCACATCGGCACGGGCTTATAGGGCTGCGACTGCGGTTTCCCCCCCTCGATGTAGTACCTGTCGTAAATATCCTTGAGGCCGGCGGCGAGCGAGGGCTGGCGCGAGGCCAGCTCATTGAAGGCGGCGCGGACATTGCCGCCGGGATCGCCGTCCTGGAGGAGGCGCGGATAGACCAGTTCCAGTCCCGTTCCGGAGACTACGCCAAGGCCGCCCATGATGGAGACTATCCTGGCCAGCGGCCACCAGGAAACGCGCACGCCCATGCCGCCTGAGATAAGCACGGGATGTTTTGCGTCAGTATTCATCGCTTAAAGGGTTTTCCGGCAGAAGCTCTACAGCGGTAAATATTATACCCTTTTCGGAGGCTTCCGGCCTCCGAAAAGGGCGTTCTGCAGGGGGCCTAAGGCTCAATCGGCCTTGCGCTTGCCCAGGTGCCTGTCGATGTACATCAGGCTGCCAAGGGAGGGGCCGATCATCTTGAGCTGCTGCACCACGGCGTCGGTCTGGGCCTCTTCCTCCACCTGCTCGGTCACGAACCAGCGGAGCAGTTCCACGGCGGCGAAGTCCTTCTCGGCCAGGGCGGCCTCCATCATCTTGTTGATCTCCTTGGACACGAAAACCTCGTGGTCAAAGGCGGCCTGGAAGGCGTCCAGCGCGTTCTTGTACTTGGTCGGGGCCGGCGGGACCTCGCCGACCAGGATATTGGCGCGGCGCTCTTTGAGGTGGTTGTAGAACTTCATGGCGTGCTCCCGCTCCTCTTCGGCCTGCACTTCCATCCACTGCGCGAAGCCAGGCAGCCCCTGGCCTTCGAACCAGCCGGCCATGGCCAGGTAAAGATGGGAATTGTAGAATTCCGCGTTCATCTGCTTGTTGAACATCGCTTCTATCTTCTTGTTAGGGACCATGTTTCCTCCTCAGCTTTTCCTCTTCGGGCCAGCGGCGCGGCGCCTGCCGCGCATGACCAGGTAGAATTCCGACACGTCAAAATCTTTCAGCGAAGGCTCCGCCCCGAGCCGGACCTCCCCCCAGGGGATATCATACACATGGCCCGTGGCCTCGTCAACGAGGTGGTGATGGGGCTCCGTGAAGGGGTCGTATACGGCGGCGCCGGAATCCAGGGCCCTGCGCAGGACCAGCTTCCGCTCGACGAAAAGGTCCAGCGTGTTGTAGACCGTCGCGCGCGATATGGCCGGGAAATCCTCGCGAACCCCGTCCCAGATCCGGTCGGCCGTGGGATGGGTCCTGTCTCCGAAGAGGCGTGCCGCCACGGCCAGCCTGTGTGCGGTGGGCCGTATGCCGGCCGAGCGGAGTTTCGCGCGCGCGTTTTCCATATTTTTATACTATCATAAAATTTAGACAATGTCAAGAAAAAAAATCCGGGCTACTTGCGGAACTTTATCTGGTTGACCCGGGCCTGCAGCAGTTCGCGGTGGGCGGCGGTATCCGAAACCAGCCTGGAGACCAGGTCCTTGTATTCCTTGTCCGCGGTATTGAAAAGGGTCTCGTACTTGGACTCTATTATCGACTTCTCTATGTCCAGGGAGAGCGAGAGGGCGGCGGCCTTGTCGGCTTCCCCCAGCGCCACCCGGCGGGCGTAGGTGAAGGCCGCGTCGATGAAGGTCTTGAGGGCCAGGGGGCTAAGGGGCCGGGACGCCTCGAAATCCTGCGGGGCGGAAGCCAGCAGTTCGGCCATCCTGCAGACAAGCCGGGCGTGCTCCCGCTCCTGCGGCACAAGCGCCCCCCAGACCTCCTCCTCCGGCCAGCGCGCGGCGCAGCGCTCATAGAAGTCCGCCACCGCGGTCTCACACTCGGAGAGCTTACCCAGGTATTCGAGCGCCTGCTTCAAGGCGGAAGGGGTCATGCGCGATATTATATAAAACGCGCGGCAGGCTTATCCCGGCCCGCCATATATAGGATAATATAAGCATGGAGCTTCCGGTCCTGCAAAAAGCCGAAGAGCTGCTCCGCGCGGCCCGCCCGGGCGCGCGGCTTATCGTCTCCTCCCCCCCGGGCTCCGGCAAGTCGACAAAAGTCCCCCAGCTGCTTCTCGACCGGGCCGGTCTCAAGGGCCGCATAGCCGTCCTGCAGCCCAGGCGGCTGGCCGCGCGAATGCTGGCCGACCGCGTCGCGGCCGAGCGCGGCGGCCGGGCCGGCGGCGAGGTCGGCTACCGGGTACGCTTCGACGACAGGACCGGGCCGGCGACCCGGATAATATTCGAGACAGAAGGCATACTCCTGCGCGAACTCGTCTCCGACCCGCTGCTCGAAAAATATTCCGCCGTGATACTGGACGAGTTCCACGAGCGGCATCTTCACGGCGACATCACGCTGGCGGCCTGCCTGGCGCTTCAGAAAGGCCCCAGGCCCGACCTGATCGTGGCCGTAATGTCCGCGACCATGGACGAACGGGCGCTCGCCAAGCACATGGAGCCCTGCGCCGTCATAAAGGCCGAAGGGACCCTTTTTCCGGTCAAGACGGCTTACTGCGACCAGGCTACGGCCTCTCTTCCGGTCTGGGAGGCGGCCGCCCGTACCTGCGCCGCGCTGCTCCCCCCGCTGAAGGAAGGGCACGCCCTGGTATTCATGCCCGGCGCCTTCGAGATAAACAGGACCGCCGCGGAGATCGCGAAAGTACCGGCCCTCTCAGGTTTCCGGGTCATGCCTCTGCACGGAGAGATGAAACCCGGGGAGCAGGACGCGGCGGTGGCGCCCTCCGGCGGGCGTAAGATAATCATAGCCACCAATATCGCCGAGACTTCGGTCACGATAGAAGGAGTGACGGCCGTCATAGACGGGGGGCTGGCGAAGGTGGCGAGGTTCGACGGCGCCCGGGGCATCAACACTCTCTTCACCGAGAGGATATCCGCCGCCTCGGCCGCGCAGCGCTCCGGCCGCGCCGGACGCACCGGGCCCGGCGTCTGCGCCCGGCTCTGGACCGAGCGCGAGAACCAGGGCCTGGCCCCGTCGCTCTCGCCCGAAATGCTGCGCCTGGACATAAGCGAAGCGCTGCTCACCCTCAAGGCCTGCGGCTACGGAGGCTTCGGCGACCTGCGATGGCTGGACCCTCCGTCGCCGGAGGCGGCCGAACGCGCGGAGAAGCTGCTGCGGGACCTGGGGGCGGCCGACGAAAAGGGCGCGCTGACGACGGAGGGCCGGGCGATGTCGGCCTACCCGCTCCACCCGCGCTACTCCCGCATGATGGTGGAGGCGAAGAGGCTCGGCTGCGCCCGCGAATGCGCGATCATAGCCGCCGCGGCCCAGGGGCGCGGCATCTGGGCCGACAGAAGGGGCGGAGGCAGGAGGGCCGAAGCCGGGTCCGACCTGGCCGCCGCCGTGAAGGAACTCTCCGCCTGCGCGGCCGGCGGTTTCGACCATTTCGCCTGCGAAAAAGCGGGGCTGAAGCAGGCCCCTGCCAGGGAAGCCTGGAGGATGGCCGAACGGCTGGCCGGCGGCGCCTCCCCGGGCGGTACCAGGGCCATGGAGAACGCGGCCCGCTGCTTCCTGCTCGCCTTCCCGGACCGCGTGGCCGCGCTGTTCTCGCGCGAGCAGGGGCGCTACCGCCTGCCGGGCGGGCGCAACGCCAGGCTCGACCCCGCCAGCGCCGCCGCCGGCGCCAGCCTCGTCTGCGCCGGCTCCGTCGTGGAGAGCGCGGGCAGGGGCGGAGCCGACATAACTCTTTCCTTCGCGGCGCCGTTAAAGGAAGAATGGCTGCGCGCGGCCTTCCCCGGCGACATAAGGGAAGAGGACCGGCCCGCCCTGGACAAGGACATGCTCACCCCTGTCACCGAGCGCCTCACCTTCTACCGCGACGTCGAGATAAGGAAAGAGATAACCTCAGCGCGCCGGGGCAAGGCTTCCGCCGATCTCATCGCCGACGAATTCGTCAGCGGCCGCCAGAAGCTGAAGCGCTGGGACGAGGAGGCGGAGGACTGGCTGGCCCGGGTGGACTTCCTCCACAGGGCCTGCCCCGACCTCGGGATAGAACCGCTTTCGGAGGAAGACAAGGCCCTTATAATCGCCGATATCTGCCACGGCGCGCGCAGCGTGGCCGACGCGCGCGAGCGCGAGGTGCTGCCCGCCCTGAAAGACTGGTACGGCTGGGAGAAATGCCGCCTTATCGACCGCCACGCCCCGCAGCGCCTGGACACCCCTTCGGGCCGGAAGGCGAGGATACGCTATCCCGACGGCGGCGAGCCTTTCCTCGAAGCGAAGATACAGGACCTCTTCGGCCTCAACGAGACGCCGCGCATAGCGGCCGGCCGGGTGCCGCTGGTCGTGCACATACTGGCGCCTTCGATGCGCCCGGTGCAGGTGACCAAGGACCTGAAAAGTTTCTGGGCGGAAAGTTACCCGAAGCTGAAACCGGCGCTGGCGCGCCGCTACCCCAGGCATAAGTGGCTCTGAACGCCAGGCGGGCGCCCGCCCTCACCCGGGCGGTCAGGTCCTGAAAAGCAGGCTGGCCAGGAAAAGCAGCTGCCCGGCCAGCACTACGGAGCAGAGTATCTTCAGCAGGAGTTCCTTCTTCACCACTACCCTGGCCCCTCCTACTATCTGTCCTATTATATCCTCGTAATACGGCGTGGCGGTTATCCCCCCGCCGAGATACTTGTCCAGCGTTATCGTGAGATCGGCCTGCGAGAAACCCGCCAGGTCGCGCTCGCTGAGCAGAGAATAGGCCGAACCTTTTTTCCCCGGCGCGGACTCGTGGACCGGAACGGGGCGGGGTCTCTCCACGAAAGGCGAGAGGGCGAAAGCGCCCAGGGGCAGGGCAGGCGCCAGCACGATCAGCGAGACATAGGCCAGCATTCCGCCGGGCGAGGCGAACCTTACCAGGGCTATCTGCGCGACGGACAGGAAGACGAACAGCCAAAGTTTACGGTCGGTGACCGAGAGCAGTTCCTGCACCCTGTCGTGTATTATCCAGAGCCTCCTTTCGGGGTCCGGGGTGAGATGTGAAGATACGCTCATGGAGGAATTATGGCAAAAAGCCCCTCCACTTTAAAACCGAGGGCCCGGATCCGGGCCGGCCCCCGGTCGTCCGCGGGGCTTCGGGGGCGCGCCTTACTTCACGCCCAGCACGTCCATGACCGCTTTCTCAAGCGCTTCTTTGGGCAGCAGGCCCTGGGCCATCCGCGGCTTGCCGCTCATCGGCACGAAAAGCATGGTAGGGATGCTCTGTATGCCGAAAGCCGCGGCCAACGCCTGCTCCTTGTCGGTGTCTATCTTGTAGATATCTATCTTTCCGGCGTATTTCTCCGACAATTCCTCCAGCAGCGGCGAGAGCATCTTGCACGGGCCGCACCAGTCGGCGTAGAAATCGACTATACAGGGCTTATCCCCCTCGAATTTCCACTCCTTGTTCTTCTCGAAATCGAATACCTTGCCCTTGAAAGTTTCGGTATTTATATTCCGCATCGTTCCTCCATCGGTCACCGGATCATTGAACAGCGAACAACAGGCCCGCGAGCGCTCCCCACATCACGCTGAGATACTTGCTCCTTACTATGGGGCAGCCCCCGGTGGAGCAGCCCGCGAGACGGTGCCAGAGGTATCCCAGAACCCCTCCCGCCGCCGCTCCGCCTATCATCTCCATGCTCATCGGTCATCTCCAGGCCTTTTTATCCTTCGCTCGTTAGATGCGGCCCGGGCCGGAAAGTTTCAGGCCCGGCAATAAAAAACCCCCTTCCGGGGGTTTTCCTCAAATCGGCGCTCCGGGACTAGGATTCGAACCTAGACAAAGAGATTCAGAGTCTCTCGTGCTACCGTTACACTATCCCGGAATACGAACCGCTATTTGGTATTATATATTTTCCTGGGGCGCATAAACAAATGGCGGGTTTCATACCAGAACTGATCATAATAGCCGCGATGCTTGGCTTCAACGCCGTCTTCGCGGCCTATGAGATGGCGCTGGCCTCCATCTCCAGGGCCCGCTTGGCCGAGCTTTCCGCGAAGAAAGCCCCGGGAGCGTCGGCGGCCCTGTTCATGAAGAGCAAGCTGGAGGCCTCTTTTTCCGTAATACAGCTGGGAATAACCCTCTTCGGGGCCATAGCGGCCGCCACGGGCGGAGCCGGCATCAACGAGTCCTTCTCCCCGCTGCTCGCGGACAGTTTCGCCCTTAGCCCGAGGACGGCGGATATCGTGGCGCTGACCCTGTTCGTCCTGCCATTGAGCGCCATAACGATAATGTTCGGCGAGCTGGTGCCCAAGGTCTTCGCCATAGAGAACAAGGAACTGGTCCTGCTGCGCGTATCGCCCGTAATGCGCGCACTTTATTCCGTGGCTTACCCGGTGGTCCGCGGCATGGAGAAGATAACCAAGGCCGCCGTAAGGCTGGCCTCGGCCTTTCTCCCCTCCTCCGGCCACCGGGAGGAGAGGGCCTCCGTTCAGGAAATGCGCGCCGCCGCGGCCCAGGCCCTCGAGCAGAAGCTGATCGGCCCGGTGGAAGAGCGCATAGTCTCGGCCGCCGCCGGGCTTTCCATCAAGAAGGTCGGGGACCTGCTGATCCCCCCGGCGGCGATATCCCACATACCGATCACCTTTACCCTGACCGAGGCTCTGCTGCGCGCGCACATGGACCTGCACACGCGTTTCCCGGTCACCGCCGCCGAGGGCGAACCGGAGAACATAAAAGGCTATGTCAATTTCAAGGACATCGTCACGGCCCTCAAAATGGGAGCGCAGACCGGCACGGTGGCGTCCATAACCCGCCCGATAGAAAAAATATCCTGCGGCATGACGGCGTCCAGGGCGCTGGAGAAGATGACCGACGGGAACATACACATGGCCGTGGTCACCGAGGACGGAGGAAAGGTCCTGGGCCTGCTGACGCTGGAAGACATCATCCGCCAGCTGACCGGCGAGATAAGCGACGAGTACGACCGCCTCCCCGGCCATCTCTATCCCAGCGGCGATGGGCTCATAGCCGGCGGGGCCGCGAAGATAAAGGACGTCTTCCGGCGCCTGCGCCTGACCACTCCCGCCGAGAACGACATACTGGCTTTCTGGGTCGAGCGCAAGCTCGGCCGCCCGCCCAAGGGCAGCGAGGTGCTGAAACTCGAAGGCCTGACCATACTGGTGCGCAAGACGCGCCGGCACAAGCTGCTCGAAGCCTACATCAGCAAGGACTGACCCGCCCTATTTTGTAGAATATCCGCTCGCGGGGCATGGTGAAATGGTATCACGCGTGCTTTGGGAGCATGAGTCCTGGGTTCGATTCCCTGTGCCCCGACCAGATTTATGAGGTGTATACCGGACACATCGGTAACACATTATACCGGATACATAGGTAACACTTT
>JAVHLJ010000049.1 GCA_031082205.1 Elusimicrobiales bacterium
CAAGGAAGTATATCAGGAGCTCACCAAGGTCACTTGGCTGCCCAAGGACGCCGTCATAAAGTCGACGATAGCCGTCGGCGTTGTGGTGACGATCGTGGCCATCTATATAAGCCTGGTCGACCTGGGCCTTTCCGTTTTCGTGAAAGGCATGCTCGGAGGACGCTGAACATGGCAAGAGGCTGGTTCGTCATACACACCCGCACGGGTTTCGAGGAGCGCGTCGAAAAGGCGCTCCAGGCCAAGATAGACTCCAACGAGCTCTCCACCAAGCTTTTCCAGGTGCTGATCCCGACGGAAGACGTCGTCGCCGTCAAGCACAACAAGAAGGAGCTGCGCAAGCGCAAGTTCTTCCCCGGCTACGTGCTCGTGGACCTGGAGCTCGACAACGAGAGCTACTGGGTCATCCGCGGCATACAGGGCGTCTCGGGCTTCCTTGGCGATCCCAAGCCGGCCCCGATGGACGAGAGCGAGGTCCAGCAGATCCTGGAACTGGCCAATTCGACCAGCGAGGACAAGCCCAAGCCGGCCGTGCAGTTCGAGAAGGGCGAGAACGTCCGCATCATCGAGGGGCCCTTCAAGCATTTCATGGGCCTCGTCGAGGACGTCAACGAGCCCAAGGCCAAGCTGCGCGTGACCGTGACCGTGTTCGACCGCCCCACCCCGGTGGAGCTGGATTTCCTGCAGGTGGAAAAAGTCTAAAGGCTTTTCCGCGGGGCGCTTCTCCCCGCGGGCCGGCCTTCGGCATACTTAAAGAGGTAAATTAACATGGCTAAAGTAAAACAGATAAAGACCCTTATAAAGCTCCAGATACCGGCCGGCGCCGCCAATCCCGCCCCGCCCGTGGGCCCCGCCCTCGGCCAGCACGGCGTGAACATCATGGACTTCTGCAAGCAGTTCAACGAGAAGACCAGGAAACTGGAGCAGGGAGTCCCGATACCTGTGGTCATCACCGTCTTCGAGGACCGCACCTTCACGTTCATCACCAAGATGCCGCCGATGGCCGCGCTCATCAAGAAGGCCGCGGGCCTGGCGAAGGGTTCCGGCGAGCCGAACAAGAACAAGGTCGGCAAGATGAACCTCAAGCAGGTGGAAGAAGTCGCCCGGCAGAAGCTGGTGGACCTCAACACCAAGGACGTCAAGCAGGCGATGGAGATGGTGAAGGGCACCGCCCGCTCGATGGGCGTCGATATAGAGGGATAAGAACGTTCTTACGAGGAAGCGGGACCTTCCCGCGCATGAACCTCGGGGGCCTTGCGGCCCTGGAAAAAACAAGGAGAAGAAAAAATGGGAAAGAGACTCAATAACCTCAAGAAAGACCTGGATCTTTCTAAGAAGTACACCCTGGCCGAGGCCATGGGGATAATAAAGAAGAGCGCCACCGCGAAGTTCGACGAGACCGTCGAGGTCCACATAAAGCTGGGCATAGACCCCAAGCAGTCGGACCAGTCGGTGCGCGGCACCGTGCCGCTCCCGCACGGCAGCGGCAAGTCCAAGAAGATCGCCGTCATCGCCAAGGGCGACAAGGCCGCCGAGGCGACCGCCGCCGGGGCCGACAAGGTCGGCGCCGCCGAGCTCATAGAGGAGATCGCCAAGGGGATGATGGACTTCGACGTGCTCGTGGTCACCCCCGACATGATGAAGGACATCACCCGCCTGGGCAAGACGCTGGGCCCGCGCGGCCTGATGCCCAACCCGAAGAGCGGGACGGTGACGCTGGACGTCAAGAACGCCGTCAAGGAGCTCAAGGCCGGCCGCGTCGAGTACAAGAACGACGCGCAGGGCCTCATACACGTGCCCGTCGGCAAGGCTTCGTTCCCGGCCGAGAAGCTGGCCGATAACGCGCAGGCCATACTGGACGCCGTACTCAAGTCCAAGCCCTCTTCGTCCAAGGGCGTCTACATGCAGTCGGTTTTCGTTTCTTCCACCATGGGGCCGGGAGTTCCGGTGCTCGCGGAGCAGAAGCTCTAAAGAACAGAAAGGCCGCCCGTCTCGCGACGGGCGGCCTTCTTTACAGACAGATGGAGGGGTTCATGGGTAAACTCAAGACACTGGCGGCCGCCGCGGCCGCGTTCGCGCTGTCCGTAACTTATTCCTTCGCGGGAGAAGCCGACCTTATCGTCCCGCCGCTCTCCCAGGCCACGTTCCTGGGCGGCGTAGCCGGCGACACGCTCCTGATGTGGGGCCTCGTGATCTGCTGCCTGGGCATCCTCTTCGGGCTGGTGCAGTCGATGCAGATAAGCCGGTTGCCCGTGCACAAGTCGATGCTCGAGATCTCCGAACTGATCTACGAGACCTGCAAGACCTACCTGCTGACCCAGGGCAAGTTCCTCGCCATACTCTGGGCCTTCATCGCGGCCATCATGGTCTTCTACTTCGGCTACCTGCTCCACTTTACGGCCGTACAGCTGACGGTCATCGTGATCTCCAGCATAGTCGGCATCCTCGGTTCCTACGCCGTGGCCTGGTTCGGCATAAGGATAAACACCTACGCCAACAGCCGCACGGCCTTCGCCGCCCTCAAGGGCCTGCCTTTCCCGGCGATGCACATCCCGCTCAAGGCCGGCATGTCCATCGGCATGCTGCTGATCTCCGTCGAGCTGGTGCTGATGCTGGCCATACTCCTCTTCATCCCCGGCGACTACGCCGGCCCCTGCTTCATCGGCTTCGCGATAGGCGAATCGCTGGGCGCCGCGGCGCTGCGCATAGCGGGCGGCATCTTCACCAAGATAGCCGACATCGGCTCGGACCTGATGAAGATAGTGTTCAAGATCAAGGAAGACGACGTGCGCAACCCGGGCGTCATAGCCGACTGCACCGGCGACAACGCCGGCGACTCCGTGGGCCCGACGGCCGACGGCTTCGAGACCTACGGCGTGACCGGCGTGGCGCTGATAGCCTTCATACTGCTGGCCGTGCCCGAGGCGCTGGTCCAGGTGCAGCTGCTGGTCTGGATCTTCGTCATGCGCATAGGCATGATCTTCACCAGCGCCGCCTCCTACCTCCTCAACGGCGCCTGGGCCAAGGCGACCTACGGCGAGTCGAAGAAGTTCGACTTCGAGATACCGCTGACCACGCTGGTCTGGCTGACGTCGCTGGTCTCCATCGGCATGACCTACCTGCTCTCGTACCTGCTCATCGCCGACCTGGGCGACGGCACGCTGTGGTGGAAGCTCTCCACCATCATCAGCTGCGGCACCATCGCCGGCGCGCTGATACCGGAGCTCGTCAAGATCTTCACCTCGACCAACTCCTCGCACGTGCGCGAGGTGCTGGCGGCGTCGAAGGAGGGAGGGGCCTCGCTCAACATCCTCTCCGGACTGGTGGCCGGCAACTTCAGCGCCTACTGGATGGGCATCGCGATCATAGTCCTGATGGCCGTCGGCTACGTCGTCAGCGAACAGGGCCTGGCGGCCATCATGGCCGCGCCCGCCATCTTCTCGTTCGGCCTGATCGCGTTCGGCTTCCTGGGCATGGGCCCGGTGACCATAGCCGTGGACTCCTACGGCCCCGTGACCGACAACGCGCAGAGCGTCTACGAGCTCTCCACGATAGAGACGCTGCCCGGCATAAAGGAAGAGATGAAGAAGGATTTCGGCTTCGAGCCGGACTTCAGGAACGCCAAGAAGCACCTGGAGGAGAACGACGGGGCCGGCAACACCTTCAAGGCGACGGCCAAGCCGGTGCTGATAGGCACGGCGGTGGTCGGCGCCACCACGCTGATCTTCTCGATCATACAGGTGCTGCACAAGACCTTCCCGGGCCAGGTGGAGGCGGGGCTCTCGATACTCAACCCGCTGTTCCTGCTGGGCCTCATCACCGGCGGCGCCGTGATCTACTGGTTCACCGGCGCGTCCACGCAGGCCGTGACCACCGGAGCCTACCGCGCGGTGGAGTTCATCAAGAACAATATCCATCTCGAGAGCGCGAGCAAGGCCTCGGTGGAGGATTCCAAGAAGGTGGTGGAGATCTGCACCCAGTACGCGCAGAAGGGGATGTTCAACATCTTCCTCGCGGTGTTCTTCTCGACGCTGGCCTTCGCCTGCCTCAACCACTTCTACTTCATCGGCTACCTGATAGGCATCGCTATCTCCGGGCTGTACCAGGCCATCTTCATGGCCAACGCCGGCGGCGCCTGGGACAACGCCAAGAAGCTGGTGGAGACCGAGCTCAACATGAAGGGGACGCCGCTGCACGACGCCACCGTCGTGGGCGACACCGTGGGCGACCCGTTCAAGGACACCTCTTCGGTGGCCATGAACCCGGTCATCAAGTTCACCACGCTGTTCGGCCTGCTGGCCGTGGAGCTGGCGATAACGCTGGAGCCCTCCACCGCCCACACGGCGGCGGCGGTGTTCTTCGCGCTCTCGACCGTGTTCGTCTGGCGCTCCTTCTACCGGATGCGCATAAAGGACGGGATATAACCGCAACCGCGGTGTATCCTTGCGCCCCGCTTCCGCCTCAGGCGGACGCGGGGTTTCGTTTTGGTACGGCTTCCCGCGGGGATACGCGCTCGTCACGGTTCGCTTTTTCCGGGCCGCACCTTCGCTTCGTTCGGCCGGCCAAGAACTCGGCCCGGGCGCATAGCGCCTCGGGCCTCAGACATTCTTGGCCGTCCGGCAGTGCCGGTGGCACGCATAACCCGCATAGCGGGTTTGCGCCGCCCCCACCTCGGCGGTTCCGCTTACGCGGGGAACCGCCTCCGGTCTTGCGGACCTGCACCGCAGGTCCTCACCTCACTCCGCTCGGGGAAAAAGCTCCTCATGTGACTCGCCGCGTATCCCCGGGGAAGCCGATGCCGTCCTGAATTGTTATGTTCCTGCTGAAGAAACTGATAACGCCTTTCGTGCTGCCTCCGGGCCTGCTGGTCACGGCCTGCTTCGCCGCGGCCGCCTGGTGCCTCTATAAGCGCCGCGGCCGGCCCGCGCTCTGGGCCGGCGCGGGGCTCGTCCTGTGGGTCCTGATGACCCCGGCCTTCCACGCCCTGCTCCTGCGCCCCCTGGAATACCGCTACCCTCAGCCGCGCGACCTCTCGGGCGACGCCATAGTGGTCCTGGGAGGGGGGCTGGTCCCGGGCGCCTCCGACCCTGGCGGGGGGCCCGCCCTGGACAAGGAGGGAGCGGCCAGGCTGCTGGCCGCGGCGCGCCTGCACCGCCAGACCGGCCTGCCGGTGGTGGTCAGCGGCGGAGGTTTCTTCGGCGGCGGCAGCTGGGCGCCGGCCGCCGCGCGGGCCCTGGCCGACGCCGGGGTGCCCGAATACAGGATAATTACCGAGGACAGTTCCGCCGACACCTGCGGCAACGCGTTTTTCGTCGCGGAGGTGTTCCGCGACAGGGAGTGGACCCGCCCCCTGGTGGTAACCTCGGCCAGGCACCTGCCCAGGACCGTCCGGGCTTTCAAGGCCGCCGGCTTCGCGGCCGTCACGCCGGTGCCCTGCGGCTATCTCTCTTCCCCGGGCTGGCGGGGCTGGACCTCGCTTCTCCCGCAGGGCGGCGACGGCCTTAAGGCCGCCTTGCACGAGCACCTGGGGCGCCTCTGGTACCGGGCCGCCTGCGCCCCGCGTCCAGGTTGACTGTCATTGGGAAAGTTTGTAAATTAGATGGGCCTTGGGGACACCATGCAGCATGGCGTCCCCGGGAGGCCTTTTATTCACGGAGGAACGTTTGTACTACGATAAACGCATAAGGATAAACCGGTGGATCAACGTGTCGCAGGTCCGCCTCGTCGACAGCGATGGTACCATGCTGGGGGTCAAGCCCATACAGGAAGCGATGCAGATGGCGCGCAACGCGGGCCTGGACCTGGTCGAGATAGCGCCGCAGGCCGCACCGCCGGTCTGCAAGATAATGGACTTTTCCAAGTACCTCTACGAGAAGGAAAAACAGGAGAGGGAAAACCGCAAGAAGCAGAAGGTGGGCATGCTCAAGGAGATCCGCTTCAACCCTCGCATCGCCCAGCACGACCTCGACACCAAGATAAAGCATATCGCCGAGTTCCTCCAGGACCAGGACAAGGTGCGCGTCACCGTGGTATTCAAGGGCCGCGAGAACCAGCACCGCGACCTGGGCGAGAAGATACTCCAGAACGTGGTGGCCAAGCTGGCCGAGTTCGGCAACCAGGAAGGACGCTTCTCCCTGGCCGGCAACAGGATGAGCGTGATGCTTTCGCCCAAGCCGCTGCCCAAGGCCGCCGCCCCCAAGGCCGCGAAAGCCCAGGACGGAGAAAAGCCGCAGCCGCCGGCCGCCCCGCCGGCCCCCGGAACGCCGACGGCCTGAGCCATTTACAGGCCGCCTCCGTAATTCATATAATATCGTCCAGAGAGACAACTATGCCCAAAATGAAAACTCACAGCGGGTCCAAGAAACGCTTCAAGAAGACCGCCGGCGGCAAGTGGCTGCACCGGAAGATCAATCGCAGGCATCTTCTCACCGGCATGTCCGCCAAGCACGGCCGCAACCTCCGCAAGAACAAGGTGGAGGAGAAGAACAGCAACGAAGCCGCGGTTCTCAGGACCTATCTGCCCTACAAATAAACAGGAGCGCCTGTCCGGCGGCCGGCGCTTGAGGCGCGGGCGCGGCCGGGTCCCGGCCTCCCCGGGAAGGCGACAGGAAACAATATGAGGATAAAATACAGCGTCGCAAGGAACAAGCGCAAGAAGAAGATCTTCAAGCTTGCCAAGGGCTACTACGCCAATAAAAAGAACCGCCTCAGGATGGCGACCCAGCAGGTCAAGAAGTCGCTGGCCGTGGCCTACGAGCACCGCAAGGACCGCAAGGGCGACATGCGCCAGCTCTGGATCATGCGCCTGAACGCGGCCGCCCGCGAAGAGGGGATGTCCTACAGCAAGTTCATGAACGGCCTCAAGAAGGCCAAGATAGACATCAACCGCAAGATGCTTTCCGAGATCGCGCTCAAGGACCCGGCGTCCTTCAAGCAGATAGCGGAACTGGCCAAGAAAGCCCTGAGCGCGGCGGCCTGAGGGCCGTCGACGGGCGATGAACGCGGCCGAGTGGAAGGAGAAGCTGTCTCGCGTGGGCGAGAGCTTCTCCTCCGCCATTTCCGGGGCCGCCGCCGATAATATCGCCGAAGTGGAGCTGCAGTACCTCGGCCGCAAGGGAGAGCTGGCCCTGCTGCTGCGGGACCTGGGCTCCTTCACCATAGAAGAGAAGAAGGAACTGGGCCGGCTGGGCAATGAGCTCAAGTCCCGGCTCGTCGCCGCTCTCGAGGCCCGCAAGGCCGAACTGGGCGGGGGGAAGGCCAAAGCCGCCGCCGGCCTGGACCTGACGCTTTCCGGACTGCCTTTCCCCAAGGGCAGCCTGCACCCGATAACGCGGACGATGGACCGCATCACCGCCTCTCTGATGCGGCTTGGTTTCTCGGTGGCCGAGGGCCCGCACCTGGAAGAGGACCATTACAATTTCGAAGCGCTCAACTTCCCGCCGGACCACCCGGCCAGGGACGCGCAGGATACTTTCTACGCCGCGGTGAAGGACGGCTCCGGCAAGGATATGCTGCTGCGCACGCATACCTCGCCCGTCCAGATACGCTCGATGAAGGGCGCCGCCCTGCCGCTGCGCGTGATC
Organism: Elusimicrobiales bacterium; assembly: GCA_031082205.1. Classification (GTDB taxonomy): domain Bacteria; phylum Elusimicrobiota; class Elusimicrobia; order Elusimicrobiales; family UBA9959; genus UBA2231. The sequence goes on from JAVHLJ010000049.1 coordinate 7,581, forward strand.
TCGCCCGGCCGCGTCTTCCGCGCCGAGGCCGTGGACGCCAGCCACTCCTTCGTTTTCCACCAGATGGAGGGGCTCTACGTCGACAAGGGCGTCAGCATGGCCGACCTGCGCTGGACGCTGGACGCCTTCATAAAGGACCTCTTCGGCTCTTCCGCCAAGGTCCGTTTCGCCCCTTCCTATTTCCCTTTCGTCGAACCCGGCGCGCAGGTGGAAGTGTCCTGCGTGTTCTGCGGCGGCAAGGCCGGCAAATGCCCCGTCTGCAAGAGCACCGGCTGGCTGGAGATGCTCGGCGCGGGCATGGTCCATCCCAATGTCCTCAAGGCCTGCGGCCACGACCCGGAGAAATGGAGCGGTTTCGCTTTCGGCGCCGGCGTCGAGCGCTTCGCGATGCTCCTGTTCGGCATAAAGGACCTGCGCATGTTCTACGAGAACGACCTGCGCGTCTGGAAACAGCTGTGAAGATACTTTACTCCTGGCTCCGCGATTTCATCGAGAACCCGCCCCCGGCGGAGGAGCTGCCGGCCAAATTCGCCAGGCTCGGCCTTGGCGTCGAGAGCTCCGGCCGCAGCGGCGCCGCCTTCACCGGCGTCGTCGTCGGCCGCATCGATAAGATAGACAAGCATCCCAACGCCGATAAGCTTTCTCTCGTGGACGTGAACGACGGCTCGGCGACCATGCGCGTGGTCTGCGGCGCCAAGAATATCGCCGTCGGCCAGATGATCCCTTTCGCCCGGGTGGGCGCGGTGCTCGCCGAGGGGGAACTTAAAAAAGCGAAGATACGCGGCGTCGAATCCGAGGGCATGATCTGCTCCGCCGGCGAGCTGGGGCTTGAGGGCTACGACAATTCCGGGATACTCGTCCTGGACCCGTCCGCGCCGCTGGGCGCCGACGCTCGCACGCTCTTCGCCCCTCCGGACTGGGTCTTCGAGCTGGAGATAACGCCCAACCTGGCCTATTGTCTTTCCCATTACGCCCTGGCCCGCGAGCTCTGCGTTTTCTACGGGCTGAAATTCAAGGAGCCGGCCCTGCCCGAACTTCCCAGGGCGGCCGGCACCGTGGCGCCAGTCGCCGTAACGGACCCCTCGCTCTGCCCGCGCTATACCGCCGTCGTCATGCGCGGCCTCAAAGGCGCGCGCACGCCCGACTGGATGGCCGAGCGGCTGCGCGCGATGGGCTCCAACCCCAAGGGCAACCTCCTCATAGACGTTTCCAACTATGTCATGTACGAGCTGGGCCAGCCGACGCATTGCTTCGACCTGGCCAACCTGGCCGGCCCCGAGATAAAGGTGCGGCCGGCCGCCGACGGCGAGAACATGAAGGCGCTCGACGGCAGCGAGCTGAAGCTCTCCGCCGGCACCCTGGTCATAGCCGACCGCGAGAAGCCGGTCGCGCTGGCCGGCGTGATGGGCGGCTTCTATTCCTCCGTCGCCGATACGACGGACGCCATACTGATAGAGTCGGCCTCTTTCGCGCAGTCCGCGGTGCGGGCGTCGTCCCGTAAGAGCGGCATAAAGAGCGAATCTTCCTACCGCTTCGAGCGCGGCACCGACATAGAACTGACCATGAAGGCCGCGCGGCGCATAGCCGGGCTGCTGCTCGAGGCCGTCCCGTCGGCCAGGATAGAGCAGGTCAGCGATAATTTCCCCGAGCCGCCCCGCCTGCCGGTGGTGACCGCCGACCCCGCGCGCATAAACGCGATACTGGGCACGGCGATGACCGACGAGAAGATCTTCGCCTGCCTCAAGGCCATACAGCCGGGGTTATCCCCGGAGAAGCCCTGGAAGTTCACGCCGCCTTCCTACCGGCGCGACATAGAGACGGTCCAGGACCTGGCAGAAGAGGCCGCCCGCTACAACGGCTACGACCTGATCCCTTCGGCTTCGTCCATGCCGGTCATGCCCGCCTCTTCCACGCCGATGGCCGAGGCCGAGGCCGAGCTCCGCGGCCGGCTGGCCGCCCTCGGCTTCTCCGAGGTCTATAACTACGACCTGGTCTCCCTCAGGGATTTCCGCAACTGCCTGCTCGACGAGACGCAGGCGGTGGAGCTGCTCAACCCGCTCTCGTCCGACTACCAGTACCTGCGCACCTCGATGCTGCCGGGCCTGCTCAGGACCCTGCGCTATAATCTCAACCGCGGCCGGACTTCGGTCGCTGTTTTCGAGACCGGCACGGTCTATCATAGGACGAAGGACGGCAAGAAGGAAGACCGCGTCTGCGCCGGGCTCATGTACGGCCCCTTCCCGGAGGAGCAGCACTGGCGAGGCGGCTCCGAGATGTCGGATTTCTACCACCTCAAAGGCGTCATGCAGGCCGTTTTCGGCGGCCGGCGCGGCTTCCGCTTCGAGAAGCCGAAGCACCGGCCCGCCTTCCTGCAGGAAGGGGCGGCGCTGGTCATGAAGCTGGGCGCCGGCGAGGCCGGCGTGCTGGGGCTGGCCGACCCGATGGCCGTCATAAACAGCGACCTCAAGGACACGCAGGTCTACTATTTCGAGATCTCGCTGGCCGCGCTGGCCGAGTCCTGGAAAGGCTCTTTCCGCGACCGCGTGCCGCAGGTCAGGGCCGTGTCGGCCTTCCCGGCCGCCTGGCGCGACCTTTCGGTGCTGGTCGACGAGAAGCGCGAGTGGTCCGAGCTGGAGAAGGACCTGGGCTCACTGCCCGAGCTGGCCAGGCTGGACCTCATAGACGTCTACAAGGGCAAGGGCGTGCCCGAAGGGCAGCGCAGCCTGACGCTGCGCTTCACCTTCTCTTCCATGGAGCGGACGCTGACCGACGCCGACGTGAGTTCCCGCATGGAGAAGGCCCTTAAGAAGCTGGAAGCCTCCTTCGGCGCCAAACTGCGCGGCTGAGCCGTCCCGCCGCAAAATAAAGGACCCCGGGTTCGCGCCCGGGGTCCCTGTTTTTGCCGTCGCTGAGTCTCAGTCGAAGCTGACGGTGCGCTCGAGCGGTTCGAACTCCGTGTCCTCGGGGGAGAGCTCCACCATCTTGGGGGTCTCCGCTGCGGACTTGAGGGCCGGGATGTGGTCCTTGAGCACCGAGACGTGGGTCACGGCCTCCCCCTTGCCGTCGTTCTGGCCGACGCTGTAGGAGATGGTGCAGCCTTCGGGGGATTTTACGAAGTCCGTGCCGCCGCGCACCAGTATGCCCTCTATGAGCTTGGTGCGGACGTTGAAGACCGGCGAGCCGGAGTTGCCGCCGAAGGTGTCCAGGTCGGCGGTGAAGTGGGCGCGCATGAACTTGGAGGCGCGGACCCTGGCGTCGCCCGCCACTTTGAGCGGCAGGCCGACCGGGTGGCCGATGACGAACACGCCGGCGCCTTCCTTGACCTTGGAGCCGCGGTTGATCGGCAGCGGCTTGCGCCCGGAGACCTTGCGGTCGAGCTGTATCAGGGCGTAGTCGGGGCCGGTCGTGTCGAGCAGGTTGCCGACTATCGCGCCGATCAGGCCGACGGTGTTGGTCGGCTGCTTGTCGAGGTCGCGCTTGATTATCTTCTTGCAGGAGTACACGTCGGAAGCCGGGAAGGCGGTGACCGCGGCCTTGCCGCGCTCGGCGACCGCGTAACCGAACACGAACTTGGTGTCCGAGCACTGCGCCTCGTCCAGGACGCAGTGGCCGGCGGTCATTATCAGGTCCTCCCCGACCAGCGAGCCGGAGCAGAAGGCCCCCACGGGCTGTTCGCGGAACCTTTCGGAGGGACACAGGCCGAGGGCCTCGCCGAAATTGGCGGTCGCCACCCGGGCGGTGTTGCCGTCCACGCGGACATGCTCGTTCTTCCAGAGAGAGACCACGGACCGGGCCATTTCCTTCATGTCGGCCGGGGCCTCGAAATAGTCCAGGCGGTTGTCTTCGCCGTAAATGCTCTTGTCTTCCGCCTTGGCGAAAGAGGGGAGGATAAAGGCCAGGGCCGTTATCCCGGATACCATTCTGGTGAGACTCTTCATGTGATTCCTCCGTTAACCGCTTCCCGTCGCATATGTTATACCCTTTACCGGGAGGCCGCGCCACGGTTCAAAGTCCTATTTTCGCGTAGGCCTCATGCCGCCGCTGACCCGGGCCCTCCCGCGCGTATCTTTTATATAATGGGGGTCAGGTCTTTACTTTTGACCTTTGAAAACGATACTTCAGGATTTTGGTCAAAAGTAAAGACCTGACCCCACTATGAACGCCGGCATAAAGACCCTTGATGGCCTGGTAAAGACGGCCATAAACCGCATAAAGGCCCTTGAGGACGAGAACGCCCTTCTCCGCAAGCAGGTGGAGAGCTACGCGGCCGACAGGACCAAGCTTATGAAGGCCGGCAGGAGCCCCGCGGCCGAAGAGGCCCGCCGGAAGCTCAAAAAACGCCTGCTGCGCCTCTGCGAGAAGATAGAGAAGGCCTCCAGCCCGCAGGGCTACCTTTTCGACGGCCTGGAAGAAGAATGATCCAGAGGGACGAGACCGAGGTCACCGTCAAGGGCGTCAAGCTCAATATCTCCATGGAGGGGCTTACCCCCATGGAGGTGGCCGCCATAGCCCAGCAGGTCGAAGACAAGATGAAGGAGCTGGAGCCCGGGCTCAAGCGGGTGGACACGCAGAAACTGGCCATCCTGGCCGCCATGCATTTCGCCGCCGAACTGTTCAACCTGGAGCACAAGTCCAAGGACCTGAGGGCCGCGGACTCCCGCAAGATAGAGGAACTGGCCGCCGGCCTTAAAGAAGTCCTGGAAAACAAGCCGCTTTGAGTATGGAAGGATCCCTGTTCGAAACGCCCGCCTCCGCCGGCGGGGAGACCGGAGGGGAGACGGAGCAGAGGCAGTCGCCGCTGGCCGCCCGCCTGGCCCCGTCCGCGCTGGAGCAGTTCGCCGGCCAGGAGCATATCCTGGCCGAGGGCAAGCTGCTGCGCCGCGCCATAGAGTCCGACAATGTCCGCTCGGCCGTCTTCTACGGCCCCTCGGGCTGCGGCAAGACCGCCACGGCCCGGTTCATAGCCTCGCGCACGAAAGCCCGCGTTTTCGAGCTCAACGCCGTCACGGCCGGCGTGGCCGAGCTCAAGAAGATACTCGAAGCCGCCAAGGCGCTGAAAGAGTCCGGCCTGGCGCCGGTCTCGCTGCTGCTGCTCGACGAGATACACCATTTCAACCGCACCCAGCAGGACGCCCTGCTGCCCTCCGTGGAGAAAGGCGATATCGTCCTCATCGGCCTGACCACCGAGAACCCGTATTTTTACATCAACTCCGCGCTCCTGTCGCGCTTCCTGGTCTTCGAGTTCAAGCCTCTGGAGCCCGAGGCTCTTCGCAAGGTGCTGCGCCGCGCCCTCTCGGACGAAAAAGGCCTGGCCGCGCTGCGGCCCGAACTGACGCCCGAGGCCGAGAAGTACTTGGTGGAGAACTCTTCGGGCGACGCCAGGCGGCTGCTCAACGCCATCGAGCTGGCCGCCGTCACCACGCCGCAGGGCAAGGGCGGCAAGCGGCATATCGACATAGGCGTGGCGAAGGAATCCATACAGCGCCGCTCGCTGCGCTACGACAAGAGCGCCGACGAGCATTACGACCACGCCTCGGCCTTCATAAAATCCATGCGCGGCTCCGATCCCGACGCCGCCGTCTACTGGCTGGCAAAGATGCTGGAAGCCGGCGAAGACCCCCGTTTCCTGGCCCGCCGGATACTCATCTGCGCGGCCGAGGACGTGGGCAACGCCAATCCCAACGCCCTGCTCATCGCCCAGGCCGCCTTCTCGGCCGTCGCCTCGCTGGGCATGCCCGAGGGCCGCATACCGCTGGCGCAGGCCGCCATCTACGTGGCCTGCTCGCCCAAGTCCAACGCCGCCTACCTGGCCATAAACGGGGCGCAGGCCGAAGCGCGCGGCGGCCCCGACCGGCCCGTGCCGCTGCACCTGCGCGACGCGTCCAAGGACGGCGAGGCCTTCGGCCACGGCAAGGGCTACAAGTACCCGCACGATTTCGACGGCCATTATGTCCAGCAGGAGTACATGCCGGAGCCCAAGCGGTTCTATGAGCCCACCGAGCAGGGCTTCGAGGCCGAGATAGCCCGCCGCCTGCGCCGGCTGCGGGGGGAGAAATAGTGGCCGAGCGGGTCTATACCGTCAGCGAGCTCAGCCGCGGCGTCAAGACGCTGCTCGAAACCTCGTTCCGCGAACTGTGGGTGGAAGGCGAGATCTCGGGCTACAAATTGTCGGCCGCCGGCCATATCTATTTCGACCTCAAGGACGCGGCGTCCAATATCTCCGCCGTCATGTTCCGCGGCCCCGCCGCCGGCCTCAAGTTCGAGCCGCAGAACGGCCTGCTGGTGCGCGCCCGCGGCGGCGTGACCACCTACGACAAGCAGAGCAAGTACCAGCTGATGGTGAAGGAACTGGTGCCGGCGGGCATAGGCCCGCTGCAGCTGGCCTTCGAGCAGCTCAAGAAGAAACTCCAGGACGAGGGGCTCTTCGACCCGGCCCGCAAGCGGCCGATACCGGCGCTGCCGCAGAAGATAGGCGTGGTCACCTCCCCGACGGGCGCCGCCATCCGCGACATCCTCTCCGTCCTCGGCCGCCGCTACGCCAATCTCCATATCATAATCGCGCCGGTGAAAGTGCAGGGCGCGGGCTCCAAAGAGGAGATAGCCCAGGCGATAAAGGACCTCAACGCCGGTTTCCCCGACATCGACGTAATGCTGGTCGGCCGCGGCGGCGGCTCGATGGAGGACCTCTGGGCCTTCAACGAGGAGCTGGTCGCCCGCGCCATAGCCGGCTCTAAGATCCCGGTCATCTCCTGCGTGGGCCATGAGACCGATTTCACGATAGCCGACTTCGTCGCCGACCTGCGCGCGGCCACGCCTTCGGCCGCCGCCGAACTGGTGGTCAGGAGCAAGGTGGAGCTGGCCGCAAATATCGCGCAGCTCGAGAAGCGGCTGCTGCAGTCGCTGCGCATCTATTACGAGAACCTCAGCGGGCGTTTCCTGCGGCTGGCCGGCCACCGCGCCTTCCGCGACCCGATGACCATGCTGGAGCGGCCGACGCAGCGCCTGGACCAGGCCGTCGAGGGACTTTTTTACGCCGGCGAGGACAGGCTGCGCCGCGCCGGCGAGCGGCTCAACCTCCAGTCGCATAAACTGGCCGCGTTGAGCCCGCTGTTCCCGCTCAGGAAAGGCTACGCCATCGTGAAGGACGCCGCCGGCAAGGCCGTGCGCAGTTCGGCCGGGCTGAAGGCCGGCGACAGGCTGGACCTGCGCTTCGCCGAAGGCCGCGCCGGCGCCCAGGTCACCGAGACCTCCGCCGCGGCCGCCGGACCATCGCCCGCCGCCGACGCCCCCAAAAAGGCGCCCAGGACCAGAAAGACCGACATCCCCGGACAGGAGACATTATGGTGAAGAAAGACAAGACCCAGGGTTTCGAGGAGAAGCTCTCCAAGCTGGAAGAGATAGTCGGCAAGCTCGAGGACGAGACCACGCCGATAGAGGAATCGCTGGAGCTTTTCGAGGAGGGCGTCGGCATCTCCAAGGAACTCTCTGAGAAGCTCGAAGAGATCAAGAAGAAGATCGAGGTCCTGCGCAAGGACGCCGAGGGCAAGCTCAAGCTCGAAAAATTCGAAGAAGAGAACGGATAGCCGGCCGTCGGTGTCCACTGAAGGCCGCCCCTTGCCGGTAACGGCCCGGACGCGACTCCGGATCACTCGCATGTTATCGTCCGACCTTAAGTAAAACTTTATTTGACAGCACCGGCGGGCAACTCGTAGTATCAAGTCCGGGAGGTTCGGGCTCAATATATGAAAAAATCAGCCGGCATCACTGGCGTCTTTTTTTTGACGTTTATCGGTTTTGCCGGTGTTTCCCATTCCGCGGACAAAAAGACCGAAAGGCTTTACGAGCTGTATAATTCCACCTCCACTTCGGCGGATCAAAAGCCGCGCCTGAAACACTTTATCGAACGGCGGGAGAGCATCGGACGCTTCCGCCGCTCCGGCCGTCTTTCCGCAAATCGCTTCTTCCCGGAGCGAACGCCGACTGGAACCGCCGGTGTTCCTTCCGCCGTTCCGCCTGCCGCCGATACGGCCTTCAAACTGGGCGAGGTTTACTGCTACCCCAACCCGGCCAGAAGGACAAACCCCACCTTCCATATGGAAACCGGCCTGGCGGACAAGGTGCAACTGAAGATCTATGACGTCTCCGGCGACCTGGTGCATGAAACCACCTTATCCGGCACGCCACAACAGGTAGACGACGGGCAGGGGCCGCAGCTCGCCTATGAATACCTCTGGGATACAAAGAACGCCGGCAGCGGGGTTTACATCTTCAGTATAACCTCCAGCCAGGGCGATAAAAACCTGAAGAGAACCGGGCGCTGCGCGGTGATAAAATGAACCGGAATGGTCTTTTAGCCGCGGGGCTCCTGCTTGCCGTCTCAGCCTCCGCCGCCTTCGCCGGCGGAACCACGGCTTCCTTCCTTAAGCTCGGTTCTGGAGCCCGCGCTGCGGGTCTTGGCGGGGCTTATACGGCCGTCTCCGGAGACATAAACTCCATTTCCTACAACCCGGCAGGCCTGGCCGGGCTTAAAAGAAGCGGAGCCGGCTTTACCCGCGCCGAGCTGGTTGAAGGTGTCAGTTACAACTTTCTGGGCTATTCAAGGCCCATAGCCAAAGGCAATATCGGCCTTGCCGTAAACTATCTCGGCCAGTCTTCCATCGATGGCCGTGGTCCCAACCGCGAGATTACCGGGTCGTTCCAGGCTTCCGACACCGCCGTTAACCTGGCCTACGCAAGGCCTATTACCGCGCGGGCCGGCCTTGGCCTCAACTTCAAATACATAACCGGCCGCATATCCGGCGAATCAGCCGCTGGCTGGGCCGTGGACGCCGGCTGGCAGTACAGAACGCCGGTGAAAGGCCTCGGCCTCGGGTTCGCCGTGCAGAACCTGGGGCCTGAGATGAAATTCCTGGACGAAGGCTCTGCCCTGCCGCTGACCGCCCGCGCCGGCGCGGGGTATGCGCTTCCCGCCAACATGCTGCTTTCGCTGGACATAAGCCGGCAGGTGAACGAGAAGAAGACCGTCTTCAGCGTAGGCAGCGAATATGCCGTGTTCAACAGCGTCTTCATGCGCGCCGGCTACCTGGCCAGCACCGCCGCAGGGGGATCCGGGTTAGCCGACGCGGGCGGCCTCAAGGCCGGTTTCGGCTTCAAACTGCGCGATTTCAATCTGGACTACGCCGTAACGCCGTTCGGCGACATCGGCAGGGCGCACCGCATCAGCCTCGGGGCCGGGTTCTAAGGATGAAAAGAACATCCGCTTCTATAGTAAAGGCCGCACTGATCTTCAGCGCGCTCTGCGCGCCGGCTTCGGTTCAGGCCGCCCCGCAATGGGATTACGCCCTCCTTGACACTGCGACGAATCCGGACGCCTACCCCGGCGGCGCGTGGAAAGCGGAACTTTACCTCGTGGGCACGGACACGATAACTCCGGTCAACGGCAGGGTGTATTTCAACCTGGCAGACAGCCTCTTTTTCTACGGGCGCGGCGAGCAGGAGGACCTGCGAGTCTCCGCGTCGGATTTTACCTTCGAGTGGCGGCAGGAAGTTCTGAGTCCCGGCGCTGAATTTTCAATGGGAATGTATTCCGCGGAAGAGCCGGGCGTGGGAATCGACTTTATCTATAGCGATATGTTCCTCTTGCGTGTTGACGACAATGTCATAGTGCTCCCTGAAGTTATGGCGACGGGAACGCATACATACCGGCTGGTGAAAAGCGAGGCCCAGGTAGAATTATACGTGGACGGCGCTTTAGCGGCCGAATTGCCTACGGGCGCGTATGCTGTCGATCATCTGGAACTGAGCGGCTGGGGCATGTGGTTCGCGCCATACGAGGCCTACTGGGGCCACGTGGCCTACACGCGCGGCGCCTATTCCCCCGCGGAACTGCCCAGCCCGACCGAGCCGACGGCTGGCGGCGGCAACACGATAGCTAAACGGGACGGGGACGCTCCTGTGCTGGCGGACACAGGGGTTTTGTCCGGCCCCCTGGTTAGCTATGTGACCGGCGCCGGAGGCGACGCCGCTTCCGGCGTGGACCTTTCCTTCTCCATAACCCGTTATCCTCCGG
>JAVHLJ010000004.1 GCA_031082205.1 Elusimicrobiales bacterium
TTCCTGGGGTGGCGCAGTGCGACCACTTTTTCTTCGATGTCCTTCGGGGTTTTATGGGGTATACGTTTGGGTGCGTTCGATCTCGATCTGAGGCCGTCCGGACCGTGCTTTTCATAGCGTTTAAGCCATTTGATGACCGTAGGCCTGGAAACCGCGAAGGTTCTGGCGGTCAGGGAAATGTTCCGTTCATGCCTGAGGCAGAACATGATCAATTTGAGCCTGTAGGCGTCTGGCTTTTTCGCGTCCATGATTCTTTGGTAATATCTTTCCATAGGCGCAGGGTGTCCCCGGACAAGAATTGGCGTTCTGTAAGGGTATGCCTGCGCCTCAATTTTTTCAAATCTTCAGTACTAAGCCAATATATGCTTTTGGGCAGGGGAAGGTGTAAACGAACTGCCTGAATAGCTCTGGGCGATTGGGCCCAAAGGCCCATCCGCGGCTGGGTCCTTCGACACTTACGGATACAGCCCGGGCCCCGTAAGATATACGCGAAGTAATTAGAACGGAAAGGAATGTCATGACCGCCAAAAACAAAAAAGTAAGTCTCCTCGCCGCACTGTTGCTGCTTCCCTTCTTCCTGTCCTCCGCTTTCGCGGCCCCGTCGGCCGTAGAGCAGCTCGCGCTGCAGCCGGCCGCTTCCGCGGCGCTCGATTCTTTCGCCGCCCCCGAGCCCGTGCTGATACCGCTGCTGCCCGAAACCAAGGCCGTCCATCCCGGCACCTCCATCCTGCCGGTCATCGAGGACCGGGGCCGCGTGGACGCGATCCTGGAGCTGGTGGCGCTCATCTCCCGCGGCGGGCCTTTCCCGTTCAAAGAGGACCATAAGACCTTCAAGAACAAGGAAGGCCTCCTCCCCGCCCAGCCGCTCGGCTTTTACAAGGAGTACACGCTCCTCGTCCCCAAGAACAGTTCGCGCCAGCTGGTCATCGGCGGGGTGCTTTACAATCTGCCGCCTTCGTACGGCGTGCGCGGCTGCGAGCGCCTCGTCGTGGGCGGCAACGAGATAGTTTATTACAGCCCTACCCACTACGCCGACTTCATAAGGCTGACCATACTGCCCTGATGGACGCGCTGAAGCTGGTCGCCGGAGAGGCCCCCGTCGCGGACGCGCGGGGGCTTTCTCTTTCCCCGGCCGGCGCCGAAGCCGCGCTGCGGGCCGCCGGGTGGCTGGTCCTGAGGGCGGATTGCGCCGGCATGGAGGGGAGGGATGCTCTCTTTTCCGCCTTCGCCGCGGCGCTGGGGCGGGATTACTTCGCTTCCAACTGGGACGCCTTCGCCGACGCCCTCGTTTCCCTGGCCTATGACGAACCGTCGGCGGCGGGCTACGTCCTCGTAATGGAGAGTTACGCCTCTCTGCCGGCCGGGCCGGCGGTGATGTTCGAGGAGTCGGTTAAGGACGCCGCCGCTTCGCTTATGTCCGGCCACGGCAAGGCTTTACGGGCCCTGCTTTTTTAGTCCTGGGCCTTGAAAACGGAGACCCTATATATTAAAATATCTTAATTGACGGCGGTCTTCCGCTGGGAAGGCTTCCGCGTCGTTTTTTTGCCGATAACAGCGCGTTCAGGGGGACTTATGGAGACCGTGCATAAGATAACCATAGAACTGAGCCTCACCAGGAGGAAGGTCCTCGTAATGCTGACGCTTTTCTTCCTCTGCTGGCGGCCCGGCAGCCTGGGCTCCGAAACCCTTACGATGACGACCTACTACCCCGCCCCTTACGGCGGCTACGCCCGGCTGCTGACGACCAACCAGACGCTGCTGGCCCGCGACGGCGGCAACGTGGGCATAGGCATGGCCGCTCCCACGTCCAGACTGCACGTCGGCGGGGAGATACGCACAAACGACCAGATCCGATGGGGAAATGGTCGCGGAACGCTGACCAGTGACCAGGGCGCATCGATAGAGCTTGGCGGCACGGGGACCCCCTACATAGACTTCAGCCAGAATACAGTGCAGGACTTTTCCGCCAGACTCTGGCTGTCTCAGGCGGGGCGGTTGGAGGTGGTTGGGGATTTATCTGTGACGGGGAGCATTCGTAACGTTTGCACGATAGTTCCCGTGACCAATCCTGGTGGTTGCGGCTCGGGAAGGCCGGTCGCCCAGTACCCGGCCAATACGGGGGCCGTGGTGCGCTACGCGCTCAACAGGTCCGGTTCCGACCTCCATAACTCCGGGAACTGGTCCATGTTCAACGCGAATCCCGGCGGCTGGGGCGGCAACATGCTTTGTTGCAGGGTGAACTGATATGAGCCGGCCTCGTTCAGGAAGCGTGATCGACAAAGTGCCTTTTATCGTCAAGCTGGCGGAACACCCGCTGGATAATGTCCGCTACGCGGCCTACGCGCTCAGCGGCGTAGCCCGCGTGGCCCTGGCCCTGAAGGGCCGGGGTTCGGTGGAGGTGACCTTTTCTCCGGCGCCGGGCGGAAAACTGGACGCGGCCGCGCTGAAGAAGGCTTTTAAACGCGAACTGCAGGACGAGGCCCTGCGCGCGCGCGTCTTCGCGCTCAACGCCGGCCTGCGCGAGCACCTCATCCTGCGCGCGATGGCCGCCGCCGCGGCGAAGCCGGCCCCCCCGCCGGAGCCGGGGCTTACGCCGGAGCAGGAGCGCGAGCTGGAGGCGCTGATAGCCAGCGTCGAGAAAGAGATAAAACAGGAATCCGCCGCCGGGGGAAGGGCGGCCGCGACCTGGGAAGAGAGATATGGCCGTAAAAGCGGCAAAAAGAACTGAGCGGGTCCCGCAGGTCTACTGGCGCGATATCGGCGGCAGGATGCTGCTGACCAACGATTTCGGCTCCTACGCCGTCATGACGGAGGCCGAGTTCCGGCGCTACATGAAGACCGGCGCTCCGCCGTCCCCCGCTTTCAGGGATAAGCTCGGGGCCTCCGGCTTTCTGCGCGAGCGCCTGGACATGGAGGCGCTGGCCGCCGGCTGGCGCAGGCGCAACGCCTTCCTTTTCGCCGGGCCCGGGCTGCACATACTCGTCATGACCCTGCGCTGCAACCAGGGCTGCCTCTACTGCCAGTCCGGCGCGGTCAGGTCCCCCGGCCCGGGCACCGACATGAGCTGGGAGACGGCCCGCCGCTGCGTCGACCTGGCCTTCGCCAGCCCGGCCCCGGCCATAACTATAGAGTTCCAGGGCGGAGAGCCGCTGCTGAACTGGGGCGTCCTCAAGAAGACCGTGGACTACGCCCGGTCGCTCGAGAAGAAGAAGGGCAAGCCGCTCAGCCTCGCGCTCATCTCCAATTTCACGCTGATGGACGAAAAGAAGGCGGAGTTCCTTCTCTCCCGCGAGTGCTCCATCTGCACTTCGCTCGACGGTCCCGCGGACCTGCACGACCGCAACAGGCCTTTCAGCGGCGCCAGCTCGCACGCGGCCGTCGTCAGGTGGCTGAAGTATTTCAAGCGCCGCAGCGACCGGCAGGGGCCGGGCTACAGGATCTTCAAGCCCGGGGCCCTGCTGACCGTCTCCAGGGATTCCCTGGGCCGCGGCAGGGAGATAGTGGACGAATACGCCGGGCTGGGGCTGGAGGACATCTTCCTGCGCCCGCTGGCGCCCATCGGCTACGCCAAGCGGGCCTGGCCGAAGATAGGCTATTCGGCGGAGGAGTTCTCCCGGTTCTACGCCGGCACGCTCGACCATATAATCGCTCTCAACGCGCGGGGAACGCGCATAAAAGAGAAGACGGCCTCCATGTTCCTGGAGAAGATACTCGCCGGCCGAGACCCGGGCTTCATGGACGCCAGGTGCCCCTGCGGCGCGGGCGTGGGCCAGCTGGCCTACGACCCGCGCGGCCAGGTCTATACCTGCGACGAGGGCCGGATGATGGGCTGGGAGGGCGACGACATGTTCCGGATCGGAGACGTGCGCGGCCTGGACTACGGTAGGATAGCCTCCGCCCCGGCGTCGCGCGCCTGCTGCGCCTCCTCCAACCTGGAGCAGCAGCCCATGTGCTCCCGCTGCGCCTACAGGCCGTACTGCGGCGTCTGCCCGGTCTACAATTTCGAGGCTCAGCGCAGCCTGTGGGGACACATGCCTTCGAACGGGCGCTGCGCCGTTTTCATGGGGATATTCGACGCCATATTCCGGGCGCTGGCCTCCCCGAAAAAAGCGAAAATACTCGCCGGATGGACCGCTGAATGAAAAAAGAGACGACCCTGGTGGTGGACGACGCCATATACTCGGAGGAGGCGCTGAAGCTGGCCGCCTATGTCTTCGAGGACCGCTTCAGGACGGCGCTCAGGCGCAGGGGGGCCAGGACCGAGGTCCGCTTCTCCGGCGAGGGGGCGGGGGACGCCCCGGGCGAGTTCCTCAACGAGGCGCTCAACCAGCAGTGCCGGCTGGACCTCATGAAGAAGAATTCCAAGGTCGCCAATATCATCGTAACCCGGATGCTGCTGTCTGCTTCCGGCGGAAATCAGAAGAGCGGGGGGAAGAAATGAAAAAAGGTCTGGTGCTGGTCATAGTCGTTCTTTTCGCGGCGGTCCTGGCCCTGCAGTACGCGCAGAAAAAAGGCCGGGTCCCGGCCGCGGGGGGGGCGCAGCCGGGCGGCGAGCAGGGCGTGGCCCTTCCCGACGACGCGACCAAGGCCGTGACGCCGGACCTCACGGCTGACTATTCGGGCGTCTTCAGCCAGTCCTCCGGCTACGATTCCCTGGCCCCCGCCGCCGGCGCGTACACCTTCGCCGCCTGCGAGAAGGGCACCGTGGAGGCCATTACCCGCGATCACGGCAGGATCTGGGGCCATTCCGTAGAGACCGGGCAGGGCTTTACCGACGAGGAGAACCGGGAGATATACGGCATGCTGAGCTCGCTGGTGGCCTGCGGCGTGGTCCGCGGCGGCGATATCGGCGCCTGCGGCACGCTGCCCGGCCAGTTCGCGGATACGAAGGAAAAGAAGATAGGTTTTCACGAGAGCCCCAGCGGCCAGTGTCTCGCCGACGCGTCCAAAGTGCTCTTCGCCTCCTTCTCGGCGGGCCTGAACAAGAGCGCGGCCGCCTGCCATATGTACCTGTCGTCCGACCGGCTGAAGAATTCCAGGCTGAGCCCGGCCGACGCCTGCGCGGCCGCCGCCAGCGGCCTGCCCAATTCCTGCGAGACCCTCCGCAAGATATTCGAGGGCCGCAACGACGAGACCTTCGGCCGGACCATCCCCCCGGAGTGCTATCTCGCCTTCCCCAGGAAACAATCCGACTGCCGCGACGCGGGCTGCAGGGAGCTGGTGCAGCTCTACGAGGCCATGGCGGCCAAGAACCCGGACCGCTGCCCGGCCGGGTCTCTCAAGCAGCTCTGCGCCGCGGCCATCACTTACGACGACAAGGTCTGCGCCGCCATGCAGAAGAAGCTTTCGCAGACCTACTGCTCCTATTACGCCAAGGCCGAGAAATCCAAGGGCAAGTACCTGGGCATGACCGCGGCCGAGGAGAAGGCCGCCCGGGCGGCCGACGAGCTGGAGCAGAAGGCCGCCAAGGAGCGGCAGGAGAAACTGGATAAGAGCATACGCGAGCAGATCCGCTGAGGGCACGGAGGGCTATTTTATGAAGAACAAGAAAAAGACCGGAAAGGCCGGCAGGAACATAAAGAGGTTCCTTAGCAGCGAGGAAGGCAAGATGCTGGACTCGGACATAGTGCGGGCCGGCATAGCCCTGGGCATACTCGGCACTGTGGCCGTGGACCAGGCCAGCGCCCAGATACACACCAACTACCTGCACTCGACCGGCCACGCCAGCCACAACTCGCACGGGTCGCACAGCTCGCACGGGTCGCACGGGTCGCACGCCTCGCACGGCTCCCACGGGTCGCACAGCTCGCACGGGTCGCACGGGTCGCACGGGTCGCACGCGCGGGGCGGCTGGTGCTGAAACGCCGGTAAGCCGCCGCCGCCCGGCGGGGGCCGCTCTCCCCGTCAGGGGCCGGCGGCCCTTTGTCGTTTTTATCCGATGAAAAAGAACCTCCGAGAATCCGCCCCGGCCGTCCGGAACAGCGCCTCCGGCGCCCCGGGTGCCGGGAATTGTACGACCGGACTGGCTTTCAGGCGCGCCTCCGGCGGTTTTTTCACCGCCGGCGGCGCGGCGGGCCTGGCGCTGCTGTCCGCGCGCGATTTCGCCGCCCTGGTCTCGGGCCGCGGGCGCCGCTCGCCCCGCCTGCAGGCTCTGGGGTTCTACCGCCACTTTCTCGACCTGGATCTGGAGAGCGCCGCGTACGCGGACGCTTTCTTCCTGCGCTGGCGCGGACCGTCCGTGCATATCGCGGCGGTGACCGGGGACTGCGGCCAGAACTGCCGCTACTGCGCCGCCGGCTCCCCGAGGCCCGGCCGCATGCGCGCCGACACGGCCGCCCGGATAGCCGCGATGGCCTTCTCCTGCGGCGAGGGCCCGGTGATGCTGGAGTTCCAGGGAGGAGAGCCCTTTCTCAATTTCCCGGCGATGAGGGCCGCGGCGGGCGGGGCTTCCGCTCTTTCCCGGAGGACCGGCCGTCCCGTCAATTTCTCGGTGGTCACCAATCTCAACCGCCTGTCGCCGGAGCATCTCGCCTGGCTGAAGGACAACCGCGTCGCGGTCTGCACTTCCCTCGACGGTCCGGCCGACATTCACGACCGCAACAGGACCATGCCCGGCGGCGGCTCCTCCCACGCGCTGCTGGAAAAAAATCTCGCCCGACTGCGCCGCGCCGGAGCGGGGCGCGGCGGCTGGGACGCGCCGAACGCCGTCTGCACGGTCACGCGCGCCTCGCTGGGCCGGGCCAGTGAGATCGTCGGCGAATTCGTCCGGCTCGGGTTCTCCCGCGTGCAGCTCGGCCCGCTGGAGCCGCTGGGCCGGGCAGCCGCGCGCTACGACGAGCTGGCTCCTTCCCCGGAGGAATTCGCCTCTTTTTATCTCGAAGCCATGGAAAGCATCCTGCGCCTTAACAGGCGCGGCCTGGTCCTCAACGAAAAAGGGGCCATGCCTTTCGTGAAGCGTTTCTACGCCGGCGCCGGCGCCCGCTACCGCAACCTGGACCTCGTCAGGCGGCTTTCATACGCTCCGGACGGCGGGATATACGGCTCCGACGAGGCCCGGCTGCTGGCCGCCTCCGGCGACGATTTCTTCCGGCTGGGCACCGTCGGCAGGGACACTTTCGCCCGCCTGCTGGAGGGCCCCGTCGCCCGCGCCCTGCTGCTCTGCGGCCTGAACCCCCTGACCCAGCACGAATGCTCCCGCTGCCCTTATTCCTCTTGGTGCTCCGTCGGTCCCGTGTTCAGCTACGCGTCGCAGGGCGGGCTGTGGGGCAACATGATAACGAGCCGGCGCTGCCGGGCTTTCAAGCTTGTCCACGACGGGCTGGTCCGCCTCGCGGCCGAGCCGGCCAACGAAAAGATATTCAGGCGCTGGGCGGAACTTCCCGGATGAAACGCATCGACATCAAGATAGGCTTCGCGTGCAATAATCTCTGCGACTTCTGCGCGCAGGGGCACAAGCGATCCGATATCCGCCCCAGGACGCCCGCCGAGATAAAGAAGCTGCTGGCCGGCGCGGCGAAGAAGGGAGTGACCGGCGTGGTATTCACCGGCGGCGAGCCTACGCTGCACCCTTGGCTGCCCGGGGCGGCGGCCGAGGCCCGGCGGCTGGGCTACGCCTGCGTCCAGGTGCAGACCAACGGGCGCCGCCTGGCCTCGGCGGAGTACTGCGCGGAACTCAAAGAGGCCGGAGTTACCGAGGTCAGCCCCGCGCTGCACGGCTCCACCGCGGCCCTGCACGACCGTCTCACCCGCGCGCCGGGCAGCTTCGCCCAGACCGTGGCCGGCATAAGGCGGGCCAAAGCCGCGGGCTTCCGGATACTCACCAATACCGTGGTCAACTCCCTCAATTACCGCGACCTGCCCGCCCTGGCCAGGCTCCTGATCTACCTGGGCGCGGACCAGTACCAGCTGGCCTTCGTCCACGTGATAGGCACGGCCTGGGAGAAGCGTTTCGAGATAGTGCCGCGCAAGAGCGACGCCCTGCCTTACATGAAGAAGGCGCTCGACGAAGGAATAAGGGCCGGCGTACCCTGCTATACCGAGGCCGTGCCTTACTGCCTGATGAAAGGATACGAGCGATGCGTGGCCGAGGCCATCATCCCCGAGGGCCCCGTCGCCGACGCGGGCCTGTACCTGGAGAATTACGCCGATTACCGCCGCAATTCCGGCAAGGCCAAGCGGGCGGACTGCCGCCGCTGCCGCTGGGACGCCCGCTGCGAGGGGCCCTGGCACGAGTACCCGGAACTTTACGGCTGGGACGAATTCAGGCCGGTGCCGCCCGCGCGCGGGAGGAAGAAATGAAAAAGGCCTCCGGTCTTCAGCCCGCTTTTTTCCGTTTCGAGCGCCTGCCCGGCGGCGTGCTGGTCACCAATGACGGCGGACGCTGGGCGCTGCTGAAGGAAAAAGAGTTCGCCGCCTTCGCGGGCGGCAGGGTGCGCGAGGGTTCCGCGCTGTACCGCCGGCTGCTGCCGCTCAATTTCTTCAGGGAACGCCTGGACCTGCCCGCGGAGGAAGCGGGGATAAAAGGCCTCGCTTCCGGACTTTTTTCGGGGCCGAGCCTGCACATACTGGTGCTGACCCTGCGCTGCAACCTGGCCTGCGTGTACTGCCGCGCGTCCTGCGGGACGGGCGCCGGCGCGGACATGGACTGGCCGACCGCGAGGCGCTCCGTCGATCTCGCCTTCTCCTCCCCCGCCGCCGGCATAACCATAGAGTTCCAGGGCGGGGAGGCGCTGCTCAACTGGCCGGTGCTCGAGCGCGCGGTGGACTACGCGCTGTCGAAGAACAAGCGGGCCGGCAAGGACCTCGCGATCACGGTGGTGACCAACCTGGTCCTCATGGACCGTGCGAAGCTGGATTTCCTCGTCGGGAGGGGGGTCTCCGTCTGCACCTCGCTCGACGGCCCTGCGGACCTCCACGACGCCAACCGCCGCAGGCTGGGCGGCGGCTCGCACGCGCTGGCGGAGAAATGGCTCAAAGAGATAAAGCGGCGCGCCCGGGGAGGGGGGAAGGATTCTCTGCCCTCGGCCCTCATGACCACGACGCGTCTTTCGCTCGGCCGGGAGAAAGAGATCGTCGACGAGTACCGCCGGCTCGGTCTGGGCGGAGTTTTCCTGCGTCCCCTCTCGCCCATAGGCTACGCCGGCTCGGTCTGGGAGGAGATAGGGTATCCTCCTTCCGCTTTCGCCGCTTTCTACGACAAGGCCCTGTCGTATATCATGCGGATAAACCTCGCGGGCGAGCGCTTCGTCGAGCGCAACGCCGCGCTGCTGGCGCGCAAGATACTCTCGCGCGAGGACCCCAACTACCTCGACCTGCGCTCGCCCTGCGGCGCCGCCGCCGGCCAGCTGGCCTATAACTGGGACGGGCAGGTCTATACCTGCGACGAAGGGCGCATGGTCGGCGCGCGCGGCGACCTGCTTTTCAGGACGGGTTCCTGCCGGGACTCCTCGGCGGCCGATCAGGCCGCCTCGCCCGCGTCCCGGCTCTGCGCCATGGCGTCCTGCCTGGAATCGCAGCATCACTGCTTCCGCTGCGCGTACAAGCCCTACTGCGGGGTCTGCCCCGTCCATAATTACGAGACGCAGGGCTCGCCCTGGGGGAACATCGCCGCCGGCTCCTGGTGCGCCGTGCAGAAGGGGATATTCGCCGCGGTGTTCCGGCGGCTTTCCTCGCCGCGCGAGCGGCGGGTCATCGAGTCGTGGATAAAAGGGGACGGACGCTGATGCCCGATATCCCCGTCTGGCACAAGTGCGACAACCGCTGCGTGATGTGCACCAACGGGCCCGAGTTCGCGCGCCAGGAGGCGTCGCAGTACGGCCTGCGCTGCCAGGTGGGCAAGCTGGAGCGCTACCTCAGCGGGCGCTACGGCAAGGTCTATCTCAAGAATCCCGACAAGCCTTTCTTCGTCAGCCTGACCGGCGGCGAGCCCACCATGCATCCAGAATTCATCAAGCTGCTGGCCTATTTCAGGCGCCGGCTTCCGGGCACCAGGCTGACGCTGCTGACCAACGGCCGCAGGCTGGGAGATAAAGCCTTTGCCCGCAGGGTGATGGCCGTGGCGGCTCCGCCCTTCTCCCTGGGAGTGCCGGTGCACGGGCCGGACGCGCGGACGCACGACGCCGTCGCGGGCGTGCGCGGCGCTTTCCGCCAGACCATGGCGGGCCTGCGCAACTTCATGGGGCTGCGCGCCGGCCAGGAACTGGAGATACGCGTCGTCCTGCACCGTCTCAACATAAAGAAGCTCGGCCCGCTGCTCGGGTTGCTGCTGAGGGAATTCCCGGACACCGCCGGCTACCGCGTCGTCCTTATCCATTACGAGATAGAGGGGATGTCTTCGGCGAACAATAAAAAACTTTCGCTGCGCCTGTCGGATTCTGCCGAGGCCATAGCCCGGCTGCGCCCGCTGCTGGCCCGCTTCGCCGAACTGAGGCTCTATCATTTCCCGAGGTGCGTCCTGCCCGCGGACCTGCGCGGCCTCTGCTGGGTGACGCTGCCCGAAGAGGACCGGCTCTACCCGCCGGGGGCCTGCGGGGGCTGCGCGCTGAGGCGCGGGTGCGCCGGCCTCATGAAGGATTACGCCGCCGTTTACGGGACCGGCGAGCTGCGGAAGGTGCGCCGGTGAAATACCTGGCCCTGCTCACCTTCGCCGCTTTCCTCCTCTGGGGGCTGGGCGTGGTGCGCGAGGACGCCGAGCGGCGCAAGATCCCCAACGCCAGGATAGCCGCGGGTCTGAAGCTGCTGTTCTTCGCGCTGGCGCTTCAGGCGCTCAATACCGCGCTCGGGATGTCCGGCCGCGCCGACAGTTTCCTCAACCCGGAGTTCTACCGGCTGCTGGCCGGCCACCTGGCCTGGACCGCGGCCGCCGGGATGGTGCTCTGGTACTCCGAGCTCTGGCCGGCCGGCGACGCCAAGTTCTTCATGGTCGCCTCGGCTTTCCTGCCGCTCATCCACCCGTTCGTCGGCGGCATGCCCGGATACCTCTTCCTGGTCTTCCTCATAAACACCTTCATAGCCGCCTCGCTTTACGTGCTGGGGTCCTATGTCGCCGAAGGGTTCCGGTCCGCGGCCCCCTCCGAGTTCTTCGCCAAGCTGCGCGGCGACGCGCGGCAGCGCCTGGCCGCCATAGCCGGCGAGAACGGCCGCGCGGCCGTGGCCCCGTACCTGCTCAATCTCGGTTTCATCTTCCTGCTGCAGCAGATACTCATGAAGGAGCTCAGCGGCGCGCTGTTCAGGGTCTTCAGCCACACGGGCGTGCTGTTCTTCTTCATGTTCTTCCTCTGGGACAAGATAGCGCCGTATTTCCGCAGCCGGGCATGGATGAGGGTCTCGGCGGTGTCTTACGCCCTCTATTTCGGCCTGGGCCTGCTTTTCTTCAGCGAGAGGCTTTTCGAGGTGGTCCTGGGCGCCGGGTCCAATGTCGCCAGGTTCAGCGCGCTGATCTTCGTCGGGCGTTTCATGCTGGAATACCTGATGGAGAAGAAGGACCTGGTCTACCTGCCGGCCGCCGAGGTGAAAGAGGGAGTGATCCTTTCCGCGGCCGAGCTGCGCGTCGCCCGCAACAACCCCGTTTTCGAAGGGGCCTTCGAGGACTGTTTCAAGGACGGTCTTTCGGAGGAGCAGGCCCGGCTCCTGCGCGAGTGGATGGGCCGCCTGGCGGAGAAAGTGCCCGACCCCAAGATAGAGACCGTCAAGGGCAGACCTTTCGCCCTCTGGATATACGCGGGCGCGCTGCTGACGCTTTTCCTGGACAGGAACCTGGGACATTACATCAGATGAAAAAGAAAAAAACCTCCGCGCGCCCGAAGCGGCTGAAAATAGTCCTGTTCACCGGCTACCGGTGCAACAACAACTGCCGCTTCTGCATCGACGCCGACAAGCGGGACCTGCCCGAGAAGACCACGGCGGAGCTGCTGCGCGACCTTTACGCCGCCAGACGCAAGGGGGCGAAGATAGTGGAGATAATCGGCGGGGAGTCCACGATAAGGCCCGATTTCCCGGCGCTGGTGCGGGCCGCCAGGCGGCTGGGGATAAAGGACGTGGTCGCGGCCACCAACGGCCGCGTCTTCTCCGATCCGGCGGCCGCCCGCGCGATAGTGAAGTCCGGCATCGGCGCTCTTATCTTCTCCGTGCACGGGCCCGACGCCCGCGTTCACGACGCGCTCACCCGTTCGCCCGGCAGCTTCCGCGAGCTCTCGCGGGGGCTCGAGAACCTGCGCGCGCTGGGCTTCCGCAATATCAACGGCAACACCACGGTGGTCAAGCGGAACATGCGCCGCCTGCCGGATATCGCCCGGTTCTACGCGCGCAACGGCGTGCGCAACGTGGAGTATATCTTCGTGGACCCCAATTACGGCGGCGCGAAGAACGATTTCCGCGCCCTGGTGCCGCGCATCTCCGACGCGGCGCCGTACATGAGGCGGGCGCTGGACATCGGCAACAAGGCCGGCTTCACGGAGTGGAAGGTCCGCTACGTCCCGCTCTGTCATTTCGCCGGCTACCTCGGCCAGATAAGCGAGATCAACGAGCGGGCCCTTTTCGAGACCGAACACTGGGCCCCCGATTTCATCAATCCCGACGCCATCGCCTCGCGCCGCGCCGTGGGCAGGCGCAGGACGGAGCGCTGCCGCGGCTGCGCGGCCTGGGACGCCTGCGAAGGCATCTGGACCGAATACTTCTCGCGATACGGCGACTCCGAACTCCGCCCAATGAAGAGGTACCCGTGAGGACGCCCTCGCATCTGACCGTTTACCTGTCGCGCGCCTGCGACATGGCCTGCGCGTACTGCTTCGTGCCCGGCGGCCGCGGCTCTGTGAAGCCCGCCGCGCTGAACGGTAAGATAGATTCTTTCGTGCGGGCCGGCGGCGATAAGATCACTTTTCTCGGCGGCGAGCCGCTCCTGCGCTGGGGAGTGCTGCGGGCCGCGGTCGCGCGGCTGGCCAGGCTGTATCCCGGCGTCGGCGCGACCGTCTTCACCAACGGCGCGGCGCTTTCGCGCGGTCGCGCGGAGGAACTGCTGCGACTGGGAGCCAGGATAGTGCTCAGCCTCGACGGGGGCAGGGCCGACAACGACAGGTTCCGCAGGCTGAAGGCCGGGGGGTCGGCCTACGCGGCCGCGCTGCGGGACCTGCCGCGCGGGCTCAGGGCCCGCATGACCGTTTCCGCGGTGGTGCGGCCGGAGAACGCCGGGCGCCTGGCCGCCAATGTAATGTCCCTCTACTCGGCCGGTTTCCGCTCGATAGCCTGGGCGCCGGACATCAAGGCCTCCTGGGGCCCCGCCGAAGCCCGCGTTCTTTCGGCCGAACTCCTGCGTGTCGGGCGCGACTACGCCGCCCTGGACCGCGCCGGCCGGCCCGTCTACGAGATAGCCAATATCTACGAGCTCCTGGGTTCCATGCGCGGGGAGGACACCGCCGGCTGCGCCTCGATGACGCTGTCTCCGGAGGGGGCCGTCCTGCCCTGCGACAAGCTGCTGGCGGCGCCCGGTGCCTCGCGCCGCCGTTTCTCCGGCGCCGCGGGGCGCGCGAAGTTCTTCGCCGAGGCCGCCGCGGCGGGGGCCTCTCCGTCCGAACCGCTCTGTCCCGCCGGCTATTATTCGCTGCTGCGCCACGCCGGCGGGCTGGCCCAGTCCGACCTGCGCGCGGCCATGGACCTCCGCCTCTCATTCTCCAGGGCCTACGGCGCGGCTATGCGCCGACTGGTGAAGGCCCTCTCCCGCTTGCCGGCCTTCCGCCGCCGTCAGGGACTGGAGGGGCCGCTATGAAAAAGGGAGCCGGGGTGAAGGGGAAGTGCTACGAGCTGATATTAAATTACAACTGCAGCGCGCGCTGCCTGTTCTGTTCGCAGGGCAGCTTCGATAAATCTCTCAACGCCCCGACGCCGCGGCTGCTGGCCGATATCCGCGCCGCCTACAAGGGAGGCTACCGCCGTCTCGGCCTGACCGGCGGCGAGCCGCTCATCCGCCCCGACATGGAGAAGATAGTCGCCGCGGGCAGGCGGGCGGGTTTCGGGTTCATCCGCGTCCAGACCAACGGCATCCGGCTGGCCGACGAGGCTTTCTGCCGCCGGCTGGCCAGGGCGGGCCTGACGCTCGTTAAATTCTCTTTCACCAGCGACAGGGCCGCCGAGCACGACCTGCTCGTGGGGGTTAAAGGCGCTTTCGCGAAGGCCTCCGCCGGGGTGGAGAACCTGCGCGGGCTGGGCCTGCGCGTCGCCAATAATATCCTGGTCAACCGGCTCAATTACCGCCGGCTGGACTCCGTCATCGACTACTGGCTGCGCAAAGGGATAAGCAGTTTCGTGGTCATCTATCCCGTCTATATCGGCAGCATGCGGGCCAATCACTCCAGGCTGGGGGTGAGCCTGCCCGACTGCGCGCCTTATTTCAAAAAAGCCGCCGAGCTGATGGAGCGGCGCGGGCTGGGCGGCGAGATCCTTTTCCTCAACGTGCCGCCCTGCTTCCTCAAGGGCCGCGAGTCGCTGGCGATAGGGCTCGATAAGTTCAACACTACGGTCACGGACCCCGAAGGCGGGAGCAGCGACCTCGACGCCAACGCCGAGGAGGCCAAGGTCCACGGCCCGCCGTGCCGGCGCTGCGCGCTGGCCGCGCGCTGCCGCGGCGCCGACCGCAATTACGCGGAGCTCTACGGCTGGCGCGGCTTCAGGCCTTTCAGGTCGCTCCCCCGGCCCCGCAGGGAAAAGGGCGGCCCCTCGGAGAGGACTTTCTTCTCCGACAATGAACGCTGCATGGTGAAAATACTCGAAGGGGGAGGATGGAAGACCACCGCCGCCGTGCTGGCCTTCTCCAAAAAGATGGCCATCTGCCGCGACTGCTCCGACGGCAACGCCGTGCTCAACGCCGGCCTGTCGCTGGAGAAGAAGGGCCTTGTGGAGAAGAAACTGGAGCGCGGCGTATTCCTCTGGCGGACCAGGCCCGGCGCGGGCTCGGAGGAACGCGCATGAGCCCTCTCGTGCACCTTCTGACCGCCTGCGACCAGCGCTGCGTGTTCTGTTCCTACCCGGCCGAGACCTCGGCCCCGGAAGGGGAGGGTCTCGCCTCGTGGGCGGCGGCGCTCAAAGAGCCGGGCCTGGTCCAGATATCGGGCGGCGAGCCGCTGCTGGCCGACAGGGGCGCGCTGCTTAAATTCGTCCTCTACTGCGCCGGCCGTAAGCGGCGGGTGGAGCTGCAGACCAACGGCGTTCTTCTCGCGGGGCTGCCGGAGGCTTATTTCAGGCGGCTGGTCCGGGCGGTCGGTCTGTCCGGCGGCTATTTCAACGTCAATTTTCCGTCTGACACGGCCGCGGCCGATCTTAAGATAACCCGGGCCCGCGGGGCTTTCGCCGCAAGATCGCGCGGCGTTCGCCGGCTGATAAAAGCCGGGGCGGCGGTGCGGCTGACCCACGTGATAAATTCGCTCAATTACCGGCGCCTGCCGGCCTTCGTCGAATTCGCGGCGGGCCGGCTCGAGGGCGTATCCTGGATACAGTTCAGTTTCATAAAGGCTTCGGGCCGGTCCGGCGGCGGCCGGCATGTGCCGCGCTACGGGGCCGTTTCGCCTTACCTCGTAAAAGCGCTGGGGCTTTGCCGGGAGCGGGGGCTGGTCTGCGAGACCGACCACATACCGCCGTGTTTCCTCGGCGGGTTCGCGCTTTCAAGCGTGGACGCCAAAAAACTATCATCTGGAGAGCGGGGCCCGCAGCTGGCCGAGAAGGCCTATGTCGCCGCCTGCCGGGGCTGCCGCATGAAAAATATCTGCCCCGGTCCCCGAAAGGACTATATAAAGGTCCACAAGACGCTATGAACAAGTCCCTCGCCGCGCTCAACAAGGAATTCCCCGTCCTGAAGGCCCGCTTCTCCGGGCGCAGGCTGGTGTATCTCGACAGCGCCTGCACCGTCCTCAAGATGCGCGGCGCGGCCGACGCGCAGCGGGAGAACCTGCTGCGGCTGGGCGGCTGCGGCGGGCGCCGCTCCTTCTATTCGCTGTCCGCCGGCATGGAGGAGGAGTTCGAGTCCGCTCGGCGCGCCGTCGCGGACTTCATGGGCGCCGCTTCGCCCGACGAGGTCATCTTCGCCGGCGGCGTCACCGACGCGGCCAACCTGCTGGCCAACTCTTTTCCCTTCACGAAAGAACGCGACGAGGTGGTCCTGTCGCCGCTGGAGCATAACGCCGTTTTCCTTCCTTTCGAGCGGCTGGCCGCCGCCGGGCGGGTGAAACTGAAGGTCCTCCCGCTCAAAGGGCTCGCCCCCGACCTGGACGCCCTGCCCCGGCTGCTGGGCCGCCGCACAGCGCTGGTCTGCCTCAACCACGCCTCCAATATCTTCGGCGGCAGGCAGGAGATCCGCCGCGCGGCGGCTGTTACGCGCGCGGCCGGCGCTTATCTCTTTTCCGACGACGCGCAGTTCGCCCCCACCCACGGCTCGGGCGCCGCGGCCGAGGGGGCCGACGCCTGCGCCTTTTCCGGCCACAAACTGGGCGCGCCCTACTGCACCGGCGCGCTTTACGTCCGCCGGGAGCTGATGGCGAAGCTGCGCCCCTGGCGCGTCGGCGGCGGCACCGTGGAGGGAGTGGAACGCGACGGAGGCTACAAGGCTAAATATATCGGCGGCAACAGGGGTTTCGAGGCCGGCGTTCAGAATTACGCCGGCGCGGCCGGCCTGGCCGCGGCGATACGGCGGCTGGAACTTGCCGGCTTCGGCAATATCCGGGCGCATGTCTCCGGGCTGGTCATGGACGCTCATGACAGGCTGTCGGCCGTAAAAGGCGTCCGCGTTCTGGGCGACCGGGCCGCCCTGGCGGAGGGCTCGCTCATATCGATAGTCCCGGAGAAACGCGGCTTCTCGGCTCAGGACTTCGCTCTCTTCCTGGACTCGAGCGTCAAAGGGCTTTCGATAGCCGTGCGCTCCGGCCGCCACTGCGCCGACCTGGCCTGCCTGGCCTCGGGCGTGAAGGAAACCCTGCGGCTGTCGTATTTCACCTACAATACGCCGGCCGACACCGAGACCTTCGCGCGGGCGCTGGAACGCTACCTGCGGATGCTCTAAGACAGGCCCAATTATATAGAATATATTCAGCACATCTACGGAGGAAAAATGGACAAGAAAGAACTGCTGCACAAGACCGCTTTGAAATACAGGAACGACATGGTGAAGTTCGCCTCGGACCTGGTCAAGATCCCCAGCTTCTCCTGCAAGGAAGGCCCGCTGGTGGAGCGCATCAAGAAAGAGATGATAAAGGTCGGCTTCGACAAGGTGAAGATCGACGCGATGGGCAATATCATCGGCTTCCTCGGCAAGGGGAAGAAGAAGATCATGATGGACGCCCATATCGACACCGTCGGCATAGGCGACCCCAAGGCCTGGAAGATAAACCCGTTCGCCGGCCTGGTCAAGAACGGCCATATCTACGGCCGCGGCGCCACCGACCAGAAGCTCTCCATGGTCCCGATGGTCTACGCCGCCAAGATGATAAAGGAACTCGGCCTCGAGGGCGACTATACGCTTATGGTCGTCGGCTCCGTCATGGAGGAGGACTGCGACGGCCTCCCGATACTGCATATCGTCAACAAGGAGAAGATCCGCCCGGACTTCGTGGTCATCACCGAGCCGACCGACCTCAAGGTGTACCGCGGCCACCGCGGCCGCATGGAGATGAAGGTCGTGACCAAGGGACGCAGCTGCCACGCCAGCGCGCCCGAGCGCGGCGACAACGCCGTGGTCAAGATGGCCGACATCACCAAGGAGATCACCGCCCTCAACAAGCGGCTCAAGAACGACAAGTTCATCGGCAAGGGCACCGTCGCCGTCACCTCGATAGAGTGCAAGACGCCGTCGCTCAACGCCGTGCCCGACGAGTGCACGATATACCTGGACCGCCGCCTGACCGTGGGCGAGACGCTCAAGAGCTCGGTCGCCGAGATAAAGCGGCTGCCTTCCGTGAAGAAGGCGAAGGCCTCCGTCGAGGTGCTGCAGTACTCCGAGACCGCCTGGACCGGCCTGAAGGTCGGCCAGGAGAAATACTTCCCGACCTGGGTGCTGCCGGAGAACCACAAGCTGGTGCAGGCCGGCGCCCGCGCCGCGGCCATAGCGCTCAAGAAGAAGCCGGTCATAGACCGCTGGGTGTTCTCCACCAACGGCGTGGCTTCGGCCGGCCGCCTGGGCATCCCTACGATAGGCTTCGGCCCGTCCAACGAGATCTACGCCCACACGGTCAACGAGAACATGCCGATAGACCACCTGGTCAAGGCGGCCGTGTTCTACGCCGCGCTGCCCGGCGAGCTCTGAGCGCCGGCGCGGTCCCGTACGCGGTATGACCCCCCGCGCGAGGGCGCGGGGGGGACGGTTTTTCCATGAAGTCCAACCCGTTCGTCAAAAAGAACCTCGCGGCCGCGCTCGCGGCAGCACCGGGCGCGCCCGCCGCGGAGCTTCGCCGCCGCCTGGCCCGCGTGCGCTGGCCGGTGTACCGCAAGCCGAAGGTCTGCGAGGTCACGGTCAATTACCGCTGCAATCTCCGCTGCGTCTTCTGCTATAACCCCGCCGATTTCCACGCCTCCGACGCGCCGCCGGCGGACATGAAGGACATAGCCCGGGCTCTCTACGCCGGGCGCAGGAGCGGGGCCTGGATAGCCAGCCTCATCGGCGGCGAGCCCACGCTGCGCCCGGACCTGCCGGAGATAGCCCGACTGGCCCGGAAGATGGGCTACCCGCTGGTGAAGGTCTGCACCAACAGCGTCAATTTTTCCGACAGGACGCTGATGCCGCGGCTGCGGGCCGCCGGCGTCAACATGCTCGACGTTTCGCTGCACGGGCCTTCGGCCGCGGTGCACGACCGGCTGGTCGGCGTGAAGGGCGCTTTCGACCGGGTGGTCGCCACCGTGCGCGCCGCCCAGGCCGCCGGCCTGGAAGTGGGCCTGGCGCAGGTCGTCAACCGCCTGAACTACCGGCGTTTTCCTGAATTCTTCCGTTTCGTCTTCGGGGAGCTGAAGATCAACTACTACAACATCATCTACGGCCATTACGCCGGCCTGATGGCCGGCAACGCGGCCCTGCTGCGGACGAGGATATCCTCCACGGTGCCCTATGTCAGGCGGGGCCTGGCCCATATCGCCTCTTCCGGGCTGCCGTCCTTCGCCCGGATGGTGGTCAATTTTCCGCCCTGCCTGATGCCGGAGTATTTCAACGTCATGGCCGACTGGGAACTGCCATCGTCCGGCGAGGCGCAGGAGGAACTGATGCTGCCCGACGGCACCATGCGCGGGCTGCAGGAGATGAAGGCCGAAGGCTCCGCGAAAGTTAAGGGCTGCCGCGGCTGCCTGCTCTACGACAGGTGCAAGGGCGTGGAGAAGAGCTACATAAAACTTTACGGCGGTTCCGAGTTCAAAGCGATAAAGGCGCTGCCGCCCCAGGAACTGGCCGCGGCCTGGGAGAGGGGCGCCTGATGCCGACGCGCGAGCTGGACCTCTGCGTAACCAACGCCTGCAACCTGCGCTGCCGCTACTGCTACGCGGCGGGCCGCAATATGGGCCGGACCGCGCTGACCGCGGCCGAGATGCGCCGCGCCGTCGATCTCTATCTCGAGGGGGCCGCCCGCACCTGCGACAAGATAAGCGTCAGCGGCGGCGAGCCGCTGCTGCTCTGGCGGCTGATGCCCGGCCTGCTGGGCCACATAAAGTCCGCCAGGCCCCGCGGCGCCGGCACCGAGCTTTTCACCAACGGCCTGCTGCTTTCCCCGGACAAGGCGCGCGCCATGCTCAAGGCGGGCGTGAAGGTCAGGCTGAGCCTTGACGGCGAGAAGGAGAGCCACGACGCCTGCCGCCCTTCGGCCTCGGGGCGCTCGTCCTTCGGCTCCGTCATCGGCCGCGTCCTGGCGCTGCCCCCGGAGCTGCGCGCCCGGCTGGACGCGGTACCCACGGTCTCCATAGTCAGCTACCGCCGCATGACCGAGAACATGCTCTTCCTGCTGGCGCTGGGCCTGCAGGCGGTCAAGCCTTCCTTCGTCCTCGACGAGGTCTGGCCGGCCGCCGACCTGCGCGAACTGAGGCGGGTGCTGGCCGCGCTCAAACGGACCGCCGCGAAGCATCTGCGCTCCGGGCGCCTCAACAGGGTGGCGCTAAAGGACCTCTCCGGCGGCGCCGCGGATTTCAGGATGTCCAACGAGATATCGATAGGCACCGACAGGTTCTTCTACCCCAGTTCGCTGGTCGCCGCCTCCTCGCCCGCGCTGCCGAAATCCCTCCTCGACGAATGGAGGATCGGCAGCCTGTCGGAGGGGATAGACTGGGAGAGGCTCGACGCCCTGCGCGACCGGGCCTACGCCGAGATAAAGTCCTGCGGCGCCGACCTCTACCTCGGCTGCCTGCTCTGCATGTATTACAGCTCCCGGATAAGGAAGGTACCGCTGAAGCCCCTGCTTAAAAGCGGGGAGAAGGTGGCGCGCGCCGTGCTCGAGGCCGGCCTGGGCGAGGTGTCGCCCTGATGAAGAGGCCGTCGGTCATCCTGTTCAAAAGCCGCAGCGTCGTCTCCAAGGTGACCGGCGTGACCCCGCCGCTGGGACTGCTCTATATCGCCGCTTATCTGCGCGACCGCCTCGGGGCGGAGGTGCGCGTGGTGGACGGCACCCTGGAGCCCGAGCCCCTTAAAGCCCTGGCGGCCGCCGCCCGCTCTTCGCGCCCCGACGTCGTGGGGATAAGCGCGCTGACCCCCGAGGCCTTCCTCGCGCACAAGGCCTCGGCCGCCGTGAAAGAGATCGACCCGTCCATCCCGGTGATACTGGGCGGTCCTCACCCGTCGGCCGATCCCGCGGCAGCGCTCTCCGACCCCAATACCGACGCCGCCGTCATAGGCGAAGGCGAGGAAACTTTCGCGGACCTGGTGCAGCTGATAATATCGGAAGGCCCTGGCTGGGCGCGGCCGGAACTCCTGCGCGCCCTGCCCGGCCTCGCATTCCGCGCCGATGGCCGCGTCGAACTCTCCGCGCCGCGCGCCCCCATCGCCGACCTGGATTCGCTCCCCTTCCCGGCCTGGGACCTCATCGACTATAAAAAATTCTGGGGCCGCGGCAGCATGACCAGCGCCGGTTTCAGGCCGTATTTCACCATGTTCACCAGCCGCGGCTGCCCGTATCATTGCGTGTACTGCCACCAGATATTCGGCAAGAGGTTCCGCGCCCGGTCGCCGGAAAGCGTGGCGGAGGAAACGGCCCGCCTGCTGGCGATGGGAGCGCGCGATATAGAGGTGCTCGACGATATAGCAAATTTCGACCAGCGGCGGTTCGACCGGATGCTGGAACTGATGCTGGAAAGGGGGCTCCGCCCGGTGCTGAGTTTTCCCAACGCCATACGCGCCGACATCATGCGCGAGCGTTCGGTGGAGCTGCTGACGCGCGTCGGCGCCGGCGAGGTCTCCGTCGCCATAGAGACCGCCTCGCCTCGGCTGCAGCGGCTGCTGGGCAAAGACCTGGATCTCGGGAAGGCCTCGCGCACGATAGACATGCTGGCGGACCGCAGGATCTTCACGCGCGGCTTCTTCATGCTCGGGTTCCCGACCGAGACGGAAGCGGAGATGCGCGCGACCATAAAGTTCGCGCACGCCTCGCGTCTGCACCTGGCGATGTTCTTCACCCCCAATCCTTTCCGCAACACCGGCCTCTACGGCCTTTTCGAGAAGGCCGGCAAGCTGCCGAAGGACGCGCGAAGCATCGACTACGAGTACTACGGCGCGCCGTTCAACGCCAGCGAGATGTCCG
This sequence comes from Elusimicrobiales bacterium, assembly GCA_031082205.1. Classification (GTDB taxonomy): domain Bacteria; phylum Elusimicrobiota; class Elusimicrobia; order Elusimicrobiales; family UBA9959; genus UBA2231. The sequence continues at coordinate 21,738 of JAVHLJ010000004.1, forward strand.
ACGCCCGGTACCGCGCGCTCTACCGCTGGGCCTATTACGGTTTCTATTTTAACCCCCTCCGTGCCCTGCGCATACTGCGCGACAGGCCCAGCCGGCTGGACATACCGCTGCGGGCCTGGCGGCTGCTGCGGAACGTGGTATCTTTCAGGAGGCTGAGCGAGGCCGAAGGCGGAGGGGCATGAGCTCCGGTTACGACGCGATAGTTGTGGGCGCCGGCGCCGGCGGCCTCTCGGCCGCCCTCTCGCTGGCCGGGCGCGGCCTCAAGGTCCTGGTCGCCGAGAAGGGCGGCGCGCCGGGCGGCAACTGCACCTCCGTCACGGAAGGCGGCTACACCTTCGACCTGGCCGTGCACCAGCTCTCCGGCGCCGGCGGGGACGGCGTCTGCTCCTCCATACTGAAAGAGTACGGGGTGTCCGACCGCGTGGAACTGCGCAGGGTGGACCCTTTCCTGGTCGTGGACATGCCCGACCGCTCCTACGAGATACGCTGCGGCCGCGCCGCTTTCCGCGACGAACTGGTCAAGGCCTTCCCCGGCGACGCCGGCGACATAGAGCGGATGATAGACGGCCTCGATTCTCTGCGCAAGGACGCGCTCATCGCCCAGCGTATCGTATACGGCGGGAACCGCTGGATGGACGAGGCCCTGCGGCGCGAGATCGGCGCCGGGAAACTGCTTTCCTTCCCTTTCACCGCGTTCGCCGGGCTGGTCCTGCGGCAGCGCTCCGACGCCGACTCTGTGCTGCGGCGCTGGGTGAGAGACCCCAGGCTTCGCGCCGTCGTGCACGCCTCGTGGCCGTATCTCGGTCTGCCGCCGTCGCGCCTTTCCGGCCTGATGATGAACATCTTCGTTTCCATGCAGCACATGTGCGGCGGTTATTATCCGGCCGGCGGCTCCCAGAGGCTGGCCGACGCCATGGCGGAAGCGCTGCGCCGGAAAGGCGGGGAGCTCCTGCTGGGCGCGCCCGTGAAGCGCATCGTGACCGAAGACGGCCGCGCGCGCGGCGTGGAGCTGGAGGACGGCCGGCGCTTCGCGTCGGAAACCGTCGTTTCCAACACGGACATCCTCGCCACTTACCGCCGGCTGCTGGACCCCTCCTCCCTGCCCGCGGGGTTCCTGGCCCGGCTGGAGAGCATGCCTCCCTCCATAGCTCCGTTCCGGGTCTGCCTCGGGCTGGACCGCGACCCTTCGGACGAGGGGCTGGAACATCACGAGTACATGATACTGCCCGGCTACGATCACGAATCCACCTTCGCCGCCATGGAGCGCGGAGAGGTTCCGGGCGTCAGCCTCTATTCGCCCTCCAGAATATCCCCGGACCTGTCGCCGCCGGGATGCGGCACGCTGATACTCACGGCGCTGATGCCCTGGCGGCCCGCGCGGGACTGGCGGGGACGCGAGGAGGAGATAGCCTCCCGGATGATTGAGATAGCGGAAAAGCGCCGGCTCCCCGGCCTTTCCTCGCGTGTGAAGGTCAAAAAGATCATGACGCCGGAGGACCTTTTCCGCATCACAGGTTCGCACATGGGCGCGATGTACGGCTGGGCCAATACCCCGGGCCAGACCCTTATGAAGAGGCTTTCCATGTATTCGCCCGTGAAGGGCCTCTATCACGCCGGCCATTGGACGCGGCCCGGGACCGGCGTCACGGGCGCCATACTCTCCGGCTGGATACTCGGGCGGAGGCTGGCCAGCCCGGCGGGCCGGCTCTTCGACAGGTTCTTCTCATGAGGCGGGCTCTTACCAGGGAGAATTTATTTTTCGGGCTGTCGCTGGTCCCGCTCGCCGTTTTCCTCCGCCTGGCGGGGATGGGCGGATATACCGACGAAGCCTGGGCCCTCTCGTTCAGGACCGGTGCCGCGCTCTGCGCCGGCTTCGCCGTCCTTTCACTTCGCGCCCGGGTCAAACCCCGGGACGTATTCGGCGCCGCCGCGCTGCTGCTCTGCACCGGCGCCCTGTCTTTCCTGGCCGGCCTGGCCCCCGTCATAGACCTTTACCGCGAGTACCAGGGGGCGGTGTTCATGTTCTGGTACGCGGCGCTGCGCCTGGCGCTCGCCCTGCGCCCAGTTCTCTTCGCCGTCTGGCTCGACGACAGGTTCTCCCGCCGCCGCGGCCTGGCCGCCCTGCTGGCGGCCGCCGCCTTCGCCTGGTCCTTCTTTTTCCACCGCGATCTGCTGGCCGGTACCGCCGCGCCGTTCATCCTCATGAACGCCGCGCTGCACCTGGCCTGCCGCCAGCCGGCCGGCGGCGCGGGCGCCCGCGGGGACGAGGAGCCGTCGGCATGAACGGGACTGTTTACGACGCGGTGATAGTGGGGGCCGGGGCAGGGGGCCTCTCGGCCGGGCTGGGCCTGGCGCGCCGCGGCTGGAAAGTCCTCGTCGCCGAGAAGAACGCCTGGGCCGGAGGCAACTGCACGGCCCGGGATTACGGCGGCTACACCTTCGACCTGGCCGTGCACCAGCTGACCGGCATCGGCGGCGGGGGGATGAGCGCGGAGATACTTAAGGAATACGGAGTTTACGACAGGGTAAGGTTCCTCCGGGTGGAGCCTTTCCTGGTGGTGGACATGCCGGACCGCTCTTACAGGCTGCCGGGGGACCGGGAGGGGCTTCGCGCGGAGCTGAAAAAGGATTTTCCGGATGACGCCGCGGACATCGACCGCATGCTGTCCGGGCTGGCCACGCTCAAAAAGGACGCGGTCATAGCGCAGCGCCTGCTCTACGGCGCCAACGCGATAGCGGACTCTATGGTCATGCGGGTGGCCGGCCCGGCCGGCCTCGCCTCCTTCCCGTTCACTTTCCCCTGGGGCATAGCCTCGCGCGTGCGGTCCGGCGCCGACGCCATGCTGAGGCGCTGGGTCCGGAACCCGCGGCTGCGCGCGGTGATGCATTCCTCCTGGCTTTACCTGGGCCTGCCTCCGCGGCGGGTGGCCGGCGTCATGATGGACGTTTTCGTGGCGATGCAGCACATGGAGCACAGCTACTACCCGGCCGGCGGCTCGCACCGCCTGGCCGAGGCCATGGCGGACGCTTTCAGGGAGGCCGGCGGCGAGCTGCTGCTCTCCTCCCCGGCGGCCCGCATCCTGACCGAAGGGGGGCGCGCGTCCGGCGTGGAACTGGCCGGCGGGCGCCGTATCCATGCGCGGGTGGTTATCTCGAACGCCGACGCCAGGCACACCTATTCGGAACTGCTGCGGCCGGGCGACGCGCCCGGCCGGTTCGCGCGCGGACTGGCGCGGATGAAGCCTTCCATGGGGCCCTTCCGCGTCTGCCTGGGGCTGGACTACGACGTGTCGAAGAACGGACTCGAAGAACACGAATACATGATCTACCCCGGCTACGACCACGAGGAGACCTTCGCCGCCATGGAGCGCGGCGAGCCCGCCGCCGTCAGCGCCTATTCGCCGACCCGCATCTCGCCGGAACTGGCCCCGCCCGGCCACAGCACGCTGATACTGACGACGCTGCTGCCCTGGAAACCGGAGCGCGACTGGCGCGGCCGGGAGGATGAGATCGCGGCGGAGATGATCGCGGCCGTGGAGAGCCGCCGCCTCCCCGGGCTGTCTTCGCATATAAAGGTCAGGAAGATCATGACGCCGGGGGACATGAACAGGCTGACCAATTCCTCCGGCGGCGCCATGTACGGCTGGGAGAACTCGCCCGGGCAGGCGCTGACTTTCCGCATGCCCCAGAAGTCGCCCTTAAAAGGCCTTTATCACGCCGGCCACTGGACGCGCCCGGGTACCGGCGTGACCACGGCGATACTTTCCGGCTGGCTTCTGGCCAACCGCCTCAATGACTGGAGGGGAAAGGTCCTCGACAGGATACTCTGATGGCTAAAGTCTTCCTGACCACTCCGCCCTGGCAGCCTTTCCATACGCTGCAGGGGCTTTTCCCCGAGGTCCCGCCGCTGGGCCTGCAGGTGGTGGCCGGCGCGCTGCGCGCCGCGGGCCACGAGGCGAGGGTTTTCAGCGCGCAGCACCTGCGGCCGATGCACCCCGACCTTCTGCGGGCCGTGGGCGAATTTTCCCCCGACGTCATAGGCTTCTCCAATTCCGAGCTTCCCAACGCCCCTATGGTGCTGAAGGTGGCGGGCGAACTGAGGCGGCGCCTGCCGGCCGTTAAGTTTTTCGTGGGCGGCCAGGCCCCCAGTTTTTCGCCCGATATATTCCTGGCCCCGGGCTCGCCTTTCGACGCGGCGGTGCTCTACGAGGCGGAGAACACCGTCTCCCCCGTCGTGGAAGCGCTGGCGGCCGGCCGGCCGCTGGACGGCCTGAAGGGGTGCGCCTGGCGGGACCCCGGCGGCGAGCTGCGCGTCGCCCCTCCCGGCGAGCCGCCGGCCGACCTGGACGCCGTCCCCCTGCCCTACCGCGAAGGCTCGCTTTACCGGGCGCGCTTCACCGACGGACTTTACGCCGCGGTGGAGACATCGCGCGGCTGCCCGTATCAATGCTCTTTCTGTTCCATCCCCGGCTATTACGGCGCCCCGCGCTACAAATCCGCCTCCCGGATAATAGCCGAACTCCGCGAGCTTAAAAGGATGGGCGTCACCGAGTTCTCGATAAACGACGATTCTTTCGGCACCCGCCCCGATATCGTGCGCGAAGTTCTGGATGCCATGCTGCGCGATAACATGGGTTTCCGGTTCGGCGTGCAGATACGCGCCGATATAATCGCGGCCGAGCCCTGGCTGATAGAGATGGGCGCGCGGGCGGGGCTTCACATAGCCGTTGTCGGCTTCGAAGGCTATACCCGTAAGGTGCATGACGAGGCGCGCAAGGGCAACTCGGCGGATATCAACAGGGAGGCGTCGCGGATACTGCGGCGCAACGGCGTGGCCGTATACGGCACGCACGTCTTCGGCGGCCCCGGCACCTCCATGCGGGATAACCTGGCGACCTTCTTCCACGGCCGCCGCAATTCCGACATCTTCCGCATGACCATATACACGCCGCTGCCCGGGTCGAAGCTGTACGAAGAGCTGTCCGCCGCGGGCAGGCTGGCCGAGAGCCGGCCGGAGGATTTCTACGAGGGCAAGTACCTGATAAAGGACGCGCACAGCCCGCTGCTGGTGCAGCTGGCCTATTTCGGCCTGCTCGCCCTGCATTACGCGCTGCCGGACACGCTGCTCAAGCTTTTCCACCGGCGCGAGGTGATACGGGAGTTCAACCGGCGCGCCTACCGCGGCGCGTTCCATTTCGTGCTGGGGAAGTTATTCCCTTTCCTCTACGGCCGCGGGGTCAGCGCAGCGCCCCGTCCAGCTCCGCGGCGGGTATCCTGAACAGGCCGCCGGCGCCGGCCACGTAAAGATATTTTTCCGTGACCGCCAGAGCCGACGGCCGCGGCGTGGCGTAGAAAGAGCCCAGCCTCGCCATCGAGACCGCGTCGTAGGCGACGATTTCCCCGTCCAGGTAGGCGGCGGCGTACATTCTTTTCCCGTCGGGCGAGAATTTAAGCGAGCGGACGTGGGAGGGGGACGGTATTACGCGGCGGAAGGCCAGCGTGGCCGCGTCCAGCTCGTATATGCCGTACTTGAACACGCCGGGGGCGTAGAGCCTTTTCCCGTCCGGTGAAAGGGCGAGGTCCATCGACGGGTAACCCGTTTCCGCGGAATTCACCAGGGAGAAGGTCCTTTCGTCCAGCTCCAGTATGCGGCGGCCCGGCAGGGCGCCCCAGCCCAGCGCCATTCGCTCCCTGTCCGAGGCTCCCGGGTCCCTGCCGTATACCGCCAGCAGCAGCGTTCCCCGGAACGGGTTGCGTATCAGCTGGAATACCACCGAGCCCTTCTCCAGCAGTCCGGCCTCGTGCAGCGAAAGCGCCCTGAGCAGGCGGCCGCCGCCGTCGAGCTCGAAGAGGGCGGGATTGACGTTGTTAAGCGCGAACACCCTGCCGCAGGCGTTGTGAACGGAGAACAGTTCGTTCACCGGGGAGCCCGCGGAGGAAGGGGGCAGCGGATGACGCCGCAGTTCTCCCGCGCCGGGCCTGTACTCCAGCACTTCGGCGCGGTGCCAGGGCGCGAAGTAGAGCCGGTCCGCGCATTCGGACGAAAAGCGCCTGACCTGGGTCCCCTCTCGGAAGGAGCGGTAGGTCCCGCCGCGCAGGTCCAGCCAGGCGAAAGTGGGCGGCGGGGAAGGCTTCGGCCCGAAGGTCGCGCCGAAAGATGCCGCCGCCCATGAATCGTCCGGCGCGGCGTACACGTCGTGCGGGAACATGGCTCCGGCCGGCCAGGCTTCGCCGTCCGCCGGGACCAGTCCCGGGGACGGGAAGATTTTTTCAAGGACCGCCGGCGGAGCGCGATGCGGGCGCAGGGGGCTTTCGGGGAAGAAATAGAGCAGGGAGAAAAGGCCGGCCGTGGCCAGTCCGGGCAGCAGTATCGTCGCGGTCAGGCGGAACGAGGCGCGCCTGTAGGTCAGCAGCCAGTAGACGGCCGCTATGGCCGCGCCCGCCGCGGCCGCCGGCAGGGGGCTGGCGGCCCACACGGTCCGCGCCACGAAATGCCAGAGGCCGACCAGTGGAAGAAAGACCGAATCGGCGCCCTGCGCGGCGGCGGGGTAAAAGAAGAAGAGGCCGCAGAGCGCGGCGAAGAAGAGCAGCCGTGCGTACAGGCCAAAGCGCACGGCGGGAGTCATTCCCAGGCGGCGCCCCTCTATGAGACGGGTGGCGGCGTATTCCAGGGCCAGCAGCGGCAGCGGGGGGATCAGCGCGGCCCAGAGAGGCAGCGGCAGGGAATGGTAGAAATAGATGTGCGCGGAACGGATGTAGTACAATTGTGCCAGCGCGAAGGCGGCCGGCGCCAGCAGGTAATAAGCCGCTTCGCCGCGGCTCCGCGGTGCGGGGGCTTTCCTTAAAATTTTTCCGAGTTCCTTTTTCATCATGAACGATCTCGCGGTGATAATGCCCGCCTTCAACTCCGCCGCCGGCGTGGGCCGCACCCTGTCGCGGCTGTCGGCCGTAAGACCCTCCCTGCCGCCGCTGCGCGTCCTGCTGGTGGACGACGGCAGCGCCGACGATACCGCCGCCGCGGCCGGGTCCGCCGCGCGGGACCTGGGCCTGGACCTGCGCGTGCTCAGCCACGGGTCCAACCGCGGCTACGGCGCCGCGCAGAAGACCGGCCTCGCCGCCGCGCTGGAGGACGGCTGCCGCGCCGCCGTACTCCTCCATTCCGACGGCCAGTACGCCCCCGAAGAACTGGCCGGGGTCTGCGGCCCCGTCCTTTCCGGCCAGGCGGAGGTATGCCTCGGCTCGCGCCTTCTCTCCGGCCGCGCCCGCGAGCAGGGCATGCCCTTCGCGCGCTACTGGGCAAACCGCGGCCTGACCGCGCTGGAGAACCTGGTCTTCGGCCTGGACTTCGCCGAATACCACAGCGGCTACATGGCCTATTCCGCCGCCGCGCTGCGCGCGATAAAATTCGGGACCCTTACCGACCGCTTCCACTTCGACGGCGAGATGCTGCTCTGCGCCGGCAAGCTCGGCCTGCGCGTGGCGCAGGTGCCGGTCTCCGCTTACTACGGCCCCGGCTCTTCCAGCCTGTCGCCGGCGCCCTATCTCGCCGAGGTGGCGGGCGTCATGCTGCGCTACCTGCGCCGCGGCTACTATTTCCAGCGCCCGGTCACTTCCTGAGCGACTTCAGCGCCTCGTAGGCCAGCCGTTCCGGCAGCGGCCTCAGGAAATTATTCTTCAGCCTGAACCTCGCCACCGGCCTGTACATATTGTAGAGCGCTCGCAGGAGCGCCGAGCCGGCCCCGTAATCGTCCATCTTCCGGTCGAGGAACCTGCTGACGAAGCAGGCGCGCTCGAGGAAATCCTTCAGTCCCGGTTCGCCCGCGTGCATGTGGGAGGTGTCCCACTCGTAACGCCCCCATTCCTCCAGCCGCGACGGGAAGCGGACGCCGTCCTTCAAAAGCCTGTCGTATATCTCGGTGCCGGGATAGGGCGAAAAGATGTAGAACTGCGGTATGCGGAAGTTGGGGCCCAGGTCCAGTATCCAGAGGCCGAAATCCATGGAGGCGCGCATCTCCGCCGGCGTCTCGGTGGGCAGGCCGACTATGAGCGAGCAGAGCACGTCTATCCGCCTGCCGCGGAAGCGGGCCAGCTGTTCCCGCGCCAGCCGCAGGTCTCCCGCCTTGTTCAGTACGTCGCGGCGCACGCGGTCCACGCCGGACTCCACCCCGACCGCCAGGCGCACCACGCCGGCCGACTCGAGGAAGTCGAGGTCGGCGTCCGTGAGCCGCGCCAGCGTCTCTATGTCAACGCCCTGCAGCACCGAGCCCAGCCCCATCTCCTTCAGGCCGGCCAGTATGGCCATGGCCCGGCGCTGGTCGATGAAGAAATTGTCGTCGAGGAAATAGACCAGCGAGAAATCGTAGCGGCCGCGCAGTTCGCGTATCTCGGCCAGGGCGCGTTCGGCCGTCTTCTCGCGCAGGCGGCCGCGGTTATATGCGCGGTTGTAGCAGTAGGCGCAGCGGCAGGGGCAGCCGCGGCCCGACTGGTAGAAGAACATCCGCCGGCCCTTGTAGGTCTGGGCGTAACGCTCCATGCCGGCCAGGTGATAGGCGGCCATGGGCAGCGAGCCGATCTCGAGCAGGTCCCGGCGTTCCGGCGGCAGCGGCAGGCCGTCCTTCTTGGTCCAGACGCCCGGTATTCCGGCCGCGTCCGTGCCGGCGGCCAGCCTGCGCGCCAGTTCCGCCAGCGCCAGCTCGCCCTCTCCCTCCACCACGTAGTCGGCCAGTTCATGCGCAAGCGTGGTCTCCGGCAGCAGCGAGGCGTGTATGCCGCCCCAGACCAGCGGGGCGGCCGTCAGGCGGCGCGCCTCGCGCGCCATCTCGAGGGCGTGGAAGATCATGCGTCCGGTCATGGCGGTCAGGCCGACCAGCACGGTGCCGCCGTCTATGGCCGCGGCCAGCGCGGCCCGCCAGTCCCGCTCGACGCGCTGGTCCACAAGCCGCACCTCCATCTCGCGGCAGATCACGGCGGCGGCCGCCAGCGGCCCCAGCGGCGGCGTCGGCCTGTCGCGGAACATGTCCATGTCGCCGATGCCGGGCTGCAGCAGGACGATATTGTGCTTCACGGAGCGTCCTCCGCCTGGACGACGAGGTCTTCAAGTACGAGCGCTCCGTAAAGCGAGGTCCCGGCCGGCACCGAGGCGCCTGGGAAGACGACGCAGTCCTTCAGCCTGGCCCGGGCCCCTATCCTGGAGCCGGCCGCTGCGACGGAATTTTCCAGCGCCGCGCCTTCGCCGGTCTCCGCCGAGGGGTGCGCGTAGGAGGCCAGGCCGCGCTCGGCTAGCCAGGCCCGGTTGGCCTTGATGACGTCGGCGGGCCGCGTGACGTTGACGTCGAGACGCATCGTCTCCATCGTGCGCACGACGCCGCCGGCGGATATGAGCCCCTGTATAGCGTCGGTAAGTTCTATCTCGCCGCGCAGGGCGGAGGCCGGAGTGGCTTTGAGCGCGGGCATGAAGCGGGGGCCGAAGAAATAGACGCCGCAGGGTTTGGTCATGCTGAGGGCCCGCTCCGGCTTCTCTATGATGCGGGCGACGCGGCCGTCGGGGGCCAGCTCTATGGTGCACTCCTTCCTGATCTCCGCCTCGTCGCCCACTTCCCGCACGGACAGAAAGGCGTCGGCGCCGCCGGCGGCCATGGCCGCGCAGGCCGGCCCGAAATCCGCGCCGGAATAATATGTGTCGCCCAGGACCAGAGCGAAAGGCCCGCCGCCCAGGAAGGGTTCGGCCAGCGAGGCCGCGTGGCCTATGCCGCGCCGCTCGGCCTGGCGCGCCTCGCGGAGTACGGCGCCGGTGCCGTACAGCGCGCGGGCCGCCTCGGCCGCGGGGCGCGGGTCGGACGGGTCGGTGACGATGACGAATTTCCTGGTGCCGGCGGAGAGGAAGGAGCGGAGATGCATCTCCAGCAGCGTGCCGTCGCCGACGGGCAGCAGCGCCTTGGGGACGCGCCGTCCGGTCTCCCCCAGCCGGCTGCCGCCGCCGGCCGCCAGTATGACCGCGGGGATCATGAGAGCGCCTTGCCGGCCGCGGCGATGCCCGCCTCGATGCTGTGGTCCATGTTATAGACGGACCATTCGCCGAAACGCCCGGCGGAGATGATCCCCGCCGAGGCCAGGCGGCCCAGGCAGAAAGGAACGTCCTCGCCGTGGCGGACATGCGGCACCGGGTAGGCCGGGAAATGAGGGTAGAGCCAGGTCCTGACGATGTCGCGCCGCTTTATGACCCCGGAGCGGACCAGCCCGTCGGTGACCCTGCGCTCCAGCCCGGCGACGGAGCCGCCCGGCGGCAGCGCGCATTCCACGATCAGGGCTTTCCCGCCGGGCACGGCCCGGGGATTGAGCAGGTCCTCGCGCGTGAGCCTGTAGAACGGCAGCGCCGGGTCCGGCACGTATATCCAGTGGTAGGGAGGGAGGTCGACCGCCCGCAGGGCGTAATGGAAGCAGGCCACCTTGGTGGCGCGCAGCCGCCCGGCGGCCGGGTAGCACTCTTTCAGGCCGGCCATGCGCACGGCGCGGTCGAGCGGCAGAGTGGAGATGAGCCGGTCATAGCGCACGGTCCCGGCGGAGGTGCGCACCGCTTTTTCGGCCGGGTCGATGGACAGCGCCTCGACGCCGCACAGCGGGCGCAGGGGTTCCAGGCCGGCCAGCAGCCCTTCGATGAGGGACTCTATCCCGCCGCGGCGCGGGTAGATGAAACTGGCGTGAGGAGCCGGGGCGGGCCGCCCGCCGTCCTTTATTCCGAGTATGCTGTCGGCGAGACCGGACGGGCCGGGGAGCCTTATCTTGGCCGCCATCCAGCCGTAGCCCATGCCGGCGAGAGGCGTCTGCCAGAGCTTCTCGTTGTACGGACGGAAAAAGAGGTCCACTATGCCGGAGCCCAGCTCGTTCAGAGCGTATTCTCCCAGGTCGCGCGGCGCGGCAGCGCCCGGCCCCCCGCGCCGCTCCAGCAGGCTGCGCAGCACCGCGCGCCTGTCCTCGAGCGACAGCTGGCTTATATGGTCCTGGAAGGGGAAATCCACCCAGCCCCCCTTCCACATCACGCCCAGCCGGTGGCGGAATTCACGCACGGGCCCGGCCATGCGCCTGAACAGTTTCTCCGCGCGGGCGTTGCCGCCGAAAAAAAGGTGGGGCAGCTCGTCTATGGTCACGCCGTCGCGGTTGGTCTTGAGCAGTCCGCCCGGACGGGAGTCGCGCTCGAGCAGGAGGATGTCGCGGCGCCCGGCGCGCAGCAGTTCGCGCGCGGCGACCAGGCCGGTCAGCCCGGCGCCCAGGATAACGACCCCGGCCTTCGCCGGCGGCGCGGAGGTTTCTTTTCGGGCCTTTTTTGCCATCGGGAGGTACCTTAGGACAATATTAGCAAATAGGGGGGGAGGCCCCGCAGCGCCGCGGCGTTGGCGGCCCTCTCTCCAATTGTTATAGAATCAAAAGATGGCCACAAGGGCGAGACCTTCCGGCGCGGATCCCCGCGCCCCGGTGAAGAACTGCGAGATCATCCTCAATTACGACTGCAACGCGCGCTGCGTCTTCTGCTACCAGCCCGAGGACGACCTGAAGCCCTGTTCCGAGAAGAGGATGCCGTTCGCCGCGGCCTCGAAAGCGCTTTACCAGGGCTACGCGCGCGGCTGCAGGTGCGCATATTTCATCGGCGGCGAGATCACCCTGCTGCCGGACCTGCCCAAGATAATAAAGCTGGCGGCTAAGATCGGCTACCCATGGATACAGGTGATGAGCAACGGCCTGCGCCTGGCCGAAAAGGCTTACACGGACGATCTGATAGCCGCGGGGGCCAACCTGTTCAGGCTGTCGCTGCACGGGCCGTCCGAAAAGATACACGACAGGCTTGTGGGCGTGCCGGGGGCTTTCGCCAGGCTGACGGCCGCTTTCGACAACATAAAGTCCGGCGGAGCGGAACTCTGCGTCAACATGGCGCTCAACAAGGTCAATTACCGGTCGCTGCCGGAGATGGTGAAGCTGGTGACGGGCCGCTTCGGGGTCCGGGACTTCAATATCATCTTCCCGCATTACAGCGGGATGATGGCCAAGAACTCCGGCCTCCTGAAGGTCAGCGTCGGCCAGGCCGTGCCGTACCTGCGCAGGACGCTGGCCTATATGAAGAAGGCCGGCGTGCGGCCCGAGAGCCGCGTGCTCATAAATTTCTGTCCCTGCAATATCCCGGAGGCCGCGCACCTGATGGCCGAGTGGGACCGCCCCTCCCGTCCGGAGGACGACGAGCCGCTCTATTACGTGGAGGGACAGACCGACGCCGTCTATTCGGTGAAGGAGCGGATAAGGGTGAAGAACCCGTCCTGCTCCCGCTGCGTCTACGACCCGGTCTGCATGGGTTTCGAGAAGTGGTACGCCGACGTCTTCGGCCGCCGCGAGTTCCGGCCCGTGCTGAAAAAGCCGGAGCCGTTCCCCCTATTCCCGCTGCCGCGCCGCAAGCCGGCCCGAGAGGGCGGGCGATAAAAAAACCCCGGGGCGGTCCCCGGGGTTTTTTATGGCGACTGCCGTCCGCGCTTTACAGGACCCTTCCGCGGTTCTGCTTCATCAGCCCGGCCAGGACGGCGGCCGGGTCCTTCTTGGTGCAGGCGGCTATCATCGCCGCGATGACGAAGGGCTTGTAGCCGGCTTCCTTGTAGGTGCCGATGCGGGCCTTCTCGAAGGTGTCGGCCGCGACCTCGCCGGCCTTGCAGCTGACGCCGGTGATGTCGGCCGGCAGGCAGTGCATGTACACGGCCTTGCCGCCCCTGGTGAGGGCCATCTTCTTCTCGTCGCATTCCCAGTTCTTGAACTTCGCGTTGTTCTCGAGGCACTCCTTCTCCAGCGTCTTGAGGCCGGCGTGGTCGCCCTGCTCGAGCAGCGCGGTGCGGCGCTCCATCACCTTGAACGGCGCCCAGCTCTTCGGGTAGACGATATCGGCGTCCTTGAACGCGCTCTCCATGCTGTTGGAGACCTTGAACGAGCCGCCGGACTTCTTCGCGTGCTTCTCGGCCACCTTGATGGTGTCGGGCAGCAGGTCGTAGCCCTCCGGGTAGGCCAGCTCCACTTCCATGCCGAAGCGGCTCATAAGGGTGATGACGCCCTGCGGCACGCTCAGCGGCTTGCCGTAGCTGGGAGAGTAGGCCCAGGTCATGGCGATCTTCTTGCCCTTGAGCTTGTCGAAGCCGCCGAAATGGTTCTTTATGAAGAGCAGGTCGGACATGCTCTGCGTCGGGTGGTCGAGGTCGCACTGGAGGTTGACCACGCAGGGGCGCTGGTTCAGCACGCCCCGCTTGTGGCCGTCGTCGAGGGCCTCGGCCACTTCCTTCATGTAGGTGTGGCCCTTGCCGATGAACATGTCGTCGCGTATGCCGATCGCCTCGGTGAGGAAGGAGATCATGTTGGCGGTCTCGCGCACGGTCTCGCCGTGGGCTATCTGCGACTTGCCCTCGTCGAGGTCCTGCACGGCCAGGCCCAGCAGGTTGCAGGCGCTCGAGAAAGAGAAGCGGGTGCGGGTGGAGTTGTCGCGGAAGTTGGAGACGGCCAGGCCGGTCTCGAACATCCGGGCGCTGATATTGCGCGCGTGCATCTCCTTGAGTATCTCGGCTATCTTCAGCACGGCGTGTATCTCCGCGTCGTTCTTCTGCCAGGTCAGCAGGAAGTCCTTGTGGTAAAGGTCGGCCCCGAGCTTCTGCAGCTCGGCTACGGCTTTCTTGATGTCGAATTTCTGTGTCGCTGTGGCGGTAGGCATTTTTTCTCCTCTTTTATCGTTCCCAACGGAAATCTTACGGCGGCGCCCGGCCTCCCGGGTGCCTAATGGATTAAATATATTGTATCGTTTTATTGTCAAGGTATGCGCCATATCACGCTCGCGGCCCTGCTGGCCGCCATATTGTCCGGCTGCGCCGCCCCCTACCGCCTGGGCCCCGATTCCCTGGCCGGGTTCGGGCAGCTGGAATCCTCCTACACGGAGGGCCGCGACTATTCCGTCGAGGCCTATGACCGCGGCTCCGCCATAACGGTACTGGCCCCGCACGGCGGCGACCTGGAGCGCGGCACCTCGCGGCTGGCCCGGGCCGTGGCCGGCGCCGACTGGAACCTCTACATCTTCAACGCCTGGCTGGGCCGCGGCAGCGGGCGGCTCCACCTCACCTCCGCCAATTTCGACGACCCCAGGGCCCTGGACCTGGCCGGCCGGTCCCGGCTGGCGGTCTCGCTGCACGGCCAGGCGGAGAAGGGGAAATGGATATGCGTGGGCGGCGCCAACGCGGAGGCCGGACGGCTGGTCTCGGAGGCCCTGGCGAGGGCGGGTTTCAGGACGCAGTTCCCCTGCCGGCGCCTGCCCGGCAGGTCTTCGAAGAACATCACCAACCGGGCCGCCGCGGGCGGCGTCCAGCTGGAAGTGAGCCTCTCCCTGCTGCGGGAACTTGATAAAGGGGGGGCGGATTTACCAAAATTTACGCTTGCCGTCAGGGAAGCCCTGTCGGCCGCTTTAAAGGACATCAAGGAGAATCCCAGATGAAAAAGATAAGGATATTCGCTTTCGGCGGCAACGAGGTCGCCCCGGTCGGCCTCAAGGACAAGGACGGCAAGACCATAAATCCAGACATAGCCATGCAGTGGCAGCGCACGGCCGAGACCGGCAAGCTGGTGGCCGACATCTTCGAGAAGCATCCCGGGGACCGCTACGTCATCACCCACGGCAACGGCCCGCAGGTCGGCAATATCCTGCAGCGCGCCGAGATGTGCCGCCCTACTCTCTTCCCTCTCCCGCTCGACGTCTGCGTGGCCGACACGCAGGGCGCCATGTCGTTCATGATGGCCCAGCTCAACAACGAGCTCAATATCCGCGGCATAGACAATATCCTGGCCGGGGTCGTCACGCAGGTGGTGGTCAACAAGGACGACCCTGATTTCCAGAACCCCTCCAAGTACGTCGGCCAGTCCTATACCGCCGAAGAGGCGAAGCAGCGCATGGCCGAGGGCTGGGTCATGAAGATGTACAAGAAGGACGACAAGGGCAACGAGATCTGGCGCCGCGTCGTGCCCTCGCCGGCCCCGGTCGACATAGTCGAGATAGACGCCATCGAGGCCCTGCTCGACAAGGGCATAGTGCCGATAACCGTCGGCGGCGGCGGCATACCGGTGCGCGAGGTGCCGGTGGAGGTGCGGGACGGCAAAGAGGTCTACACGACCAATTACGGCGTTAAGTATTCCCGCCCCCACAAGGGCGGCAAGCCGCTCAAGATGTACACCGGGGTCGAGGCCGTCATAGACAAGGACCTGGCCAGCGCCCTGCTGGGCTGCATGCTGATGAAGCGCGCCAAGGCCCGCGGCGAAGAGGTCGAGGTCAGCCTGACCATCTTCACCGGCGAGGACGGGGCGAAGCTCAATTACCAGAAGCCCGACGAGAAGGCGCTGCGGGTGATCAAGGCCTCGGAGCTGGAGGCCATCTATGACCGGAAGCCGGCCCCCTTCCCGCCCGGCTCGATGGGCCCCAAGATCAAGGCCGTCATAGAGTTCATCAAGAACGGCGGTTCGGTCGCCTATATCTCCAAGACCGAGCTCTTCGAGGAGACGCTCGCCGGAAAGGCCGGCACCACGGTGCTGCCGGGCTGAGGCGCGAATAATGAAAAAAATAAAGACGCTGCAGTGCATACACTGCGGCAAGGACCATAAGCTCTCCGAGACGGAGTACAACTGCACGGCCTGCGGCGGGAACCTCCAGGTCATCTACGACTACAACCTGATAAAGAAGCGCCTCAACTACGAGGTGCTGCAGGAGAACTGGGACCGCAGCATCTGGCGCTACGCCGAACTGCTGCCGCTGCCCAACCTGAAGCATGTCCCGCCGGTGCAGATAGGCTGGACGCCCCTCTACCGGGCGGAGAAGCTGGGCCAGACGATAAACGTCCCCAATCTCTTCGTGAAGGACGACGGGCGCAACCCCTCGGCCTCGTTCAAGGACAGGGCCAACGCCATCGTAGTGGCGAGGGCCATGGACCAGAAGGAGAAGGTCATAACGACGGCCTCCACGGGCAACGCCGCGTCGTCGCTGGCCTGCCTGACCGGCAACCTCGACATCTCCACCGTCATCTTCATGCCCGAGAACGCGCCGCCGGCCAAGATAGCCCAGGTGCTGGTCTTCGGCGCGACGGTAATACTGGTCAAGGGCAATTACGACGACGCCTTCGACCTCTGCCTCAAGGCCAGCCGCGAGTACGGCTGGTACAACCGCAGCACCGGCTACAACCCCTTCACCCGCGAGGGCAAGAAGACCTGCGCCTTCGAGATCTGCGAGCAGATGAAGTGGGAGGTGCCGGACAAAGTGGTGGTGCCCGTCGGCGACGGCAACATCATCAGCGGCATCTGGAAAGGTTTCGTGGAGTTCCAGAACCTCGACATCATAGAGAAGCTGCCGCAGCTGGTGGCCGTGCAGGCCGAGGGCAGCGACGCCGTCAAGCGCGCCTGCGAGTCGGGCTCGGACATACAGGCCGTCAGCGGCAAGACTCTGGCCGACAGCATCTCGGTCTGCGTGCCGCGCGACGGGCAGGCCGCCGTCAGCGCCATAAAGGATTCCGGCGGCTTCGCGGTCTCGGTCACCGACGAAGAGATAATAGCCGCCATACCGGAGCTGGCCCGCGGCTCCAACGTCTTCGCCGAGCCCGCCGGTGCCTCCTCCTGGGCCGGCCTCAAGAAGGCCGCGGCGCAGGGTCTGGTCAGGGAGAACGAGAGCGTGGTCCTGCTGGTCACCGGCAGCGGCCTCAAGGACGTCGGCGCCGCCATGAAGTCGGTCGGCAAACCGCACGTGATAAAGCCCGACCTCGGCGAACTGAAGAAGCTCGTCGCCGGGCTGAAACTGCCCGCCTGAAGGCCGGCGCCCGAAGGAAAGGCCGCCCCGGCGGGGGCGGCCTTTTCTAATTCTTCTTTTTTACGTATTTGAGGCGGCTTATCGAAGTGCCGGGGAAGTAGAAATCCAGGATCTCCCTGTAGAGTTTCCCGTGCCTGCCGGCCATGCCGGCGGCGCCGGACTGGCACAGCCCTATGCCGTGCCCCCAGCCGCCGCCGTAAAGCCAGTAATTGCGGACCCTGCCGTCGGGGAACCTGTTGGTCTCCATCGAGAAAAGCGTGCTCTTGAGGGAGCCGAAGCCCAGGATATTGCGTATCAGGTGCTCGCGGTCTATGTCCACGGTCTTCCTGGAGCCTACGAACCGTATGGAGTTTACGTTGCCGGCCGCCGCCCGGCGCAGCGGTATCGCTTCCTTGAGCGAGCCTATGCCGTAGCTCCGGTTGACCCTGAACTCTATGTCCTTGTGCTTGAGTATGCGCAGCCACCTGTATTCCGAAGAACGCACGGCTTCGGGGTAATTGCAGTTGGCCGGCGGCTCGCCTGTTATCCAGAGATGGAAATCCCACGGGCCCCGCGCGGCCGACGCGGCGGCCGGCGTCATGTCGGGCCGGCCCTGCAGGTAGGCCAGCTTGCCCCAGCCCGTGACCTCGCCCGAGGACTGGGTGTGCCCGCCGCAGTTGGAATGGTAGAAGGTCCAGGCCGGCTTGCCCTTGTAGGTCAGTATCTCCGACTCCGTCTCCAGCACGGCCTTGTTGGTAGAATTCGCCTCGTGGCCGACGCCGCGGTAGACCTGGCAGTGCTGGCTGTCGCAGATATGGTAGCCGTCGGCCTTGTGCGGGCCGCTGCGCGAGCGCAGCACGGCCTGGGTGCGCGCGATGACGGCCTGCGCCTTGAGCGACTCGTAGGCCCACTGCGGCGAGACTTCCGCCGGCACCACTCCCAGCAGGTAGAGTTCCATGTCGATATGGTTGCGCACGCCTATGCCGCGGCCCGGCATGGGGTAGAGTTCCAGCGCCCCGCGGTACTGCCTGTCGGAATGGCGGAAGTAGGGGTTCCTGGACGTCTTTACCGCCTCTATTATCACCGAGCCTGACTTCGGGTCCGTAGATTCCAGCGTTATCGGGCCCTGGAAGCGCCCGTACACGGTGCCAGCGGCGTTCTTCACCACTATCCTGTCCTGCTCGAAGAGCGCCGTCCAGCTCTCTCCCGCCGGCACGGCCGCGTAGAGCTTCCCGCTGGCCCTGCCCTTTATGGTGAAGCCCTCGAAGGAGCGCAGCCGCAGGATATTGTTCCGGGCCTGCTTGCCGGTATTGTCGGTGCCGACGCCCACCTTCAGCTTCACGGATTTCTCCAGCGCCTGCACCGCGTCCACGAAACCCACGCGCGTCGGGCTGGTTATGCGGAAGGGCGGCCTTATGTCCTCGGGCTGCTTCGTCAGCTTGCCTTCCAGGACCTTGATGTTCTCGGCGGCTATCGGGTGGCCCGGCGCGTAGTCCAGCACCCTGTAGTACTGGTTCCAGGCCTCGTCGAACTTCCTCTGGCGGGCGTATATGCCGGCCAGAGGAAGCCGGGCTTCGACGAAAGACGGGTCCTGCCGCAGGACATCTATGAGTTTCTCTTCGGCTTCCCTGTACATCTGGAAATTGACATAGTTCCAGGCGATGATATAATCGACGCCCGAGAAGTCCGGCCTCAGTTCCTTGTACCGGGCCAGCAGGCGCATGGTGCCGGCCCTGTCGCCGAGATGAGCCAGTACGCTGGCCCTGCCCAGTACCGCGCGCGCGTGGCCGCGGTCCAGCGCCAGGGCCTTCTCGAAGAAGGAGTCCGCTCTCGCGTAGGAAGCTTCGTGGAAATAGAGCCAGCCGGTCTCGCAGAGTATGTCGGGATTCCCCGGCTCCTTAAGGGAGGCCTTCTCCAGCAGTTCCGCGGCGCGCAGGCCCTTGCCCAGCTGCCGGAACACCATGGCGGCGTCCAGGAGCGGCTTCACTGAAGAGGGGTCGGCGAGGAAGGCGTCCTGGTAGGCCCGGGCCGAGTCCGTCAGCCTGCCCTCGAGGTATAGGCGGTAGCCGTCGGCCGACGCGGCGGCCGGGCCGGCCGCCGCCAGCGAGAGGAACAGCGCGAGCGGAATGTTCTTAGCCATCTAAATCTTATAATATCTTATGAAATTACCGGGGGCCAGCGAAAAATCCCCCGCGTCACGCAATAAAACATGACCCCCGCGCGTTACACTTATGAGAGGAGGCCCGATGCTGGAAGACGCTGAACTGGTCCGGGCCTTCAATGGCGGCGACGAGGCCGCGCTGGGAGAACTGATAGCGAGGCACAGGGACAGGCTTTACGCCTACCTGCGCCGGCTGGCGGGGGACGATGCGGGAGCCGAGGATATGTTCCAGGACACTTGGATAAAGGTCGCGCGAAACATGGGCGCCTACAGGGAGGAGAACAGGTTCTCCGCCTGGCTCTTTTCGGTGGCGCGCAACACCGCGATGGACGCGCTCAGGCGCCGCCGGCCGGAGAGCGTTTCGCTGGACGCCGCCGTGGCGGAGGACGGCAGACCGCTGGCCGAGACCATAGGTTCGGCCGAGCCGGGCCCCGAGGCGTCCTACGCGGCCGCCGAATCCCGCCGGGCCATAGACGCGGCCCTGGCGGAGCTTTCCCCGGAGCAGCGCGAAGTATTCCTGCTGAGGCATTACTCGGGAATGTCGTTCAAGGAGATAGCCGACGCCCTCGGCGTGCCGATAGGGACCGTGCTGGCCCGGGCCTCCAGGGCCGCGGCCAAACTCAGGGACAAGCTGGCGGGGGAAATATGAGCTGCGAGAAAGAAGGTAAAACGCTTTTGCTCCATTACGGCGAACTGCCCGCGGCGGAAGCCTCCGCCGCGCGCGCGCACGCGGCGGTCTGCCCGGACTGCCGCCGGCTGCTGGAAGGGCTCGGCAGGGCCGAAGCCATGCTGTCCGCTTCCGACGCCCCCGCGCCCGCCGGCCTCGCCGCGGCGGCGCTCGAGCGCGCCCTGGCCGGGAGCCAGGGGCTGTTGTCCTGGCTTTTCACTGACTGGCGCCGCGCCGCGGCTGCGGCCGCCGGCGTCATGCTTATGTTCGCCGTCTTCCGCGGCGCCGCCCCTGAGCCGGCGCAGCAGGTGGCCTCGCTGGAGATCATCGAGGAGAGCCTGGATAACCTGGAATATTCCATCTACCAGGCCCGGGTGGACTTCTCCACCCGGGAGATACAGGATTTCGACTATAAGTACGCGGATATGGAGTCGAGAAAAGAAAGCGTCTAGTATAACGGAGGGGTTATGAAGAGGCTGTTCGCGGTGTTCTTCGGTTCGCTGTTCGTTTTCGCGGCGTCGCTGCCTTACGCGGCGGCGCAGGGCGAGGGCATGGACGAGGAGATAGAGATAGAAGAGGCGTTCGAGGGCGGCCCCGGCATGGGCCCGGGCGGCAGGCAGGGCGGCGGCCCCGGCATGCGGGGGCCCATGGGCGGCCCCGGGATGGGCGGCCCGCAGCAGCGGCAGATGAACGTCAAGGTGCGCAAGGTTATGCGCCAGGGCGAGGGAGGCCCCGGCTGGCAGGACGACGGGGGCGCCGAGGAGAAGGGCCTGGAGCTCATCAAGAAGCACGACCCTGCCTTCCACGGCAAGCTGCTCAAGCTGCGCGAATCGGCCCCGGCCAAGTATAAAATGGCCATGCGCATGGCCGGCAAGACGCTGATCATGGCGAAGATGGACCAGGACCCGGTCCTGGAGAAGAATACCGTCCGCATGCTGGCGCTGGAATACGAGACCCGCGAGCTCGGGCTGGCCTACGAGAAGGCCAAGGACTCCGAGAAAGCGAAGATAAAGGCCGACCTCAAGAAAGGCCTCTCCGAGCTTTTCGACCTGCGCCTCGGCAACCAGGAGGTGCGCGTCAAGCGCATGGAGAAGGACCTGGCCCGCCTCAAGGCCCAGATAGATAAGCGCAAGGCCTCCAAGGCCAAGCTCGTAGAGGCGCGCCTGGAGCAGATGACCGGCGAAGCCGAGACCTGGTAAGCCGGTCCTCAAGGACGATAAAAAAACCCCCGCGGGGATACCGCGGGGGTTTTTTATTGATGCCGACGCGGTTTACTTTACCAGCTTGGCCGCGTCGACCATGCCGGCGCCCTGGTGGACGGGCTGAACGGCCGGGAGCTGCGTGGCCGCGCCCAGGAGCCTGTCCGACATAAGCAATTTCAGCTGCAATTGCCGCTTTTGGCCTGCGCCCTTGCGCCGCTCGACTCGCAGGCTCCTAGGACCATAGATGTTTAATGGTGGTCGAAATGTTCATAAGGGAGTGCAGCAATATGGTGAGGCGGATGTCCGATTTCGCCTCGTAGATCGCCGTGATGTAGCACGAAAATAGAAATACGATCCAACCGCTCTCTTGATGAAGCGCCGAGAACAGGATCGAAACAAAGAGAACGGCCGGAACGGGGCTCAGAACGCTTCTCATTCGTGTATATATAAAGCGGCGGAACAAGAGCTCCTCTCCTACTGGGGCGAATATGCACGCGGATATCAGAAAGAGCGCGGATAATATCGGGGCGGCGGAGGGATCTGCCGCGAGGATGCCGCCGGAGGCGTCCCCCGATATGGCGACCCTAATCGCCGCAGGCGTTAATGAATCCGGCAGTTTTTCGGCAAGGAAGAGCAGTAATGACGCTCCACCATAGTAGAGGGCGAAAAGCTTTGCCGACGCGAACAAGGCGGAAAAGAACCTCGTTTTCCAGTGGGAAAGCGTGAATTCCGGTTCCAGTCTTTTAAAGTATCTGTAAGCGAGGCCGGCCGCCACGATGCTTTGCGCTGAGAGGTAGAAGAGGGTCGATTCTTCGCGGCTCAATTGAGATCCAAGGTGCCGCATGATCATGAATCCGCATGCGAAAATAAGAGCGGAAACGAAGATTATTTGCGCGACAAGAATCAATACGTCTGCCAGCGGGGGCGGGGCGGGTTTGTTTGTCATGCCGGGTGTCGGGCCAAAAGAAAAAGGGGAGGAGATTCTCCTCCCCTTTTTCTTTTGATATCAGGCTACTGCGCCCGCTGGATGTTGTGCAGGATTTCGGTCTGACTGTAAGGGTGCGGTTGCGGTGAGCTGGGCTGTTGCTGCGGCGCTTCGCCGTTGCCGCTCGGCCGCGGGATATTTATATCCGGGCAGCCGGTGGTGACACAGGCGTATACATAGTTTGCCACTACTCCGCCGGCCACGGTCCAAGCGAACGCCCCCGGGTTTTTGGCCGCCGCCGGGATGAGCTTGGCCGCGTCGACCATGCCGGCGCCCTGGTGGACGGGCTGAACGGCCGGGAGCTGCGTGGCCGCGCCCTTGAGCGCCTCGCGCACGGCTTCCGCGCCGGTATTGCCGGCTTCCACCGCCAGCGCCGCCAGGCCCGCCGCGTGGGGGCTGGCCATCGAGGTGCCGGACATGCTGGTGTAGCCGCCGCCGCGCCTGGTCGAGTAGACGCTCACGCCGGGGGCGATGACCGCTATCTCGGGGCCGCGGGAGGAGAAGGAGGCTATGCTGTCGTTGGAGGCGCTGGCCGAGACGGCTATGGCCTCCGGGTAGCGGGCCGGGAAGTTGACCGCGCCCGAGTCGTTGCCCGCGGCGCAGACTATGGCGATGCCGGCCTTGTGGGCGACCTTCATGACCTCGGCGAGAGCGGCGGTGCCGCTGCGGCCGCCCAGGCTCATGTTGATGACCTGCATCTTGTTCTCCACGGCCCACTCGATGCCGGCGACGATCCAGGAATACTGGCCGGAGCCGTTCTTGTCGAGGACCTTGACGCCGTAGAGCTCGGCGCGGGGGGCCACGCCGGCCACGCCCTTGCCGTCGCGCACCGCGCCGACCGTGCCGGCCACGTGCGTGCCGTGGCCCTGGTCGTCCATCGGGTCGCTGGTCTGGGTGACCGCGTTCCAGCCGCCCTTGTAGTTGGGGGCCAGGTCGGGGTGGGTGTAGTCTATGCCGGTGTCTATCACGGCGACTTTGACGCCGGCGCCGGTGACGTAGGGCCAGGCGCCGGCGGCGTTAACGCGCTTTACGCCCCAGGGCAGCTCGGCGTCCTCCTGCCTGGTGAAGGAGAGGACCGGCTCGGCGGCCGGGGTCTCGAGTTCGCCCGCGGAGGCCAGAACGGACTCCAGGGTCGGCAGGGGGGAGGCCTGCAGCGAGGCTTCGTTGAGCCAGGGCAGGTAGAGGTCGTCCTCGACGTTGGTCACGCCCTTGAGCGACCAGATCTTGAAATCCTTGACGTCCTCGGGGAAGACGGCCGCGACGGCGCCTATGAGCTTGAGCTCGCGCTCCACGGTGCCGCCGAGGCTGTTTATCTGGACGAACTTCTCCGACGACTTCATGTGCCTGTCGAACGTCACTATCTTGTTTCCGCCGGCGAAAGCCGATGCCGCGAAGGACAGGGCCAGTACCAGCGCTAACGCTATTTTAAGACGCTTCATGAGGGACCTCCGTTCGGGCCGGCCGCGGGGCCTGCCCTTTGTACCTAAGGCATTTATAGGACTTTTGGTTGACAGGTGTCAAGCGCCGGCTTGACCGGGGGCAAGGGAGCGGGGCGGCCGCGGTATCAGCGGCTTCCTTTGACCAGGCTGGTGTCGAATTTATAGACGATGCCGCTGACTTCGGGGTTGGACATGAGCGTGGACATCAGCATCGGGTCCTGCATCGCCATGCTTATGAGGTCCGGGTTCGAATTGACCAGGTCGGCCACCGCCGCCGGGTCCTTCATCAGCTGCCTGCCGGCCGGGGTGTCGAGCAGCGCGGCGACCATGCCGCTGGAGGCGACGGCGCTGACCACGGCGGGGTTGTTCAGGGCGGCTTTAACCACCGGGTTGTTGACGAAATTGGCGGGGCCGGGGCCTTTCAGGTACTCTTTGAGCGCCTCGGGGCTGGAGGTGGCCTGTTTTACCGTGGAGCGGGCCATGAAGCCTTCCACCACGTACTTGTTGTTGAGAAGCGCTTTGACCGCGGCCGGGCTCTTCATCGCGGCCCCGACGGCCTTGGTCAGGTAGCCGGTCTGATGGCCCACGGACATCTGCTCCCGCTTCCTTATATCGTCCATGTCCGGGCGCTGCACGCCCGCCGCGGCGGCTTTGGCCGCCGACATTCCGGAAGAGCCCTTGCCGGCCCCGCCGGAGCCTTCCGGCGCCGCCGTCCCCCGGCCCCCGGTTCCCCCGGACTCTCCGCCTGCGCGCACCAGGGGCTTTTCCGGGGCTTCCCCGCCGGTGCGGTAGCGCACGCGCAGCACGCCGTCCACGAATTCGGGTTCGGTAAGCTCGCCCCAGTTCTTTATCTCTCCCTCCGACGAGGCGAAGGCGCCGTAGTCCTCCTGGGACATCTCCAGGTCCCCCGCCTTCATCTGCATGCTCCACCTGGCCAGCGGCCAGAGCAGCAGCAGGTATACCGGGGTGAGGTAGATCCAGATGCGCCAGCCGGACTTTTTTTCCTGGTTCTCCATAAGGGTAAATATGATATAACACCAATTGAGGCGCGCTGTCAATACGCGGAGATATGGCGGAAACTTTACTCCACTACCCGGCCCTGCTGCTGGCCAACCTGCTGCAGGCCTTCCTGTTCTTCACGGGCATCTATTATCTTTTTCTCAGCTTCCGGGGCCTGGGGCCTCGCCCGGCCAGGCCGGCCGATCCGGGCCGCCGCGCGGTCTTCGCGGTGATGCTGCCGGCCTACAACGAGGAGAAGGTCATCGCCTACTCCCTGGAGAGCCTGGTGAAGATGGATTACCCGCCGGGGCTCTTCGACGTCTGGCTGGTCGCCGACCACTGCACCGACGCCACCGCCGCGCTGGGAGAAGAGGCCGGCGTGAAGGTGCTGCGCTACGGCCACGGCGACGGTCCCGCCGGCAAGGCTCACGCCCTGGCCTGGGCCACGGGAAAGGTGATGGCCGCCCGCCGCTACGACGCCTTCTGCTATTTCGACGCCGACTCGCTGGCCCATCCCGGTTTCCTGAACGCGATGAACGCCCGCCTGGCCGCGGGCGACAAGGCGGTGCAGGGGCGGCAGCTCTCCAAGAACAAGCGCGAGGGGATACTGCCCCGCATACTGGCGGCCGGCCACTGCATAACCAACCGCTTCTTCCAGCGGCCGAAGCTGGCGCTGGGGCTGTCGGCCACGCTGCACGGCAAGGGCATCTGCCTGGACGCCGCCACGGCGGCGGCCTTCCCCTGGGACGGGCACAGCCTTACCGAGGACCTGGAGATGCAGATGAGGCTGGCCCGTCACGGCGTGCGCATAGGCTGGTCCCACGAGGCGGTGGTCTACGACGAGGAGCCGGTGACGCTGTCCCAGTACGTCCGGCGCTGCGTCCGCTGGACCCGCGGCGCGCTGGATACGGCCCGCAAGCATCTCTGGGGGCTCTGGAAGCGGGCCGTTCTAAAAAGGGACCCGCGGGCCTTCGAGGCCTGGCTCTATTGCGCCCAGGCCTACAAGTTCGCGATAGTTTTGCTAACCGCCGCCCTTATTTATTACACTAGGGACGGCTTCAACCTCATAGTGTGGTTCTACGGGGTTCTGCCCGGCGCCGAGGCCGCGATGAAGGCCCTGGCGCTGGTCCCGTTGCTGGTCTACCCTTCGGCCGCCATACTGCTGGAGGGGGAAGGGTGGGACATCTTCGCGGCCTATTTCCTGCAGCCGGTGCTTACCGCGCTGCGGCTGCCCATATTCGCCGCCGGCCTTCTGAGGGGCCGGGACTGGTGGGGCAGGACCGAACACGCCAGCCAAGTGGCCATTTCGGAGCTGGCGGAATAAAAGACCGGGGCGCGGCGCGCCCCGCGGACGGAGGGAGAAAATGAAGAAGATCCTGTTGCCGGCGGCGTTTATCGCCGCGGCCGTTATAACCGCGGTTTTCGCCGCCGACCTGAACATTCCCGAGGAGCCCGGTGCTTTCAATATCCCAAGGCCCGAGGCCCGCAGCGTCATCTCCGACCTTGGGGTGCGCCTGCGCCTGAGCGCCAAGCAGGAAGAACGCATCTCGTCCGCCATACAGAAGCAGACCCGCGACTTTGACAGGATATTCAAGGAGTACGAGCAGGCCGCGGCCGAAGAGAAGAAATGGCGCTACAAGATGAACGAGCACCGCTATAAACTTTCGCTGATAAGCAGGGGCATCCCGGACCTGGTGCGGGAATACCTGGACTCGGAACAGCGCGAGGCGTTCGACACGCTGCTGGACGAAAGGCGCAAGCCTATAGCCGAGGTTAAGAAGGACGAGGCCCCGGCCGCCGGGAAAGCCGCCGAGATGAAGCCGGCGCCTAAGAAGAAGGTCCTGGTGCGCAAGAAGAAGGTCCCGGCCAAGGCCAGGCCCGCTCCGGCCGCGCCCGCGGCTCCGGAACCGGCCGAAGAGCCGGCCATGCCGGACGAGGAGTACGAGGACCTGGGGTCCTATCCCTGACGGCCTTTTTGCCCGGATTTGAACCGGATTTGCGTTTTCTTTGCGGTTCGGGGGGTAAACTATCGCGAGCCCCGGCCCCCGGCCGCGGAGCGGTGATCGGATGAGAACTGCCTTTAAAAAAACTCGCTCTTCAGGCGGGGGATTCACGCTGCTGGAACTCCTGCTGGCCTCGGCCATCATGTCGATAGGCATACTCGGCATGGTCGCCTCTTTCCGCTATTTCAATGTCGGCATACAGAGCGCCAAGGGCCGGTCGCTGGCCAATAACCTGGCGCAGGAGAGGGTCGAATACCTTAAGAACCGCTCCTATTACCGGGTGCTGGTCACCACCGCCACGGCCAGCGACGATAATTTTTCCCCCGCGCTCACGTACGACCAGGCTCCCAACGGGGAGGAGGACCTGACCGTCGGCGGCATAAACTTCAAGCGCCGCGTTCATATCCGGAAGGTGAGCGAAAATCCCGCCACGGGGCAGCTGGAGCACAAGAGCTGGAACGACCCGGATACCGGCCTCAAAGAAATATCGGTCTTCGTGACCTGGTTCGAGGGCGGGACCTGGAAGAAGACGGAACTGCGCAACCTGCTTGAGAACCCGGACCGCGTAAATCTCAGCGCCTCGTTCGCCGGCAATATCAAGGACGCGGCCTCGAGCGTCAATATTTCCAGCGCGGTGGTGCGCGCCCAGGAGAACCCGTCGCGTTACGACTATACCGACGACGACGGGAATTATTATTTCGACATAGAGCCCGGCACCTATACGCTGATGGCCTCCAGGGAAGGCTATTTTCTCAAGACCCGCCCGACCGAGGTCATCGCGGAGGGGGATTCTCTCGCCGCCCGCGACTTCCTGCTGACGCGCATGTCCAGCGGGACCATAACCGGTACCGTCTACAAGCGAGACCACATGGTGGTCTACATGGTGGTGGGTTCCACGGTGATGGTCAACGGGGACGATATAGAGTTCGTCTCCCTCTACAATCCCACCACGGCCGCCATGGACGTGGCGGCGGCCGCGGGCAACAATATAAAACTCGCCTATCACGGCGAGAGCGGCCTCGGCCGCGACGTGAACGAGTTCGCGCTGAACTATATCTCGACCTATGTCCCGGCCGGCCACTATTTCCTGATAGCCAGCTCGGGCTCCTTCACCTACAAGGGGCACGCCGTCACGGCCGACGCCGTTTACGCCCCTTCCAACTCGCCGCCCTGCTCCTCCGTCGGCTCTCTCATGAACTGTATCCGTACGGGCGAGGCCGGTTCGGTGAGGATACGGGACTCTTCCGGCGGCGTCATAGACACCCTCGGCTGGAATAATTCCTCGACCGGCAAACTGCCCCAGTATTACGAGGGGACCTACAAGACCGCGGCCAACGGCATAGAGGTGAACGGCCAGTTCTTCCGCTATACCGCCCCCGGGTCCGGCAGCGAGGGAGCGGGCAGCTGCTACGATACCGACGTCAACAGCTCCAATTTCTTCTATTTCTCCTCCGCCATTTTCCGGACCATGTCCACCGCTTCCGGCTACAAGGCCCCGGTAACCGGAACACCGGCCGCCGGGGCCGTCGTTTTCGCCGAGGACGGGCTCTCCTCCGCGGTAACGGCCAATTCGGCCGGCTATTTCAATCTCAAGAGCGTGGCCACCGGCTACTGGACGGTGTACGCCAGCAGCGGGCCGCTTATGATCAGTACCGGCCCGGTGGGCGGCGCTTCAGCCAGCTTCTCCCACTCCGTCGGGAATCTGGTGCTTTCCTCGGACACGCTGTACGGCTATGTGACCGGCCGGGTCACCGACGTTAACGGCGTTCCGATGCCGAACGTCAGGATGTACGCCGGCGGCGCCCTCGGCTACACCGGCGCCGACGGGCGCTATACGATAACCGCCCCCGAGGGCTCGGCGAACGTGGTGGCCAATTACCAGACCCACGACCCGGCCTATATCGAGTATTCCTCCATGGGCGTCGTCATAGCGGCCGGCGGCGTCGCCGATCCCCCCGTGGATTTCACCCTGATGCAGGGCGGCCGGCTGACCGGCTGGGTGACCACCAACGGCGTGGACCCGCTGCCCAACGTGCCGGTCATCGCGCTGAAGAACGGGGTGGAACAGGGCAATACCGTGACCGGCTCCGACGGTTATTTTACGGTCTGGGGCGCCGGGATCTCCACCGGCACCTACGAGGTGATACCCAAGCTGGAAGCCGGGGAGGCGTCCTCGCCCTCCACCCACACCATTACGCTTTCGGCCGGCGAGACCCTTTTCGTCGGCACCTTCACCGTCACCGGCGCAATGGGCTACATCGAGGGCTCGGTCGCCGCCGGGGCGGCGCCCATAACCACCGGCGTGCTGATATACGCCACCACCGGCACCATCACATCCACGCCGCCGACGCTGGACAGCTCGCTGCGGTCCGGCGTCGTGGCCTATTACGCGGTCTCCTCCGACGCCGCGGGCAGTTACCGGCTCGCCGTGCGCGGCGGCTATTCCTACAATGTCTACGCCTGGTATACGGCGTGGAGCGGGGAAACCCCGTCCACATCCAGGCTCGATCATTCCGGCGTGGCCGTTACGCCCGGGGGAACGGTGACGAGGGATTTCTCATGGTGAAGAAAAGGCCGGGCTACACGCTGATGGAGCTGATGCTGGTGGTGGCCATCCTGGGCGTGCTGACGCTGGGGGCGCCGCAGCTCTTCAC
This sequence comes from Elusimicrobiales bacterium, assembly GCA_031082205.1. GTDB lineage: Bacteria > Elusimicrobiota > Elusimicrobia > Elusimicrobiales > UBA9959 > UBA2231. Next base: position 50,673 of record JAVHLJ010000004.1, read on the forward strand.
CCGCGTCTACCAGTTCGTCCGCCTTACCATGGCCCGGGCCGAGATACAGAAGAACGCGCGCGAGGCCCTCTCCAACGTCAACCGCGAGCTGCGCCAGGCCGTCGCCACTTCTGTCGTCATAGACCAGGTCAGCGGCCAGCCGCCGCATTCCAGGATAACCTTCGACTACTACAAGTCCGACGGCACGGTGGAGCAGATGTCCTACTACCAGAGAGGCAGGCAGCTTTTCCAGGCCAGGCAGGGCGCCGCGGAGGGAAGGCTGGTAGCCGACAGCCTGCGCTACCTGGCCTTCAGCTACCCCCGCACCGACGACGACACGATAATATCGCTTTCGGTCACTTTCGAGAAAGACACTTACGAGGGCGGGACCAAGGCCCTCCAGATGGCGGTGGAAAAAGTGAGGATAATGAATTGAGGCCATACTTGACTACGATGCGAGGGAAGATCGCCGGGCTGGCCCGGCGCGCCGGCAGGGGGCAGATGGCCATAGTGATGGTGCTGGTCATCCTTCTTTTCCTGCTGATAATGATCCCGGTCATAGAGATGTTCGTGCGCAACGAGGCGGTCTGGACCGTCAAGGAAAAGAAGAACACCACGGCCTTCCACCTGGCCGAGGCCGGCGTGGACAGGGCGTACTGGAAGCTCATCGAGAAGCAGGATAATTTCAAGGACATAACCGAAGGAGCGGTCATCCCCGGCTACGCCGACGACGTGGAGTACGCCGACATAGAGGGCGGCGTGTACAAGATCAACATGACCGTCGGCGACACGAACACCAAGGTCCAGGTCATAGCCACCGGCAAGGACGTCTCCTCCAAGGAGTTCCGGGCCATAAAGGCCGTCTTCTCCAAGGCGGCGATAGACGCCGCGCTGCAGGCGCCGTCCATCTCCGGCGCCGGCAACGCCAATATACACTGGGGCCCCGTCATGTCCATGAGCGGCATGAACCTGGCCGGCGGCGCCAACGAGCTTTACCCGCGCAAGTACGCCCGCGGCGCCATAACCGCCTCCGGCGGCTACCCGGACAGGGACACCGACCCCAACGCCCCGAACAAGGGCCCTTATACGAACAATGTGAAGACCGAGTGGTGGTCCTATAACGAGCCGCCGGGCGTGCCGGACATACTTACACCGGACACTTCCCACTACGCTTCGCTGGCCCAGGCGCAGGGCTACTATTACCCGAACGCCAGCTACACCATGAACAATGTCGTGGATACGGTTTGCACGGTAGGGGCCAATCCCAAGGTGCGTTTCTTCCAGGGCAACGTCACTTTCGGCGGCAGCAAGTATTTCTGCGGCATACTGATAGTGATGGGCAATCTCACCTTCAGTTCCGGCGGCAGGCGGCCGGAAGGCGAAGTTACCGTCACTCCTCCGGCCAACGCCTGGCAGGAATACCAGCTGAACGTTCCCGTCCATTCGGGCGCGTCCTCGGGCGGGGCGATGGATTCCTGGACCTACGAGGCCGCCGGCGTGCATCCCGGCGCCTGCGGCGGCGGGCCGCACGGCGACACGGCCGCCGTGGACGAGTACCCCGGAGACGCGGGCTATCACACGGTCAGCGACTACAACTTCTATACCTGCAGGGTCGCCTCCGGCCATTGCGGACTCGGCAATAACGCTACCGCCGGCCGCCGCGAGCTTTCTTTCAAGGGTTACATATACGCGGCCAACGGCTTCACCGGCAGCGGCTCTACCAGGATATTCGGGGCCGTGCACGTGGCTCAGGGCGCGGCCTTCAGCGGCGGCGGCATGGATATCTTCTACGACGACAATCTGAACGTCCGCTTCCTCAACGACAATATCCGGCGCGTCAGCTGGCATGAAGTGCGGCCGACCGAGTTCTGAGCCGGCCCCCTCCGGCCTGGGCCTTTCCCTGGCCGGCCGGCGTTTCGGCTTCGCCTTCGATACCGCCTCTTTCGCCGCGGCCATGTCCCGGCGTTACGCCGCTTTCCTGGCCCCGCCCCCGGCCGGCACGGTGGAGGTGCGGGCCGGGGGTCCCGTCCGGCCGCCCTTCCTTCCGCGCGTTTCGGGCTGGCCTCTCATATCGGGCCGGCGCGGCGACTTCGGGTTCTCCTTCGACGCCGTTTCCGGTTCAGGCCGCGCCGTGGTCTCGCCTCGGGCCCAGAGCTTCGATTCTTTCCTGCGGACTCTCTGCTCGGCCCTGCTCAACGGGAGCGGCGGCGCGCTGGTACACGCCTGCGGGCTTGCCGTGAGCGGACGGGCCCATGTGTTCATCGGCCGCAGCGGGGCCGGCAAGTCCACCCTCGCGCGGCTGGCCGCCGCGGCGGGAGCGGAAGTGATAAGCGACGAGATCGTTCCGCTGCGCCTTGAGCGCGGGCGGTTCTACGTTCACGGCTCGCCTTTCTGGGGCGAGCTGCGCTCGGCCGGCCGGCCGCTGCGGCTGCCGCTGGGAGGGATATACGCGTTGCGTAAATCCCGGATAAATTCCCTTCGCGCGGGGCCCGTCGCCGGCTTTATCCCGCTTTTCATGCGCTGCTCCCTGAATTTCTCCAAAGAGCCTGCCGCCTCCTCCGGCCTGCTGGACGCCGCCGCCCGGGCCGCGCGGCTCTATAAGGGAGCCTTCTCCTTCTCCAAAAAGAACGCCTCGTTCCTGCGGCTGCTGAAATGATTTATAATCAAAGCATGGGGTGGAAGCCTAAAAAGGGCCTGGCGCACAGGGAAATAGACGGGGCGGTCTACATCGTGGACGCGGCCGGCTCGCGCCTGCACCGTCTAAACGAGACCGGCTCTTTCATCTGGAAGTCTCTGGCCGCCGGCCGCCCGCGCGCAGGGATAGCCGCAGCCCTGGCCGACGAGTTCGAAGTTGACGGGCCCGCCGCCGAAGCCGACGCGGAAAGTTTCATCCGGGAACTGGAAAAAGCCGGATTGCTGGAAGAACGATGAAGAAAAAACGCAAGTATTCAAAGCCGGCGATGAAGACGGAGAGGGTGTTCGAGACCGCCGCGCTCGCCTGCGGCAAATGCCAGAGCGGTCCTACCGGCCAGGCGGCCTGCAAGACGCTCAGGCGCTGGTCCTGAAATGCCCGTCGGCCGGGAACCGAAAGCGTTCCGCCTGGAAGGGAGCAGCATGCGGCCCCTGTTCCGGGATGGCGATACCGCGCTGGTGCGGCGGGGGCGGCTGCGGCGCGGCGACTGCGCGGTATACCTGGCCGGCGGCCGGACGCTGCTGCACCGGGTAGCCGGTTTCGCCGGTGAGCGGGTAGTCCTGCGCGACGACGGCTGGGAGACTCCGCCGCACGCGGTCCACCCAAGGAACATCGTCGGACGCGTCGTATCCGGCAATCCCCTAAAGAGCGGGCTGCCCGGTTACGCCTGGTTCCTCGCCCGCGGCCTGTTGAAATGGTTCAGAAAGAATCCCTGTTAGCCGGGCTTAACCGCGCTTCCCTTGAAAAGAACATCCCCCTGACGGCGGTCGTCGAGCTGACGCGCCGCTGTCCCCTCTCCTGCGTCCATTGCTGCCTGCCGGAGACCCGCGGCCGCGCCGAGCCCGGCCGCGAATTGACCGCCCGGCAATGGCTGAAAATTTTCAAAGAGCTGGCCGGGCTGGGCTCCATGAACCTGGTGCTGACCGGCGGGGAGCCGCTGCTGCGGCCCGATCTTCCCGCAATAGCGGCCGGCGCGGCGGACCTGGGTTTCGGCGTGACCGTGTTCACCACCGGCCTCCCCGCGGCGCCGGCCCCGCTGCGCGCGCTGAAAAAAGCCGACGTCTCTTCCTTCGAGCTCAGCCTCTACGGCCGCCCGGCGGCGCATGACGGGATAACGGGGCTGAAAGGATCGCAGCGGCGCACGCTGGCCGCCGCCCGGCTTATGCGGCGGCTGGGTTTCAAAGTGAAACTGAAATGCCCGCTGATGTCGGTGAACGCGGGCGAGGCTTCATATATCATGAGAACGGCGAAGAAATCGGGCTTTGAATTCTCCTTCGATATCTCCATGGCCCCCGGGAACGACGGCGAGCGGACCCCGCTGTCCCTGAAACTGCCGGATAAGCGACTGAAGCGATTGCTGGGCCTTCCGACCCTGCGGCCGGAGCCGAATACGGAAGGCGGGGCGGGGGACCTGATCTGCGGCGCCGGGCGCAATACCGTCGCTTTCGCCCCGGACGGAACGGTCTATCCCTGTCTTCAATTGCCGCTGCCCCTCGGCAATGCCGTGAAGACCCCTCTGTGCCGTATCTGGAAAGGTTCCGGACGGCTCCGCTGGTGGCGTTCCCGGCGCCGGCGGAATATAGAAAAATGCCGTTCCTGCCGCCTCTGGGATATCTGTTCGCGCTGCCCGGGGTTGGCCCTGCTGGAGGACGGCGACATGATGGGCCCTTCCGCGCAGGCCTGCCGTTCGGCGGCCATAGCCGGCCGTATCTTCAAAAAACGGCTGGGGAGGTAGCCCTTTCCGGCACTTGACATCGCCGGGCGGGGTGCTATACTATAATGAATCAATGGACGGCGCCCGCCGCGGGCGCTCTTTTTTGGGTTTTTCATCGGACACCGCCTATCCAATGGACTTCTTATGCCCGTCAAAATGAACCGCACCCTCGCCTATGGGCTGGCCTGCCTGGATCACCTGGGCCGGAACAATGGCGGACAGTGGAACCAGGTTACCGATATCTGCCGCTGCCAGGGCCTGCCTGTCGCCTACTGCAACAAGGTGCTGCAGGCTTTGGTCCACGCGGGCCTGGTGGAATCGCAGAAGGGCAGGGGCTACCGGCTCAACAAGGAACTCGATGACATCAGCGTCTGGGACCTGATGGAGGCCTTCACGCTCAACGGCGCGCCGAAAGCGGAGCGGGCCGAATCCGCGGGCAAGCTTTACCGCAAGCTGAAGGAGCGGGTCGACCATTGGCTGGTCGGCCTGACCGTGAAGGACATCGTGGAGATGGTCAAAGAAGAGGAGGGCGGCGGGGATTGATCTTATGAGTCCGGCCGGAATAAAGAGGAGCGTTCCGCGCGGCGGCCTTAGGGGCCTGCCGGCGGCTCTCTTTTTCCTGCTGCTGCCGGCGCTGGCGCCCCGCGCCGCCGCCCAGACCACGGTATATCTGAGCGATACGGTCTCGCCGATAAATCCCGGCGCCGACGACGAACGCAGGCTGAACCGGCTGCGCGGCGCCGCGGCGGTCACCTATACCAAGGCCACCATGGCGGGCCCGGTGACGCCGCCGACCTCGGCCACTCAGATGACCAAGATCTCCGGGGGCACGCCGATGGTCTGGTACACGGACCCGCTGGACGCGGTGACGATAGGCGGCAATATAACTTTCAACTTCTGGGCGCGGGAAAGCCATAACCAGGCCAATGCCGGCCTTACCGGCGAGCTCTGGCGCGCCAGCGGCTCGGGCGCCCTGCTCGAGCTGATCGCCGCGGTTCACGACGTGTCACTTTCGGAGCTCGGCACCACGCTCTCCGCCCAGAACTGGGTCCGTACTCCGGCCCCGACGGCCCTGGCCAACGGCGAACGCCTGTCCCTGCGCCTCTACATAGACGACGCCGGCGGCACGATGACCAGCGGCCGCTTCGTCGAGTTCACGCTCGACGGCCCGACGGCCGGCGCGAGCGGCGACAGCTGGTTCAGGACCGCCGAGGCGCTGGCGCCGGCCCGGCCGGTCGTCGGTTCGGTGACGGGCCTGACCCAGACCGGCTTCTCCGCCTCGTGGACGCTGGTGGAGGGCGCCACCGGCTATACGCTGGCGGTTTCTCCCAATCCGGGGAATCCGCCCTCGCCCATAAGCGCCTCGCTCAGCGCCTCGGACAATTCGGGCGCCTTTTCCTCGCTGACTTCCAATACGACCTATTATCCCTTCGTGCGTACCAACGGTCCCGGCGCTTCCAGTTCCTGGTCTGCCTACCCCGTTCAGGTTACGCCGGCCTACGCCCCGTCCTTCTCCAATTTTACGAACGTCTCGTCCCATACCGCCCGGTTCAACTGGAACGCCAACGGCAATCACGCGGCCACGCTCTACCATGTCGTCATGTCCACGGCGGCCGACCCCCTTTCGCCTTTCGGCGCGCCGGTGACCTCGTCGTTCACCTACAACACTTTTCTTTCCTCTTCGGGGCTCCTGGCCAACAGGTCATATTCTTTCAGGGTGGCGGCCGTAAATCACGGCGGGGTATATACCTCCTATACCTCCGTGGTCTCGACCTATACGCTGGCCGGCCAGCCGGCGGCGGGGCTTTTCTCCGGCGTATCGGAGACCGGGGTCACGGCCTCCTGGACGGACGGCGGCAATCCGTCCGGGACCCTCTACCGCCTTTTCGTCTCTACCGCGCCGGACCCGCTATCGCCTCTCGGGGCGGCCTTCAGCGAGCATGAGACCTATAACCTGTCTTTCAGCACCGCGGGCCTCGCGCCGAATACGACCTATTATTTCAGGGCGGCCGCGGTGAACGGCGACGGGGCGGCTACGCTCTATTTCTCCGCCGCCTCCACTGCCACGCTGGCGGCGGCGCCGGTATTCTCCGCTTTCGGCAGTGAAACCTCTTCTTCGCTGTCTTTCTCCTGGAACGGCGGCGGGAACCCGGCCGGGACGCTGTACCGCGTGCTGTCGTCCACCGCCGCGGACCCCCTCTCGCCTTCGGGCGCCAGGGTGGCCTCGTCCGACACCTACAATCTGTCGCTTTCCTCCGCCGTCCTGGTCCCGGACACCCGCTATTATTTCCGCGCGGCGGCGGTCAACCGCAACGGCGTGCTCACGGCCTACAGCGCGCCGGAGGGCCGGGCGACGCTGCTGGCCGCCGCGCCGGCCGCGCCCGCTTTCGGCGCCGTATCGGAAACCGGGATCGGCTTCTCTTTCTCGGCCAACGGGAACGCCTATCCAGGCACGCTGTTCAGGGTGCTCTCTTCGACCGCGCCTGACCCGGCGAACCCCGGGGGCGCGGCCGCCGTCTCGTCCGACACCTACAATAATTCGCTGGCGCTGTCCGGCCTGGTCCCCAACGCCACTTATTATTTCCGCGCGGCCGGCGTGAACAAGGACGGCGTCCTGACCGCCTACACCGCCATAGCCGGCACCTCCACGCTGGCCGCCGCGCCCTCCGGCCTGGTCTTCACCGAGACCACGCAGGAGAAAGTCCGCCTGGAATGGGCCGCCTCCAACGGTCCCGGCACGCTTTATACGGTGCGGGTCTCGACTGCGCCGGACCCGCTCGCGCCGGGGGGCGCGGTCGTGACCAGTTCCGACACTTATAACCTTTATCTGTCCACGGAAGGGCTCGCGTACAGCACGGAGTATTTTTTCAGGGTGCGCGCCGTGAACAATAACGGGATACTTACCGCCTGGTCGGCCATAGCATCCACCACCACGCTGGCGCCCGGCACGCTGGCCGCCCCGCTGGCCGGCGAGCTGGAGCCGCATGTCTCGTCCATGACCGCGGCCTGGTCGCTGGTGGTCGGCGCCACCGGCTATACGCTGGCGGCCGCGCTGTCGCCGGACAATCCGCCGGCCGTCTTCGCCTCCAGCACCGTACTGGCCCAGGCCTACGCGCAGGTCGCGGGGCTGGTCCCCGATACCGTCTATTACCTCTTTGTCAGGGCTAACGGCCCCGGGCTGGCCAGCGCCTGGAACCCCTATTCCCCGGCGGCCACGCGGCTGCAATACGCGCCTGCTTTCGGCTCTTTCACCGGGACCGCGGCGGATTCGATATCCTTGTCCTGGACCGCGGCCAATCCGGCCGGCACTCTTTACCGCGTGGTCTCGTCCACGGCGGCGGACCCGCTGTCTCCCGCGGGCGCGGCCGTGGTCTCGTCGGACACCTATAACCTCTCCCTCTCGTCCGCCGGCCTGACGGCCAATACCGCCCATTATTTCAGGATAGCCGGCGTCAATAAGGACGGCGTTCTTACGGCCTGGACGGCCGCGCGGGGCACCTCCACGCTGGCCGCCCAGCCGGTGTTCTCTGGTTTCTCCGGGACCGGGACCTCTGCCATTACCTTCGACTGGACGGCCGCCGGCAATCCGGCCGGCACGCTCTACCGCGTTCTTTCCTCCAGGGCGCCCGATCCGCTGAACCCCGGCGGGCAGCCGGTAGTTTCTTCCGACACCTATAACCTCTCGCTGTCCACCGCGGGCCTGTCGCCGAATACCAGCTATTATTTCATGGCCGCCGCGGTAAACAACGACGGAGTTCTCACGGCTTTCTCCGCGCCGCAGGTCAATCCCACCCTGCCGGAGGACGCCGCCTTCCCCGGTTTCGGGACGATCACCGATTCTTCGGTGGATTTCATGTGGTCCGGCGGGGCCAATCCGTCCGATACTCTCTACCGCGTCCTGGTCTCGCCGGCGCCCGATCCCCTGAACCCCGGCGCCGAGCCGGTGACTTCCTCCGACACCTATAACCTCTACCTCAGCTCGGCCGGGCTGGGCGTGGACAGGGATTACCATTTCATCGTCGCCGCCCTGCGGCGCGGCGGCCAGCCGGGGGCCTGGACCTCGCCGGAGCGGGCGCACACCCTGTCCCGCCAGCCGGTATTCTCGGGTTTCGGTACGGTCTCGGCCGGCGCCATAGAAGCGCAGTGGTCGGCCAACGGGAATCCCGCCGGTACGCTCTACCGCGTGGCCGTTTCGCCGGCGCCGGACCCGCTGGACCCGGGCGCCGAGCCGGTCACGACGCTGGAATCCTACGGACTCTCGGTCAGCAGCGCCGGCCTGGCGGCCGACACCACTTACTACTTCCGCGTCGCCGCGGTGAACGGGGACGGCGTGGCGACGGCTTATACCGCCCCCCGGGGCACGGCCACGCTGGTCTCCTATCCGCCGCTGTTCCAAGGGTTCAGCGACCTGCAGACCGACGCCATACGCGTATTGTGGGGGCCGAACAGCAACGCCGAGGGCACGCTCTACCGCGTGGCCGTCTCCACCGCGCCGGACCCGCTGGCCCCGGGCGGGGCGGCGGTCACCTATGAGGACACCTACGAACTTTCGCTCGCTTCTTCCGGTCTTCGCACGAACACGCTCTATTACTTCCGCCTGGCCGCGGTGAACAAGAACGGCGTGGCGACCGTCTATACCTCCACGCAATCTGAGCGCACCCTGCAGTCGGTGACCAAGCTGTACCTGCGCGACACGGTCTCCGCCGCGAACCCGGCCGGCGATTCCGGCGAGGAGCGCCGGCTCTCCACGGTTCGCGGCGCCGCCTCCGTCACCTACACGAAAGCCACGCTTTCAGGCACCGTCACGCCGCCGACCTCCGCCACGCAGTTCACGCGCGCGTCCGGCGGGGCGGTACAGACCTGGTACACCTACCCGCTTGGGGCCGTGACGATAGTCAGCAGCGTCACCTTCAATCTCAGGGCCTGGGAGAGCGCCGCCCAGGCCAACGCCGCGGTCACCGCGGTCCTTTACCGCACGGACTCAGCCGGCGTGGTCATCTCCACCGTCGCCACGGCCCTGATCCCGAGAACTGAGTTGGGAACCGGCGACGCGGCCCAGACATGGAGCCGGGAGCCCGCGCCCACCGCGCTGGCCGAAGGAGACCGGCTGGCCCTGCGCGTCTATATAGACGACGGCGACGGCGTAACCATGGCCAGCGGCCGCAGCGTCTACATGTCCATAGACGGCCCCACCGCCAACGCGCCCGGCGACTCCTGGGTGCAGCTGCTGGAGGAACTGCGGCCGGCCAGCCCGGCCGCGCTGACGGTGACCGGGGTCACGGCCTCGCAGATGTCCGCCTCCTGGCCATTGGTAGCCGAAGCTACCGGCTATACTCTTATCTCCTCGGTGGAGCCCGGCGGCGACCCGGTCTATTCGTCCAGCCGTACGCTGGGCAACCTCTCGGCCGCGCTGGCCTCGCCGTCCATGGCGGCCAATACCACTTATTACCTTTTCGTCCGCAGCGAGATGGAGGGGGCGTCCGGCGGCTGGCGCTCCCATCCCGCAACGGCCACGCTGCTCGCTTTCTCGCCGGCCTTCTCCGGCTTCGGCCCGGTGGCGGCCGGTTCCATCCGTTTCGACTGGTCGCATAACGGCAATCCGGCCGGCACTCTCTACCGCGTGTTGTCCTCGACGGCGCCGGACCCGCTCTCGCCCGGCGGCGCGGCGGTCTCGGCGGCCCTGACTTACGACACTTTCCTGAGCTCGTCGGGGTTGTCGGCCGACACCACCTATTATTTCCGCGTGGCCGGCCTGAACCACGGCGGCGTGCCGACTGCCTATACGGCGGCGGCGGGCACGGCTACATTGCTGGCCTATGCGCCGGCCTTCTCCGCTTTCAGCGGCGTCGGCCAGACCTCCATGCAGTTCGAGTGGTCGCATAACGGCAACGCGCCCGGTACTCTCTACCGCGTGGTCTCGTCCACGGCGCCCGACCCGCTGGCTCCCGGCGGAGCGGTGGCGGTCAGCTCGCTGACCTACAACACTTTCCTGAGCACGGCCGGGTTGTCGGCGAACACGACCTATTACTTCAGGGTGGCCGGCGTTAACAAGAACGGCGTCTCCACGGCCTACACTTTGGCGGCGGGGACCGCGACGCTGGCGTACGCCCCGGTCTTCGGCTCTTTCACCGGCGTCTCCGCCGCGGCGGTCTCTCTCTCCTGGACTTCCGGCGGCAATCCGGCCGGCACTCTCTACCGCGTGCTGTCCTCCACCGCGCCCGACCCGGCCTCGCCCCAAGGTGCCGTCGCGGCCTCTTCGGACACTTATAACCTGTCGCTGTCCTCCTCCGGCCTGGCCGCCGATACCACCTATTATTTCCGGGTGGCGGCGCTCAACCGCGGGGGGGTTCCCAGCGCGTACACGGTCCCGGCCGGCACGGCCACGCTGCTGGGCTTCGCCCCGGTCTTCTCCGGCTTCGCGGACGTCGCCGCCGGTTCGATGCGCGCGGACTGGTCGCATAACGGCAACGCGCCCGGCACGCTCTACCGCGTGGTCTCGTCCACGGCCCCGGACCCGCTGTCGCCGGCGGGGGCGCTGGCCGTCAGTTCGCTGACCTACAACACTGCCCTGAGCACGGCCGGGCTGTCGGCCGACACCACCTATTATTTCCGCGTGGCCGGCGTGAACAAGAACGGGGTCCTTACGGCTTACACGGCGCCGGCGGGCACGGCGACGCTGCTGGGCTTCGCGCCCGTCTTTGCTGGTTTCAGCGGCGTGGCTGAAGGCGCCATGCAGTTCGGCTGGTCGCATAACGGCAACGCGCCCGGCACGCTCTACCGCGTGGTCTCGTCCACGGCGCCGGACCCGCTGTCGCCGGCGGGCGCGGTGGCCGTCAGTTCGCTGACCTACAATGTCGCGCTGACCACGGCGGGGCTGTCGGCGAACACCACTTATTATTTCCGCGCGGCAGGCGTGAACAAGAACGGGGTCCTTACGGCTTACACGGCGGGGGCCGGAACCTCCACTTTGGCGAATGCGCCGACCGGACTCTACGAGACCGGCGTCACCAGCTATACGGTGCAGCTCAACTGGTCCGGCTCCGGCAACGGCCCGGCCGCGCTCTACGAGGCCCGTGTTTCTCGGGCGGCTGACCCGCTGGACCCAGGGGGATTCCCGGTCACTTCCTCGGCGACCTACAACCTTTATTTTTCCACCGCCGGGCTCGCGCCCTCTACGGCCTATTATTTCCGCGCCAGAGCGCTCAATAACAACGGCGTCTATACGGCCTGGACGGACCCGCCTTACCGCGTGGATACGCTGGGCGCGGACGAGATCGGCAGCCCGGCCTCGGGCGAGATCTCGGGCGTGCATGTCAGTTCGCTGGCCGCGACCTGGTCGCTGGTCTCCGGCGCCACGGGCTATACGCTGGCCGCCTCGTTGTCCCCGGATAACCCGCCTCTGTCCATAGAGGCTTCCAGCGAGACCGTGAACAACGGGTCTTACGCCCAGGTTCCGGGGCTGGCCGCCGATACGGTATACCATCTCTTTGTGCGGGCCAACGGCCCGGGCATTTCCGGCGACTGGTTCGCTTTCCCGGCCCGGGCCACGCTGCTGGAATTCCCGCCGGCCTTCGTCTCCTTCTCGGGCGTCGCGGCCGGCTCGGCGCGGTTCAATTTCTCGCTTAACGGCAACGCGGCCGGCACGCTGCACCGGGTGCTGGTCTCAACGGCGCCCGACCCGCTCTCGCCCGGCGCGGCGGCTTTCAGCTCCTCGGACACCTACAATGTCGCGCTGACCACGGCGGGGCTGTCGGCCGATACCACCTACTATTTCACGGCGGCGGGGGTGAACAAGGACGGCGTGCTCACGGCCTATGCCGCCGTACAGGCCACGGCCACGCCGGCCAATATCCCGGTCTTCGCCGGCTTTACCGGCGTCGGCGCGTCGGAACTGACGTTCAACTGGTCGCGCAACGGCAACCGCAACCCCGGCACGCTTTACCGCGTGCTGGTCTCTACGGCGCCGGACCCGGCCAGCCCCGGCGGCGCGGTGTTCACCAGTTCCGAGACCTATAACCTGCACCTGACCACGGCGGGCCTGTCAGCGGACACCACTTATTATTTCCGCGCCGCGGCGCTGGGCGTCAACGGCCTCTCCACGGCCTATTCGGCGGCGGCGGGCACGGCCACGCTGGTAGCCTACCCGCCGGTATTCGCCGGCTTTACCGGCGTCGGCACGGGCGCGATGCAGGCGAACTGGTCGGCCAACGGCAACCGCGATCCAGGAACGCGCTATCGCGTCCTGGTCTCTACGGCCGCTAACCCTTTGAGCCCGGCCGGGGCCGTTGTGACCAGTTCCGAGACTTTCAACCTCTACCTGAGCAGTTCGCCGCTGACGCCCAATTCGACGCGCTACTTCATGATCGCGGGCGTCAATCATAACGGCGTCCTGACGGACTGGACCGCCGTCGCCGGCACGGCCACCCTCGCTAATATCCCTCTGACGGCCGTCTCCACTTTCAGCGCGGTCACCTCCGGCGGCTTCAGCGCGGCCTGGGCGGCCAATGGCAACCCGGCCGGCACGCTCTACCAGGTGCAGGTCTCCACCGCCCAGGACTTCAATCCCGGCGCGCACGGCCAGACGGCCTCCACGGCTCCGGCGGACGGCTACTCCTACGCCTTCAGCGGCCTGCTCTCCAACCGGGATTATTATTTCCGCGCGCGCGCTCTCAACCATAACGGCGTCTACAGCGATTACGCGCAGCTCGGCTCCACGCGCACGCTCGGCCTCTCCGCGCCGTCCGTGCTGCCGGTCACCCAGGTTTCCACCTTCTCCATAACCGCGTCCTGGACCCTGATTGCCGGGGCGACGGGCTATACGCTGGCCGCCTCGGAAGATTCCGGCGTCGAGCCTTCGTCCGTTTACGCCTCCAGCGCGACGGTCGGGACGTCGGCCGCGGTGTTCAGCCCGGCCCTCGCTCTCAACACCACTTACTACCTGTTCGTCAGAGCCGGCGGCCCCGGCGACTCAAGCCCCTGGGCCGTCTACCCCGCCACCTCGACGCTCGCCAATACGCCGACGGCGCCGGGCTCCCCGTTCGGCAGCGTTACGGATAACGGCTTCACGCTCAGCTGGGGGGCCAATTCCAATCCGCTGGGAGACACGCTGTACACGGTGCAGGTCTCGACCGCCGTGGATTTCAACTCCGGCGTGACCAACCAGCTGACGCTGACCACGGCGCCGGCCGGCGGCCCCATGGCGACTTTCAGCAGCCTGAGCAGCGATACCTTCTACTACGCCAGGGTCAGGGCGCATCACAACAACGGCAACTTCACCGACTGGGTGAGCCTGGGCAACGCCAAGACGCTGATCCTGGCCGAACTGCACGAGGCCGGCGACGGGGTGCTGTTCTACGGTCAGAGCGGCAACAGCACGCCGCAGTTCAGGGACTATGTCTACGCTTCCAATTCGTTCAGCTCCGTCCGCCAGACCATAACGGGCGCGGCCGGGCGGCTTTTCACGATAAGGACCAACCCGCTGACCACCAAGCAGGAGGCCGTGGCCGCCTATGTGCGCGACGGCACGCTGCGCGTGCTCTGCACCGACGGCGCCAACTGGTACGAGGAGTGGACGCAGACCGTCGGCGGCACCGACGGCACGCGCCGTTTCGACGTGGCCTTCGAGACCGCCAGCGGCGACGCCGTTGTGCTGTACTCGCGCAATGTTTCGGGCGCGAACGAACTCGGTTACCGCACCAAGCCCGGTTCCGCAGCATGCGGTTCGGCCAACTGGTCTTCCGCGCAAACGCTGGACCCCGTCCGCACCTCCGGCGTAGTGCAATGGGTCAGGATGGCGCCCGACCGCCGGGCGGACCGCGACCATGTCGCGGCCATCTGGGCCGACGCCAATTCCGCGCTTTCGGCCATGGTCTGGAACGGCGCCGCCTGGGAGAACGAGCCGTCCGCGGCGCTGGAGACCTCGTTGGAGACGGCCGCGGCCGCGCAGGACGTGGAAAGCTTCGCCGTGGAAACCGAGTCTCTTTCCGGGGACCTCATGGTCATCTGGGGGCATAGCGGCGGCACGGACGGGATCAACGGCGTGCGCTACGCCACGGCGGCTTTTACCGGCGGCAGCCCGGCGCACGCCTGGGGCGGCGTCGTCAACGCGCCGGCTTTCCTCGACGACGCCACGAACCTGGACCTGGCCGCCAACCCGGCCACCGACGAGCTGGTCTTCGCCTCGATAGGCAACGCGGGCTCCGACCTGCAGGCCGGCTACTGGAACGGCTCGGCCTGGACCAATACGGCCAACCTCGACACAACGGCGCAGACGCCGGCGGCCGGCAACAAACTGGTGGCCGCCGCCTGGATAAGCTCCGGCACGGCCACGCGCAGCGTCATAGTCTACAACGACGCGGCCGCGACGAACGTCGGCTGGTACACGGGCAACGCCGGCGTCTTCACGGCCCAGACCGATTTCACCCCGGCGCCGGCCTTCGCCAACCCGCAGCGCTATTACGGCCTGCAGCAGGACCCGGTGCACCGCGACAGGCTGATGCTGACCGTGGCCGACGCCAACGCCGACCTGTTCGCCAAGCGGCTGGTCATGACCGCCGCGGCGGCCTTCACCTGGACCAACGCGGACGGCGGCGCGGCGCTGGAGACCAATCTCGGCTCCGCGCTGGCCGGCGGCCACGCCTTCGTCTTCTGGCCGGCCCCGCCGACCACCACTTTCGAGGCTAGCGCCCACCGGTTCTACGCCAATACGGATTCGACGGACGTCGGAATTCCCCTGGCCGCGCAGGACGCGCTGGCCGTGCTCCCCTCTTCCGGCTCGGCTTTCCGCCTGCGCCCGCTGGTCACCATAGGGCAGGTGGACCTGCCGCAGTCCGGCCAGAGCTTCAAGCTGCAGTTCGCGGGGCAGGGTTCCGGCACCTGCGCTTCCCCGTCCGGCGGCTCGCCGGCCTCCTGGACCGATGTCACGGCCGTGACGGCGGTGGCCTTCAACGATAATCCCTCCCCGGCGTCCGGGGCCCCGCTGACGGCCAACGCCGCCGACCCGGCCTACGGCGTGCAGGCCAATCTGAACCAGACCTACGCCGAGGCCGGCGGCTTCTCCAACTCCGTCTCGGGCGTGGCCCGCAACCGCAACGCGATGTGGGACCTGGCGCTAAAAGACAACGGCATGGCGCCCGGGGCCGTCTACTGCCTGCGCCTGGTAAAGAGCGACGGCGTTCCGCTCGAGTTCTACACCTCTTATCCGCGCGTGGCCGCTCCGTCGGCCGTAGTTCTCAACGAGGTCTATCCCGCCGGGGCCTCCTCCTCCGCGGACTGGGTGGAGCTTTACAATAATTCGCACAGCACGGCGCCGCTGCTGGGCTGGCGGCTGGAATACGTGGAGAACACGATAGCCCTGGGAGGCTCGGCCAATACCGTCTGGACCGGGGGGGCGGACCAGTTCGTCAACGCCCTCTCCACTTTCCTGGTCAGCGGTCTGTCCGCGGACCTCAACGGCGCCCAGGGTTATCACGTGCGGCTGCTGGACGCCTCGGGCGCGCTCGTCGACCGCGCGCAGTGGCCGGCCGGACTGACCGCCGGCCAGTCCTTCGCCAGGATAAGCGACGGGCATCCGGACTATTTCGAGATAGACCCGACCCCTACGCCGGGATATTTCAACTCCGTCTCCACCGACGCCCTTCATATCAACGAACTGGCCTACGGCGACGCCATATCGGAGTTCGTCGAGCTTTACAGCCTCGACGCGGTCTCCACCCGCGCCCTCACCGGCTACTCTCTGCGCAACGCGGCCTCTTCGGCCGCCGGAAAGGTCTTCCGTTTCGACAGGCGCGTCTACCCGCTGGACTTCACGGCGCTGGACGGCTCCTCGCTCAGCCGCGACGGCCTGACCTGGACGCAGGTCTTCGGCGCGGAGGGACTGGCGGCCGCGGGCGACTTCCTGGCGCTGGAGAACTCGACGGGCGCCGTGGTGAGCCGCGTGACCTGGCAGTCCGGGTCCGCCTACAGCCGCTACAATTACGCCGCCCAGCTCGTGCCTTACGCCAACCCGGCTCCGGCCAACGCCGTTCACTCCATAGCGAGGGGGCCGTCGGAGGGCGCTCATTCCGGAGTGGATTCCGCGGACTTCAGCGCCTCGGCCGCGACGACGCTGGTATCGCGCAATAATAACGCCGGGACGGGCGCCGCCAACGCGCTGTATTATCCGGACCCCTCGTCTTCCGTGCGCCACCTGTCGCGCTATTTCCCGCTGCGGCTGACGCTGGGCGCGGACGCCTCGGCCGGCCGGGGAAATAATATCGTGCTGTCGCGCCGAGGCGGGACGGCCGACCCCGGCTCGCCTCACATCTACCGGCTCGAGGATATCGGCTTCAGCCTGTCGTCCCTGCTGGAGCAGGCCACGGCGCAGTTCGGCCTGTCCTTCCCGGACCAGGACGGCAATTCCCTCGTGAACGGGAGCTGGTACAGGCTGGTCCTGAACTCCGACACAGGCTCCGCCTCCGCGCCGCAGGTCGTCATCGCTTCGGCCGCCTACGACGCCTCGGTTCATTCGGCCTCGGCCGCCGGTCCGGCCGGCTATACGCTCATCAACGACGATACGCGCAGTTCGGCGCTGCGGCTGGAGGTCTCCAATAATTCGCCGGCGGGTTTCAACGGCGTGGAGATAGCCACAGTGTCATTCCGCCTGTACGACGCGGACCTCGCCGCGCCTCTGACCGCCGCCGGGGCGGCGGCGCTTTTCGACGCCATTGCGCTGGTGGCCGACAGCACCCATACCGGCCTCTCCGGCACCTATGAGCCGGCCATAGACCTGGCCACGGCCGCCTGGGTGCCCATGTCCTCGATAACCCTCGACGCCGACGGCCGTTCCACTCTGACCGTCCCGACGGCCGGCCTCGGAGCCTCCTTCGTCGCGGCCGGTTCCACGCGGCCCTTCTACATCGTTTTTGTCACGACCCGGAACGCTTCGTCGAAGTCGCCGGACACTTTCCGCGTCCGGTTCGACCCCTCCTCCGGGGTGAGCGTGCGCGACGCCTCCGGCCTGCTGGTCCAGGACTTCGTTCCCGGCGCGCAGGTGGACACGGCCTCGTTCACCGTCATAGCCCCGGCCCTGCCGCCGCCGGACACGGATTGGCCCTACGTAAGCGAGTCTTCCGCGCCTATAACGGGCGGCGTAATGTCGTGGGTGGGCGCGCCTCTGGACGAGGGCAGGCTCTACCTGCCGTCCAGCGACGGCACCGTGGTCGCTTTGAGCACGACCGGCGCGCTCAGGTGGGCCTTCACCACCTCGCCGCTTACTTCCGTAGGGGCGACGCCGTCCTTTCCCGCCAAGGAGGGCGCGGAGCTCTACCTGTACTTCACCGGCGCCAACGGCGACGTCTACAAGATCGAGGATGAGGGGGGTTCGGTCCGCCAGGCCTGGAAAGTCCCGCTCGGCGCGGAGGCCGTATCCATCCTGGACACCGACGCCAGGGTGTACGTGCCCACCGTAGACAAGAGAATTCATTGCCTCAACAAGTCGGACGGTTCGGCCTGCTCCCCCTGGGCCTTCTCTTCGGCCCTGACCGGCGTGCCGTCCGGCACCCCGTCGGTGGACGAAAGGGCCACGGTCGCCACGGCCTGGATAGGCCTTGAGGACGGCAAGGTCGTCAGTATAAAGACGGGTGACGGTACTTCCGACACCGCCTTCCAGGCCGGCGGCCCCATCAGGTCGTCGCCCTACCTGGACGCCTATGCCGCCAGTCCCGACAACGCCCTCTACATAACTTCCACGGACGGCCGTATCTACGCGCTTAATTCCGGCAATATGACGAAGGTGGACACCTGGGAGCACTACGACACGTTCTCTTCGATACACACCTCTCCCTTCGTCTGGCCTCTGGGCGGGACCAAGTATGTCTTCTTCGGCGCGGACAACGGACGACTGTATAAGCTGAACGCCGCCACCGGCGATCTGGTCTGGTCCTTCCAGGCCGGCGGGGCGATAAGGTCTTCGCCGGTAGTGGTACCGTCCAATTTCGAAGGGCTCGGCCTGGCCGAGGGCGAGGATTACGTCTATTTCGGCTGCGACGACGGGAAGATATACGCCGTCAACGGCAATACGGGCGCGATCAGGACGGGTTGGCCGGTCTCCACCGGGGGGGCCGTCCGCGCGGACCCGGTCTACGACCCGGACTCCAAGACCATTTCCGTGGGCTCCAATGACGGCAGGCTGTACACTCTGTACGTGGGACCGTGATGATTATGGAAAGGCGCAAAGAAAGGATATGTGCGGTTCTTAAAGCGGCGGGAGCGGCGGTACTGTCGCTGGCCCTGCTGCCTGCCGCCGTCCCCTGCGCGGCGGCGGACTGGCCCATGTTCCGCGGCAACGCCGGCCGCACCGGCTACGCCTCCGAGCAGGCCGCGCCGGACCTCGTAAAGGTCTGGGAATACCAGATGCCGGGCGGCTCCGTCTCCAGCCCGGCCGTCTACGACGGCAAGGTGTACGTCGGCTCCCGCGCCAACAGGCTTTACGCCCTGGACGCGCGTACCGGAGCGCTTCTGTGGTCGCGTCTTACCGCCGGCTGGGTGGACTCCTCGCCCTATGTCTCCGGCACGACGGTGTACGCCGCCTGCCTGGGCGGGCGCCTCTACGCCATCGACCGGCTGAGCGGCGAACTGCGCTGGATAGTGGATCTGGGCGCGGCCTCCGCCTCTTCGCCGCTGGAGCTGAACGGGCGCGTCTACGTCGGCACCGGCTCTCCCGAGAACAAGCTCAAGGTCTACTCAGCCGCCAACGGCTCCCTGCTGGCCGCCTTCCAGGCGGGTCAGCCCGTGGACTCGGCGCCGTCCACGGACGGGACTTATGTCTATTTCGGCGCCAATGACGGCAAGGTCTACGCGCTCGACGCCCTGACGCTCTCGACCCGCTGGTCCCCATATCCCACGCTCGGGGCCTTCGGCCGGAACGCGGTGGCCGTCTCTTCGGGGACCCTGTATTTCCTGCCGGGCCGCGACGTTAAGACCGCTTCGGCCTTCGACGCCGCCGCCGGGTCGCTGCTGGCCGAGTCGCCGTACCTGGTCCGGGCCTCGACCGTTAATTCCTGGGACGTGGGCGTGCCCTGGATGCAGGCCGGCTCCCCGGCCGTAAGTCCCGAAGGCTTCGCTTACTTCACGGCCGCCGGCGGCTCGGCGGCTAACGACGATCCAGCGGGCCATCTCGCGGCCCTGTCTTCGGGGACGCTTTCTGCCGTCTGGCCTTCTTCCGCCTCTCTCGGCGGCGGCTCCCCGGTAGGGGTCCTCGCTTCGCCGGCCATGGCCAACGAGGTGATATACGCGGCCACTCCGGGCGGCCGGCTGATAGCCGTCAGTTCGGCCGGTCCCGCTCTGCTGGCCGATCTCGATCTCGCCGGGCCCGCCTACGCCTCGCCCGCCGTCTCCGACGGCATGGTCATAGCCGTCAACTACGCCGGCAAGGTCTTCGGCTTCAGGGCCGGCCGCCACGCCTCCGTCTCTTCGCCGGGGGAGGGGGACGTGCTCTCCGGCATAGCCGCGGTGACGGGCTGGCTCGACTCGCCGGACCTGGCCGGTTACGAAGTCGAGTACAGCACCGGCGGCGCGCTTCCGCAGTGGACCAGGATAAGTTCCGCCGCGGTCTCCTCCGCCGTGGAGGGCTCCGCGCTGGCCGCCTGGGACGTTTCCGGCCTGGAGAACGGGGAATACCTGCTGCGCCTGCGCGGCCTGGAGGACCCGCCCTCGGCCTACGACGCCTCCGCCGTCGTCCGCGTCCGCGTCAACGCGCCGCCGCTGCCGCCGTCGGGCCTGGCCGCCGCCGACGTGCCCGGCGACGGGGGCAATAACATAGCGCTCTCCTGGACCGCCTCGCCTTCGGCCGGAGTCGCCTCTTACCGGGTCTACCGCGACGACGGCTCCGGTTCCGGCTTCGTTCTGCTGGCCTCGACGCCGTCTCCCGCGTACGCCGACTCCGCGGCGCTCACCGGCTCCACCTTCGCCTACGCCGTCTCGGCCTGGGACGGCTGGGCCGAGTCGGCGAGGACAGAAGAGGTCTACGCTTTCTCGGTCAACGATACGGGCGACGATACTCCGCCCGCCGCCGTGACGGACCTCGCGGCCGCCCCGGGCTCCGCGGGCGGCCGCGTCTTCCTGGTCTGGACCGCGCCCGGCGACGACGGCGGCGTGGGCGAGGCCTCGCATTACCTGATACGCCGTTCCACCGACCCGGCGCAGGACTGGGCCGCCTTCGATCCGCTGGCCGGGAGCAGCCGGCCGGTGGACGGCCCCGCCGGCATAATAGAATCGGACGAGTACGGCGGCCTGCTCGGCGGCGTCACCTATTATTTCACGCTCAAGGCCGTCGATGACGCCGGCAATGTTTCCGCGCTCTCCAATACCGCTTCCGCCTGGGCGTCCTTCGATCCGTATCCGCCGCTGCCGCCTTCCGGGCTGACCGTCTCGGATACGCCGGGCGACGAGGGCGGCAGCCTGGACCTGGTCTGGACGCTTTCCCCCGACGACGGGGCCGGCGCCGGCGACGTTTACGGCTACCGCGTTTTCAGGCGCGCCTTCGACGGCGCCTACGACCCGGCCGCGCCTTACGCCTCCCTGGGCGCGGGGGCCAGGTCGTACAGGGACCCGGCCGCGACGGCGAACATCCGGTACTACTACGCCCTGGCCGCTTTCGACAGCACTAATCAGTCGGAACTTTCTGGCGAGGCCTCCGGCGTTTCGGCGGACAACTGGCGGTTCATGAACGCCTCCAGCGGCGGCCTGGTCCGGCTGGTCGACGGGATGGAGGTGCTCGTTCCGGGGGCCGCCCTCTCCCAGAACGACAGGATAATGGTGACCCGGCTGGACCCGGCCACCCATGAGCCCCTGTTCAAGGCCCGGGCGGGCGGCGCGGCAAATCCTACGGACATAGTTTACGAGGTGAAATTCCAGAACCCGGCCACGAGGCTGACCGCGCCGGCCGTCATAAGCCTGCCCTATACGGACGCGGAGACGGCCGGCATGGAGACGGAGAACCTGCGCATGTACACGCTCTCCGGGGGGGCCTGGTCCATGCTGAACACCTCTTCGGTGGACGCCGCCGCGAAGAAGGTCAGCGCCGAAGTGTCGCATTTCTCGATATTCAGGATAATGGAATACGTGCCGTCGGGCGCGGTCATCGGCGAAGGGGAGGTCTACACCTACCCGAACCCGGCGCGCGGCGGCACCGTCACCTTCAAGTTCATGCCGGCCTACAAGGCGCACGTGACGATAGACGTCTATAACCCCGCCGGGGAGAAGGTGGCGCGCTTCGAGCGCGCCGACGCGCCGGCCGGCATAGCCTCCGAGATCGTGTGGCGCGCCGGAGGGATCGCCAGCGGCGTGTACGTCTACAGGGTGGAGGTCAGGACCTCCGCCGGCTCGAAGACGGTGACGAAGAAGCTGGCTGTGATCAACTGAGGACGCCGGCGGTGAAATATATGGAAAGAGGGAAGGGCATCGCGATAAAGACGGGAGCGGCGGGCCGCGGACTGGCCGCCGCCGCCGTCCTGCTTGCCTTCGCCGCCGCGGCCGCGGCGCCCCTGCGCGCCGCGAAGATCCACGCGGAGGCGGGTTCCACGGCGGCGGCCTTCCTGAAGCTGCCGGTCGGCGCGCGGCCCGCCGGCATGGCGGGGGCTTTCGCCGCGGCCGAAGGAGATCCGTACTCGCTTTACTGGAACCCGGCGGGCATCGCCGGCCTGGGCGAGCGGCGCGCCGGCTTCTTCCACAACGAGCATTTCCAGGGTTTCGGGCAGGAGTTCCTCTATTACGCGGCGCCGGCCGCGGGCCTGAGGCTGCCGTTCATCGGCCGGCTGCGCGACGGGGCCTTCGGCCTCTCGCTGAACTATTTCTATACGCCCGACGACCTGGAGAGGCGAAGCGGTCTTTACGAATCCGACCCGGCCGCGCCTATCTCGCCGGTCGAGGGGCATTTCGGCGCTTATGACCTGGCTCTCGCCGCGTCCTACGCGCGGCGTACGGCCGCCGGGACCGCCCTGGGCGCGACGCTGAAGCTGATCCGGCAGAGCATAGACGACGAATCCGGCGTGACGGCGGCGCTGGACCTGGGCGCCGTGAGGAAGGTCAGGCTGCGGGGGGAGGAGTATTCCGCGGGCCTGTCGCTGCGCAACCTGGGCCCGGGTCTTAAGTTCGTATCGGAAAGCTACTCGCTGCCGCTGTCGCTGCGGGCTGGACTCAGCCGCAGGCTGCCTGGAACCGGCGCGCTCGCGGCGCTGGACGTCGAGCTGCCCGTCGATAATTATCCGTCGGCCATGCTGGGAGCGGAATACCCGGTGGCCGGGGGCTTCACTCTGCGCAGCGGCTACAGGTACCGGCTGCGCGGCAATGAACTGGGCGCCTGGTCCGGCTTCGCCGCGGGCGCCGGTTTCAGGCTGGAGAGGGTCTCTTTCGATTACGCCTATTCGCCGGCCGGCGAACTGGGCGACTCTCACCGGTTCTCGGTAGATTTCAGGTTCGGGCCGCCGCGCGCGCGGTTGATGGACGAGTTGAGACCGGGGAGCGCCCGGGCCGTTCCGGCGCCGGTCCCCGCGCCGTCCGCCGCGGGCAGCGACCTGGTCCTGCCGGTCTCGGCGAGGGCGCTGTCGCTTTCCTCCAGGGGAGTGATGTACGAATTGAAGGCCGAAGCCTCCGGTGCCGCGCTGCGATCGGTCTCCTTCCGCACTCTGCTGCGCGGCCCCGCCGGGGCCGAACTGCCCGCGGCCGAATCGAAGACCCTGCCGGAGGGGGCGCCCCCGCTGCCCGGGGGCGCGGCCCTGTCCGCCGTATGGGAATTCCCGTATTTCCCCGGCTCCGTGCAGGGCGACGTGCGTATCGAGTTCGCCCTCCCGGCTTCGGAGATATCCGGGAAAAGCGTTATGGTCTTCGCCCGTACCGGCGGCGGCTGGGAGAGCCGGACCGCCTCCCCTGTCTCCATGGGCGGGAACGGCGGCGCGCTTTTCTCCGTGACCGTGCCGCCGGCCCCGGCCTACGCGGTCTCCGCCGTCTTGATAGACGGGATATAAATTGATTTAATATCTATAATAATAGCCGCCGAGCCGACCCGGCAGCCCCGGGAGGCCGGAGCGGCCGTTTTTCGCCCCCTGAGGGACAGCGAAGGGAAAAAAGCAGCAAGGAGAAAAGAGATGAGGATCCACATAGTAGCCAGGAAGATAAAGCTCACCCAGCCGATAAAGGAGTTCATCGAGAGCAAGTTCTCCAAACTCCAGGAATACATCGAGAACATAGTCTGGGCGCAGGCAATAGTGACCGTCGAGAAGAAGATGCACACCGCCGAGGTGGTAGTGCACGTCGGCCACCAGACCGTGAAGGCCGCGGCCTCCGCCGCCGACCTCTACACCGCCATCGACCGCGTGATGGACAAGGCCGAGGCCCAGGTCAAGAAATACAAGGAGCGCCGCTCCGACCACCGCCCCCAGGAGGCCATAGACCTGCGCGAGATGACCGCGCTGGCCGGCCCCGAGATCCGCTTCTCCGTGGTCAAGGACGTGGCGGTGAAGCCGATGCGCCGCGAAGAGGCCGTCATAGAGATGGAAAAGCTGGGCTTCAACTTCTGGATGTTCGTGGACAAGGATTCGAAGCAGACGCAGGTCGTCTTCAAGCGCCTCGACTCCAGCTACGGAATACTGCAGCCCGTCAGGAAATAAATGGCCCGCCGGATACGGGACGGAGAAGGGCGGCGTCCCTCCCCGCCTCGCGGGGACGCGCCGCAGCCGCCGCCGCGCGCTCAGCGCGCGGCCGGTTCCCGTGAGCTGACCGTCAAGGACCTTCTGAAGCTCAAGGGCCGGATCTTCGGCCTCCGGCTGATACCTGGGACGGGGAAGCTCGTCCGCGCCGTCACCGTCAGCGAGATCAACCGTCCCGGCCTGGCCATAGCCGGCCACATGGAGCAGTTCCGTTCCGAGCGCATACAGATAATCGGCCAGGGCGAGTACGCCTACTGCCTCAAGGCTACGCCGCGGGAGGTGGAGGGGAACCTCGCCAAGATGTTCGCGAACTCGGACATCCCCTGCGTGATAATAACGGGGGGGCTCCGGCCCCTCGAGGTCATAAAGAGCGCCTGCCGCAAGGCCGGCATCCCGCTCCTCTCCACGACCTTCGATACGTCGACGTTCATCCGCGAGCTGACGATGTTCCTCGACGACAGGCTGGCCGCCGTGGCCCACGTGCACGGCGTGCTGGTCAACGTCTACGGCCTGGGCGTCCTGATACAGGGCGATTCGGGCGTGGGCAAATCCGAGTGCGCGCTCGAGCTGCTCAAGCGCGGCCATATCATGATAGCCGACGACGTCGTCGAGGTGAAGCGCCGCATCGGCTACATGCTGGTCGGCCGCTCGCCCAAGAACATCCAGCATTACATGGAAGTGCGCGGGCTGGGCATCATCGACGTGGAGCTGCTCTTCGGGGTCGGCTCCATACTGGACCAGTCCATGGTGGAGATGCACGTGAAGCTCGAGAGCGTGCCCGGCGGCGCTCACGTCCACGGCTATGACCGCACCGGCCTGGAGAACACCGAGATAAAGATCCTGGACGTCCCGGTGCCGTCGCTGCGGCTGCCGGTGACCCCCGGCCGCAACCTGGCGGTCCTGATAGAGGTCGCCGCGCTGAACCAGCGCCTGAAGAACCAGGGCTACTTCGTGGCCAAGAAGTTCAACGAGAGCCTTATGAGGGAGATGAACCCCGGCCGCGGCAGGTAGCGCGCCGGCAAGGACGCGAAATGAAAAATTCGAAGGTCTTCATAGTGACCGGCATGTCCGGCGCGGGCAAGAGCCAGGCCCTGAAATGTTTCGAGGACCTGGGGTTTTACTGCGTGGACAACCTCCCGGTGGCGCTGATCCCCTGCTTCGCGGAGCAGCTCAAGACCAGCCGCCACCTGCGCCAGACCGCGCTGGGGCTCGACGTCCGGGAGGGCCGCTTTCTCAAAGGCTTTCCCGAGGCCTACGACGCTTTCAGGAAGCACGGGGTGACCCACAAGACCATTTTCCTGGACGCCGACGACGCCACGCTGGTGCAGCGCTTCTCGGAGACCCGCCACCGCCACCCGCTGGGCAAGAACATCTCGCAGGCGGTGAGGGAGGAGCGCCGGCTGCTCAGCGGCGTGAAGGCCGGCGCCGACAAGGTCATAGACACCAGCCGGCTCACCCTGGGAGAGCTCAAGGAGACCCTCAGCGCCGCCCTGGAGCTCAGGCGCTCGAGCGAGATGAAGATCTCGGTCATCTCCTTCGGCTACAAGCACGGCCTGCCCATGGACGCCGACCTGGTCATGGACATGCGGTTCCTGCCCAATCCCAACTACGTTCCCAGGCTCAAGAAGCGCACCGGGCTCGACAGGCCCGTCGCCGACTACCTGCGCTCCAAACCCGTGCTGAAGACCTTCATGAAGGATTACATGGCCCAGATAAAACGGCTGGTCCCCCTCTACATCAAAGAGGGGAAATCCTACCTGACCATAGCCATCGGCTGCACCGGGGGCCGCCACCGCAGCGTATTCATGGCCCACGCGCTGGCGGAGGAACTGGTGAAGTCGGGCCTTTCGGTCTCGGAGCATCACCGGGACATACGCAAGTGAGGGGCGCGACCGCGGCCCTTTCGGACGGGATCTTATGGTGAGCATCGTAGTCGTAACGCACGGGGAATTCGGGGCCTACCTCATAGAGGCGGCCGAGACCATCGTCGGCGTCCAGGACGAGGCGCTGCGCAACGTCAGCGTCTCGCCCAGGGCGTCCCTGGACAAGGTCAGGGAGCTCGTGGAGGCGGCCGCCCGGGAATGCGCCCGCCCCGAAGGCCTGGTCTTCCTGGTGGACATGCCGGGCGGCACCCCGATGAACGTGGTGTTCCCCGTCGCCGCGGCCATGGAGAAGAGCGCCGTCATCTGCGGCGTCAACATCAACATGATGATCTCGGCCTTCGCCTACCGGGGCTCGCTCCCGTTCGAGGCGCTGACCGCCAAGATCATGGAGGACGGCAGGAAGGCCATCTGCGACGTGAAGAGCCTGCTCGCCGCCCGCAAGGGAGGGGCCTGATGCCCGTATCTCTTTTCAGGGTGGACGACCGCCTGATACACGGCCAGGTCGTGGAGTCCTGGGTCCCGCACCTGGGCGTCGGGGAGATCGTGGTCGCCTCCGACGAGATAGCCGCCGACGAGACCCGGCAGCTGCTCATGCGCTTCGCCGTCCCGGAGGGCGTCGAGCTCAGGATAATGCGGCTGGACGAGGCCGCTCCCTACATCGCCGCCGGGGCTTCCGAACGCAAGACCCTTGTCCTGGTCCCCGGGATACGGGAGATGGCCGCGCTGCTGGACGGCGGCGTCAGGCCGGCCTCCGTCAACATAGGCGGAATGCATTACTCCGCTGGCAGGAACATGTCCATCGGCAAGGCCATCTTCCTCAGCGACGAGGACTGCGCCGACCTGAAGAAGCTGGCCGCCGCCGGCATAAGGCTGGAGGGACGCGGCGTGCCCTCCGATAAGCCTTTCGACCTGATGGAGGCCATAGCCTGACCGGCCGAGCCGGCGCGGCCCGACATGGACTTTCTGCCTTTGCTGGCCACCGCCGCCGCGGCGGGACTCCTGCAGCTGGACAATGTCCAGGTGCTGCAGTCCATGGTCTCGCGTCCGCTCTTCGCCTCGCTGGTCTTCGGCGCCATCTGCGGCTGCCCGGCCGAGGCGGCCAAAATGGGTCTGCTGATAGAGCTGATCTACTCCGAATACATGCCCATGGGGGGCACCCTGCCTCCCAACGGCATAGCGGCCTCGGCCGTGGGAGTGATGGCCTTCTCCTCCGGCGCCATGGCTCCCGGGCCGGCCTTTTTCGCCGGCCTCGCCGCGGGCCACTTTTATTCCGGGGCCGAGTTCAGGCTCAGGACCTTGCGCTCCGGCTGGAACGCCGGCATCGACAAGGCCCTCTCGGCCGGGCGCCCGGCCTTCGGCCGCTGGATCGGGACCTCTCTCGCCATGGAGTCCGCCGCGGTTTTCGTCTACGTGGCGCTCTTCGCGGCGCTGATGCTGACGATGCGGACGGCCGGGGTCGATCTCGGACCGCTGGCGAGGCCCGCCGAATTCGCCTACGGCTTCATGCCCTGGCTGGGGCTGAGCGCCCTTTATTTCAGGTTCAGGACGCAGACTTTAAAATAGGACGGGAAAGATGATGGCCGGAACTGGGGAAAAAAAGGAAGGCGGCGCGAAAATGGATATGTCCCTTCGCCTCTCCATGTTTCTGCGCTCCCTGCTGGTACAGGCCGCCTGGAACTATCAGCGCATGCAGAACATCGGATTCGTTTTCGCGCTCTCGCCCGCGCTGCGCAGGGCCTGGCCGGACCCGGAAAAATTCGCCGCGGCCGCGGCGCGCCACGCGGCCACTTTCAATACGCAGCCTTACATGGCCGGCTTCATACTCGGCAATATCGCCAGGATGGAGGAGCGGGCGGCCGCGGAGGGAGGCGGAGCCGCGGCCGAAGCCAGGATAATGGGCGTCCGCCAGGCGCTCGGCTCTTCGCTGGCCTCCATAGGCGACCGGATATTCTGGGGCAGGCTCCGCCCGCTCACCGCCGAGGTGTGCATGCTGGTCTGGCTTGCCGCGGGGATGACCTGCTGGATAGTCCCGGGCGATTGCGGAGGGGTCCCGGCCTGGGTCCTCCTCTCCGGGCCCGCCGCTTCCGTAATCTTCTACTCGGCGGTCGCGCTGTACATGCGCTGGACGGGGCTGGCCGTCGGTTACGCCTGCGGGGGCTCGAGCTCCTGCGGCCTGGACGCCTTCGACTGGTCCGGCCT
Source organism: Elusimicrobiales bacterium (assembly GCA_031082205.1). Lineage (GTDB taxonomy): Bacteria > Elusimicrobiota > Elusimicrobia > Elusimicrobiales > UBA9959 > UBA2231. Next base: position 78,822 of record JAVHLJ010000004.1, read on the forward strand.
CATCAAGAGGCTCAGCCTGGCCGGGCTCGTGGTATGCGCCGCCTGCATAGCCGCGGCGGCCGTCCTGCTCCTCCGGCAGGAGGACCCGGCCTCGTCCGGCTTCTGGGCGCGCCTGGCTGTGCCCGTGCTGGCCTTCGCCGCGCAGCGCGCGGCGCGCCGCGCCGGCAGATCGATGCTTTTCACCGTTTCCGCGGTTTTCGCTTTCTCGTTCGCGGCCTGGGCCGCGGCCGGAATAATAAACTGGATACGCGGGGCATAATGACCAAAAAGGACATCAGGGTCGTCAACACGCTGGGGATACACGCGAGGCCAGCCGGCATGATAGCGAACACGGCGGGGCGCTTCCAGAGCGACGTCAAGATAATCAAGGACGGCATGGAGGTCAACGCCAAGAGCATCATGGGCATCATGACCCTGGCCGCCGGCAGGAACACCGTGATCACCGTCACGGCCAGCGGACCCGACGAGAAGGAAGCCGTGGCCGCCATAGAGGACATCTTCGCCAGGAAGTTCGAGGAGGAGTGAGGGGAGAGCCAACCGGATTATGCTTATAAAAAAGGGAGTAGCGGCGAGCCTCGGCATCGCCATAGGCAAGGCCTACCTGATGGCCGAGGACAATATCCTCGTCGAGCAGAAGGAGGTGCCCAAGGACAAGGTCAAGCAGGAGGTCAAGCGCTTCAAGGACGCGCTGGACAAGACCAAGGCCGACCTGGACGTCCTGCGTTCGAAGATCCTCCACGTGCTGGGCCGCCAGCACGCCAAGCTGATAGACTCCCACCACCTGATACTGCAGGACCCCCTTATCACCAAGGAGGTCCCCAAGCTCATCGCGTCCAAGTTCTACAACGCCGAGTTCGCTCTCTCCGTGGTCCTGGACCAGGCCGAGCAGCAGTTCGAGAAGATCGACGACGAGTATTTCCACGAGCGCAAGCACGACGTCTTCGACGTGGGCAAGAAGATACTCTCCAACCTGGTCAGCCGCGAGAAGGTGTCGCTCAAGGACCTCAAGGAGCACGTCGTCCTGGTCGCCCACAGCCTCTATCCGTCCGACACGCTGCACATCCGCGAGACCAGCAAGGTGCTGGGCTTCTGCATGGACCTCGGCTCCAAGTCCAGCCACACCGCCATCTTCGCCCAGAGCATGGGAATGCCCGCGGTGGTCGGGCTGTCCGACATCAGCCGCCAGGTGCAGAGCGGAGACACCATCATAGTCGACGGGGAGAAAGGGCTCGTCATCATATCGCCGACGCAGGACCTCATCGACAGCTACCGCAAGCGCCGGGAGGAGCTGCAGAAGCAGGAGCATTTCTTCCACCGCCTTCGCGGCCTGCCCGCCACCACGCGCGACGGCCACAAGCTGGGCCTGATGGTGAACCTCGATTCCCCCGACGACGCGGCCGAGATGACGGCGGCCAAGGCCGAAGGAGTGGGCTTGTTCCGGACCGAGTTCCTCTACATGAACCGGGACAGCATCCCCACCGAGGACGAGCAGGTCGCGGCCTATTCCTCCGTGGCCAAAGCCGCGGCCGGGGCGCCGGTCACCATCCGCACGGCCGATATCGGCGGCGACCGCGCCACCCAGCTGGGCATAAAAGGCCTCAAGGACGAGACCAACCCTTTCATGGGCTTCCGCGGCATAAGGCTGTTCCTCAAGTACCCGGACCTGCTCAAGACCCAGCTGCGGGCCATCTACCGCGCCAACACCGACGGGAACATAAAGATAATGATCCCCATGCTGTCCTCGCTGGAGGAGCTCCAGTCGGTAAAGCGGCTGGCCGCGGAGGCCGTAGCCGAGCTGCAGGAGGAGGGCCACGAATTCAGGAAGGACGCCGAGATAGGGGTCATGATAGAGATCCCCGCCGCGGCCATCATACTCGATTCGCTGCTCAGCGAGATAGATTTCGTCTCCATCGGCACCAACGACCTCGTCCAGTACACGCTGGCCGTTGACCGCATCAACCAGTACGTCTCGGAGCTCTACGACCCCTATCACCCGGCCGTCCTGCGCCTCATAAACCTGGTGGTGCAGACCGCCCACAAGAAAGGCAAGCCGGTCAGCGTCTGCGGCGAGATGGCCTCCGACGCCTGGGCCATCCCCGTGCTGGCCGGCCTCGGCGTGGACACGCTGTCGGTGCCCCCCAAGCTCTACCTCAGGGTGAAGCATTCGGTCCGCTCCATGGGTTTCGAGCGCTTCTCCCAGGTCTCCCAGCACCTGCTGGGGCTCTCCAGCTCGGAGGAGATACGCCGGGTCATCGAGGAGGAACTCAAGAAGCATTCTTAACGGGGTCGGGTCTTTGCTTTTGACCCCTTGCTTTTTTGGGCCAGGCCGGTGTCCGGAGCCGGCAGCGAAAGGAAAGACCTGGCCCCATCACAAATATGCGCATCAGGAACTTCTCCATCATAGCCCACATAGACCACGGCAAGTCCACGCTGGCCGACCGCTTCATACAGCTTACCCGGACGGTCCCCGACCGCCAGATGAAGGACCAGTTCCTCGACGGCATGGAACTCGAGCGCGAGCGCGGCATAACCATCAAGGCCAAGGCCGTGAGGATGCGCTACGTCAGCGAGTCCGACGGCGAGGAATATATCCTCAACCTCATCGACACCCCCGGCCACGTGGACTTCTCCTACGAGGTGTCGCGCGCGATGGCCGCCTGCGAGGGGGCCATACTGCTGGTCGACGGCTCGCAGGGCGTGGAGGCGCAGACGCTGGCCCACGCGCACCTGGCCCAGTCCCTGGGCCTCAAGATAATCCCGGTCATAAACAAGATAGACCTCGAGCACGCCAACCCCGACGCCGTGGAGGAGCAGATCTGGGAGGTGCTCAAGGACCCCTCTGATTCCTCCCGGATAAGCGCCAAGGACGGCCGCGGCGCCCGCGAAGTGCTGGAGCGCGTGATAAAGGAGATACCGCCGCCGGCCGGCTCGGCCGACAAGCCGCTCAAGGCGCTGGTCTTCGATTCCTACTACGACGTCTACAAGGGCGTCATCATCTATACCCGCGTGGTGGACGGGGAGATAAGGCCGGGCATGCAGGTCTCTTTCCATTCCACCGGCTCGACGTACAAGGTGGAGGAGGTAGGCTATCTCAACCCCAAGCTGGAGAAGTCGGGGTCCATCGGCACGGGGGAGGTCGGGTATATCGTAACCGGCATCAAGGACATACACGAGATCAAGATGGGCGACACTATCTTCGAGAAGGCCCGCCCGATAGACGCCCCGCTGCCGGGCTACAAGGACGTCAATCCGGTGGTCTTCGCCGGCTTCTACCCGGTCAATACCACCGATTATACCGCGCTCAAGGCCGCGCTGGAGAAACTGAGCCTCACCGATTCGTCTTTCACCTGCCAGGGCGAGACCTCCAAGGCGCTCGGCTTCGGCTTCCGGATCGGCTTCATGGGGCTGCTGCACCTGGACATAATACGGGAGCGCATCGAGCGCGAGTTCGACATCCCGCTGATCGCCACCAACCCCAACGTCATCTACAAGGTCAAGAGCAAGGTCCACTCCGCCTCCAAAGAGACGAAGCATACCGAGGTCAATAATCCGTCCGACTTCCCGCATTACGGCGACGTCATCGAGGTGATGGAGCCCTATGTCCGGGCCAACCTGATCGCTCCCATGGAGTACATGGAGGGGGTAATGAACCTCCTCAAAGAGAAGCGCGGTGAGCACGGCAAGATCGAGTACATCTCTACGACCAGGGTCATCATAGAGTATTTCCTGCCGCTGAGCGAGATCATCATCGATTTCTACGACAAGCTGAAGTCCGTGTCCAAGGGCTACGCCTCCTTCGATTACGAGCCGTACGAGTACAAGGTCTCGGACATGGTCAAGATAGAGATACTCCTTCACTCCGAGCCGGTGGACGCCCTCTCGTTCATAGTCCACCGCTCCAAGTCGCTCTACGCCTCCCGCCAGCTCTGCGAGAAGCTCAAGGAGCTCATCCCGCGGCACATGTTCGAGATAGCGGTGCAGGCGCAGGTCTGCGGCCGCATCATCGCCCGCGAGACGATAGGCGCGATGCGCAAGGACGTGCTGGCCAAGTGCTACGGCGGCGACATCACGCGCAAGCGCAAGCTGCTCGAGAAGCAGAAGGAAGGCAAGCGCAAGATGAAGCTGCTGGGCTCGGTGGAGATACCGCAGCAGGCTTTCATGTCCCTGCTCAAGATAAGCCAGGAGCAGTGAGGCCGGGATTTTCGCAACATAACGGAGACGCGTAAAATGGAAGAAAAGCTTTTCTGGATAGGGCTGCTGGTCGGCCTGCATTACTACCTGACGAGGGTCTTCGCGGAGAAGAAGCGGTTCGCCTCGGAGCGGTTCTTCCGCCTCTGGCACGCGGTTTTCGCCTCGCTGATGGCCTTCATCGCGGCGGTGCTGCTCGCGGTGACCATGGACAACCGCAGCGGCGACGCGGTGACCACCTCGCTGTTCAGCGCCCGCCAGCTCCTCTACGGCGCGGCCGCGGCCCTGGCGGGTTTCGCCTGGGGCTGGTGGCGCCGGCCAGCCGGCCAGCCGGCGGCCGTGATCAAGGGCGACCTGGACTGGTCGGAGACCGTCTTCTCGGCGGTGCTGCTGGCCTCGGTCGTGATGTATCTTTTCGTCCAGGCCTTCAAGATCCCCTCGGGCTCGATGCGCACCACGTTCATAGAGGGCGACCACCTTTTCGTCAACAAGATGGTCTACGGCTTCAGGGTCCCTTACACGGGGAAGAAAGTGCTTTCTTTCAGGGCGCCGGAGAGGCTGGACATAGTCGTCTTCACTTTCCCTTCGTCCGATCCTTCCGAGACGCAGTGCGGCGGCCCGCAGTACGGCAAGGACTTCATAAAGCGCGTCATAGGCCTGCCAGGCGAGACCGTGGAGCTCCGGGACGGAGAGGTCTTCATAAACGGAGAGCCCCTCGGCGAGGAGCCCTACGCGCAGTACGTGGACGCTTTCCGCTACCCGCCGGCGCCCGGGGCGCAGCGCGCGGCCTACCAGACCTACTGGGAGACCCGGATGCTGGGCAAGATGTACTCCGAGCACGTGCGCGACAATTTCGGGCCGGTGACCGTCCCCGAGGGCAATTACCTGGTCATGGGCGACAACCGGGACCGCTCCTGCGACTCCCGCTACTGGGGGCCGGTGCCGGCGCGTCTGGTGAAGGGGCGCGCCTGGTTCACCTACTGGCCGCCGTCGAGGATGTCCGTTTCCAGATGAAGATATCCTCCATGCTCTCCTCCGGCGGGAGGACCTTCTCATTCGAGTTCTACCCTCCCAAGAAGGAAGAGGATATCCCCGCGCTGAAATCCGCCATCGCGGAGCTCAAGTCGCTGGGGCCGGATTTCGTCTCCATAACGCTGTCGCAGAAGTACATGCCCAAGTGGAGCTTCGCCAGCATCTCCAATACGCTGGCGCTGAGCGGCGTGCTGAAGCACGAGTTCTCGCTCGAGGTCATGGCGCACCTGACCACGGAGATAATCCGGGACCGGCAGACGCTCGACGAGACGCTCAAGCTCGTTAAAATACTCGGGCTGGATAACGTGCTGGCCCTCAGGGGGGACCTGACCCCGGACCGCGAGGGGGAGCGCTGCTTCTCCTATGCCTCGGATCTCGTCCCGGCCGTGAAGTCCGGCGGGGATTTCTGCGTGGGCGTCGCGGCTTACCCGGAAAAACATCCCGAGGCTCCCAGCCTGGAAGAGGACGTGCGAAGGCTCAAACAGAAGCTCGACGCCGGCGGGGAATTCGCCATAACACAGGTGTTCTTCGACAACGAGGCCTTCTTCCGCTTCAGGGACGCGGCCGCGGCGGCCGGCGTGAGCGCGCCGATAATACCCGGACTGATGCCGCCTACCAGCCTGCGCCAGAGCGATAATTTCGTGGTCTCCCAGGGCATTTCGGTGCCGGCCGCCCTCTCCGCCGGCCTGGAGAAGCACGGCGGCGACAAGGAAGCCCTCTTCGCCTTCGGCCTCGATTACGCCGTGAAGCAGGCGGAGGACCTGCTCTCCGCCGGCGTGCCCGGGCTGCATTTCTACACCTTCAACCGTTCCAGGGCCACACGCGAGGTTTTCAGGCGGCTGAACCCCGCCCGGGCGGCCTAGATTAGTATAATTCCCGAATGGCCATATTCCACGCCCCCAAAGAAAGCGTAAAAGCGCTGATAGCCGTGCAGGAGCTCGATCTCGCCCTGGACAAGCTCGCCGCCGAACTGGCCGCGGTGCCGGCCAGGAAAGCCGCCGAAGAGGCCGCTTTCGAGGCGAAGAAGGGGGCGCTGGCCGCCGCCAGGGCCGAGCTGACCCGGCTGCAGGTGGAGAAGAAGAGCAAGGAATTGCTGGCGGCCGAGAAGGAAGAGGCGATCCGCAAGCATCAGCGGGAACTCAACCAGATAAAGAGCAACGAGGCTTACAAGGCCCTGGAGAACGAGATAGCTTTCGCGGCCAGGGAGAAGGACGAGGCCGAGACCGCGGTGCTGGAGCTGATGGAGGGGATAGACCGGGCGGCGAAGGCGGAGAAGGCCGAGCAGGCCGCCGTCGACGCGCTGGCTTCCTCGCTCAAGGACCGCCTGGCCGCCATCGACGCCGAGGGCGCCGGTATCGCTTCCCGCGCCGAAGGGCTGCGCGCCCGGAAGGAGGCGCTCCTCGGCGGGATGCCGCCCGATCTGCTCGAGCGCTACGGATTTTTACGGGCCAGGCTCAAGGGCCTGGCGGTGGCCGAAGTTTCGGGCCAGCCCGGAGGGAATATCTCCTGCGGCGGCTGCCACATGCGGCTGCGCCCGCAGGAAGAAGTGGACCTGCTCAAGCCCGAGGGGTTCGCGGTCTGCGGGGAGTGCCAGCGGCTCATGTATCGGCGCGCCACCATATTCGGGGCCGCGGAAGCGCAGGCGCCGGGGGCTTGAGGATTTTATCGCCGGACGGAGGGTCGCTCCGCGCGCCGCGAGGCGGGCGGGGAGGAACTTCCGAACTTCACAGGGCAGGGTGCCGGTTCAAAGCCGCGCCGCTAACGCGGCCGGCCATAGGCCGGGAGGCCGGGGCCATATCCCCGGCCGACGGAAAGCGCCACAGAGAACATACCGCCCGCGAGGGCAAGGGTGAAAAGGTGCGGTAAGAGCGCACCGCCCGCCGGGCGACCGGCGGGGCAGGGCAAGCCCCACCTGAAGCAAGGCCAAAGCGGCGTCCAGGATGCCCGTCCATCCGCCTCCGGGCGGAGACGCCAAGTGGGCCGCTCAGACAAATGATCCTCCATCCGCCTCCGGGCGGGGGACAGAATTCGGGGTACAGTCCGGCGATAAATGAATTGGGGACTTCGGTCCCGCCTTCGTATCCGCAGTGGGCCGCATGAGGAGGGTTTTCTCCCGAACGAGCGAAGGGCGGGCCCGGAAACCCCGGACCGCGGCGAGCGCGGTATGCGGAGGCGGGACCTGAATAGGGGGTAATATGAGCAGCCTTTCGGAAAAGTTCCAGGAGTTCAAGTTCTCGGAGGACCCGTCGGCGGTGCCGTGGGAGAGCGCCGTGGTCTGGGTCACCGACGACGGCGCCGGCGGCCGCCTTTACGAGTGGATCACCGCCGAAGAGATCCGCCACGTCAGCTGGACCAACGGCATCATCTCCATCCTGCCGGAGCGCAGCTCCTTTCTGGCCAAGCGCTTCCAGTGCATAGTGCTGCCGCCGGCCATGGTCTTCGTCGGCGTCAACGTGAAGACCGCCAACTGAGAGCCGCGCCGTTAAAAGAAAGAGCCCCGGGGCCGCGCCCCGGGGCTCTTTTCCGTTGCCGCGGCGGGCTACTGCGGGAGAACTATGGTGAAAGCCGAGCCTTTCTGGAGCTGGGACTTGACCAGCGCCCGTCCGCCGTGGACCTCGGCGACCTTCTTGACCAGGGCCAGCCCTATGCCCCAGCCCTCCACCTGGCCGGTGAAGGAGGCTTCGACCTGGTAGAACTTCCCGAAAATGTTCTCGTGCTCTTCGCCCGGTATGCCGGGGCCGTTGTCGCCGACCGACAGCATGACCTTGCCGTCCCTGGCCGCGGCCGAGATGACGACCAGTTTCTCCCTGGCGGGATTGAACTTGACCGCGTTGTCCACCAGGTTCTTCAGCGCGCTCTTTATCAGCCCCCTGTCGCCGCGCACGCTGACGGGCTCGGGTACCGCGATCTTGCAGGTCACGCCGGTCATGTCCAGACGCTTCCTGGCGGCCTCGGCCACTTCCCGGGCCAGTTCTCCCGCGTCGAAGGACGAGCAGCTCAGCGCGGACTGCTCCAGGCTGTCCACCGTGACGAAGTCCAGCAGGCTCTCCACCAGCGAGGTGAGCTTGGCCCCCTGGGCGTAGATGGTGCCGGCGGATTTGCGGACTATCTCGGGCATCTCCGAGGAGTGGGCCTCGTCCGACAATATCTGGGCGTAGCCGCTTATGGCGGCCAGGGGCGTCTTGAACTTGTGGGAGATCAGCGAGAGGAAGTTGCGGGCCATCCGCTCTTCCAGCCTCTGGGCGGTTACGTCGGAGAGTATCCAGAGCCAGCCCTCGGTCTCCGGCTCCTCACCCTCCTTCGGGGTGTTGAGCAGGCGTATCGCGGAGCCGTCCAGGTAGAGGCGCTTGGGCTTTTCGCGCGCGAAATCGAATTTCGCGGCCCGCTCGGAGGACGCCATCACGGCGTCGTAGGCCTCCTCGCTGGAGAAGGTCCGGAAGGCTTCCCGCATGCCGGCGAACTTGAACTTGTCGAACTCCAGGAAGAGCCTGGCGGCGTTGTTGGCGATTAGTATCTCCCCGCCGGGGCCCGTGAGTACGGCGCCTTCCTTTATCTTCTTGAACACTATCTCCATCTTGCGCTTCTCTTCCTTGACCGAAGAGAAGAGCCTGGAGTTCTCGATCGCGATGGCGGCCTGGGAGGCGAAGGCCTCGAAATTGTTCTTGTCGGTCTCCGTGAAATCGCCGTCGGTCTTGTTTATGGCCTGCACCACGCCTATGACCTTGCCCTTTATGATCATCGGGCAGGTGAGCAGGGAGCGGGTGACGAAGCCGGACTTGGCGTCGACCTTGCCGGAATGCCTGTTGTCGCCGGCCACGTCGTTCGCGATTATGGAGCGGCCCTCCTTGGCGCAGGAACCGGCGACGCCCTCGCCCAGTTTCAGGCGTATCCTGGCCACGTCCTGCGGAAGGCCGAGCGCGACGTCGAAATAGAGCTCCTGCGTCTTTTCGTCGAGCAGGTAGAGCGAGGCCCGCTCGGCGCCGACCACGCGGGAGGCCAGGCGCATTATGGTGGTGAGCAGCTCCGAGATGTCCAGCTTCGACGACAGAAGCCGCGACACCATCACGAGCATTTCAAGGCTTTCCTGGCTTTGCACTATCATTGGAAGAACACCTGGTAAAGTATCTTGTAGCGGTTGCGGCTACCCGAGCCGTCCGGCTTGTAGAGATTGTACCCCAGGTCGATCGAGGAGGTCTCCCAGAGCTTCAGCCTCATGCCGAAGACAGCCGAGGACGCCTGCGCGGCCGACTTGAAGGATATTCTACTAAATCCCGCGTAAACGTGACTATCGTAATCCGGCGCCATGTTCCTGGCGAACTGCATGCCGGCCGACCACTGCGGTTCCGCCGTGACCGGGGCGAAAGCCCCCAGGTAGGCGAGGTCGGAGTGGTCCAGCGCCGGCGCCGGCAGGCCGGTGGCCGAGGGCCCGTCGGCCAGGAAGCCGGAAGCGTGCGCCAGGAAGAAGAACTGGTCGAAGTAGTTCTTCTCTATCTGGGCCTCCAGCGCGTAGGCGGCGAGGTCCGCGCCCGCGCCGGACGCGGACAGCGTCCTCTGCCTTGCGGCCGCGGCGGAGAAAGTCAGGTGGGTGTAGCCGTCCGGCCCCTCGTCGGTGACCGGCAGCATGAAGCCCGCCTTGCCGCCCCAGGCCGAGGAGTCGCGGTCCCCCCTTTCCGGATAGAAAAAGGGTTTCAGCGTGACCAGCCCTGCTTTCAGGTTGAGCATGGCCGGCATCCTGAGGGCCCATATCTTTTCGGCGTAGGCCCCGTCGTCATTGTAATAGCCCGCGTTCAGCCCGGTCACCCAGCGCGCGGAGGGCTTGAAGAAAAAAGAGGCCGAGGTCCTCCGGAGGCCGCCGTCCCCGAAGGTGTGGTCGGCGTCCACCCACCAGGCGGAAGCGGTGCCGGCCGGGGGCAGGAGGAGGAGCAGGGCCAGGAGGGCTTTCATTCCGCTTAATTATTATATAAATAGGCCGTCATTGCAATAGAAAGGCCCCCGGCGCCGGCCGGGGGCCTCTAGCCCGCCTCCTGGATGCCGCGTTCAGTTCTTCCCGGCGAACAGGAAGAAATACTGCAGGAAGTCGTAGAGGTCGCAGTTGACCAGCGTTACGTCCACGGGGGCGCGGTTCATGGCGCCGGTAAGGCGCCCCGAGACCTTGTCGTAGCTTAGGTTCACGGGCGCGCGTCCGGCGTAGCCGGCCAGTTCCACGGTCCTCTCTCCGGCCTGGCCCGCCTTCATGTCGAAAACTATCCTGAGGGGGGCGTTGTTCATGCGGCCGGTCAGCTCGCCCTTTTCCCAGTCGGCGACATAGCTGACGGGGCTGTTGTTGGCGCCGCCTTCCACCAGTACCCTTTCCTTCGACCAATCGAAGCGCAGGTCCACGGGGCTCAGGTTGGCGCCGCCCTTTATCGCGCGGGCGTCGTGGTCGATGACCAGGTCGACCGGGCTGTGGTTCATGCCGCCGGTGACGGTCCAGTTCAGTTTGTCTATCCTGACGTCGGCCGGGCTGCCGTTCATGCCGCCCTTGATCGAGCCCTGCTTGACGGCGTACGCCGACTTGGCGCCGCCGCCGAATATCTCCGCGTATATCGCGCGCCCGACGCGCACTTCCGTCACGTAGTAGACGCGGGCCAGCCCTATGGCGTAGTCCGACCCGTCGAGGCCTTTGACGTCGACCATGACGAAATAGCCTCCGGAGGCGTCGGTGTAGGCCTTCGCCCTGAATCCCATGGAGGCGAGGTCGCGCAGGACCCAGTCTATGTCTAGGCCGGGCTGAAGCAGGCCGACAAGCGCGTCGTTCATGGCCTCATCGGCGGCGTTGACCCTTATCTTGCGCAGGGCCTGCGGCAGCGTATTGGCCTTGCGGGAGACCGGCCCGGCCGGCATGACCACGCCGCCGGCGCCGGCGGACGCCACGTCGGAGGCTCTCATCGAATTAATATCGACGGCCCAGGCCTGTCCGGCTGCGAATACCGCGGCTATGAAAAGCAGGTTTTTGCTCATGTAGGGACCTCCGGTGATTGCTTACGCATATATTCTCCCACAAATTAGCCGCCCTAACAACGGACGGCGGTCCCCCTTGCCCGGCGTATTTGGGCCTATCCCGGGGTGGGCCCTTGACAAGTCAAACCGGGCTTATAATAATATACGGGTCAGCCGACCGCAGCCGGAGGGAAAATGAAGAAGACAGCCGCAGTTTTGCTCGCCCTGCTCACGCAGGCGGGCTCGTCCTCGGTCATAGCCGCGCCAGTTTCGCTGGAATTCGAAGATTCCGTCTATTCCATAGACACCTCGGTGGTGCCCGCGCTGGAGGCGCCGGCCGCCACGGCCGTCAGGGCCGCCCTGAAGCCGGCGAAGAAAAAGAAGTGGACCGTCATGGTCTTCATCAACGGGAAGAACGACCTGGAGACGGCCGGGCTGCTCAACGTGAACATGATGGAGATGGTCGGCTCCGACAAGAACATGAACGTGGTGGTGGAGATAGGGCGCATGCGCGGCCAGGCCGGCGATACCGACGCCGACGGCGACTGGACCGGTTCCCGCCGGCTCTATGTGACGAAGGACGACGACCAGCAGAAGATCTCCTCCCCGGTGGTCATGACCACGCCGCAGGTCGACATGGGCGACTACCAGCGGGCCGTGGATTTCGTCAAGTGGGCCAAGCGCCTCTACCCGGCCGAGCGCTACATGCTGGTGCTCTGGGACCACGGCACCGGCTGGATGGACCCGCGCAAGGAGGAGCCCGCCGCCGCGGAGGGCGACAACAAGGGCATTTCCTTCGACGACGAGACCGGCAATTACATACGCACTCCCCAGATCGGGACCATACTCAGGGAGAGCGGCGGGGCGGACATCCTTGCTTTCGACGCCTGCCTGATGCAGATGGCCGAGGTGGCGTCCGAGGTGAAAGGCCACGCCAGGGTTATGGTCGGCTCGGAGGAGACCACCCCCGGCGTCGGCATCCCCTACCACGCGCTGCTGGCGGTAATGGCCGCCAACCCCGGCATGAAGAGCGAGGAGCTGGGCGCGGTGCTGGCCGAACTGTTCGTGCGCTTCTACAAGGAGATGGGGAAGGGCGTGCAGAACTCGGCCATACGCGTGGACAAGATGGCCGCCTTCGAGAGGCTCATGAAGGATTTCGCCGCGCTGGCGCGGGGGGTGGACGACCCCGCGGCCTTCAGGGCCGCCCGCTCGGGCGTGATGCGCTACGAGGTGCTTGGGCAGCAGAGCGACCCGGCCAAGCGGATCTCCTTCTACGGCGACGTCTATAACTACGCCGAGCTGCTGGCGTCGTCGATGACGGCTTCCGGCGCCGCCGCGGACGCCCTCAAGGCCAAATCGGAGGAGCTCAGGCGGTTCATAAAGGACGAGCTGGTCATACATAACAACTACACCGGCGCGGACCATGCCGGCCGCGACTTCAAGGACTCCCACGGCATCTCCGTATACCTGCCGCCGGCGGAAACCCGCGTGGAGCAGGAGAAGCTGGAGGGAATATTCGAGGCCGGCTACGCCGATTTCGCTTTCGCGAAAGCCACGGGCTGGCACGGTTTCGTCACGCACCTCTACGGGATAGAGTAGGCCGCTCACCGCGCGGCGCCCAGGCCCCCGGCCCCGCGGCCGGGGGCTTTTTGTTATAATTTACCATCGGGTAAAAGAAACAGGGGTGACCACAAAATGAAAAAGATCCTATCCGTTCTTATTCTGTCCGTCTTCGCGGTCTCCGCCGCCACGGCCGCCGGGGAAGCCGAGTTCGGCCGGGGGCTGGCGGTGCTGAAGGCCGAGATAGCGGCCGGCGCGCCGGGCCTGGAACTGCCGGAGCCCGGGCTTAAAGCCGTCATCGTCCGCGAGGGGACCCGGGAGTACGTCCGCGTCAGCGGCTACGTCAGCCTGAGCGGCTCTGCGTGGATGCCGCAGGACGGCGGCTATACCTCGTTCAACTTCAGCGGCTATACGACCGTGAGGGATTCCTCCGGGCGCGTGACCAGCAACAGCGTGAGGATCTCCTCCTACGAGGGGATCTGGCTCCGCCCGGGCCAGTACGTCCACCACAGCGTCCGGCCCAATGTCTCCGTCACCCTGTACAAGGACGGCCAGTACGCCGGCTCGACCTATGTCAGCGGCTATATCTCCGTCTCCGGCTGGCCGTCGTCCAGCTATGTCACGCTCAACGGCTCCGGTTACGTAGAGGGCAGCCTCTACATAACCGATTAAAGGCGCGGACGAGGGCCCGCCTCCGGGCGGGCCCTTTTCTTTTATGAAGAGCATCCTGCTTTCCCTGGTCATGGCGTCCGCCCCGGCCGCCGCGCTGGATTTCGACTCTCCGGCCCGCGGCAACGCCGCCTTCGCCGGCGCGCTTCGCCCGGCCCCCGTCCTGGAGGCGGCCCGCCTGCCGCTGGACGGGCTACTGGCCGAGCGCCTGTCCTCCGCGAAACATTTCGTTCTGGACGGCACGGCCTTCCTGGCGCGGGTGTCTTTCGACGCGGAGTGGAACGCCTGGTTCGGGCTCGCCGCCGAAGGGAACGGAGCCCCGGAGGGGGCCTGGGAAGAGGGCGGCCTCGCCGCGGGCGTGACCTACAGCTACCCCGGCGGGACGCTGTCGATAAAAGCCGCGGACGGGAAGATCACGATATCCGACGGCAAAGGCGGCTCGTCGGACACCTCGATGGGCGAGCTCTTCGACCTGCTCTACGCCGGCTCGTCCAGGGTGAGGTTCGCGGACCTGGTGGAGTACGCCGTGGTCCGCAACTCCGACCCCGTGTCGCGTGAAGAGGGGACCCTCACGCTGCGCATAGGCTCCGACGGCCTTTACTATTATTCGCTCACCGCCGACGCGCTGGTCACCGGCCAGCCGCGCTGGCTGCTGGCCATAAACGGCGTCCTGTACGGGCTGAAATACGCCCCGCCGGACCTGGTCTTCGTCTCCAAGGAGATAGAGATGAGGACCGAGTTCCCCGCCGAGAGGGCGTTCAGGCCCTGAGCCCGCCGCGCCGCGCAATAAAAAAAGGCCCCGGCGATGCCGGGGCCTTTTTTTATAATGGCCGCTTCTCTCAGCCTTTCTTCGGGTCCGGGGCCTTGTTCCTCAGTTCCAGGCGCTCTTTTACCTTCTCCTGCCTGTCCTTGCAGGCCTCCGAGAGTTTCTTGATGTTCTCCTGCAGGCAGTCGCGCACGCGGCCTTCGCCGGGCTTGACGTCCTTGCAGAGCTTGGCGGCGTCGGCCGCGCAGACATTGTCCTTCGCGCCGCGTCCGGCCCGGGCCTTCATCCCCTTGCCGCCGCGGGGCCCCTCGGCCACGCAGCCGCGGAACCCGTCCCTGAAGCCGTTCCTGTAGCCCTTCTGCCAGACGGCCTGGCGGCCCTTAAAGGCGCCCGCCATCTCGCCCTTGCCGCCGCGCCGCGCGCCGCGTTCTTTCACGGCCGCCTGCCTTTCGGCGCAGGCCTTGGAGAGCTTTTTCTCGTTCTCCTTGAGGCAGGCCGCTATCCGGCCCCCGCCGGGCTTTACGTCCTTGCAGAGCTTCTGTATGTCCTCGGCGCAGACGCCCTTGCCCTCTCCCCGGCCGCCGCGGGCCGCGTCGGCGGGCAGGGCCATCAGCGAGCCCGCCAGCCCGGCGGCGAAGATCAGTATAAGAGTCCTTTTCATAAAACCTCCGTGGTACCGCAGTTTGCCTACACTGCTATAACGCGGAGGGGAGGTCTTTTATTGCGGGGGGGGGTCAGCGCAGTATTTCGATCCTTCCTATGGAAGGCTGCGGGACCATCGCCTTGGTGACGGCGCTGACGCCCTCGCCCACGTACATGGCCGCTACGAGGACTACGCTGGCCAGGACCAGGCCTATGGCGAGATTTCCTTCCTTGAGGCGCTTGCCGGCCTTCAGGTCGGGGTCCAGCCTGCCGAAAAGCCGCAGCGCCACCGAGATGGTGATCACCGCCAGGAGCATCGAGAAGGCCAGGTGGCCCAGGGAGATGAGCACCAGCTTCCAGAGGCTTATGGCGTATTCGCCCGGCGAGGAGAAGTACATCCGCGCCATGCTTATAACCGCGCCCATACCGCGCTGCAGTATCATGGAGGCCGCGAAGACTATCGCCGCCACCAGCGCGCCGACCGCGACATTGCCCTTCTTGATCTCGGCCTCCATGTCGAAGTCCGGGTTGGCCCTGATGAATACCTTGTAGGTCAGCGCTATGATGAAGCCCGACATCAATACGGCCAGGCCGAACTCCACGAAACTCGTCCATAACCTCGCGTTCATTTTCCCTCCGTTGACTAGAAAAACGGCTCTATCTTATAACCGTCCATGCCCTCCAGGAGGGACATGGTCGCCTGGCCCACCCTGCCCGGCTCCAGCCAGGCGGGCCCCGCCGGCTCTATCAGCACATATTCGAGCCCCTCGTGCCGTACGAAGACGTCGCCTTTTCCCGGCAGCCGCCTTATGGCCATCAGGTAATGGCCCGGCACCGAAACCCCCACCAGCCGCATGCCGCTCCAGCTGCCCAGTATCGCGCCCGCCACGCCGGTCTTGGTGTCGCAGTCGCCCCAGCCGCTGAGCATCGACTTGGCGGGGGGGAGCACCCCGCCGGTGTGCAGGTCGCCGCTCTTCATAGGCGGGACCTTGTAGGTCAGGGCGGTCTGCACCAGCGACAGCACCGAGCCGATCAGCTCGTCCTGGCCGAAGCCCCTGCCGTCGGCGACTTCCTGCAGGGCCAGCGCCAGCGGCCTCAGCGTCGGCACATTGCGCTTCACTATCCCTGGCATGTCGGCCGTCAGGACATTGTCCCTGCCCAGGCTGAAGCCGCGCGAGCGGAAAAAAGCTTCGCGCTTGAGGCGGTATTCCCATTCCACGGCTTCCAGCGCTTTTTTCCCTTCTGCTTCGCCGCCTTTCTTGACGGCCCGGGCCCATTCGAGCTGCCGGTTCTTTTCACGCCAGTCCTGCAGCGCGTCCAGGTCGGACTGCCGGTAGCCGTAGCCGGCCATGTAGCGGTTGAAGTCCGCCTGACTCATGCTGTACGAGACATTGACGCGGTTGTTGGAGAAATTGGTGAAGCCGTACCTGGCGTGGTAAGTCCCGCCTTCGGCGTAGATCTTCTGCGAGGCGGAGCCGCCTCCCCCGCCGGCCGACTGGGCGAAGCCCGCCACCCCTTCCCGCGGCGGGATGACGAGCCGCGCTTCCCATTCCCGGGCGAAATGCAGGCTGAACAGCAGGCAGCAGCAGGCTCCCAGCGCGCAGGTTCTCAGGTCGGCGTTCCCTGTCATAAGAGCGCCAGATTATACCTTTTAAGCAGGGCGGGGATTTTTACGGCGCCGCGGCCGCAACTGCTATAATAAGGACGCGGACTTGATCCGGCGACGGACAGGTACCCACGGTATGAAAAAGTTCTACGGCATAGCCGGCGACGGCCGCGCTTCCATACACCTGCAGGCCTATTTCAGGCTGCTCAAAGTCCCCTATAAAGTCTGGTCCCGCCGCCGCGGCCTCGCGCCCGAACGCGTGCTCGGCGGCTGCGGCGCCGTCTTCCTGCTGCTGAAGGACGCCGCGATAGCGCCTTTTCTGGCCGCCCATCCCTTCCTCGCCGGCAAGCGCGTCATGCACTTCTCCGGCAGCCTGTCGGTGCCCGGCGCCGTGGCCCTGCACCCGCTGATGCCGCTGGCCGGCCGGCCGCTGACGCTGGCCGAATACAGGGCCATCCCTTTCGCGCTGGAGCCTGGCGTTTCGCTGCGGCGCCTGGTGCCGGAGTTCGCCAACCCCGTCCTCCGCGTGCGCCGGGAGGACCGGCCGCTCTACCACGCCCTCTGCGTGCTGGGAGGCAACCTCCCGGTGCTGCTCTGGTCCAAGGCGGCCGGCGAGCTCGGCCGGCGCTTCGGCGTGAAGCCGGCGCAGGCCGCGCGCTACTTCCGCGCCGCGCTGGACAACTTCGAGGCGGCGCCGGAGACTGCGCTGACCGGGCCCATAGCCCGGCGCGACCGCGCCACCGTGGCCGCCGGCGTCCGCGCGCTCGGCGCGGACCCCTACGCGCGCGTCTATTCCCTTTTCGCGAGGATACATGAAAATAACTGACTTCTATTCCTACCGCAAGCCGGGGCCCAAGATCAGCATGGTCACGGCCTACGACTACACGCTGGGTTCCCTCGTAGCGGAGTCGGCCGCGGACTGCGTGCTCGTCGGGGACAGCGCCGCTATGGTTATGCACGGGCACGCGTCCACGATAGCCGCCACGCCGGAGATGATGGCCTGGCATACGGCCGCCGTGGCGCGCGCCGTGAAGGACAGGCTGGTGACGGCCGACATACCCTTCCTCTCGGTGCGCAAGGGCCTGGGGCCGGCGATGGAGACCGTGGAGGCGCTGGCCCGCGCCGGCGCGCAGGCCGTGAAGATAGAGGGCCTCGACGGTCACGGCGACATAATCTCGCACATAGTCCAGTCCGACATGCCGGTGATGGGCCACCTCGGCCTGACGCCGCAGTCGCTGAACCGGCTGGGCGGTTACCGCGCGCAGGGCCGAGACGAGGCCTCGGCGGCGCGCCTCGCGGCGCAGGCGCAGGAGCTCGAGCGCCGCGGCTGCTTCGCGCTGGTGCTGGAATGCGTCCCCTCCGCGCTGGCCGGGCGGATAACGGGCCTGCTGAAGATCCCCGTCATAGGCATAGGCGCCGGGCCGCATACCGACGGGCAGGTGCTGGTGACGCAGGACCTGCTGGGGCTGTACCCGGCCGCGCCGTCCTTCGTGAAGAAGTATCTCGACGGGCGCGGCCTGCTGGTGAAGGCGCTGAACGATTTCGACGGCGAGGTGAAGGGTTCCGAATTCCCCGCCGCCAAGAGGAAGAGCGATGGAAATAGTGAAAGGAACGAGGCGGTGGCGGGCGCTCCGTACGGGCCCGCTGTTCGCCGGTAAGTCTCTGGGCTTCGTCCCGACGATGGGCGCCCTGCACGACGGGCACCTGTCGCTGCTGGCCCGCGCGCGCCGCGAGAACGGCCTGGCGGCCGCCAGCGTGTTCGTGAATCCGGCGCAGTTCAACGACCGGGCGGACCTGGCGCGCTACCCGCGCCCGGTGGCCTCGGATATCCGCAAGCTGCGCGAGGCCGGCGCGGACTTCCTGCTGCTGCCTTCGGCGGAGGACATGTACCCCGACGGCTACCGCTACCGCGTGACCGAGACCGCCGACAGCGGCGGGCTGTGCGGCGCCTTCCGCCCCGGCCATTTCGACGGGGTGCTGACCGTGGTGCTGAAGCTCCTGAACCTGGTAAAGGCCGACCGCGGCTATTTCGGCGAGAAGGACTACCAGCAGTACCGGCTCATCAAGGGCATGGCGGACGCCTTCTTCCTGGACACCGAGATAATTCCCTGCCCGACGCTGCGCGAGCCCGACGGCCTGGCCATGAGCTCGCGCAATCTGCTGCTGGAGCCGGCGCACCGCGCGCTGGCGCCGGCGCTGTACCGGGCGCTGAGGTCCAAGGGTTCTCCGTCGGAGATAAAACGCCGGCTGGCCGCGCTCGGCTTCGAGCCGGATTACGTCGAGGAACGCTGGGGCCGCAGGTTCGCCGCCGCGCGCCTGGGCAAGGTGAGGCTGATAGACAATGTCAAGACTATGTCTGTGCGGTAACAAGAGCCATGCTCATTAGACCGCCAAAGCGTAAGGCGAACATACTCTTCCAGCTGACCGGCTCCATAGCCTGCTACAAGGCCTGCGGCGTCATCTCGAAGCTGGTGCAGGGCGGCTGCGACGTGAAGACCGTGGTCACGGCGAACGCGCTGAACTTCATCGGCAAGTCCACGCTGGAGGGCCTCACGCACCGCCCCGTTTACATGGACACCTTCGAGGACCGCTCGGCGCTGGAGCATGTAGAGCTGACCAAGTGGATGGACCTCGCGATAACCTGCCCGGCGACGGCCAACGCGATGAACAAGATGGCCGCCGGCGTGGCCGACGACTTCGTGACCACGCTGTTCCTGGCCTGGGACCAGAAGAAGCCCTGGCTGGTCGCCCCGGCGATGAACCGCAGCATGTGGGCGCACCCCGCCACGCGCCGATCGGTGAAGACGCTGGGCGAGTGGGGCGTGAAGATACTCGGCACCGGCAAGGGCTACCAGGCCTGCGGCGACGTCGGGGAAGGCCGCCTGCTGGAGCCGGAAGAGATCCATAAGGAGATAATGAAGGCCTTATGAAAGTGCTGATCACTTCGGGCGGCACCCGCGAGCCCATAGACGCGGCCCGCTTCATCACCAACCTGAGCACCGGCTACACCGGCCGCCTGCTGGCCGAGGCGCTGGCCGCGCGCGGCTGCGAAGTGCTGTGCCTCTGCGCCGCCGGGGCCATCCGCCCGTCGGGGGACAAGGTCCGCGTTGAGGATTTCTTCTCCTTCGCCGACCTCGACGGCGCCATCAAGAAGGCGTTCAAGGCCGAGCCGTTCGACGCGGTGGTGCACCTGGCCGCCGTCAGCGACTATTCCCCCTCCTACATAGAGGCGGACGGGCGCGGCTTCCTGCCCGGCCGCGCGACGAAGCTGGATTCCTCGCCGCAGGAGCTGCGCCTGACGCTGCGCCGCAACTTCAAGATACTGGACCGCATCAAGACCTACGCCGAGGCCGCCAACCGCCCTAAGCCGCTGCTGGTGGGCTTCAAGCTGACCGCCGGCGCCCCGCCGGAGAAGGTCCTGGAGAAGGTGCGCGCCCTGGCCTCGGCCGACCTGGTGGTGCACAACGACCTCGCCGAGATCAACGGGGCCCATCCTTTCCATGTCTACCGGGGCGGCGTCATCGAGGCGCACTGCGCCGGCCACGCCGAACTGGCCGAAAGACTTTACGGCTTCATTAGCGGGAGAACGGAGGTCTTATGCTGCTAGCGCTGGACGTAGGCAATACGCAGATATTCGCGGGCGTCTTCAAAGGCGACGAGGTGGTGGCCAGGTTCAGGGGCACCTCCTGCAACGCCACCGCCGACGAGTTCGGCACCTTCTTCAAGAACGCCATCCGCGAGAGCGGCGTGGACCTCGGTGAGATCACCGAGGTGGCCATCTGCTCGGTAGTGCCCGACCTGCTCTACACGCTGCGTCACATGGCGATCAAATACTTCGGCCTCGAGCCCTTCCTGCTGCAGGGCGGCGTGAAGACCGGCCTCAACATCAAGTACAAGAACCCGCTCGAGGTCGGGGCCGACCGCATAGCCAACGCTATCGCCGCCACGGCGATGTTCCCGGACCGGAACCTGGTCATAGTGGACCTCGGCACGGCCACCACCTTCTGCGCGGTGAGCCGGGCCAAGGAATACCTCGGCGGGCTGATCCTGCCCGGGCTGCGCATCTCCATGGAGGCGCTGGCGACCCGCACGGCCAAGCTGCCGCGCGTGGAGATCATGAAGCCGCCGGAGCTGGTGGGCAAGAGCACCGTTGACTCGATCCAGTCGGGCCTGTACTATTCCAACCTGCTCGCGATAAAGGGCATAGCCGCGAAGATAAAGGAGGAGTGCTTCGGCGGGGAAGCGCTGGTGCTGGGCACCGGCGGCTTCTCCAAGCTGTTCGACGGCGCCGGGCTCTTCGACAAGGTGCTGTCCGACCTGGTGCTCGCCGGCACCGCGATGGCGGCACGCATGAACAAGGAGAAGGCCAAGAAATGACACGCACGCTGATGAAATCGAAGATACACCGGGTGGCGGCCACGCAGACCGACATAGACTACAACGGCTCCATCACCATAGACCGCGACCTGGCCCGGCAGGCGGACCTCGCCGAGCACGAGCGGGTGGACATCTACAACGTCAACAACGGGGCCCGTTTCTCTACGTACGTGCTCTACGGCGACAGGGGCGTCATAGGCGTAAACGGAGCCGCGGCGCGCCTGGTGCAGCGGGGCGACCTGCTGATCATAGTTTCCTACGCCCAGTACACGGAAGAGGAATGCCGCGGCCACGTGCCCACCGTGGTCTGCACGCGGCGGAGCCTGCCGGGAGGGACCGGGCACGACGAGCGGATCTTCGCCGGACTGACGGAGCCCGCGCTTTCATGAAAGGGCGTGTCTGGGACGCCCTGATAGTCGGGGGCGGGCCGGCCGGCCTGGCCGCCGGCCTGCACCTCTCCCGCGCAGGCTACAGGACCCTGCTGGCGGAGCGCAGGCGCTACGGCGGCCAGGCGGCGGGCATAGGCAGCCTGGAGAACTACCCCGGCTACGCCGGCGGCGCCGGCGAGGCGCTGATGAGGGACTGGCTTTCCCAGGCCCGCCGCTGGGGGCTCAAGACGTCCTTGGACGAAGCCGTACGTGTCTCCCGGAACGGGCGCGGTCATTTCTCCGTCCGGCTCAAGAAGGGCGGTCCCGTAAAAGCGCGCGCGCTGCTCTGGTGCGGCGGCGCCGCCTTCCGCTCTCTCGGCGTGCCAGGCGAGAGGGAACTTTCCGGCAAATACGTCTGGAACACCGGCGACGAGGCCCCCTCGCTGCGCGGCCGCGTAGCCGCGGTACTGGGCGGGGGCGAGGCCGCGGCGCAGCAGGCGGCGGCGCTGGCCGGCCGCGCTAAAAAAGTCTACCTGGTGAGCCGCGGGGCGCGGCTGAAGGCGCATCGCCTGCTGCTCGGCCGCCTGGACGCCGCCGGCGTGGAGCGCCTGCCGGGCTTCGAGGCCGCGCGGATACGGCCGGGCGCGCTGGAACTGCGCGCCGTAGGCGGCGGGAAAGACCGCGAGCTGGAGGCCGACGCCGTTTTCGTCCTTATAGGCAAGCAGCCGCGCCGGGTGCCGGCCGGCTGGCGGCGCGCCCCGGAGGGTTTCTTCAAGGCCGGGGACGCTAACGGGGAGATCTACAGGCAGGTGGCGGTAGCCGGGGGCGACGGGATCCGGGCCGCCATGCGGGCGATAGAATTCCTGGAGGGCGCGTGAACGGGATGAAGATCGTCGATAAAAAGGAAGTGCCCGGACTGGCCGGGCTGTACCTGGCGGAGTTCCCCGGGCCCGGCATGCGGGCGGTGGAATTCGTGGACACGGTGGAGCCGGGCGTGTCCAAGGACAAGAAGTGGGTGCTGATGATCTCCACCCAGTTCGGCTGCCCTGTGGGCTGCCGCATGTGCGACGCGGGAGCCATGGGCTTCCACGGCAACCTGAGCGCGGACCAGATGCTGGCGCAGGTGCGGCGTGTGCTGGCCGACAACCCGGGGCTGGACCCCGCCGCGCATCCCAAGTTGAAGATACATTTCGCGCGGATGGGAGAGCCGGCGCTGAACCCGGCCGTGCTGGAGGCCCTGGAGCGCCTGCCCGTCGAGCTGCGCGCGCCGGGCCTGATGCCCAGCCTGTCCACGGTAGTTCCCGCCGCGCCGGAGGCGGAGGCCTTCATGGCGAGGCTGTCCGAAATAAAAACCCGCCATTATTCCGGCGGGAATTTCCAGCTGCAGATCTCGGTGCACGCCACAGAGGCCGGTCTGAGGAACAGGATAGTGCCGGTCCCGGTCTGGAGCCTGGAGCGCATAGCCGCCTACGGCAGGACCTTCGTGCGCCCCGGCGACAGGAGGATAACCCTCAACTTCGCGCTCTCGCAGGGCGAGCGGCTGGGCGCGGGGGAAATAAAGTCCGCCTTCGACCCCGCGCTGTTCCTTGTAAAAGTAACGCCGGTGAACCCGACCTACAGCGCCGGGGCCAACGGTTCCGCCTACGTGTGGGACAACCCTCCGGCCGGTCTCGCGGAGGACGCTGCGGCGCTTGAGACCGCCGGCTTCCGCGTGATACTCTCCCCCAGCGCCCCGGAAGAGATAGAGCATGAGACCTCGTGCGGCCAGCTCTGGGCGGCGGCCATGAAGGCCAGGGCCGCCTCCTCCGGCTCATATGTCGCGGCGGAGAACCTGCCGGCCAAGGCGCTGGCCTGGGAGAGCGAACTGGCCGGCGTAAAGACACGGGAGCTTCCTTTCGACCCGGACCGCTCGGCCCTGCTGGTGGTGGATATGCAGGAATTCTTCCTGGACCCGTCCTCGCCGGCCTACATGCCGCAGGCCGCCGCCGTGCTGCCCAACGCGGCGCGACTGGCGGAATCTTTCAGGCGGGCGGGGCGCCCGGTATTCTTCACTTCTCACGCGCACGCCGACCCGGAGAAGGACGGCGGCCTTATGACGGCGCGCTGGCGCAGGGTCTGCCGGGCCGGCTCGCCGCAGGCGCGGGTATCGCCGGCGCTCAAGCCGGAGGAAGGAGCGGTCTTCACCAAGCGCCGCTGCAGCGCCTTCACCGCGCCCGGGCTCGCTGAGCGCCTGCGCGCGCTGGGAGTGACTTCGCTCGTGGTGGCCGGCGTGAAGACCGGCCTCTGCGTGGAGTCCACCGTGCGCGCGGCTTTCGACCTGGACTTTTCCTGCGTGGTCGCGGCCGACGCCTGCGCCGCCGGGTCGGAGGCGCAGCACCTGGGGGCCCTCAGGGCCCTGGCCCACGGTTTCGGTTCCGTAAAACTTACCGCCGGAATAGAAGCGGGACTTAACGCGGCCGCCGCTCAGCCGAAGGCGTAGACGGGCGAAGCCCGGAACCCCCGGCCCCGGCCGCCTGATTGCCGCCCGGCCTTATTATCGTGTAAACTTTCGCGATGGCCGGCCTCTTCGACGCTCATAACCACTTCCAGGAATTCCCCGATCCCGTCCTGGCGGCGGCCGGGCTCCGCCCCGCCTTCTGCTGTTCGACCGGCCCCGCCGACTGGGCCGCGGTGAAGGCTTTCGCCGCGGCGGCTCCGGGCGCCGTGCCGTTCTTCGGCCTGCACC
The DNA here is from genome assembly GCA_031082205.1 of Elusimicrobiales bacterium. GTDB lineage: Bacteria > Elusimicrobiota > Elusimicrobia > Elusimicrobiales > UBA9959 > UBA2231. The sequence goes on from JAVHLJ010000004.1 coordinate 102,734, forward strand.
CCTGGCTGATAAAGGAGGCCGGCCGGAACTGGCTGGCCCCGCTGGAGACATTGATCAAAGAGACCCGCTCCGGGGTGGGCGAATGCGGCCTGGACGCTCTCAAGGGACCGCCGGTGGAGGATCAGCGGGAGGTCCTCGCCGCCCAGCTGGGCCTGGCCGTCCTGCTGGACAGGCCCGTCTCCCTGCATTGCGTCAGGGCCTGGGGTCCTCTGCTCGACTGCCTGAGAACAGCGGGCCCGCTTCGTTTCCTGGTCCATTCTTATTCCGCTTCGGCGGAGATAACCCGCGAGCTGGCCGCCCTGGGAGGCTATTTTTCCTTCGGCCCAGCCCTGCTGGACGCCCGCAGGACCAGGGCGCGCGCCGCGCTCGGTTTCGTTCCCCGCGACAGGCTGCTTTTCGAAAGCGAGGCCCCGCGCCCGGCCGGCGCCCCGGCGGCGCTGCTGGCGCGGCGTGCACGCGCGCCAG
>JAVHLJ010000050.1:0-11483 GCA_031082205.1 Elusimicrobiales bacterium
CGATCGTGCCCACGTTCACGTGGGGCTTGGTCCTGTCAAATTTCGCTTTAGCCATAAGTTGCTTTTCTCCTTGTTTATTTCTCCACCGCTTCCGCGGCCTGGGTCCTCTTCTCTATGACTCCCTTGGCGATATTGTTCGGAACGTCCTCGTAGTGGCTGGGCTCCAGGTTGAAGGAGGCCCGGCCCTGGGAGATCGAGCGCACGATGGTGGCGTACCCGAACATCTCGCTGAGCGGCACGGTGCCGCGTATGAAGCGCACGTTGCCGCGGTTGCCCATCTCGGCTATCTTGGCGCGGCGGGAGTTCAGGTCGCCTATCACGTCGCCCATGTTGGCCTCGGGCGTGACGACCTCGAACTTCATGATCGGCTCCAGCAGCACCGGGCTGGCGGCCTTGCAGCCGGCCCGCAGCGCCATGGCGCCGGCGATCTTGAAGGCTATTTCGGACGAGTCCACCTCGTGGAAGGAGCCGTCGAACAGCGTCGCCTTGATGTCCACTATCGGGAAGCCGGCTATCGCGCCGCCGTCGAGCGCCTCGCGGCAGCCCTTTTCCACGGCGGGGATGAATTCCTTGGGGATGCGGCCCTGCTTGATGGCGTCGACGAACTCGAAGCCCTTGCCGGTCTCCTGCGGCTCCACCTTCAGCCAGACGTGGCCGTACTGGCCGCGGCCGCCGGACTGGCGGATGAACTTGCCCTCCATCTCCACGGCCTTCCTGATGGTCTCGCGGAAGGCGACCTGGGGCTTGCCGACGTTGGCCTGCACGTTGAACTCGCGCTTGAGGCGGTCCACGATGATGTCCAGGTGCAGCTCGCCCATGCCCGAGATGATGGTCTGGGAAGTTTCCTCGTCGGTCTTGATGCGGAAGGTCTGGTCTTCTTCGGCCAGGCGGCCCATCGCCACGCCCATCTTCTCCTCGTCCTCCTTGGACTTGGGCTCGATGGCGATAGAGATGACCGGCTCGGGGAAGTTCATGCCCTCGAGCACTATCGGGTGCTCGGGGTCGCAGATAGTCTCGCCCACGTAGGAGTTCTTGACGGCCACGGTGGCGGCGATGTCGCCGGCGTGCACTTCCTTTATCTCCTCGCGCTTGTCGGCGTGCATGCGCAGGATGCGGCCGATGCGCTCGGTCGCCTTCTTGCGCGCGAAATAGACGCTGTCGCCGGCCTTCAGCACGCCGGAATAGACGCGGAAGAAGGTCAGCTTGCCCACGTAGGGGTCGGTCTGTATCTTGAACATCAGGGCCGAGAAAGGCTCTTTGTCGTCGGACTTGCGCTCGGCCTCTTCACCGGTGTTGCCGTCCGTGCCTTTGATGGCGGGGACGTCCAGCGGGGAAGGCAGGAAGTCGATGACGGCGTCGAGCATCGGCTGCACGCCCTTGTTCTTATAGGAAGAGCCGCAGAGCACGGGGAAGAACTTGCAGGACAGCGTGCCCTTGCGGATGGCCGCCTTGAGCTCGGCCTCGGTGAAATTGGTGTCGCCTGCCAGGTAGCGCTCCATGATCTTCTCGTCGAAATCGGCGAGTTTCTCGATCAGGTTGTCGCGGTACTTCTTGGCCAGTTCCTGCATGTCGGCGGGGATCTCTTCGTCGTGGAAGTCCGCGCCCAGCTGGTCGCCGGTCCAGACGACGGCCTTCATCCGGACCAGGTCCACCAGGCCCTTGAAGGTCTCGGTGACGCCTATCGGCAGCTGTATCGGGGCGGCGTTGGCGCCCAGTTTCTCCACGATGGAATTGGCGGACATGAAGAAGTCGGCGCCGATGCGGTCCATCTTGTTGACGTAGGCGACGCGCGGAACATGGTAGCGGTCGGCCTGGCGCCAGACGGTCTCGGACTGGGGCTCCACGCCCTGCACGCCGTCGAAGACGGTCACGGCGCCGTCGAGCACGCGCAGCGAGCGCTCGACCTCGGCCGTGAAGTCCACGTGGCCGGGGGTGTCGATGATGTTGACCGTGTGGTCCTTCCACTGCGTGGTAATGGCGGCGGCGGTGATGGTTATGCCGCGCTCGCGCTCCTGCGGCATCCAGTCGGTCGTGGCCGCGCCGTCGTGCACTTCGCCTATCTTGTGGGACTTGCCCGTGTAATAGAGGATGCGCTCGCTGGTGGTGGTCTTGCCCGCGTCGATGTGGGCTATTATGCCGAGGTTCCTGAGTTTCTTGAGATCTATCGCCATGTACAGTCCTTTTTCTTTTTACTCCCCCGCCCCGTCGAAGGGGTCCGTCCCGTCAGGAACTTACCACCACCTGAAATGAGCGAAGGCGCGGTTGGCCTCGGCCATCTTGTGGGTGTCCTCGCGCTTCTTGAAAGCGGCCCCTTCCTTCTTATAGGCCAGCAGTATCTCTTCGGCCAGGCGGGCGGACATGGGCGCGCCGGCGCGCTCGCGGGCGGCCTTGAGCATCCACTGCATCGCCAGGGCGGTGCCGCGGGCGGGCTTGACCTCTATCGGCACCTGGTAGTTGGCGCCGCCGACGCGGCGGGGCCTGATCTCCAGGAGCGGCCGCACGTTCTCGACGGCCTTGGTGAAGACCATCATCGGATCTTCCTTGGTCTTCTCCTTGATGATGTCCATAGCGCCGTAGACCACTTTTTCCGAGGCGACCTTCTTGCCCTGGAAATTTATCCTGTTGACCAGGCGGGATATCAGCACCGAATTGAACTTGAAGTCGGCCGGGGGGGCGGGTCTCCTGTCGCGCGGCCTTAAACCTTTCCTTGGCATATCTTTGTTCTCCTGGGTTCGGATTACTTCTTGGCTGCGCCCGGCTTGGGCCTCTTGGCGCCGTAGAGCGAGCGTCCCTGGCGCCTGTTCTCCACGCCGGAAGCGTCGAGCGCGCCGCGGATGATGTGGTAGCGCACTCCCGGCAGGTCCTTGACGCGGCCGCCGCGCACGAGCACTATCGAATGCTCCTGCAGGTTGTGCCCCTCTCCGGGGATGTAGGCGGTCACCTCGACCTTGGAGGTGAGTTTCACGCGGGCCACCTTGCGCAGCGCCGAGTTCGGCTTCTTCGGGGTGGTGGTGTAGACGCGGGTGCAGACGCCGCGCCGCTGGGGGCACGACATGAGCGCCGGGGCCTTGCTGAACTGCGGCAGCTCTTCGCGGCCGTGCCTTATAAGCTGGTTTATTGTAGCCATAAAACGAACTTACTCCTTCTTAGACGCCGCCTGGGCTATAGCTTCCAGTTCCGCGGACCTGGCCGCGAAGCCGCTCCCGGCGGGCACCAAATGTCCAATTATAACATTTTCCTTGAGGCCTTTCAAATGATCCACCTTGTTGGTGGTGGCCGCGTCCGTCAGCACCCGGGTGGTCTCCTGGAAGCTGGCGGCCGAGATGAACGACTCGCTGGCGAGAGACGCCTTCGAAATGCCCAGCAGCACGGGCTCGGCCTGGGCCGGCTGGTGGCCGCTTTCGGCCACGCGCGCGTTCTCCTGCTTGAAGGCGGTCTTGTGCACTATCTCCCCCTTGAGGAAGGAGGTGCCGCCCGGCTCGGTGATCTTCACGTTGGACAGCATCTGCCGGACTATGATCTCGATGTACTTGTCGTTTATGTTGACGCCCTGCAGGCGGTAGACTTCCTGGATGGCGTTCACTATGTAGTTCTGCACTTCCTTTATGCCCTTGACGGAGAGCAGGTCGTGCATGTCCACGGCGCCGTCGGTCAGCGCCTCGCCCACGGCCACGCGGTCTCCCTCGTAGACGACAAGGTGCTTGCCGTAGGGAACGGGATAGGTCTCCACCTGCCCGGTCTCCTCGTTCTTCACCGAGACCTCGACCAGGCCCTTGGCGCTGGTGCCCAGGGTCACGACGCCTTCTATCTTGGTGATGATGGCGGCGTTCTTGGGCTTGCGTATCTCGAAGAGCTCGGCCACGCGCGGCAGGCCGCCCGTGATGTCCTTGGTCTTGGACGTCTCGCGGTGCAGCTTGGCGATGACGTCGCCCTGCTTCACCTCTTCTCCGTTGTCGGCGATGATGATGGTGTCGGTCGGCAGCGTGTAGGAGGCTACGGCCTTGCCCCCGTCGTCCACGACTATGCGGGGCGTGCGCTTGGTGCCGCGGTGCTCGATGATCCGGCGCTCGATGATGCCGGTCACCTTGTTGCGCTCCTCGTGCATCGTTACGCCTTCCTTGACGTCGGCGAACTTGATCTTGCCGGATTTCTCCGTTATTATCGGCATCGTCAGAGGGTCCCACTCGGCTATCACCGCGCCGGCCTTGACCTGCTGCCTGTCCTCCACCTTTATCTTGGCGCCGTAACTGATCTTGAACTCTTCCTCGGTCTTGTCGGCGTGCTCGACGACTATCACCGCGCTGCGCGAAACGCAGATCTCGCTGCCGGCGCGATTGGTCACGGTGCGGAGGTCCTTGAACCGGACCCGGCCGTCCTTCTTGACCTTGACGGCGGCCTCTTCGATGACGCGGGAGGCGGTACCGCCGATGTGGAACGTGCGGAGCGTGAGCTGCGTGCCGGGTTCGCCTATCGACTGGGCGGCGATAATGCCGACCGCCTCGCCCACCTCCACCTGTTTGGCGGTGGCCAGGTTGAGACCGTAGCACTTGGAGCAGATGCCCACGTCGGACTCGCAGGTGAGGACGGATCTGACAAAGACGCTCTCGCGGCCGCTGGCCACGATCGCCTTGGCCGCCTCGGGGGTGATCAGGGACCCGTTCTTGACCAGGACGGTCTTGCCGTCCCGGTCCTTGACGTCCTCCATCGCGATGCGCCCGGTGATGCGGTCCTCGAGCGACTCGATGACCTCCTCGCCGGCGGTCAGCGCCATGGCCTCGACGCCGTTGATGGTGCCGCAGTCGTCCTCGGTGATCACCACGTTGTGAGCGACGTCCACCAGGCGGCGGGTCAGGTAGCCGGCGTCGGCGGTCTTGAGCGCCGTGTCGGAGAGACCTTTGCGTCCGCCGTGGGTCGAGATGAAGTACTCGAGCACGGTCAGGCCTTCGCGGAAGTTGGAGCGGATCGGGTTCTCGATGATCTCGCCGATGCCGCCGGTCAGTTTCTTCTGCGGCTTGGCCATCAGACCGCGCATGCCGGCCAGCTGCTTCACCTGCTGGCGGCTGCCGCGCGCGCCGGAGTCGGCCATCATGAAGACGGCGTTGAAGCGGTTCTCCTTCTCGCTGTAGGTCTTCTGCTCCTGCTTCTGCATCTCGTTGAACATGCCGTCCGCGACGGTGTCCGTGACGCGGGTCCAGATGTCGATGACCTTGTTGTAGCGCTCGTTCTCGGTTATGATGCCGTCCTCGGCCTGGCCCTCGATCTCCCTGACCTGCTTCTCGGCGGTCTTTATGAGGGTCTCTTTGTCCTTGATGACGGACATGTCGGCGATGGAAATGCTCAGGCCCGAGATGGTGGCGTAGTGGAAACCGAGACGCATGAGCTTATCCAGAAGCCTCACGGTCTCGAAGTGGCCCACGTCCGGGTTCTTGTAGCAGCTGTCCACCAGGCCGGAGAGGTCCTTCTTGCCGATGGTCTTGTTGATGTAGCCGACGCCCTTGGGCACCACCTCGTTGAACAGCACGCGGCCCACTGTGGTGAAGTCGTTCTTTTTCTCGTCCCACTCGGCGACGGGCTTGTTGTCCAGGTTCGTGACGCCGCGCACGCGTATGCGGGAATGCAGGCCGATCTTGCCGCGCTGATGCGCCGCGACGGCCTCCTCCGTGTCGGCGAACACGCGGCCCTCGCCTATGTCGCCTTTCTTGACCTTGGTGAGATAGTTTACGCCCAGCACCATGTCGTGCGAAGGAGCCGCTATCGGGCGCCCGCTGGCCGGGGAAAGTATGTTGTTGGTCGCCATCATCAGCATGCGCGCTTCCATCTGCGCTTCCTGCGATATCGGCACGTGGACGGCCATCTGGTCGCCGTCGAAGTCGGCGTTGAAGGCCGCGCAGGTCAGCGGGTGCAGCTGTATGGCGAGGCCCTCGATCAGCACGGGCTCGAAGGCCTGTATGCCGAGCCGGTGCAGCGTCGGCGCGCGGTTGAGCAGGACGGGGTGGCTCTTGGTGACCCTCTCCAGGATGTCCCAGATCTCGTTGTCGGCGTGTTCCATCTTCTTCTTGGCGACTTTCAGTGTGATGGAGTCCTTCTTGATGAGCTCGGCCAGCACGAAAGGCTTGAAGAGCTCGAGCGCCATCTCCTTGGGGAGGCCGCACTGGTTGAGCTTGAGCTCGGGGCCGACCACGATGACGGAGCGTCCGGAATAGTCCACGCGCTTGCCCAGCAGGTTCTGGCGGAAGCGGCCCTGTTTGCCTTTGAGGATGTCGGAGATGGACTTGAGCGGGCGGTTGGCCGCGCCCAGCACGACCTTGCCGCGGGCGCCGTTCTCTATCAGCGCGTCGACGGCCTCCTGCAGCAGGCGCTTCTCGTTGTAGATCATGACCTGCGGCGCGCGCAGCGCCTCGATGTGCTTGAGGCGGTTGTTGCGGTTGATGATGCGCCTGTAGAGGTCGTTGAGGTCGGAGGTGGCGAAACGGCCGCCTTCGAGCGGGACCAGCGGGCGCAGGTCCGGCGGCAGCACGGGCAGGACGGTCATTATCATCCACTCGGGCCGGTTGCCGCTGTTCATGAAGCCCTCGAGTATCTTGAGGCGCTTGATGAGCTTGGAGCGGTCGGCGTCCGGCTTGGCGTCGGCCAGCTGCTTGTTTATCGCGTCGAGGTCCTTCTTTATGTCTATACGCTCCAGGAGCGCGAGTATGGCGTTGGCGCCTATGCCGACCTTTATCTTGGGGAACTTGCGGCGCACCTCGTTAAGCTGGCTCTCGGTCAGCACCTCGCCGACCTTGTATTCGACGCGGTTGGTGACCGAGTCCTTCGCGTCGTCGAGCACTACGTAAGCCGCGTAGTAAACGACTTTCTCCAGGTCCGAAGGCTTCATGTCGAGCAGGATGCCGATGCGGCTGGGGCTCTTGCGCAGGAACCAGATATGGGCCACGGGGCAGGCCAGTTCTATGTGGCCCATGCGCTCGCGGCGCACCTTGGCCTCGGTGACCTCCACGCCGCAGCGGTCGCAGACGACGCCCTTGAATTTGACCCAGCGGTACTTGCCGCAGGCGCACTCGTAGTCCTTGGAAGGGCCGAAGATGCGCTCGCAGAGGAGGCCGTCCCTTTCGGGCTTGAGCGTGCGGTAATTTATGGTCTCGGGCTTCTTGACCTCGCCGAACGACCAGTTGCGGATCTTCGCGGGGCTGGCTATGCCCAGCTTCATCCCGTTGAAGTCCCCGTAATTTATCTCCTTGCGCTTCTTGGGCCTGGCTATGCCGAAAAGTCTGCTTGCCGCTTCGGTGATATTTTCCATGTTCTGGTCTCCGGTCCTTTTTCGCTGCTCGCGGTACCGGGGCCGGGCCGCTCCCGGCCCCGTACCGCGCTGTTTAGCGCCTGGCTGCGGGCTCTATCTCAGGCCTTCGAGGCCGTCTTCTTCTTGGTCTTTTCCTTGCCTTCCTCCGCCGCGGCGGGGGCGGCGGCGGGGGCTGGAGCGTCCCCGGTCTTGATCAGGTCCACGTCCAGCGACAGGGCCTGCAGTTCCTTGACGAGCACCTTGAACGACTCGGGCACGCCGGGCTGGGGCGGGAATTCGCCCTTGATTATGGCTTCGTACATCTTTGTGCGCCCGACGAAGTCGTCGGACTTTACGGTCAGCATCTCCTGCAGCATGTACGCCGCGCCGTAGCCTTCGAGCGCCCAGACTTCCATTTCGCCGAAGCGCTGGCCGCCGAACAGGGCCTTGCCGCCCAGCGGCTGCCTGGTTATGAGGCTGTAAGGGCCCGTCGAGCGGGCGTGCACCTTGTCCTCTACGAGGTGGATGAGCTTCAGTATGTAGAGATAGCCTATGGTGACCATCTCCTTGAAAGGCTCGCCGGTGCGCCCGTCGAAGAGGCGTATGCGGCAGTAGTCGTCCGGCAGGTATTCCTCCGGCACGCCGTCCGCGATAAGCTTTTTCTTGGCCTCGCGGATCTGCCCTATGACCTCTTCCTCGCTGGCGCCGTCGAATACGGGGCAGACCATCTGGGTGTTGAGGTGATGTCCCGCCCAGCCCAGCATCGTTTCCAGGATCTGGCCTATGTTCATGCGGGAGGGCACGCCCAGCGGCGAGAGCACCACGTCTATCGGGGTGCCGTCGGGCATGTAGGGCATGTCCTCTTTGGGCATGATCTTGGCTACCACGCCCTTGTTGCCGTGGCGGCCGGACAGCTTGTCGCCCACCTGCAGGCGGCGCTTGAGCGCGATGTAGACCTTGACGACCTTGTTGACGGTGACCGACAACTCGCCGGTCTGCTTCAGGAGCTCTTTCTCGCGGGCGTACTTGTCGCGGATCTTCTTCTCCATCAGCTTGCAGAATTCCTCGATATCGGCGCCCTTCTTGGCCTCGACGGATTCCTTGCGGAAGTTCTTGAGGGCCTCGAGGTGCTGGCGCATCTCCTCGTTGATCTCCTCGACGCGCTGGCGCTCCTCGGGCTTGGTCAGCTTCTCGCGGCGCACGAACACGCGGGTGCCGATGATCTTGCCGTTGACGCCCGGGGGCACGCGCAGGGAGGTGTCGGTCACGTCCTCGGCCTTCTTGCCGAAGATCACCTTGAGCAGGCGCTCCTCGGGGCTGAGCTGCTGCTCGCCCTTGGGCGAGACCTTGCAGACCAGGATGTCGCCGGGGCGCACGATGGTGGAAGGCACCACCACGCCGTCGGCGTCTATGTTCTCGAGGGCGTCGGATCCGACGTTGGGGATGTCGCGGGTTATTTCCTCGGGGCCGAGCTTGGTGTCGCGGGCCTCGACCTCGAACTCCTCTATGAAGATGGAGGTGAAGGCGTCCTCCTCCACCAGGCGCTCGCTGACCAGGATGGCGTCCTCGTAGTTATAGCCTTCCCAGCTCATGAACGCGACCAGCGCGTTCTTGCCCAGGGCCAGCTGGCCGTTGGCGGTGGCCGGGCCGTCGGCTATGATATCGCCCTTCTTGACCACGTCGCCGCTCTTGACTATAGGCACCTGGTTGACGCAGGTGTCCTGGTTGGAGCGGCGGTACTTGATGAGGTGGTAGACGTCCGGGTCCTTGGAGTGATCCGGCTTTATCGCGATCATGTCGCCGGCGGCGTAGATGACCTTGCCGGAAGTGCGCGCGGTCACGCAGGCGCGGCTGTCGCGGGCGATGGCCGGCTCCATGCCGGTCGCCACCAGCGGCGCCTCGGTGAGGAGCAGCGGCACGGCCTGGCGCTGCATGTTCGAGCCCATCAGCGCGCGGTTGGCGTCGTCGTGCTCGAGGAACGGTATGCAGGCCGCCGAGATGGAGACCACCTGCATCGGAGAGACGTCCATGTAGCGGACCTTGTCCGAGTCCACGAAAACATAGTCGTCCTTGATGCGGCCGTAAACCTGGTCGGTCGAGAAGCGGCCGGAATCCACCGGGGTGTTGGCCTGGCCGACGAAGATATCGTCTTCCTTGTTGGCGGTCAGGTACTCGACCTCGGCGGTCGGCTTCTTGCCGGCGACCTTCCGGTACGGCGTCTCGATGAGGCCGTACTGATTGACCTTGGCGTAGGCGGCCAGCGAAACGATGAGGCCGATGTTGGCGCCTTCGGGCGTTTCGATGGGGCAGACGCGGCCGTAATGCGTGTAGTGCACGTCGCGCACCTCAAAGCCGGCGCGCTTGCGGTTGAGGCCGCCCGGGCCGAGGGCCGAGAGGCGGCGTTTGTGCGTCAGTTCGGCCAGCGGGTTGATCTGGTCCATGAACTGGGAGAGCTGGCTTGTGCCGAAGAACTTGCGGATGATGGCCACCACGGGAGCGGCGTTGACCAGCTCGCGCGGGGTCTTCTTCTCCTCCTTGTTCATGCGGTCGCGCACGTTGCGGCCGATCTGGACGAGGGCGACGCGGATCTGGTTCTCCAGCAGCTCGCCGATGGAGCGCACGCGGCGGTTGCCCAGGTGGTCGATGTCGTCGACCTGGTACTGGAACTTTTCGCCCTCGTGGTCGAAGCCCGGCGCGCCGGTGTTGAGCGCCAGCAGGTACTTGATGGTGACGAGGACGTCCTCGATCGTCAGGTTGCGGACCTTCTCGCCGGGCGCCTTGAACTTCTTGTCGGTCTTGTTCAGCTGGTCGTAGAGCGGCTTGAGTTTGCGCTGCGCCTTGTAGCGTCCGACCAGCGAGAAGTCGTAGCGGCGCAGGCTCTTGTAGAGGATGGTATTAAGATAGTCCTCGGCCTGTTCCTTTACTATAAAATCCTGGCCGCGCATCTTCTTGTAGATCTCGTGACGGGCGTCGGAGGCGCTCTTGGGCTGGTTCTTGGCCTCGAGAGCCAGGATGATGCCCGGGTTGTCGTCCTTGGGGTTGCCCTTTATGAGGCGGACGGTCTTGATCTTGCGGTCGAGCAGATGCTTGAAGGTCTTGTCGTCTATCGGGGCGACTTTCTCCTCCAGGTTCAGGACGACCTCGCCGGTGGCCTTGTCCACTATGTCCTCGATCGCGTACTTGCCTATGACGGCGGAGGCGTTGTCCTGGCTGACCGCGACCTCCTCGGCCTCGTAGAAGATGTTCAGGATCTCGGAATTGGTCTCGATGCCGGAGGCTTTCAGGAAGGTGGTGGCCAGGATCTTCTTCTTGCGGTCCAGGCGGACCCAGAGCACGTTGTCGAGGTCGAACTCGAACTCGACCCAGGCGCCGCGGTAAGGGATGATGCGGGCGAAGTGCAGCGGCTTGCCGAGCACCGACTGCTTCTTCTCCTCGTCGTCCTCGAAAATGATGCCGGGGGAGCGGTGCAGCTGGCTGACCACTATGCGCTCGGCGCCGTTGAAGATGAACGAGCCGTTGTCGGTCATCAGCGGCAGGTCGCAGAGGGTGACGTCCTGCTCGGTGACCTGCTTGAGCTTGCCGCTGGCCTGTTTCTCGCTGAGCGACATCCATACGCGCAGCGGGGAGGCGTAGGTACCGCCGCGGGTGAGGGCCTCCTCAGGGCTGTGGTACTTGGGCTCACCGAGTTCGTACTTGACGAAATCCAGCTGCATCGAGCCGTCGGCGGATTCGACGGGGAAGACGTCCACGAAAGAAGCCTGAAGTCCCTGGATCTTGCGCTCCTCCGGGTCTGCGTCGAGCTGCAGGAACCAGTCGAAGGACTGTTTCTGCATGTCGAGCAGGTCGGGGGCCTTGAGGATCTGGGGTATTTTGGAGAAGTCCTTGGTTTTCATGGTCACCTCGTTTCCGCGGATGAAAAAAGACCGCTCCGGAAGGCCTATTGGCCCCCGGGCTTCGGCTTAACCTGCTAAGTTCCCGTTCTCAATGTACAGAATAGGGTTCCTGGCACTGCTGCGCTGCGGGTTCCGGCACGCAGACTCCGCCGCCCGCCCGCATGGGCGGACGGCGGGGTCCGTTCTCTTCTTATGGAACGCTTACTTCAGTTCGACCGCGGCACCGGCCTCTTCGAGCTTCTTCTTCATCTCGTCGGCCGTCTTGGCCTGGGCCTTTTGCTTGGCCGTGGGGTCGTAAGCGACGGGCTGCTCGGCAG
>JAVHLJ010000050.1:11493-16833 GCA_031082205.1 Elusimicrobiales bacterium
GGCCTTCTTATCGACGTTCTCTTTCACGTTCTTGGGCGCGCCCTCGACGAGGTCCTTGGACTCTTTGAGGCCCAGGCCGGTCAGCTCGCGCACGACCTTGATGACGCCGATCTTCTTGGCGGTGTCGGTCACGGCTTTGAGCACGACGGTGAACTCGGTCTTCTCCTCGGCGGCGGCGGCGCCGGCGCCGGGGGCGGCGGCTACGGCCACGCCCGTCGGGGCGGCCTTCACGCCGAACTTCTCTTCGATCCCCTTCACGAGGTCGGAAAGTTCCATTATCGTCATGCTGCCGATAGCTTCTATCAGCTGGTCTTTGCTCATGTTCGCCATTTCAAGGCTCCTTTTGCCGCCCGGAGGCGGCTTCTTTAGTAGCCCCCCCCGCCTTGCGGACGGAGGGGTTTATCCCATTGACTGGCGGGACTACCAGGATTTACTGCACATTGCGCGTGCCGTATCGAGAGCTACGCTCATCGGACGGCCTGCAAATTTTCAGAGACGACAAAACGCAGACGTGAGGAGTGGGGAGAGACCGCACTTCATCGACTTCTACGGTAAAAAAACGGGGGTACGGCTCAGGCGCTCTGCGCCGGGGTTTCGGGAGCCGCGGCAGGAGCGCCGCCGGCCTTTTCTTTCTGCTCTTTCAGGGAGTCCAGCACCCAGCGTATCTGGGCTATGCTGGAGTACAGCGTGCCGGCCAGCTGGGTGAGCAGTTCCGGCTTGGAGCCTATCTTGGAAAGTTTCTCTATGTCGGCGGGGGTGAGCCAGTTCTTCTCGTAGAAACCGCCCTTGATCTTGAGGGCCGGGTTCTCCTTGGCGAAAGTCATCAGCTCTTTCGCGACCCGGGTCACCTCGTCATGGTCCTCCAGCGTGACCACGGCGGTCGGCCCCTTGGCCACGGAGGCGTCGGCGGGCTTCAGAGAGGCGTTCTCGAGAGCATGGGAGATTATTGTGTTGCGGGTGACGGTGAACTTGGACTTGGCGGGGCGGAGCTTGTCGCGGAGAACGTTGAGGTTCTCGAACTTAAGCCCCTGGAAGGACGCGAAGAAGACGTCGGCCGCCTTGAGATCGGCGCCGAGCTTTTTCGCTGCCTCAACCTTGTCGTTCTTTGAGTATTTCATTATGTTTACCGTCGTAAAAAATCTTTTCCGTTCTTTGACTATCCCCGCGATCAATAAGACCGGCAGCGACCTACTCTCCCAACACCGAGTTGGGTGTTAGTACCATCGGCCCTGGAGCCCTTAACTGCCGTGTTCGGAATGGGAACGGGTGTAACCTCTCCGGAATAGCCACCGGTCTTATAGATCGCGGGGATTTAAGCGCAGCCCGTTAGGGCTTAAAAGCCAAGAAGTAGCATACTGCATTAGTGCGTTATTGGATTAGAAAATAAGGCCAAGCCGCACGGCCGATTAGTACTGGTTAGCTCAACATATTACTATGCTTACACACCCAGCCTATCAACCCGGTAGTCTTCCGGGGGCCTTCTGGGACTTACGTCCAGGGAAACCTTATCTTGGGGCGGGTTTCACGCTTAGATGCTTTCAGCGTTTATCCCTACCGAACACCGCTACCCAGCTTATGCCGTTGGCACGACAGCTGGTATACGGGAGGTTCGTCCAACCAGGTCCTCTCGTACTGTGGTCAGCTCCCCTCAAGTTTCCTGCGCGCATATCAGATAGAGACCGTACTGTCTCACGACGTACTGAACCCAGCTCACGTACCGCTTTAATGGGCGAACAGCCCAACCCTTCCCACCTGCTTCAGCGGGAGGATGCGATGAGCCGACATCGAGGTGCCAAACCGGGTCGTCGATGTGGACTCTTGGACCCGATCAGCCTGTTATCCCCGGGGTAGCTTTTATCCGTTGAGCGATGGCCCTCCCACGAGGTACCACCGGATCACTATGACCTACTTTCGTACCTGCTCGGCCCGTCGGCCTCGCAGTCAAGCTCCCTTCTACCATTGCGCTCGACAGGCGATTTCTATTCGCCCTGAGGGAACCTTGGTACGCCTCCGTTACTCTTTAGGAGGCGACCGCCCCAGTCAAACTGCCCACCTGCCAATGTCCCTCTGCCGGATGACGGCTCGAGGTTAGAATCACAGTTCCAAAAGGGTGGTATTTCACAGTTGCCTCCGCCAGGGCCAAAACCCTGACATCACCGGCTCCCACCTATTCTACGCATTTAAAACCGTAATCCAATGACAAGATACAGTAAAGCTCCACGGGGTCTTTTCGTCTAGATACGCGCAGCAAGCGTCTTCACTTGCACCACAATTTCGCCGAGCCCTACGTTGAGACAGCGGAATCTTTGTTATGCCATTCGTGCAGGTCGGAACTTACCCGACAAGGAATTTCGCTACCTTAGGACGGTTATAGTTACCGCCGCCGTTTACTGGGGCTTAAGTTCGAAGCTTCGCCTTGCGGCTGACTCCTCCCCTTGACCTTCCAGCACCGGGCAGGCATCACTCCCTATACGTCATCTTGCGATTTCAGCAGAGAGCTAAGTTTTTGTTAAACAGTCACGATTCCCATTTCACTGCGGCCCTTTCACGCCGTGGGCTTTTAATCTCACGTCGCTACCGGGGCGTCCCTTCTTCCGAAGTTACGGGACCAGTTTGCCTAGTTCCTTAACGTAGGTTATCTCGCGCGCCTTAGCATATTCAGCTCGCCCACCTGTGTCGGATTACGGTACGGATATGATAGAAACTCCCCACGAAGTTTTTCTAGGCAGCGTGGTTGGGCAACTTCCCGCGGTGTTACCCGCAGTCGCGTTCAGCTTTCGGCTTGACGGCCCGGTGGATTTTCCTGCCGGACCACGCCTACGACTTTAGACCTGGACAACCATTACCAGGATTGCTTACCCTTCTGCGTCCCTCCTTGGGTGATGACGCGTCTACCATAGTTCAGGAATATTAACCTGATGCCCTTCATCTACGCCTTTCGGCCTCGACTTAGGACCGACTGACCCTGAGCCGACGAACGTTGCTCAAGGAAACCTTAGGCTTTCGGCGACAAGGATTCTCACCTTGTTTATCGCTACTTATTCCGGCATCCTCACTTCTTGACGCTCCAGCGCTCCTTACGGTACGCCTTCGCTGCATCAAGAACGCTCCCCTACCACTTACGAAAGCTCGCGCTCTCGTAAATCCGCGATTGCGGTGACATGCTTAGCCCCGTGTCATTTTCGGCGCAGGTTCGCTAGACTAGTGAGCTGTTACGCACTCTTTAAAGGATGGCTGCTTCTAAGCCAACCTCCTAGCTGTTTATGTAAACCCACATCCTTTGCCACTTAGCATGTACTTTGGGACCTAGATCGGCGGTCTGGGCTGTTCCCCTCTTGCACGTGAAGCTTATCCCTCACGAACTGACTGCCGTGTAATCCGCCGCGGTATTCGGAGTTTGATTGAATTCGGACCGAGGGTCGCTCAGCCTACATCATTCAGTGCTCTACCCCCGCGGGTTAACACACGACGCTATCCCTATAGATATTTCGGGGAGAACTAGCTATCACCAAGTTCGATTAGCCTTTCACCCCTTACCCCAACTCATGTAGGAACTTTTCAACGTTCAACACTTCGGACCTCCAGTAAGTTTTACCTCACCTTCATCCTGGTCAGGGTAAGATCACTTGGCTTCGAGTCTACCACGACGAACTAATCGCCCTATTCAGACTTGCTTTCGCTACGGCTCCGTCGTTTACTTCCGACTTAACCTCGCTCGTCCCGGTAACTCGCCGGATCATTCTTCAACAGGCACGCCGTCGAGCATTCCCTTCCTTGCGGTCGGGCATAGCTCTTCGACAGCTTGTAGATGTACAGTTTCAGGTTCTATTTCACTCCCGGTCACGGGTTCTTTTCGCCTTTCCCTCGCGGTACTTGTTCACTATCGGTCGCCAGAGAGTATTTAGTCTTGGAGAGTGGTCTCCCCGGATTCCTGCCGGATTTCACGTGCCCAGCAGTACTTAGGTATCCATCGGAAGCCGCTTCGCTTTCGCATACGGGGCTGTCACCCGCTATGGCCGCACTTTCCAGAGCGTTCTGCTAGCTTACGGTTTTAACTTCCCGGTTCTGCACCGGACGGACCCTGCAACCCCACTCGAGCAAGCCCGAATGGTTTAGACTATTCCGCGTTCGCTCGCCACTACTGACGGAATCTCGTTGATTTCTTTTCCTCCAGGTACTGAGATGTTTCACTTCCCTGGGTTGTCTTCAACAGGCTATCTTGCGGCCTGACGGCCGCCACTTTACCTGAAGATTCTGGGGGTTTACCCCAGACGGTTTCCCGATTCGGAGATCCGCGGATCAAAGGATATTTGCTCCTCCCCGCGGCTTATCGCAGCTTATCACGTCCTTCATAGACTTCTGGCGCCAAGGCATCCACTATACACCCTTGTAGCTTGGCCTTATTTTTTAATCCAATAAGGTCATTATTCTGTCGCCTAATGCTTTAATATGCTACTTCTTATTGTGTGTCTTATAGTTCTCATATAAGACGCTTGGCTTTTAGATCCACCTATCGGCTCTCAACCCCTCGCGGGGCATTACGGAGCGTCCAGGCTTACGGATCGCGCTTAATTGTCAAAGAACGGAAAATCTGTGTAATTCGGGCTTGGTCAGCGAATCTGTGGAGCTGACCGGGATCGAACCGGCGACCTCCTGCTTGCAAAGCAGGCGCTCTCCCAGTTGAGCTACAGCCCCTAAAATGGGCCCAGAAGGAATTGAACCTTCGACCTCACGCTTATCAAGCGTGCGCTCTAACCAGCTGAGCTATGAGCCCAAATTATGTATGAATGGCCACCCTGAAGTCTTCTGTGCTTATGTCACGGAAGTCGAACGGCACCGACCTATATCCTCTCGTGAAAGAGAATAATAAAGGAGGTGATCCAGCCGCACGTTCTCGTACGGCTACCTTGTTACGACTTCACTCCAATCACCAGCCACAACTTGGGGCCCAGAGTATCCTGGGCACTTCTGTTGCAACTGACTTTCGTAGTGTGACGGGCGGTGTGTACAAGGCCCGGGAACGTATTCACCGCAGCCTGCTGATCTGCGATTACTAGCGATTCCAACTTCACGAGGGCGAATTGCAGCCCTCGATCTGAACTGGGATACAGTTTAGGGATTGGCTCCACCTTACGGTCTTGCAGCCCTCTGTCTGTACCATTGTATCACGTGTGTAGCCCTGGACATAAAGGCCATGATGATTTGACGTCATCCCCACCTTCCTCCGTGTTATCCACGGCAGTCTCCTGAGAGTCCTCTCCTTGCGGAGTAGCAACACAGGACAGGGGTTGCGCTCGTTGCGGGACTTAACCCAACATCTCACGACACGAGCTGACGACA
>JAVHLJ010000051.1 GCA_031082205.1 Elusimicrobiales bacterium
GCGGTACCCTCGCTCCGCTTGGGGAAAGCCTCCGATGTGGCTTCGGAAGGCCCGGTGCGGGAGCCTTCCCGGCCAGCGTTCCATAAGGAGACGGCCGGGACGGGGGGGTTTTATCGGTGATATAATATAAGAGGGGTAAGGAGACGCGATATGTGGCAGTACACCGAGAAGGTCTACGAATATTTCAAGAATCCCAAGAACGTCGGCGAGATAGAGAACCCCGACGCCGTGGGCGAGATAGGCAGCATAGTCTGCGGCGACGCTCTCAAGCTGACGCTGCGCGTGGAGAAGGGCACCGAGAAGATCCTGGACGCCAAGTTCAAGACCTTCGGCTGCGCCAGCGCCATCGCCTCCTCCTCCGCCCTGACCGAGATGGTCAAGGGCAAGACGCTCGACGAGGCCGCGAAGATAACCAACCAGGACATCGCCGAATTCCTCGGCGGCCTGCCCAGCGAGAAGATGCACTGCTCGGTCATGGGCATGGAGGCCCTGGAAGCGGCCATTAAAAATTACCGCGGCGGCAAGGCCGAGAAGGTCATCATCGGCGAGAACGAGCGCGTGGTCTGCAAGTGCTTCAACGTGACCGAGTCGGTCATTCTCAAGGCCATAAAGGTCAACAAGCTTAAGACCGTGGAAGAGGTCACCAATTTCACCAAGGCCGGCGGCGGCTGCCGCCAGTGCCTGGGCGAGATAGACAAGATCATCAAGGACTATTGGGAGCAGGAGGAGCACCGCGACTTCTCGAAGATGACGATGGTCGAGAAGATAAAGCATATCGAGAAGGTGCTGGCCGAGGACGTCAATCCCAAGCTCAAGCGCGACGGCGGCTGGATCGAGCTGATGGACCTCGACGGCATGAAGGTGAAATTGCGCTTCCTCGGCATGTGCCACGGCTGCCCGTCCTCCGGCGCCACGCTCAAGAACGTGGTGGAGAAGGAACTTAAAGAGAAGGTGGACCCGGGCCTGATCATCGAGGCGGAATAAAATGGACAAGGTCTATTACCTGGACAATAACGCCACCACCCGGGTCGCGCCCGAGGTGGAGGAGGCCATGCGGCCTTTCTTCGGCGAGCTCTACGGCAACCCGTCGAGCATGCATTTCTTCGGCGGCGCCAACCAGAAATACCTCGACCGCGCCCGCGAGAGCGTCGCCAAACTGCTGGGCGCCGGGCCGGAGGAGATACTCTTCACCTCCTGCGGCACCGAGAGCGATTCGACCGCCATCTGGTCGGCGCTGCGCGCCTTCCCCGAGAAGAAGCACATCATCACCACGAAGGTGGAGCATCCCGCCGTGCTCAATCTCTGCAAATACCTGGAGACGCAGGGCTACCGCGTCACTTACCTGGGCGTGGACGCCGAGGGGCGGCTGAACCTGGACGAGCTGAAGGCCGCCCTGTCGCCGGATACCGCCATAGTGAGCGTCATGTGGGCCAATAACGAGACCGGCGTTATCTTCCCCGTCGAGGACGCGGCCCGGATAACCCACAGCCGGGGCGCGCTGTTCCACACCGACGCCGTTCAGGCGGTCGGCAAGCTGCCGATAAACCTGTCCGAGTCGAAGATAGACATGCTTTCTCTCTCGGGCCATAAACTGCACGCGCCCAAGGGCATAGGCGCGCTTTACATAAAGAAGGGTACGCGGTTCTCGCCTTTCCTGATGGGCGGCCACCAGGAGCGCGGCCGCCGCGCCGGCACCGAGAACGTGCCGTATATCGCCGCGCTCGGCCGGGCGGCCGACCTGGCGCTGGAGAAGATGGGCGAGGAGAACGGCCGGGTCAAGGCGCTGCGCGACCGGCTCGAGCAGGGACTACTTAAGGCCGTCAAGAACACGCGCGTGAACGGCGGCGGCGCGGAGCGCCTGCCCAACACCTCCCATATCGGTTTCGAGTACGTAGAGGGTGAGTCCATACTCATCATGCTCAGCGAGAAGGGCATCTGCGCCTCGTCAGGCTCGGCCTGCACTTCCGGCTCGCTGGAACCGTCGCATGTCATGATGGCCATGGGCGTGCCGCAGACCTACGCGCACGGGACCATACGCTTCTCCCTGAGCGTCTATTCCACGGACGAGGACGTGGACGCGGTGCTGCGCGAAGTGCCTCCGGTCATAGAGCGGCTGCGCGAGATCTCGCCTTTCGCCGACGGCAAGCCGCTTTTCGGCATGGACGCCTGCGAGCCTCACAAGCACTGACGTGGCCCGCGCGGCCTTAAAATTGGTAGAATAGGTTCTCGATTTTGCCCCTGTAGCTCAGTTGGTTAGAGCAATCCGCTCATAACGGATGGGTCGCAGGTTCAAGTCCTGCCGGGGGCAGTCAGATTAAAAACCGTCCGTTCAATACGGACGGTTTTTTATTGCCCCCGGAGCAGGCCGCGGTTCTTTATTTCTTTATCGCTTTGTCTTTTTCGTAGCGGTAGGACGCGGCGCCGGGGCCGAATATCTTGAGCTCCAGCAGGCCGCCGCCGGAGAAGACGAATTCCTTTTCCGGCGAGCCGTCGGCGCCGTAGAAGACGGCGCTGCCGTCCGGCAGGCTGCCGCTCAGCGAGGTGAGGTTGAACGAGGAGTCCAGTATCACCCGGCCCCTGTAGCGGTTCTCGTAATAGAAGGAGTAGCGTTCGCCGCGGGCCAGCGACTGGGATTTGACGGTGTAGGCGGAGGGAGGGGCTTTTGCGTCGGCGGCCCCGGTTAAGGCGGCCGCCGGCGATGCCGGCGCGGGGGCCGGCGTCTGCGACGCCACGGGGGCGCCGTCGGCGTAAAGAGTCTCGGACTTTACGGAGGCGTCGGGGTTGAATTCCCTGACCAGACCGTGCAGTCTGCCGTTGACGAAGTTCTGCTCGAACAGCGGCGAGGCGTCCTCTGTATAGGTTATCATCGCCCCGTTAAGCTTGCCTCCCAGGTAACTCGCTTCGGTCTGCAGGGCCCCGGAGGGATAGAACGTGCGCAGGGGGCCGTTGTTCACGCCGCCCAGCACGGTCTTTTCAGATTTGACGGCGCCGTCCGGGTAAAGTTCTCTCCACACCCCGTCCTTTACCGTCCCCTCGCGCGAAATAAGTTCGCCGGCCGGGGACCAGGTCTCGGTTGCCGCGGCCACGCCGTCCTCGGAATATATTTTCTGTACGGCGGAAGTGCCCAGGGATACGACCTCGAAGGTCATGGCCGGCGGGGCCGCGACGGCGGTAACAGTTGAAAGGGCTACGGGGGCCCCGGTCGAGGTCTCGACGGCCGCCGGCGCCGTTTCGGGCGCCTTGGCTTCCGGGAGAACTTCCTTTATTTCCGATTTTTTGACGGTCAGGGACCCGTACTTGGTCTTTATCAGCGAGGCGTCGTCCATTTCGCCCTCTATGACGCCTTCCAGGCGGGTACCGTCCTTGAGCAGTATGGTGTCCGCGGCGGCCGGCGCGGCCAGCGCGGCGATGACAAGGAAAAACATGGTTTTCATTAATTCCCTCCCGGAACCTCTCTATGAATTATAATATATCACGGGCCCCCCGGGCCCCATGATGCCCTTCATAGAAACCCGTTCGCTGACCAAGGTCTTCGGCTCCGGCCCCGGCGCCGTGACCGCCAATTCCGGGATATCGTTCTCGCTGGAGCGGGGGGGAGCGCTGGGGCTTCTCGGCCCCAACGGCGCGGGCAAGACCACGCTGATAAAACAACTGGCCGGGCTGCTGCGGCCCGATTCCGGCCGCGTGCTTATAGACGGGCTCGATCCGGCGCAGGACCCTCCGGGCCTGCGCGGCCGGCTCGGGCTCCTGCTGGAGGGGATGCGCAATGTTTATCCCTACCTGACCGGCCGCGCGAACCTGGTGTATTTCGGGTACCTGGCCGGCCTCGGCCGGGACGAGGCCGCGCGCCGCGCGGCGGAACTGCTGGAACGGTTCGGGCTGTCGGCGGCCGCGGACAAATACGTCATGGCTTATTCCTCGGGCATGAACCGCAAGCTGGCCGTGGCGACCTGCCTGATGGGCCGGGCGGAGCTTATCGTGCTCGATGAGCCGACGGCGGGGCTGGACCCGGCCTCGGCCGACGACCTGGCCGGGCTGGTGGGGGAGTTGCGTTCCGAAGGCGGCCGGACTTTCATCCTGGCCGGTCACGATATGCGCTTTATGGCCCGGGCGGCCGGGGAGGTCCTGTGGCTCAAGGAAGGGCGTGCGCGGCTTCACGGCCGGGCGGAGGCCTTGACGGCGCTGCCGGCTTACCGCGCCGTCAAACTGTCGCTGCGCGGCTCGGCGCCGCTGCGGGCCAGGCTGTCGGCCGCGGGGGCTGAATTCGCGGAGGAAGAGGGCGGCCTGTCGGTCAGGCTGGACCCCTCCGCGGGCGGGGCGCTGCTCGCGGAGCTGCTGGCTTCGGCCGACCTGCTGTCGGTCTCGGGCGGCGGGGACCTCGAAGAGGCTTTCAGGGAGATATCGCGTGATACCGCTCAGGGCTGAGGCCTATAAGTTCGGCTGGGAGCTGCGCCGCTACGCCTTCAATTATTCGGCGGGGCTCGCCGCCGAGGCGGTTTTCATGGGCGGGCTCTATTTCTCTTTCTCGCTGCTGGGGCGTCCGGCGGGCACGGCTTTCGTCGGGCTCCTCCTGTGGTTCTTCGCGCGCGGCGCCATGTCCGACGCCTCCAACATCATAAGCGAGGAGCGGCATCTGGGCACCTTCGAGCGCGTCTCCGCGGCCGGCCCCTCCCTGACGGAGCTGATGGCGGCGCGGCTGGCGGTGAACTTCGCTTTCGAATCTTCGAGGACCCTGCTGCTGGCGGCCGCGCTGGCCGCGGTCTTCGCGCCGCCTTTCGCGCCGCTGCTGGCGCCGGCTGCGCTGCCGGGCGCGCTGGCCGCCGCCGCGCTGACCGTCGCCTGCCTCTACGGCTGGGGCTTCATGGCAGCCGCGCTGCAGGTGCGGTGGAAGAAGACCGGCGCGCTGGTGCCGCTGGCCGAATACGCCATGCTGGTGTTCTCTGGGATAATCTTCGACACTTCGCTGCTGGGGGGGCTGGAGCCGCTGGCGCTGCTGCTGCCGCTGACCTGGAGCGTCCGGGCGGCCGAGGCCGCCTACTCCGGCGCCTCCGCCGGACCCGCCCTTGCCGGTCTCGCCGCCCACGCGGCGCTGGCCTGGGCCGCCGGCCTGGCCCTGTTCCGCGCCTCTGTCCGGGCGACCAAGCGCAGCGGCGAGTACGGCTTCTACTGAACCGGGCTCACTTCACGCCGGTGAGGGCTTCGGCCACGTTGACGGCGTGGTCGCCCATCTTCTCGAAGCTGTTGAGCAGGTCCGAGTAGAGCGGGCCGACGGAGGGCTTGCAGCGCCCGTCGCAGATGCGCAGCAGGTGGTTCTCGCGGAACTCGTTGCGCATGCGGTTGAGCTCGTTCTCGCGCTTCCAGACCTTGTCCATCATTCCCTCTTCGGGCTTGAGTATGAAGGAGCGGGTCTCTTCGAGCATCTCGCGCGCCGCGGCCGAGATCTTCCTTAGGTCGGCGTAGGCGTCGGCGCTCATCGCGAAACCGGGCTCCCGCGTGCGGCCGAGCAGGTTGGCTATCTTCTCGCCGTAATCGCCCATCTTCTCGAAGTCGTTTATCATGCTCAGCAGCGAGAGCACCTCGCGGCTGGTGGTGTTGGACAGCCGCTCGTGCACCAGCGAGGCCAGGTAGTCGTTTATCTTGTGTTCCAGGACGTCGGTGGTCTTCTCGTCGGCCTTTATGGCCTCCACCTCGTGGTCCTCTATCTTGCCGTCCTCGAGCGCGGCGTAGATCCTGGCCATCATGCCGGTCACCACGCCGGCCAGGTGGTCTATCTCCCTGCGGGCAGCCTCGATGGCCAGTTCGGGGGCGCGGGCGAAAGGCGTGGTCAGGTAGACCAGCTCGTGCTCGCGCGGGCCCGCGACCTTCTCGTCGGGACGTATCAGCAGGACCAGCTTTTCGAACTGCTTTATGAAGGGCAGCATCAGTCCCGTGTTGACCAGGTTGAAAACCGTGTGGAAGGCTGAGATGTGCGTCGGTATGGCCACCAGCAGGGCCGCCTCCGACGCGCCGTAGGGCGCGCCCGGCACCAGCCAGTCGACGAAATCTATCATGGGCCCGAACAGGGCCGCGGCCCAGACAACGCCGATCACGTTGAAGAGGAAGTGGCCGGCGGCGGCCTGCTTGGCCGTATGTGAGGCGCCGATGGAGGCCAGGCTGGCCTTTATGGTGGTGCCGATGTTCTCGCCCAGGACCAGGGCGGCGGCGGAGGGGAAATCGATTATCCCTTTGGCGGCGGCCGCTATGGTGACGGCCATTACGGCGCTCGACGACTGGAAGATTATGGTCAGCACCGCGCCCACCAGCACCAGCGCCAGGCGGGGCAGCAGCGTGTCCGGCGAGAAGCGGGCTATCCAGTCCATGACCGCGGGGGAATTGCGAAGGTCCGGTATGCCGTCCTTTATCAGCTCCAGGCCCAGGAAGAGCATGCCGAAGCCGACCATGACCTCGCCGACGCGGTGCGGCCAATGCCAGCGCTTTATGAAGCGGGAGAAGAAGCCGACGCCTATCATCGGCAGGGCGAAGGCGGATATTTTTATGTTGAAGCCCAGGAGGCTGACCAGCCAGGCGGTGACGGTCGTGCCGATGTTCGCGCCGAAGATGACGCCCAGCGACTGCGACAGCGTCAGCAGGCCGGCGCTGGCGAAGCCCACGACCATTATGGTCGTGGCGCTGGACGACTGTATTATGGCCGTGACGGCGAAACCGGAGAAGGTGCCGGCCAGCCTGTTGGTGGTGGCCATGGCCAGGATCTTGCGCAGGCCGGGGCCCGCCGCCTTCTGCAGGCCTTCGCTCATCACTTCCAGCCCGTGCAGGAAAACCCCGAGTCCGCCCAGCAGGTACAGCGCGAGTATGAGTGAATCCATCTTAGTGTCCGGCTCCTTCTATGTCAGGGTGGGAACTGGCCGCGCCTAAATTATACAAATACGGCGCGGCGGCGGAAAAAGAAAGGCCGCCGCCCCGTCGGCGGCGGCCCGTTCCGGGCCGGGCGGGGGCGCGGCTTATTTCAGGCCTGTGAGGGCTTCGGCCACGTTGACGGCGTGGTCGCCCATCTTCTCGAAGCTGTTGAGCAGGTCCGAGTAGAGCGGGCCGACGGAGGGCTTGCAGCGCCCGTCGCAGATGCGCAGCAGGTGGTTCTCGCGGAACTCGTTGCGCATGCGGTTGAGCTCGTTCTCGCGCTTCCAGACCTTGTCCATCATTCCCTCTTCGGGTTTGAGTATGAAGGAGCGGGTCTCTTCGAGCATCTCGCGCGCCGCGGCCGAGATCTTCCTTAGGTCGGCGTAGGCGTCGGCGCTCATCGCGAAACCGGGCTCCTGCGTGCGGCCGAGCAGATTGGCTATCTTCTCGCCGTAATCGCCCATCTTCTCGAAGTCGTTTATCATGCTCATCAGCGAGAGCACTTCCCGGCTGGCGGTGTTGGACAGCCGCTCGTGCACCAGCGAGGCCAGGTAGTCGTTTATCTTGTGCTCCAGCACGTCGGTGGTCTTCTCGTCGGCCTTTATGGCCTCCACCTCGTGGTCCTCTATCTTTCCGTCGGCCAGGGCGCTGGATATTTTGGCCATCATGCCGGTCACCACGCCCGCCAGGTGGTCTATCTCCCGGCGGGCGGCGTCTATGGCCAGTTCCGGGGCGCGGGCGAAAGGCGTGGTCAGGTAGACCAGCTGATGTTCCGGCGGGCCCTTTTCGGCCACGTCGGGCCGCACCAGCAGTATCAGCCGCTCGAACTGGCGGATGAAGGGCAGCATCACGCCGGTATTCACGACATTGAAGACGGTGTGGAAGGCCGAGATATGCAGGGGGATGGCGGTCAGCAGCGCGGCCTCGCCCAGGCCGTAAGGTTCGCCGGGGACCAGGCCGTCCACCAGGGCGATCATCGGCCCGAAGAGCAGCGCCGCCCAGACCACGCCCAGGACATTGAACAGGAAGTGGCCGATGGCCGCCTGCTTGGCTGTGTTCGACGCGCCTATGGCGGCGAGATTGGCGGTTATGGTGGTGCCGATGTTCTCGCCCAGGACCAGGGCGGCGGCGGAGGGGAAGTCTATGATGCCCTTGGCGGCCGCCGCTATCGTGACGGCCATGACGGCGCTGGACGACTGGAAGATGACGGTGAGGACCGTGCCCACCAGCACCAGCCCCAGCCGCGGCAGCAGCGAGTCGGGCGAGAACTTCGCTATCCAGGCCAGCACCTCCGGCGAATTGCGCAGGTCCGGTATGCCGTCCTTTATCAGTTCCAGGCCCAGGAAGAGCAGGCCGAAGCCGACCATGACCTCGCCGACGCGGTGCGGCCACTTCCAGCGCTTGATGAAGCGCGAGAAGAAGCCGATGCCTATCAGCGGCAGCGCGAAGGCGGCGATCTTGACCTTGAAGCCCAGCAAGCTGACTATCCAGGCCGTGACGGTGGTGCCGATATTGGCGCCGAAGATGACGCCCAGCGACTGGGAGAGCGTCAGCAGGCCGGCGCTGGCGAAGCCGACCACCATGACGGTGGTGGCGCTGGACGACTGTATGATCGAGGTGACCGCGAAGCCCGACAGCGTGCCGGCGAAGCGGTTGGCGGTGGCCATGGCCAGCATCTTGCGCAGGCGCTGGCCGGCGGTCTTCTGCAGACCCTCGCTCATTATCTCCAGGCCCAGCAGGAAAACCCCCAGGCCGCCCAGCAGGTAGAGGAACATGGTAAGCGCGTTCATTCTTTCTGTTTTCTCCGTTCCGGATTTCGAGTACGGTTAAATTCTAGCAAGCCGGTGTAAAATCCGGGTAAAGAAAAGCGGCGCGCGCGGGGGCCCTTGACTAAATGATACCAATCTGGTATCATTTAATCATGAAGCTCATCACCAGGGAAGTGGATTACGCGGTCAGGGCGCTTGCGGCCGTAGCCCGCGCGGGCCGGGGGCTCTCCGCGGCCGGGCTGGCGGCTCCGGCGGGCGTCCCGCGGCCGGTGCTGCGCAAGATAATGCAGGCCCTGTCCCGCGCCGGCATCACCAGGTCCTCCCGCGGCCGCGGCGGCGGGTTCGTCCTCGCCAGGCCGGCCGGGAGGATAAGCCTCGGGGATATCATTTCGGCCGTGCGCGGGCCGCTCAAGTTCAACGACTGCGTCTTCGGCGGCGCGCTCTGCCATAACCACAGGACCTGCCTGCTGCGCGGCCGGGTGGCCGCCATAGAGAAGAAAGTAATGGAAGAGGTGCGCCGGGTCACGCTGGCGGACCTCGGCTGAAAGGAGTCTCCATGAAAAGGAAGAGGGACATAATAACCATAGACGAGTCGAAATGCGACGGCTGCGGCCTCTGCGTGACCGGCTGCCCGGAGGGGGCGCTGCAGGTCATAGACGGCAAGGCTCGGCTGGTGAGCGACATGCTCTGCGACGGGCTGGGCGCCTGCATAGGCGAATGCCCGAGGGGGGCGATACGGATCGAGCGGAGGGAGGCGGCCGAATACGACGAGCGCAAGGCGATGGAAGGCATAGTGAAGCACGGCGCCAACACCATCAAGGCGCATCTGAAGCACCTTAAGGACCATGGCCAGAAAACTTACCTTAAACAGGCCCTGGACTATCTTAAGG
The DNA here is from genome assembly GCA_031082205.1 of Elusimicrobiales bacterium. GTDB lineage: Bacteria > Elusimicrobiota > Elusimicrobia > Elusimicrobiales > UBA9959 > UBA2231. The sequence continues at coordinate 9,554 of JAVHLJ010000051.1, forward strand.
AAAAGGGTGTAAATAACCCGCTGGAGGAAGAGATGAAAGGAAAGAAATCCCACGAGCCCTGCGGCTGCCCCGGCGGCCGCGCCATGGACCTGCGCGGCGCGGGAGCGGAAGAGGCGGCCCCCGCCGGCGGCCCTGCCCCTTCGCGGCTGCGGCAGTGGCCGGTGCAGCTCCATTTGGTCGGTCCCGGCGCCCCGTATTTCCATAAGGCCGACGTGGTGGTGGCGGCAGACTGCACGGCCTTCGCCTACGGCAATTTCCACGAGGACTTCATGAAGGGCAAGGCCCTGGCCATAGCCTGCCCCAAGCTCGACGACGGCCTGGACGTCTACGCGGAAAAGATACAGTCCCTCATGGACGACGCGGAGATAAACACACTGACCGTGGTCACGATGGAAGTGCCCTGCTGCGGCGGCCTGCTGGCGCTGGCCAAAAGGGCCGCCGGCGCGGCCACGCGCAAGGTGCCGGTCAAGCACGTGGTCATAGGCATACAGGGCGGGATAAAGTCCGAAAGCTGGGTCTGACCGGACCCGCCCTCCCAGCGCCCCCCGGCCGGTTCACGGCGGGGGGCTTTTTTTGCTATATTTTATTCAACGGCGCGGTCGCCAAGTGGTAAGGCAACAGTCTGCAAAACTGTCATCGCCGGTTCGATTCCGGCCCGCGCCTTTCTTCTTTTCTCCCGGGAGGGTAAAAATGCACCTGAGCAAAATGGCTCTTTCCCTGGGGCAATCGGCCACCCTGCGGCTCAACGAGCTCGCGAATACCCTTAAAGCCGAAGGCAAGCCCGTCATACACCTGGGCGGCGGCGAGCCGGAAGAGAAGATCCCCGACGGCGCCTACTCCGCCTCCCTCAAGAAGCTCGAATCCCGCTATATCCGCTATACGGCCACCTCCGGCGTGCCGGACCTGAAAGCCGGCATAGCCGCCTACACCGAAAAGTTCTACGGCGTGAAGCCCGCCGCCGGCAATATCGTGGTCTCTTCGGGCGCCAAGCAGGCCATCTATAATTTCCTTCTCTCCGTGGTGAACCCGGACGACGAGGTCGTCTTCCCCGCGCCCTATTGGGTGAGCTACCCCGAGATGGTGCGCATGGCCGGCGGCGAGCCGGTCGTGGTCCGGCCCGAGGCCGGCTCGGTCGTGCCGACGCTGGCGCAGTTCGAGGCGGCCTTCACCCCTCAGACCAAGGCCGTCATGCTCAACAGCCCCAATAACCCGTCCGGCGCCGTGTTCGGCCCGGACGTCATAAAGGGGCTGGTGGAACTCTGCGAGCGCCGCGGCGTCTGGCTGATGATGGACGATATCTACAACCGCCTGGTCTTCGACGGCCAGAAAGCCCCGTCGGCCTTCGATTTCTCAAAAAAGCCGCTGGACGAGTCGATAATCGTCTCCATCAACGGCGTTTCCAAGACCTTCTCCATGACCGGCTTCCGCATCGGCTGGAGCGTGGCGCAGGCCCCGCTGACCAGGGCCATGGTCAAGGTGCAGGCGCAGATCACTTCCTGCCCTTCGGCGCTCAGCCAGGCCGCCGCGGCCGGCGCTCTGGCCGCGGGCGGCGATTTCGTGGAGAGCCTGCGCAAGGGACTCGAGAAAAAGCGCGACGTCATGGTCGCCGAGCTTGCCAAGCTCAAGAAAGCGAAGCTGCACAAGCCGCAGGGCACTTTCTACAGCTTCCCCGATCTCAGCGCCTACGACAAGGATTCCACCCGCCTCTCCAACATGCTGCTGGAGAAGGCCATGGTGGTGACCGTGCCGGGCGTGGAGTTCGGCCTGGAAGGCCACCTGCGTTTGAGTTACTGCGGCGCGGAGAAGGATATCATAGAAGGCGTGTCGCGGATAAGGAAAGTCCTCGACTGACCACCAAAGGAGACGCGGAAATGCCCACAGAAGCCGCCGTACATGAGAAAAAAGCGAACGCCATGAACACCTCCGGAAAAACGCACTCTAATCTTTCCACCCCCGAGCTTTACGAACACGCGGTCGCGCGCAAGGAGGCCGTCATAACCGCCGGCGGCGCGCTCTGCGCCCGCACCGGCAAGCACACGGCCCGCAGCGCGCAGGACAAGTTCATAGTGCGCGGGCCCTCCAGCGAAAAGAACATCTGGTGGGGCGAGCAGAACGTCGCCATAGACGGGGAAAAGTTCGACGCCCTCCTTAAAAAGGTCGAGTTCTACCTCTCCAAACGCGATATCTACGTGCGCGACTGCTACGCCGGCTCCGACCCGAAGAGCCGCCTCCGCGTGCGCGTGCACACCGAGCTCGCCTGGCACAGCCTTTTCGCCGGCCACATGTTCATAAAGCCCCCGGCCGAAGAGCTGGCCGGCTTCTCTCCCGACTTCACCGTGATCTGCGTGCCGGGCTTCACGGCCATGCCGCAGATAGACGGCACGCGCGGCTCCGCTTTCATCCTGCTCAATTTCGAGCGGCGGATGGTCCTCATCGGCGGCACCGCCTACGCGGGCGAGATAAAGAAGTCCGTTTTCAGCGTCATGAACTACCTCCTGCCGCTCAAGGGGATCATGCCGATGCACTGCTCGGCCAATGTCGGCAAGAAGGGCGACACGGCTATTTTCTTCGGCCTCAGCGGAACCGGCAAGACCACCCTCTCCTCCGACCCGCTGCGGCGGCTGATCGGGGACGACGAGCACGGCTGGAGCGACGGCGGCATCTTCAACTTCGAGGGCGGCTGCTACGCCAAGGTCATCAGCCTGAACGCCGAGGCCGAGCCGCAGATCTACGCCGCCACCGGCCGCTTCGGCGCCATACTCGAGAACGTCGTCTACGACAAGGCGACCAGGGCGCTCGACCTGGACGACGGTTCGCTGACCGAGAACACCCGCGCCGCCTACCCGCTGGAGTTCATCGACAACTCCATCAAAGGCCCGGCCTTCCCTCATCCGAAGAACATAGTCATGCTGACCTACGACGCCTTCGGCGTGCTGCCCCCCATATCGAAACTGACGCCCGAGCAGGCGATGTACCACTTCATCAGCGGCTACACCGCCAAGGTCGCAAACACCGAGATGGGAGTCAAGGAGCCCCGGGCGGTCTTCAGCACCTGCTTCGGAGCCCCGTTCATGAGCCATCACCCGTCGGTCTACGCCGAGCTGCTGGAGAAGAAGATGAAGAGGCACGGCGCCCAGTGCTGGCTGATAAACACCGGCCTTTGCGGCGGGCCCTACGGGGTCGGCAAGCGCATGAGCATACAGCACACCCGCGCGCTGCTCAACGCCGCGCTGGACGGGAAGCTGGCGAAAGTGAAGTTCGCCAAGGACCCCGTGTTCGGCTTCGGAGTCCCCGCGCGCTGCCCCGGCGTGCCGCCTGAGGTGCTCAACCCGCGCAAGACCTGGGCCGACAAGGACGCCTACGACGCCAAGCTGCGCGAGCTGGCCGGGCTTTTCGCCGCCAACTTCAAAAAGTTCGGCGTGACCAATAAGGCGATACTGGGGGCCGGCCCCAAGGTCTGACCGGCCCGTGTCCAAAAAGAACAAGCCCCAGCCGGACGTAAAGCCGGGACCGCGATTCAGATACGCGGTCCCGGCCGCGGTTCTGGGCGCCGCCCTGCTGCTTTTCGCGCGCTGGGGCTTCGTTGTAACGGTGTCGGAGAACAATGGCCGCTGGGTCGTGGCCAGCCACCAGGCTGTCGAGGAGGACTTCGCCCATCCGTCGCTGGCGCGGCTGCGCGAGAGGGAGAAGCTCCAAAACCTTAAAGCCGGCCGCAGCCAGCTGGAGACCATGGTCGCCCTGCGCGGGTGGGCCAGGCGGCAGTGGGAGCCGGGGCAGAAGTTCCGTTACCCGCCCTGGGACGCGCTGGAGATACTCGACCTCGCCCGCAGGGGCAACCGCGGCTTCTGCGCGCAGTTCGGCGTGGTCTACGCCCAGGCCGCCATGGCTCTGGGCCTGCACGCCCGCTATATCGACATAGTCGGCCATTTCGTGACCGAGGTCTGGTCGGACGAGCTCGGGAAATGGGTCGTCATGGACCCCTATGTCGACCTGCACTATGAAAGGAACGGCGTGCCGCTCAACGCCCGCGAGCTCTGCGAGGTCCATTGGGGCGGGAAAGAGGCGGAAGTTTTCAAGGTGGGCTCTGACTGGAAGAAGACCAGGGCGGAGAAGAAGGACCTGGAGCTCTACCGGAAGTACGCTCTTTATCTGCGCAGCAACCAGCTCGCCAACCCCGTGACCGTGGACCGCGGCGGACGCCAGGAGAAGCTGGTGAAATCATCCGATATCACCCGCTACCCGCTCATCGGCGGCGGGGCCAGCGAAGTGACCTATGTCCATACCATAGTATCCTTCAACGACGCTTTCGCCAAAGAGAAATTCACGGCCTGGCCGGTGCTGGACGATCTGCGGGTCTATGACAGACCGGTCAACCAGGCCATTATCGATATCGCCGGGACGGACCCGGACGGGACCATCCGGATAGCCCTGGTCGCGGAGGGGGCCCCGGATTTGGAGGGTTTTTTGTTCCGGTTCAACGACGGCCCCTGGTCCGCCGCTCCCGCGCGCCTGATGGGCCGCCTCGCGCCCGGCCTCAACGTCCTCTCCGCCCGCGTCCGCACCCGCGCCGGCTGGACCGGCCCCGAAAGTTCCGTGACCCTCCTCTACAAGCCGCGCTGGTTCTCCTCCGGGAAATCCTATTGACAGACCCGAGGGAAAATAGGTTAATATGTACGAAGTAAAGCAGTTATTCATTAGGAGGAAGTAAATGCCCGCTGCCAAAGCTAATTCGAAGTTCATGGCCCCTATCACCCCGAACGAGACCCTGGGCGCCGTCGTCGGCAACAAGCCGATGCCCCGCACCGAGATCGTGAAGAAACTCTGGGCCTACATCAAGAAGAACAACCTGCAGGACAAGAAGAACAAGCGCTGCATCAACGCTGACGAGAAGCTGCTGAAGCTGTTCGCCGGCAAGAAGCAGGTCACCATGTTCGACCTGGCCAAGATCATCGGCAAGAACGCGAAGTAATCACTCGCGACTTCAGGCGAACCGCCGTCCGCGCAAGCTGGCGGCGGTTCTTTTTATATTGATGTAATCAGGTAGATCGTTTACACTTTTCAGCCTGCAATCCTCCGGTGTCA
>JAVHLJ010000052.1 GCA_031082205.1 Elusimicrobiales bacterium
TCTTAGGGGCGGGCTTCATCTTGGGGAGCTCATCAGGCAGACCCAGGTGGGATAAAAGGCGCACGAGTTCTTTATCGTCCGATATCACGGCTACTGGTTTTAGTTCTATCCTGCAATTCGGACAGATAAGCGGGTAGATCTCGAATATCCTGGCCAGGCAGGCGGCCCAAGATCTGGCTTTCTTAAGCATCCCCTCTTTAACGGCCGATAGTTTTTTCTTTCTGCTCAGTTCGGCGGCCGCTTTTTCCGTACTGGCGACCAGCAACGCCCTTAAAGGCGACCGCGGCGCGAGGGCGCCGTAGTAATGGACCGTGTTCTTGTTGGCGGGCGGCATCAGCAAGCCCCATCTGCGCAGAAATTCGACCGGGGACATAGCCAGCATCGGGGGATACCCTTCCCTTTTTTCAGTGCGGTATATTACGATCCTGGCCTTTTCGGAATATTCCAGCCGGGCCGGCGAGAGAGCCGGGCGGGCGCAGTAATAGACCAGCCGCTCCAGGCCTTCCCGGTCCTCGGCCCTCACCGCCACTTCCGAATGTATCGAAAAGCCGTTCTGCCATGAGAGCAGCATGGCCGCGGCCTCTTCCTGCACGGCGCCCATCCTGAGAAATCGCCGTAGTGATTTTTTCCGGATAGCCGCCGATATCTCGCCAAGCTCTTCCGGGGAAGGCGGCGGCGCCGGGGCAAAGGCAAGCCCCTTGCCGCCTTCGGCCGGGATAAAGCCGCCGTCAGTCACAAGCGCGTGTATATGGATATGCAGATTAAGCGCGCCGCCGAAGCGCTGGATAAAATGCATCTGGGCGGGCGCGGCCCCGGTCCTACGGGCCATGAACCGGGAAATTTCGGCGGCGAATATCTTTGAAAGCAGGCCGGGCAGTTCCGGGCGCCGGTTAAGATACCAACGCAGCCGCTTTGGGACCACCAGCACCCATTGCCGGACGGGGACGTGCGGCAGGAGCCGGGAGGAGGCGTCCGACATGATCATCGCCGCCCGTTTGGCGTCGCACCAGGGGCAGAAGCCCCTTCGTTTACATGAGAAGGGCAGAAAAACATCGTAACCGCATTCGGGGCAGCGGTAACGGACCACACCGAAGCGCGGGACACCGCATTCGCTGAATTGTTCAAGGGCTTTCACCACGAAGGGGCGCGGCTTAGGGCGGCGGTCGAAAGGATCACGCAAGGCCTGCTCAAATTCCATGAGGTTATCGCGGACCAGGCGGGCCAGCGGCTCGTCACGGCGGCAGCGGGGAGCGTATGACGGCGACGAGGTGGCGGCTGAACACCCCCGGCTACGCCCTGCGCCGTCGGATTTGCACGCTCCGGATAAGAGAATATCAGAGGACGCCCCGCCGGTCGACATCCCGCCCCCCTGTCCCGGGTTCAGGTTTTATCCAGCGGAGTAAAGTTTAAAGACCCGGCGCGACAACGTGGTGTCGTGCCGCTAAATCGGGATAGGGGAATAGTGGGCGTGGACTCGCCCGGCGATATGGTTCTTTAAAAAAATAGGCCTGAAAGAATGCTGAGCGGCGGACGCGTTTATTTATAGAATAGGCTCGCGCACCCTCTCCAGCGGCGCGGAGGCCGAGAGCAGATGCTCGGCCAGCGAGCCGGCGATCAGCCGGGTGCGCAGTTCCATGTAATTGAGCGTGTCGCGCCGCAGGGCGTCGCGGCTGGTGCGCAGGAAATGGGAGGAGAGGACCAGGAAAGGGGTAAGGAACATGACCGCGACCACGGCCGTGAAAGCCCATTTTGATTTGACTAAAGTCATGCTTTACCCCTGTTACCTATAATAGCAAAAACTCCCCGTGCTATAATAGAGGGAATGCGCGAAATAACACTGGAATTCAGAAAGATAGTCGGAGAAGGCAAGGCCCTGGGCCGCGCCGACGGCAAGGTGGTATTCTGCTACGGCGTGCTGCCGGGCGAGACGGCGCGCGTGCGCGTCAAGCACGAGAAGCGCAACTGGGCCGAGGCCGAACTGCTGGAGGTCATCACCCCCTCCCCCTCCCGCCGCGAGCCGCGCGAGGACCATTACCTGAGCTGCTCACCCTGGCAGGTCATGGATTACGCCCTGCAGGCCGAAACCAAGAAGGGCCTGATCGAGGACCTCTTTTACCAGACGCTGAAAGAGACGATAAAACTGGATTTTTTCCGCACCGCTAAGACGCACTACGGCTACCGGACCAAGATCGAATACAGCTTCACCGAGGCGGACGGGCGGCTGGAGCTGGCCTTCCACAAGCGCGGCTCCTACGGCGAGAAATACGCGCTGAAGTCCGGCTGCGCGCTTATAAGCGAGAATACCAACGCCGCGGCCATGGCCATAACGGAAGAGCTGCGCAAGAAAGGCGCCAAGGCCTCCGACCTCAAGTCGCTGATAATACGCGAGTCCAAGGACCCCGAGGGCAGGATAGCGGCGCTTTTCGTCAAGAGCCGCGACCTCGACGTGACCGGCCTGGCGCTGCCCCCGGGCCTCAACGGCTTCACGGCGGCCTGGTCCAACCCCTTAAGCCCGGTCAGCCAGGCCGACGAGGTCCTCTTCTCCTCCGGCGACGGCCATATCACCGAGACGCTGCCCGGCGGAGAGTTCTCGTCGCGGGTGAAGCTCTCCTACGGCTTCGACTGCTTCTTCCAGAACAACATGGAGCTCTTCGCCCAGGCCCTCGACGAGATGGGCCGCCACTGCTTCAAATGCGCCAGGATGGTGGACCTCTACTCCGGCGTGGGCGCGATAGGGCTGTCGCTGCGGCAGTACGCCGACAAGGTCTACGCCGTGGAATCCTCCCCGGCGGCCGTGCGCTACGCCGCGCAGAACGCGCTGGAGAACGGCGCCTCCAACTTCGAGGCCGCCTGCGGACTGTCGGAGAAGACGGGCGAGGAGGCGCTGCACGGCGCCGAGATACTGCTGGTGGACCCGCCGCGCGCCGGCCTGCACATCAAGGCGGTAAAATCGATACTGGCCGCCCAGCCTAAAAGAATAATCTATCTCTCCTGCAACCCGATAACGCAGGGCAGGGACGCGGCCTTCTTCCTGGAAAGGTACAAGTTGTCCGCCTCGGGCGGCTTCGACTTCTACCCCAACACCCCCCACGCCGAGACCATGATGGTCTTCGACCTAAGATGAAGAAGCCCGGGGCGGCCTCGCTCTGGGCCATCCTGGCTTTCGCCGCCGCTTTCGCGGCCTACTCGCCCACGCTGCGCCTCGGCTTCGTCTGGGACGATCACCGGATGATAGAGGAGAACGCGCGGATCCGCTCCTGGTCGGCCGACAATATCCGCTCCTGGTTCCGCGGCGACCCTTTCGGCCAGGGGCTGAACTACTACCGCCCGCTTCAGACCGTCTCCAACGCCGTTGATTTCTCTATCTGGCGGCTGAACCCCGCCGGCTATCACCTGACCAACCTCCTCTTCCACTCCGGCGGCGCCGCGGTCTCGGCGCTGGCCCTGTCGGCGGCCGGCTTCCCGGCGGCGGCGGCCGGCGGGGCGGCGCTGCTGCTGGCCTGCCACCCGATAGTCGTAGAACAGCTCATCATAGTCGCGGGGCGCGCCGAGGTGATGGCTTATTTCTTCACCATCCTGACGGTGTGGCTGCTGGCCAGGCCCGGCCCCGCTTCTTTCGCCGGGGCGCTGATGTCATTCATCCTCGCCATGCTGTCAAAGGAGACCGGCCTCATCGCGCCGCTGCTGGCCCTGCTTCTCTTTTATCATCGCGGCACGCTGCGGCGGGACTGGAAAAAGACGATCCCGCTTCTCCTCCTCATCCCTTTATACCTCGCGCTGCGCCGGCACGCCCTGGGCGGCATGCCGCTGACGGAACTGGGCGCGGCCGAACTGGCCTTGCGCGCCGCGGCGCGCCTTCCGGCCGACATTTTTCATTATCTCGCCACGGCCGTAGTGCCGCTGGACCTGCATTCTCACCGCGCCAGGCCGGAGCCGGCCGCCTGGCTGGCGGCGGTTTTCGCCCTGGCCTTCGCCGGCGGACTGTTCACGCTGGCGCTGCGCGGCGGCAGGACGGCGGTATTCCTGGCCGGCTGGTACCTGGTCAATCTCGCGCCCAAGGTCCCGCTGCTGCTTGGCAACGATCTTATGCTGGACCATTGGGTATACGGCGCCAACCTGGCGCTGTTCCTGTGGTTCGCGTCATGGCTGGCGGGGACGCCAAAGCCGCGCGCCGGGAACGCGGCGCTGGCCGGCGCGGCGCTGCTCCTGGCCGCCGCCGGCTGGCTGAACATCTCGAGGCGCGGGGACGACCTGAAAATATACGAGCACGCTCTCCCCAGGACCTTTTCCGCGCCGCTGCGCTACAACCTGGCCCGCGAATATTTCCTGCGCGGCGATTTCGGCCGGGCCGAAGTCCTGCTTGAAGAGATACTGCTGCGGGACCCTTCCAACGGGATGTACCTCAACGGCCTGGCGATAGCGCGCATGAACACGGGGCGCGCGGCGGAAGCGGCCGCCATACTGGCCGGCGCGGCGGCGGAGGGCGGCTACGCCCCCGAAACGCTGCTGAACCTTTCCCTGGCTCTCGAGAAAGCCGGCGACGCCCCGGCCGCGGAAGCCGCCGCCCGGCGGCTGACATCGGAGTTCGCGGACTATCCGTCCGGCTGGAAGCGGCTGGCCGATACGCGGATGAGGTCGGACGACGGGCGCGAGGCGCGCGCGTCGCTGGAGAAAGCGCTGGAGCTGGACCCTTACGACGCGGAGACGCTGGGCAAACTTGGCGCGCTTGCGGCCGGGGATAAAAACTACGCCCGGGCCGAAGAGCTCTGGCGCAGGGCGCTGGAGCTGGACCCGGGCAATGTTCCGCTGAAAAAGAACCTGGAGAGGCTCGAGAGCCTCAGGCGCTGATCACTCCCCCGCGACCCACGCGGCTGACCGCGTCCCTTTCAACTTGCCATTGAACCCTTCCACCCAGGCGTTATAGCGGGTCTGCACCTGCTTTCCTTCGCCCAGGTATTCGGGGTTGAGCGCGTTCTTCACGAAACCCTCCCCGACGGGGAAAGCCGTGACGAGGACGGCGTGCGGCCTGGAAGTATCCTTCACCGAATAGACCAGCAGGTAGGCGTTGCCGCCGGAGGTCACGGACGTGAAAGGCAGGAAGTCGGTACGCAGCGAGACGCTCCGCTTGCGGGAGAGGGAGACCGTCTCGGTCAGCCTGAAATGTCCCGGGGCCTTCCAGCCGCGCGCGGCGGAGCCGCAGGCGTAGGACGCCTTGGCCAGCTTAGCGGCGGCCGCGGCGTCGTCGGCGAAGGCCGCGGCGCCGGACATGCAGGTGATATTGGCCAGCAGCGTGCCTTCGGCCGGCGACGGCCCCAGCGCGCCGCGCGCGAAGCCCAGGCCGGCCTCTATATCGTCGCGCACCCAGCGGGCGCGCTTAAAGCCGAACTTTGTCGGGAGCAGGCTGAACAGGTAGCCGTAGGCGTGCTCCATGCCGGCGTGAACTATCTTCCCGCGCGGGCCGGGCAGGGCCAGCTCGCCGGCGAGGAAAAACAGGATGGAATCATGGACGATAGTGGCGCGGACCATCTCGTCGAAATTGACGCTCTCGCCCCAGAGTTCCTTGAGGCCCGCATTGAGCTTGTCGGAGGCCAGCTGCATGGCCAGCCCCGGGGCGTGGTCGGCCAGTACCGGCGCCAGGGGCAGGCCCTTAACGGCGTTCTCCTCCATCAGGCGGGCCATGCCGGCCCAGGGGCAGTCCAGCGCGTCCTCGGCGGCGGGCTCGCCGGGCTTGGCCGGGGCCGGGCACTGGTAGGCGTGCAGCGCGGCGGAGAAGAGGAACAGCGGGATGAAAAGCAGCGCGCGCTTCATATCAGGCGGACCTCCGGAAATCGGCTATGCTGACGGTGAAGTACCGGCTGCCGCAGGGGTAGCCCGGGTAGGGGCCGCATTCCTCGTCGGGGTTTATTACGTCTCCGTCGGCCGGCGGGGTGCTCTTCTTAACCTCGTCGAGCACGCGGTTGACCGTCTCCTGCGTCTTCGTGCTGATGGCGGGACTGGCGGGCTCCGGCGAGGCCTGTGTCTGAATATTTTCGTTTGTCCGCGCGCAGCCGAGGAGGCCCAGCACGGCCGCGGCCATGGCGCCCAGCAGACCGGCGCGGGCGAAACCCGAGACTTCACCCTCGCTCATCCCCGTCTTCAAAGCCATCTCTTTAAGTTTCTTGTCCATATATCGCACCCCTTTCCACCTATTGTACAAAAGCTTAGCCGCCAGCCATGACATTGATAAGGGAACAATCGCGGGAGGCGGCGTGTCAGCTTAGCAGGACCGCCTCGGAGCCGCGAGCATCGTAAGCGCGAGCGGCGAGAGTCGAGGACCGACGCGCTATGCGCGCGAGTCCGTGTCCTGCGTGCTGACACGCCGACATGCCCGCGGAATAGTTGCTCCTCATCCGAGTTCCTTCATCAGCTCGCGGCGCATGGCGTCGCGCGTCTCGATGCCCGGCAGACCTTCGAGGGCCAGCAGCCCGTTCATGAAATAGTCCGCCGCGGCCGCCTTCCCCTTCGCCGCCTTGAAATAACGCCCCGCCTCCAGCCAGATACGCGGCTCGTCGCGCTCGAAAGAGAGCGCCATCGCGAATATCCCGCCGGCGGCCGGTCGCAGTGCTCCCGGCACCGACTGCGGACAAGGCCGCCCTGATCCGTCCTCCTCCCCCGCGCCCGCCGCCTTCAGCGCCCGGCCCAGCAGCAGTTCCCCCTCCGCCCGCGCGGCGCCGCGTGAAAAAACCGGGGGCAGTTCCGCCGCGCCCGCAGCCGGCTCCAGCTTGTCCGTCTCCAGCGCGCGCAGAGCGGCCTTCTCGTATGCCAGTTCCGCCGAAGCGAAAGCCGAGCCCTGCGCGCCGCCCTTGGCCTGCACGGCAAGCAATGCGCGCCAGGCCAGCGCCGCTCCGCCGCAATGGGCCAGCAGCGAGGCCGCGACCGACTCTTTCTTGGCGGCCTCCCCCATGAGTTCGATCGCCAGCCGCGCGACGGCTGGGGCGGCGGCGATGGTCAATATGCCCGCGGCATCCCCCTTCAGCGTCATAGCGCAGGCCCGGTCAACGGCCTCGTCGCGCGCCGAAGAGAGTTCCTCGCGCGAAAAATCCTCCAGCCCCGCCTTCATCACGGCCTTGCGCAGCGAGGCCTGGCAGGCGGCGGCCCTGTCCTCCTCGTGCCTGCGCAGCTCGAAGCGCAGCGCCGCCCGGCCGGGATGATATGCTCTGTTCTCCGTGGAGATCACGTCGAAGCCGGCCCTGCGTGACAGTTCCTTCAGCAGTTCCTCCGGGAAAGCGTAACAATGGCCCATCCCGGAGGACTCCGCGCCGTATATCCAGCCCAGTTGCGCCTCGCGTTCCTCCGGGCCCTTCGCCCCGGCGAAGGCGGCGCAGGCCTTTACTATGTCGGGCGTCTCTATGACCAGCCGGCCGCCGGGCCGCAGGACACGGAAACATTCCGAAAGGAAATACCTCGTCCTGAAATAACCGAGATGCTCGGCCAGGTGCATAGCCGATATCTCCTGCGCGCAGCCGTCGGACAGGTCCAGGTTCTCCGCCGGCATAACCTTGTCGGCCGCCGACCCCGGAGACGGATCTATATTCATCCAGCCGGCCCGCCAGTCGTTCCCGCAGCCGATATTAAGCCTCATGTCTTTTCCTTTTGCCGCCGAAGATCCGCTCCAGCCGGCGCAGCGAGCCGGGGCGGCTGCACTGATCGAACAAGTAGCGGAGGCGCTCCATCTTGCTGGGGCCGGAGCCGTCGGCGCGCTCGATGGCGTAGAAGCAGTAGGGGTCGTTGTGCAGGCGGCCGGTCTTCATCAGCGACATCTCCGAGCAGCCGCCCTTGCAGGAGTCCAGGTGGCGGCACTTTGAGCATTCGGGGCCGGCGTCGTCCCTGCGGAAATCCCTGGTGTATGGGAAAGCCGAGCGGCTGCGCCAGAGCTCCTTGACCCTCATCGTGCGGGCGTTGCCCTCGACGAACCTGTCGTCGTTTATAGCCAGGCAGCCGATGAAGCCGCCGTCGCTGCGTATGCCCAGTATCGAGACCCCGGCCTGACAGCCTTCCCATTTCTCGTAGAGCGAGACGTTTATCAGCCGCGCGGAATTATAACCCAGGTCATGCGCGCCGATGACGGCCAGTTCCTCCGGCCTGCAGCGCCGGCGGGTGGATTCGATGAACATGCCCACCGCGTAGAACTCGTCGCGGTCGAGCAGGAGCTTTTTGGGGAACCTGCGCCCTTCGGCGCCGGCCGTCTGCACCTGCCAGGCCAGGCCTCGCCCTTTGAGCTTTTCACGCAGGGCGGCCAACTGGCCGAGATTGAGCTTATGCACGGTAGTGATGACGCTGACCGGCAGACCGGCCGCCAGCGCGTCCTTCATGAATGACCAGGCGTCGGCGAAGGCTCCCTCGCGGCCGCGTATGCGGTCGTGCAGGGCAGGCTCGGCGGCGTCTATACTGACGGCCACGGCCCGCGGTGAGAGTGCTTTGAGGCGGTTGAATACATCCGTCGGGCGCACCGTGCCGTTGGTGATGACCGAGAGCTCCATGCCGAGCGCCCGTATCTTCGACGCCACTTCCCAGAAATCCTTGCGCAGGAAAGGCTCGCCGCCCATCAGCGCCACGCCCCCGCAGCCGGCGGCTTTCAGGTCGTCGCAGAGTTTCAGCGCCTCGGCGGTATCGAGCTCCCGCTCGCGCTTTGAGCCGGCGCTGGAACCGCAATGGATGCAGTCCAGGTTGCACTGGAGGGTGAACTCCCAGACGGCACAGGCCAGTTTATAGGGGAAAGGCATAAGCAGGCACCGGTATCAATACTATTAAATACCGCGAGGTCAGGCAAAAGCGGGCCCGGAGACCCACGCCCCATGGGCCCCGCGGCATAGTCCCAATGCCGCGCCTCGTATAGGTCCTGGGCCGCTTACGCGGCGACCGCCGGGCCGCTATACTATATCAACGGCGACGGACATCAGTTCCTCGCTCAATCAGGGAGAAAGACCGATGAACAAAAAAACCATACTCCTGCTCCTGGCTCTGGCGCATGGCGCCTCGAATACCGCGACCGCCGGCACCCACGGCGACTCCGGCGCGCTGGACCAGCTTCTCAGATCGGCGCCGGCGGCCCAGTCCGCGCCGGACCTCCCCGAGGCCAGTGCCGCGGAGCAGCCCAAAGCCGCGGCCTATCGCTTCATGGGCGCCTCCGAGGCCTCCTACCTGGAAGGGCCTTACCTGCTTCCCGAATCCCTGGAGATGGACGAGGCGGCCTACAGCGCCAACAAATCGGTCACTTCCCTTTACCGCGGCTCCGCCGTTGGGAATGCCTCCTTCAAGAAGGAGCTGGAATCCCTCACCGGCGCCAGGTTCACCGGCGGCAACAGCGCCAAGCTGCTGTTCGGGCCCGACTCCTTCGCGATGCGCGATAAACTGATGCTGGAGGCGAAGAAGAGCATCTACATAACCGCCTATTCCTTCCACGACGACGAGACCGGCAACCGGCTGGCCGACCTGCTGATAGCCAAGCGCCGCCAGGGCTTGGACGTCAAACTGATAGCCGACGGCAAGGTGGCGCTGGCCAACAGCCGCAAACTGCTCAACCGCATGGAGGCGGGCGGCGTGGAAGTGCTGCGCTGGCGCGAGCCCGGCCGGCTGCTCGATATCTGGCACGTGAAGATGCTGGTCGTCGACGGCCGCTACTCCTTCGTCGGCGGCATCAACGTAGGCGACGTCTACTCCCACCGCGGCAGCGGGCCCAAGTGGCAGGATTACGACGTGCTCTATTCCGGCCCGGCCGTGACCGACACCCTGAGTTTCTTCGCCAGGGAATGGAACGCGTCGCTTGGCGGCAAGCGGACGCCCGTCGTCCCCGCCGCCGCGCGCCACGGGGCCTTCGAGACCGGCTCGGCCGAACTCTCCGTGGTGTTCCAGAACCCCCCGCATGAGAAGCAGATACTCGGGACCATACTTAAGAGCATCTACGGCGCCCGCGAGCGGATCAACATCGCGCACTCCTACTTCATCGCCATACCCCCGCTGCGCGACGCCATCATCGACGCGCTCGGCCGCGGCGTGGAGGTCAACATCATCACCAACACCTCCAAGAGCATCGACGCCGAGGCCAAGCACGCGGCGGTGCCGATAATCCGCAGCCTGGCCGGCATCTACCCCTACGGCGCCAACATCTACCTCAACAGGGGCGAGAACCTGCACGGCAAGTTCATGACGGTCGACGGCGTCTTCGCCACGATCGGCTCCTACAATATGCACCCGCGCAGCGAGAAGTACGACAGCGAGATGAACGTCAATCTCAGCGGCGCGGAGGCGGTGCGCCAGTTCGACGCGACCTTCGCCGGGCTCATAGCCAACGCCCAGAAGGTGGAGGCCCCCTCCGACCTGGCCATACCCGGCGGCTTCGTCACCTTCCTCTCCAATATCATCGAGAGGTATTTCTTCGACATGCTCAGCCCGGCCTGACCCGCCCGGCCCCTGCTGACAAAAAAGACCGGCCGCCCTCTTGGGCGGCCGGTCTCTTTTTATCCGCGGGCGGTTCTTTAGGAAGACATACGCAGCAGCCAGAGGAACTCGAGGTTGCCCTTGGCGCCTTTTATCGGCGAGTCGGTCAGGCCGGCCTCGGCGACTGCGGGCAGTGACTCCTTCAGCCAGGCCCGCATGCCTTCCATGGCCCTCTGACGGGTCTCTTCATCCTTCACTATGCCCTTGCGCAGGTCTGCGGGCTGCAGTTCGAACTGCGGCTTGACCAGCGCGACTATCTCCCCGCCCGCGCCCATGACGGATGAGACAGGGCCGAGTATGAGCTTGAGCGAGATGAACGAGACGTCTATAGCGCAGAGGTCCGGCTGTTCGGGGAACAATTCCGGCTTGAGGAAGCGGGCGTTGGTCTTGGGCATGAATACTACGCGGGGCTCGGCCTTTATCCGCTCGTGGATCTGACCCTCTCCCACGTCCACGGCGTACACCTTGCGCGCGCCGGACTGCAGGAAGCAGTCGGTGAAGCCGCCGGTTGCGACGCCTACGTCGAGGCAGGTGCGGTCTTTAGGATCTATTTTGAAGTGGTCGAGCGCGCCCTTGAGTTTAAGACCTCCGCGCGAGACGTAGGGGCAGCCGGGCTGGACGAGCTCGATGACGTCGCCGTCGCGCACGGGCTGGCCGGCCTTGTCGGCGGGGCGTCCGTTGAGCGTGACCAGGCCGGCCATGATGGCGCGCAGGGCCTTCTCGCGGGTCTCGAAGAAGCCCTGCTCCACGCAGGCTATGTCCAGTCGTATTTTCATAAGGAACAATTATACGGGGGCTGATGGCATGACAGCCCGCGGGGTACGGACTCGCGCGCATAGCGCGTCGGTCCTCGGCTCTCGCCGCTCGCGCTTACGATGCTCGCGGCTCCGAGGCGCCCCCGCCGGCTGTCATGCCATCTCCCCCGGCTGTCTCCTTATGGGACGCTGGACGGGCAAGGCTCCCTCGCCGGGCCTTCCGAAGCCACATCGGAGGCTTTCCCCAAGCGGAGCTCGGGAACCGGCACTGCCGGACGGGCATGATTGTTTGAGGCCTAGCGCGCTATGCGCGCAGGCCGAGTTCGTGCCCGGCCGAGCGCAGCGCCGGGTGCATTCCAGAAAGCCGAACCCGTGGCGGAGTGAAGGCCCGGCGAGGGAGCCTCCCCCGGCATAGTTATTCATTCTCTTCTTCGAATTTTTCGAGCTTGAGCTTATCTGTAGGAAACATAAGCCTGATTATCGACAGTCCCCCTCGATTTTTCCCCTTCCGGTGGCGCGATTTTTTGAATTTTTCGCGTGAGAACCGCCGGTTTTGTTTATAATATCAAAAACTTGGTGGGTTTTCGCTGATTTGAACAGAGTGCTTCCGCCCGGCGGGCGCCGGGCCGGCGAGGCGAGATTTTAGTCTTCCGGTGATGGCGGGCTTATGTCAGGTCGTCGCAGAGTTTCAGCGCCTCGGCGGTATCGAGCTCCCGCTCGCGCTTTGAGCCGGCGCTGGAACCGCAATGGATGCAGTCCAGGTTGCACTGGAGGGTGAACTCCCAGACGGCACAGGCCAGTTTATAGGGGAAAGGCATAAGCAGGCACCGGTATCAATACTATTAAATACCGCGAGGTCAGGCAAAAGCGGGCCCGGAGACCCACGCCCCATGGGCCCCGCGGCATAGTCCCAATGCCGCGCCTCGTATAGGTCCTGGGCCGCTTACGCGGCGACCGCCGGGCCGCTATACTATATCAACGGCGACGGACATCAGTTCCTCGCTCAATCAGGGAGAAAGACCGATGAACAAAAAAACCATACTCCTGCTCCTGGCTCTGGCGCATGGCGCCTCGAATACCGCGACCGCCGGCACCCACGGCGACTCCGGCGCGCTGGACCAGCTTCTCAGATCGGCGCCGGCGGCCCAGTCCGCGCCGGACCTCCCCGAGGCCAGTGCCGCGGAGCAGCCCAAAGCCGCGGCCTATCGCTTCATGGGCGCCTCCGAGGCCTCCTACCTGGAAGGGCCTTACCTGCTTCCCGAATCCCTGGAGATGGACGAGGCGGCCTACAGCGCCAACAAATCGGTCACTTCCCTTTACCGCGGCTCCGCCGTTGGGAATGCCTCCTTCAAGAAGGAGCTGGAATCCCTCACCGGCGCCAGGTTCACCGGCGGCAACAGCGCCAAGCTGCTGTTCGGGCCCGACTCCTTCGCGATGCGCGATAAACTGATGCTGGAGGCGAAGAAGAGCATCTACATAACCGCCTATTCCTTCCACGACGACGAGACCGGCAACCGGCTGGCCGACCTGCTGATAGCCAAGCGCCGCCAGGGCTTGGACGTCAAACTGATAGCCGACGGCAAGGTGGCGCTGGCCAACAGCCGCAAACTGCTCAACCGCATGGAGGCGGGCGGCGTGGAAGTGCTGCGCTGGCGCGAGCCCGGCCGGCTGCTCGATATCTGGCACGTGAAGATGCTGGTCGTCGACGGCCGCTACTCCTTCGTCGGCGGCATCAACGTAGGCGACGTCTACTCCCACCGCGGCAGCGGGCCCAAGTGGCAGGATTACG
Organism: Elusimicrobiales bacterium; assembly: GCA_031082205.1. Classification (GTDB taxonomy): domain Bacteria; phylum Elusimicrobiota; class Elusimicrobia; order Elusimicrobiales; family UBA9959; genus UBA2231. Next base: position 13,021 of record JAVHLJ010000052.1, read on the forward strand.
ACGTGCTCTATTCCGGCCCGGCCGTGACCGACACCCTGAGTTTCTTCGCCAGGGAATGGAACGCGTCGCTTGGCGGCAAGCGGACGCCCGTCGTCCCCGCCGCCGCGCGCCACGGGGCCTTCGAGACCGGCTCGGCCGAACTCTCCGTGGTGTTCCAGAACCCCCCGCATGAGAAGCAGATACTCGGGACCATACTTAAGAGCATCTACGGCGCCCGCGAGCGGATCAACATCGCGCACTCCTACTTCATCGCCATACCCCCGCTGCGCGACGCCATCATCGACGCGCTCGGCCGCGGCGTGGAGGTCAACATCATCACCAACACCTCCAAGAGCATCGACGCCGAGGCCAAGCACGCGGCGGTGCCGATAATCCGCAGCCTGGCCGGCATCTACCCCTACGGCGCCAACATCTACCTCAACAGGGGCGAGAACCTGCACGGCAAGTTCATGACGGTCGACGGCGTCTTCGCCACGATCGGCTCCTACAATATGCACCCGCGCAGCGAGAAGTACGACAGCGAGATGAACGTCAATCTCAGCGGCGCGGAGGCGGTGCGCCAGTTCGACGCGACCTTCGCCGGGCTCATAGCCAACGCCCAGAAGGTGGAGGCCCCCTCCGACCTGGCCATACCCGGCGGCTTCGTCACCTTCCTCTCCAATATCATCGAGAGGTATTTCTTCGACATGCTCAGCCCGGCCTGACCCGCCCGGCCCCTGCTGACAAAAAAGACCGGCCGCCCTCTTGGGCGGCCGGTCTCTTTTTATCCGCGGGCGGTTCTTTAGGAAGACATACGCAGCAGCCAGAGGAACTCGAGGTTGCCCTTGGCGCCTTTTATCGGCGAGTCGGTCAGGCCGGCCTCGGCGACTGCGGGCAGTGACTCCTTCAGCCAGGCCCGCATGCCTTCCATGGCCCTCTGACGGGTCTCTTCATCCTTCACTATGCCCTTGCGCAGGTCTGCGGGCTGCAGTTCGAACTGCGGCTTGACCAGCGCGACTATCTCCCCGCCCGCGCCCATGACGGATGAGACAGGGCCGAGTATGAGCTTGAGCGAGATGAACGAGACGTCTATAGCGCAGAGGTCCGGCTGTTCGGGGAACAATTCCGGCTTGAGGAAGCGGGCGTTGGTCTTGGGCATGAATACTACGCGGGGCTCGGCCTTTATCCGCTCGTGGATCTGACCCTCTCCCACGTCCACGGCGTACACCTTGCGCGCGCCGGACTGCAGGAAGCAGTCGGTGAAGCCGCCGGTTGCGACGCCTACGTCGAGGCAGGTGCGGTCTTTAGGATCTATTTTGAAGTGGTCGAGCGCGCCCTTGAGTTTAAGACCTCCGCGCGAGACGTAGGGGCAGCCGGGCTGGACGAGCTCGATGACGTCGCCGTCGCGCACGGGCTGGCCGGCCTTGTCGGCGGGGCGTCCGTTGAGCGTGACCAGGCCGGCCATGATGGCGCGCAGGGCCTTCTCGCGGGTCT
>JAVHLJ010000053.1 GCA_031082205.1 Elusimicrobiales bacterium
TAAACGTGGGCCTTGGCCCGGCCGCACTGCGGTGTCGCTTTGCTCCACCCCCGTCCGCCTGCGGCGGCCGTACTCCGCAGAATTTATTCCCCGCGCGCATAAATCTTCGCTGTTATAAGGCGCAGAACACCTCTTGTTTTTTTACCTGCCACAAAGCGAAACAGAGGCCTATCCGGGACTTTACTGTTCACGAACTCATGCGGCTGACAACCATTAATTCAGCGAGTTTATGACGTTCTTTAATTTGGCTTCCACCGTGAGCGCCAGGGGTTTCAGGGCGGCGTTGTCTATCATGCCCATGGCCACGGTCGGTTTTATTATCCCGACGGCGGTCTTGCCGGCCTTCTCGAACACCACTACGTTGCAGGGCAGCATGAGGCCGATGTATTCTTCGGCCAGGATGGCTTTGTGCGCGTTAGGCGGGTTGCAGGCGCCGAGGATGACGTAGTTAGGGAAATCTACCCCGAGTTTTTCCTTGAACTTCTCGCGCACGTCTATGGTGGTCAACACGCCGAAGCCCTCTTTTTTAAGCGCCTCGGTAACCGCTTTCACCGTTTCGGCGAAAGGCTTCTCCAGCTCTTTTGTGAACCCGTAATTTATCATGCGCCCTCCCGGTATTATCGTTATCCCGTTCCCCTGCCATTATACATCAATACCGCCTGCCCAGCAGCCGCAGGCCGTTGAAGATCACCAGCAGGCTCGCGCCCATGTCGGCGAAGACGGCCATGAACAGCGTGGCTTTGCCGGCGAAAGCGAGGCCTAGGAACACGGCCTTTATGCCGAGGGCCATAGCTATATTCTGCCGCAGTATGGCGGAGGTGGCGCGGCTCAGGCGGATGAACTGCGGCAGCTTGCGCAGGTCGTCGTCCATCAGGGCCACGTCGGCGGTCTCTATGGCGGTGTCGGTGCCGGCCGCGCCCATGGCGAAGCCGATGCTGGCCTTGGCCAGCGCGGGCGCGTCGTTGATGCCGTCGCCGGCCATGCCCACGTGACCGTATTTGGCGAGCAACCCGTCCATGGCGGCCAGTTTATCCTCGGGCAGCAGGTTGCCGCGCGCGTCGTCTATGCCCACCTGCGCGGCTATGGCGGCGGCCGTAGCCTGGTTGTCGCCGGTGAGCAGGGCCGAGGCCACGCCCAGCGCGTGCAGGTCCCTTATAGCCTCGGCGCTGTGGGGCCGCACGGTGTCGGCCACGCCTATCACGCCCAGGGTTTCCTTCTCCACCGCCAGCGCCACGGCGGTCTTGCCCTCTTTCTCCAGCCGCTCCAGCTCCGCCTCCACCGCGGGGGAGCAGGCGCCTATTTCCTCTATCAGCCGGTGGTTGCCCACGTAGTGGGCGCGCCCGCCTATAGCGGCGCGCGCGCCGCGGCCGGTGAGCGACTCAAAAGCCTCCACCGCCGGTGTTTCCCGCCGGTCTCCCCCGCCGGCGGGGTTCTGCCAGGCCGCCACTATGGCCGCCGCCACGGGATGCTCCGAATGCGCGTCCACCGCGGCTGCGAGGCCGAGGATCTTCTCCGGCGAACGCCCGCCCAGCGGCACAATGTCCGTCACCACCGGCTTGCCGTGGGTTAGCGTGCCGGTTTTATCCAGCGCCACGGCTTTAAGCAGCCGCCCATTCTCCAGGTGCAGGCCGCCTTTCACCAGGATGCCCCGCCGGGCCGCCGCCGCCAGGCCGCTAACCACCGTTACCGGCGTAGAGATCACCAGCGCGCAGGGACAGGAGATCACCAGCATGACCAGCGCCTTGTAGAACCAGGGTTCGAACGCGCCGCCGAAGAACAGCACCGGCACGGCCACGGTGAGGGCCGCCAGCGCCACCACGGCCGGCGTGTAGTAGGCGGCGAAAGAATCTATGAAGCGCTGCGTGGGCGCGCGCTGGCCCTGCGCCGCCTGCACGGATTTCACTATGCGGGCCAGCGTGGTATTGCCCTTGTTGGCGGTCACGCGCAGTTCCAGCATGCCGCGCTCATTGACGGTGCCGGCGAAGACCTGGTCGCCGGCGGCTTTCATTACCGGCACGCTCTCGCCGGTGATGGGGGCCTGGTTGACGGAGCTGGAACCGGCGGTGACCACGCCGTCGAGCGGGATGCGCTCGCCCGGCCGCACCCTTGCCTTCACCCCCACGCTGACAGACTCGGCAGGCACTTCCTGCCATTCGCCGCCGGCCAGCTGCACCCAGGCAGTGTCGGGCGTCATGGCCAGAAGGCCGTGGATGGCGTTGCGGGCGTGGTCGAGCGACAGGGTCTCTATCATTTCCGCCAGCGCGAACAGGAAGATCACCACGGCGGCTTCCGGCCATTCCCCTATAGCCACCGCGCCCGCCACGGCCAGGCTCATGAGAAAATTTATATTGAGCGTGAAGGTCTTGAGGGCCAGCCAGCCTTTGCGCAGCGTGCCGCGGCCGCCCAGGGCGATGGAGAAAAGCGCCAGGCCGATGACCGGCGGGGAAGTCTCCGCGCTGCCGGTCCAGGCGAGGACCTCCGCGGCTATGGCCGCCGCGCCCGACAGGGCCAGCACGGCCTTGGCCCGGCCCGGGATAGTGGTGGCCGGGGGTGCGCCGCCGGGATGTTTTTCCGACGTCGCGGCGGCGGCTTTCATGCCTATTTCACCCAGCGCGGCCAGTATGGGCGCGTCGCCGGGCAGGTCGTGGCCCACGGTAAGGCGGCGGGCCAGGAGGTCGAACTCCAGCCCGCGCACGCCGTCGAGTTTGCCGAGGCGCTTGCGGATCAGCGCTTCCTCGGCCTGGCAGTCCATGTCGTCTATCACAAAAACGGAGCGCTTGCCGCCCTTCAGTTCAGTTGGCGGCTGCGCGGCGGGCGCCGCCGCCGGGGCGCAGGAATGGCAGCAGGAACAGGGCTTGGGGGCCGGTTCCGCGGGTTCCATGCCCAGCTCGCGCAGCGCGGCCAGTATGGGCCCGTCGCCGGGCAGGGCGTGGGCTACGGTCAGCCGGCGGGCCGGCAGGTCGAAAGTCAGTTCTCCCACTTCCGGCATTTTTCCGAGGCGTTCGCGGATAAGCGCCTCCTCGTGTTTGCAGTCCATGTTCTCTATGGTAAACGTCGATGTCTTCATGGGTCGCTCCCGGCGCCGCCGGCCCGGCGGGCTTTTTCGTATTATAACTGTTAGGGCAGTTCCCGCGCGCTGCGTGTGTTAGCGCCGACTGGCGCGGGAACTGCGCCTAAAGCCTGTTACTTGTTGCAGCCGGCCCCGGTCTGGCCCGGCGGCGGCAGTTTCTCGAACCCCGGCAGCTTTGCCAGTTCCCCCAGGCCCATAATGAATTCGCGCCCGTTGAGGATAAAGGACGGCGAGCTGGAAATGCCCAGTGCGGTGGTGGCGGCGAAGTTCTCCGCCAGCATGGCCTCGCCCTCGGCCGAACCCGCTTCTACGGCCTGCGCGTCCAGGCCGGCGGCCGCGGCCGCCTTCCGCCAGTCCGGGGATTTTACGTCGGTATTGCGTTCGTGCAGGTAGGCGCGGAATTTATCCGGGAACCGCCGGGCGATAAACAGCTGGCGGGCATTCTCGCGCCATTCCGGTTCGCCGTGCAGGCTGGAAAACTCCCAGCCGGAGGCTGTGGCGGTGGAGTTCCCCACATTTTTGGCGTCGCCTATAAAGTGCACCTCAAGTTTCAGGCCGGGCGGCAGCAGGCCCTTTTTTTCCGCGTCCAGCAGCGCGTCCTCGGCCGCTACGCCGTATGGGCACTGGCTCATCACGAAGACCTCCAGCGTGTCCGGTTTCTCCGGCCTTGAGGCGTAAAACCCGCGGCCCTGGCGGTCCGCGTAGACCAGGTAGCCGTCCTGCTCCCTGAACAGCCCGGATTTAAGTTCGTTTTCCAGCCTGCTTTTAGCCTCGGGCGTGGCGGCTATGAGATAGGCGGGCAGAAAATCCAGCCAGGGGAACTTACCGGCCAGTTCGGCGGAGCCGTAGCCGAGGACCACCGGCTTTATGCCCTCGAAGTATTTGTCGAAGGCGTTCACAAGGCCGTCGTTCTTCTTCATGCCCGAGCTGAGCGCGATAAAGAAGGCCGGTGGGGGCGCTTTGGGACGCGGCTTGTAGCCGGCGGGCGGCGGCACCCGGCGCGCGGCGGGCAGGGCGGCGTTGACGGCTTCGTAGAGGGGCAGCAGGCGCTGGGACCCCTCATAGGGTTTGCCGTCCAGCAGCAGGGGCGCCCCGGCGCGGACAGCTTTGCCGTAGGCGTCAGCCAGCGCGGCCTGGCCGTCCGCGGCAGCGCGGCGCTCCAGTTCGTCCGGGTTGATACCGGCAAAAACCGCGGCGTCGCGCCAGCCGTCGGCGGAAGGGCTCATGGAGCGGGCCGAGAGATAAGAGAGGGCCTTGGCCGGGTAAAATTTGCCCAGCACGGCCAGCCGTATGGATTCCGCCAGTTCCGGCTCCCCGCGCCTGGCCGTAAAAGTCCCGTCGGCGGCTTTGGTAACCAGCGGGTAGACTTTAAGGTCCGCGGCGGGCAGGCGGCGTTTTACCGTGTCCGCCAGGAAAAACCACTGCCAGCCCTGTCCGTCCAGGGCTTCGAAGTAAAGTTCCAGCCGGCCGCCTGCGGGCGCGGCGCCTGAGGCTGCGGCCTGTGCCTGGCTGGAGCCGGACCACAACACCGCGGCTAAAGCCGCCATTGCTATATGCTTTTTCATTGGTTTCTCCTGTAATGCCGATCTGGCTGCAAACCTGATTGGGCGCCGCCCAATACGGGGGCAAGAGGGCCGGGCTCTTTGCCGGGTATGGTTACGCTTAAATTAATGAGATCGATGCCGACCGCCGTCCGGTTCTTCGCGGCGGCCAGAACGGCGGCTTCGGCCGCAGGGAAATATTCTTCGGCGTCCTTCAAGATATCGCCCCAGAGTTCAGCCCCGGCGGCTGCCGGGTCTATGGCGACCAGGTGCACCACCACCGCCGCGCTTCCCAGCCAGCCGAGATGCGCGGAGTGCTCCGCGGGCGGCGTCAGTTGCCGGAAACCTGCCGACTGGAAGCGGCCCGCAGGCCCGGTCACTCCGCCCCCGGCGGCCGGCAGGCTCTCCGGCGGGGCCGGGACCTGGTACGGGCCCATGGGCACCGTTACGCGGTAGGCCTTGTAGGCGCGCTGCGCCGGGCCGCGCATATTGTCCAGCCCGCCGCCGCCCGCCGGCAGCAGGCAGTTGGCGCCCAATTCCCCGGCTTTTTCCTTTGCCAGGTGCTCGGCGGTCCTTTCCCAGGCCCCGGGCAGGGTCACCCTGATGAAAGCGAGTTCCTCCAGTTCGGCCCCCGGCACCCCGTAGCAGTCGCCCACGCCCACCCGCTGCGGCGCCAGATGCGGCCGCGGCGCCGCTTTTGCGGCGGGCGCCACCTCCACCAGCGGCCTGGTCTGCGCCTCGGCCGGCGCCGGGCAGAACAGGAGCGCTAAGAGGGACAAGGAGGGCTTCACCGTATTTCCCTCTTGTTAAGGTCCACCGTGAACCTGCTGTTTTTCTTAAAGGAGCGCAGTAGTTTCTGGTATTCTTTTGCCGGGAAATTTTCGCGCACATAGCTCTTTAATTCCTCCGTATCGGCCTTCGCGGCCCTGGCCGGGTCGAAAACCGCCAGATGGGAAAGCTTGTGGGCGTCCTTCCGCCAGACCCAGGCAAAATGTTTGTGGCCGCCGGCCTGAGCCCCGGCCGCCGGCAGCGCCGCCTGGGGGTTTTCGGCGAGCGGCGCGGCCGGCTGCGGCTGATAGGAAGGCCGCGTCTCCTGCCTTACGTAAAGAGGGGCGCCGTTGAAATCCAGAAGGCGTACGGCCCGGTACGTCCTTACGGCGCCGGCGCCCAGGTCCTCGTCACCGGTGGATTGCAGGAGGATCAGATAATTCGCCCCGAGGGCGGCCGCTTTTTCGCGCGCCAGGTAATCCGCGCCCTGGAACCATTTGCCCTTGAATAAGACCTTTATGCGGGCAATGTCCTCGCTGGCGGCGCTTTTGGCCTTCAGGGCGGAAAGCCCGGCCTCCGTGCCGGACGAAGTTTCGTCCTCCTCGATATGCGGATACCGCGCGGCGGAGAGCGGCGTAACTTCCACCTCCGGCGGAACCCACTGCGCCCGCGCGGCGCAGGCCAGAGCCGGGGTCAACAAAACAGCGGACACCAGCGTAAGTTTAAGTTTCATGCGCCGCCTCCCAGCGCACCGTCCGCGGAGAAGAACCGGCCGCGGCGGAAAGCCAGGTATGCCAGGGCCAGAAAAACCAGGTTCTGCAGGAATTCGTAGCCGAGCGAGTTGGAGCCGCCAGAGCCGAAGCAGCCGCAGGAGGTGACGGGCAGGCCGCGCAGCCAGGCCTGGCCGAGCAGGACCTCGAAGAACAGCAGCAGGGCGCCGCAGAAGAGGGCGTTGAAACGGGTGAAGATCCCGGCCGCCAGCAGCAGGCCGGAGAAGAGCTCCAGCCAGGGCATTATATAGGCGGCCCAGAGCGAGAGCTGCGGCCCCGTCACTTTGTAGGTCTCTATGGCGTAGGCGAATTCCTCCGCCGGGGCCAGGAGTTTGATAGCCCCGGCGTAGATAAAAACGCCGGCCAACGCCAGCCGGGCCAGCAGGCCGGCCAGGTCCAGCGCGGTCCGCTTTGAAGTGATGGTTTCCCTTTTCATGCGTCCGCCTTATCGCCCGGCGCCGTCGGCCGCCAGCAGTTTATCCAGCTTGCGCAACTGCTCCAGCAATTGGGCGGGGCCCACCGCCCTTTTGCCGTTTATAAAGAAGGTAGGCGTGGCGTTCACGCCTTTCAGTTCCGCTTCGGCTATGTCCAGTTTCAGGGCTTTCAGGGTCTTCGGGTCATTGGAACAAGCCTTCAGCTCTTCCCAATCCAGCCCCAGCCGCCCCGCGTAATCGCGGAATTCCCCCGGCTCCGCCTTTGCCTCGCCCCAGTTCTCCTGCCCCTCGAAGAGCAGGGCTGCGTATTCCTTGAACTTGCCCCGCGCGCCGGCGCAGTCCGCGTAGGCGGCGGCCTGCAGCGACCAGGGGTGGATATTGGAGAGCGGGTAATGCTTGAGCTCCACGCGCAGTTTACCGGGGTAGACTTTCAGCGCCTCGTTCAGTTTGTCCGCCGCGCCGCGGCAGGCCCCGCAGGCGAAGTCGCTGTATTCCTCTATCCGCACCGGCGCGCCGGGCGGGCCGAAGGTGCGGAAGTCCGGCGCGGGGCGCGCCGGCCCCAGCGCGTACTGCCTGGCCAGCAGCACGGCCACGGTGGCCGTGAACAGCACCGCGCCGGCCAGCGCGGCCAGCCTGGCATTGGTCTTGTTTAGTACTGGTCGCATAAACCCTCTTTAGCCTGCCTTCGCTCAGGCCGGCCTCTCGCCCTTGGAGAACCAGGCGTAGAGCACCGGCAGGAAGACCAGCGTGAGCGCGGTGGAGGTCAGGAGCCCCCCTATCACCACCACGGCCAGCGGCCGCTGCACCTCGGAGCCTGGGCCCGAGGCGAACAGCATGGGCGTGAGGCTGGCCACGGTTATAAGCGCTGTCATCAGCACCGGCCGCATACGGCGCTTACAGCCCTCGGGGATGGCCTCGTCCATGGGCATGCCTTTGGCGCGCAGCTGGTTGATGTAGGTAACCAGCACCACGCCGTTGAGCACAGCCACGCCGAACAGGGCTATGAACCCGACGGCGGCCGGCACCGAGAGGTACTGCCCCGAGATGAACAGCGCCGTTATGCCGCCGGCGAGCGCCAGCGGCAGGTTCAAGAGCACCAGCGTGGCCTGCCGCAGGGAGTTGAACGTCATGGAGAGCAGCAGGAAGATCAGCAGGATGGCCGCCGGGACGATGAGCGACAGCTTTTTCATGGCCCGCTGCTGGTTCTCGAACTGCCCGCCCCAGGTAAGGTAGTAGCCTTCCGGCAGCGGGACGTTTTTCTTTATTCTTTCCTGCGCCTCGGCCACGAAGCCGCCCAGGTCGCGTCCGCTGACATTGGCCTCCACCAAAATGCGCCGTTTGCCGGATTCACGCCCTATCTGCACCGGGCCTTCGATACGCCTGATATCGGCCAGCATGGACAGCGGCACGCGTGCGCCGAGCGGCGAGGTAATGACTATCTTCCCCAGGGCGGCCAGCGAATTGCGCTCGGTCTCGGGCAGGCGCACGGTGATGTCGAAGGCGCGGTCGCCCTCGTAGACCACGCCGGCGGGCTTGCCGCCCAGCGCGGTCTCTATGACGTCGTTGATGTCCGAGACGTTGAGCGCATAGCGCGAGATCATGCTGCGGTTCAGCTCTATATTTACATAGGACTGCCCGCCCTGGCGCTCCAGCGCCACGTCGGTGGCGCCGGGCACCTCGCCCAGCTCCGCCGCTATCAGCGCGGCCCTCTGCGTGAGGGTGTCCAGGTCGTCGCCGTAGAGCCGGATGGCCAGCTGCGAGCGGGTGCCGGCCACCAGCTCATCTATGCGGCACTGGATGGGCTGGCTGAAGCCCACCACCACGCCGGGGATGACGGCCAGGGCCGCGCGCATTTTGGCGAACAGTTCTTCCCTGTCCCCGGCGGTCTTCCATTCTTCGCGCGGCTTGAGCACGCCCAGGAAGCCGGTCTTCTCCACGCCGCGCGCCTCTATGGCGCGGCCTGTCCAGCCGGTCTTGGAAACCACCGTCTCCAGCTCGGGGAATTGCATGAGGACCTGTTGTATCTTTTTGGCCGTGCCGGCCGAGGTCTCCAGAGAAGCCCCCGGCAGCAGGCCGGTGTCCATGTCGAAGGAGCCCTCGTCCATCACCGGTACGAACTCCGTGCCGAGGCGCGGCACCAGGGACAGGCTGCCGGCCAGGATCAGCGCGCCCGCGGCGAGGACGACCTTTTTGTGGCCCATGCTCCAGGCGAGTACAGGGGCGTACAGCCGCAGCGCCAGCGCCAGCACCGGGCTCACTTTGTCCGGCGCCGGCCGCAGCACGGCGGCGCACAGCGCCGGTATCACCGTGAGCGACAGCAGCAGCGACGAGAACAACGCCAGCATCACCGTCAGCGCCAGCGGGCCGAACATCTTGCCCTCTATGCCTTCCAGCGCCAGTATGGGAATGAAGGTCAGGGCGATGATGAGCTCGCCGAAGATGCTGGGTTTGCGCACCTCTATGATGGCGTCGGCCACGGCCTTCTCGCGGTGCTCCGCCTCCCGGCTTTGGCCCAGGTGGTGAAGCGCGTTCTCCACCTGGATGATGGTGGAGTCGATGATCATGCCGATGGAGATGGCGAGCCCCCCGAGCGACATCAGGTTGCCGGTCATACCGAAATGCTTCATGGCCAGGAAGGTCAGGAGCGTAGCCAGCGGCAGCGCCAGTATGGTGACGAAGGAGCCGCGGAAGCTCAGCAGGAAAAGGTAGAGCACCACCACCACGACGGCGGAACCCTCGGCCAGCGCTTTCACGATGGTCTTCACGCTGCTGTCGATGACGGTGTCGCGCGTGTAGAAGGCTTTAAGTTTCAGGCCGGCCGGCAGCAGTCCGGAAGCGTTGATCTCACGCACCTTATCCTGCACGCGCCCGACCACCTCGCGGCTGTTCTCGCCTTTGAGCATCATTACCACGCCGCCCACCACTTCCTTCTTGCCGTCAATATAGGACGCGCCCTGGCGCACGGCGTGGCCTTCCTGCACGCGGGCCACGTCCTTGATCAGCACCGGCGCGCCGCCGCGGTCCGCCACCACTATCTCGCCAAGTTCCGAGGCGCTGCGGATGAGGCCCAGGCCGCGGATGAGCAACTGCTCGCCCGCCGTCTCCAGCAGGCCGCCGCCGACGTTGGAGTTATTGCGGCCTATGGCTTCGTAAAGTTCCTTCAGGCTCACGCCGTACTGCGTCATGCGCTCCGGCACGGCCACCACCTGGTATTCCTTGATGTAGCCGCCGAAGGAGTTTATGTCGCCGACTCCGGCCACGCTCTTGAGGATGGGCGATACTACCCAGTCCTGCACGGTGCGCAGTTCGGCCAGCTGGGCCTGGGTTTCGGTTTCCCGGCCGGTGTTGAGCGTGTACTGGTAGATCTCGCCCATGGCGGTAGCCGGCGGGCCCATGGCTATCTCTATGCCCTCGCCCAGCCGCTCGCGCGCCTCGGTGAGGCGCTCGGAAACCTGCTGTCTGGCGAAGTAAAGGTCGGTGCCGTCCTTGAAAACCACGGTGACCACCGAGATGCCGTACTTGGAGGCCGAGCGCAGCTGCGTCAGGCCGGGCAGGCCGCGCAGCACGTTCTCCACCTGGTAGGTGACGAGCTTCTCCACCTCCAGCGGGGACTTGCCCGGCGCCGTGGATACTATCTCCACCTGCACGCTGGTCACGTCGGGGAAGGCGTCTATGGGCATGGTGCGCAGCGCCGCCGCGCCTACGGCGGCTATAATGGCCGCGGTTGAAAGCACCAGCCACTTATGGCGGATGGAAAAATAGATGGATTTAATGAGCATGTTCGTCCTCTCCCATCTGCGCTTTCATCATCTCGGATTTGAGCAGGTAGGCGCCTTCGACCACAACTTTGTCTCCGGGCGCCAGGCCTTTCTTTATCTCCACGAGGCCGTCCTTCTCGCGGCCCGTTTCCACGGGCCTGGGCAGGAAGCCGTCTTCGCTTTTCTTTACGAAGACGAAGGGGCCGGCGGGGCCGTTCTGCACGGCGTCGGCGCGCACGGCCACGCCATGAAAATAGCCGCCGGTATGCACCGCGGCGTCTATGAACATGCCGAACTTGAGGCGGTTGGCGGGATTGGCTATGGAAACCCGGGCTTTGACGGTGCGGCTGAGCGTGTCTATCTCCGGCGAGACGGAGACTACGGTGCCGGCGAACACCGCGCGCGGGTAGGCCGCGGTGCGGATCTCGGCTTTCTGGCCGGGCGTTACGGAGTCCAGGCTGCGCTCGGGGATATCCAGCACGCCCCAGAGGGGGTCCACGTCGGTGATGGTGGCCAGGAAGCTCATCTCGTTGACCTGGTCGCCCTCGGCGGCGTGCACGGCGGTGACTATGCCCTTGTGCGGCGCGACAGCGCGCAGGGTTTTTCCGGCCGGTGTTTTTATTACGGCCACCTCGGCGCCGGCGCCGACCGCCTGGCCGAGTGTAACGGCCAGGGTTTCAAGCCTGCCGGCGCCGGCGGCGGTGATGTGGTGCGGCTTCTGCGCGTCCTGCATGACGCGGCCCATGGCCTGGAAGGTCTCCGGTACGGAGGCGCGGCGCAGGGTTTCCGTCCTTATGCCGGCGGCCCGCTGGGCTGCCGGCGCTATTTCCAGCAGGCCGGCCTCGTGGCCCGTCTCCTCTTCGTGGCCGTGCCCGGCTTCGCTCCCGGCGGTCTCCGCCGTGGCGGCCGGCGTCTTCTCGCCGCAGCCGTAGGCCCCCGCAAGGGCCAGTATCGCTACAAGATGTATCAGGTTCTTCATTTTGCCTCCCCGCTGTTAACGGCCGCGTCCAGCTGCGCGGTCCTTTCATAATAATCCTGCAAAGCGTCCAGATAGTTCAGGTTCTCTTCCAGGAAGACGCGGTTGGTCTCATAGAAAGCCGTGAGGGCTATCTTGCCGGACAGGTAGTCCATTGAGGCGACGCGGCGCAGGTCGTTGAGCAGGAAGACCGTTTCCCGCGTCGACGCCAGGCGCTTCTGCGCCAGGTCTACGTCCAGCCAGGCGGAATATACCTCCCGGCGTATTTCCAGCTCCAGGCGCTGTTCCTCGTAACCGAGCGCGGCGCGCTGCGCCAGTGCCCTTTTCACTTCGCCCTTGTTGTTGTACCAGAGCGGCAGTTCCAGGCCGAGGAACAGTTTTGAGTAGCCGGTTCCGCCGTCTTTGCCGCGGATGAGCCCCAGCCCGGGCACCGGCAGGCGGCGGCTTTTTTCAAGACTTACAGAGAGGTCAGCGGCCTTTATGCTGAGCGCCAGCGAGCGCGGCTCGGCGCGCCGGGCCAGGGCCAGCCGGGTGTATTCCTCCAGCGGCGCGGGCTGGGCGGGGACGGGGGCCAGGCTGAAGCCGTCGTTCATGGAGATCTCCAGCGGCTCGTCGGGCCGGCGGCCCAGGAGGCCGTTGAGCTCCCCGGCGGCCGCGCTGGCCCGCGTCTGGGCCTCCTGCAGGTGGAAGCGGCTGCGGGAAGCCTCCACCTTGGCGCGGGCCAGGTCGGCGTTGCCGGCCTCCCCGGTCTGCAGGCGCATCTCTATCTTGTTGAGGATGTCCATGGAGAACTTCAGATTGGTTTCCTCGAAGCTGCGCCGCTCTTTGGCTATACGCAGGGCGTACCAGGCCTTGCGGGCCGAAGCTAGCACGCGGGTTTCCAGGGCGGCCAGTTCCTCTTTGGCGGCGTCATAAACCGCGCGGGCGGCGGCTTTGGCGGTACCGGTGCGCCGCGTCAGGGGCACGGGCTGGACGGCCTTCAGTTCGTAGGCGTCCTCTCCGGAAGCGGACTTTTCCATTTCCAGGCTGGGGTTGGGATAGGCGGAGTTTACGGCGACCTCCGCCTCCAGCAGGCCGAGCTGGCGGCGGGCCGAAGAGAGTTCCGGGTTCCCGGCTTTCGCCGCGGCGAGGGCCGCGGGCAGCGTCAGGGCGTCGCCGCCGGGCCCGGCCGCGGCCGGCAGCGGCAGAATAAGAGCGGCAAGCAGATAAAGGATGTAGTTCTTCACGCGGCCTCCAGAGGCTGGCGAAACTTTAGGGACAAGGGCGCGCAAAGGCGCGCGGATATTTAACTTGGAATGGAAACTGACCGGGGGAGGTCAGACCACAGGGGGATGGAAGATCTCGTCTTCGGAGAGCAGGGGAACAAAATCCTTGACGTAGGCAGACGCCGCAGGCTTTTCATTATCCGCCGGCGCCACAGGGCCGGCTGACGCGTTCTCGCAATAACTGGCGCAGGGCGCCCCCAGGCAGACCGCGGGACAGGGCGCGTCGGCCGACTGGGAATGGCAATGGGTCGTCTCCGCCAGGGCGGTGAAGACCAGGAAGAAGGAAAACAGCAAAGGTATCAGCCGGCTCATAACTCGTTTGGTATTATACCCATAACCCGGTTCTGGAACAAACTGCCGCACCAACGTCGATCCTGATATTGCGCTACGCATGGCCCGCATGCGCTATACCCTGGCGCAGAAGAGCGCCGACGTGGCTGTCGCTCACGGAATACCAGGCGTTCTTGCCGTCTTTGCGGTATTTCACCAGCCGCGCGCCGCGCAGGACCCTGAGCTGGTGGGAAACCGCGGACTGGCTCAGCTTGACGGCGGCCGCGATATCGCAGACGCAGAGCTCCCGTTTTAACAGCATCTGAAGCATGCGCACGCGGGTGACGTCTCCGAGCGCTTTAAAAAGTTCCGCCGCGCGCTGCGCGTGACCGGGCGGGAGCGCCTGCGCTTTGGCCCGGCAGATGGCCGCCGGGTGTTCGCGCAATTCGGCGCAGACACCCGACTCTTTCTTTTTCTTTTGCGCGGTGGACACATGCATATCTGTTCATATGTAGTGTAGCAGACCGGGAAGGCATTGTCAATAGGGGGATGGAGAGGGCGGGGGCCTGAGACTTGAGCAGCATTTTCGGCGCCGAGCCCTGAACGGGAACCGGCAAAGCATAAACCGGGCCAGGTCGGGTGCGGCGCCACTCGCGGCAAGACGCTACCGGCCTGGCCTTTCATTATGGTCTTTGCAGTTTACTCTCCCCGCCGGTGGCTACAAATCATTCACAGAAAAGACCGCCGCGGCGGCCGCAGCAGCGGACGCCGGGGCGGTTTTTTATCAAGTCGGGGCCACCGGCATAAATGCTGTTGAACTTTATCAGGAACAGGCCCGCGCCGCGAGTGGCAGCAGCCACTGGCGAGCGCGGGCAAAATCTGTATATAATAAGCTCAGTTCTTTGCAGTGCGCGCGGGGAATTAATTTCTTTGTTGTACGGCCGCCGCAGGCGGATCGGGGGTGGAGCGCAGCGACACCGCAGTGCGGCCGGGCCAAGGCCCACGTTTG
>JAVHLJ010000054.1 GCA_031082205.1 Elusimicrobiales bacterium
AAACTAGAGGCCCGGAACGGCAATTGCCCTTGGGCTAAGTATTGGGGTAGGGTCAGGACACCGGCAAGATAACCGCCCTTAAGTTCCCCACCTTCTGGTTCGACCCCACGCCACAGGGCAAGTTCATGCTGTCCATAGCCTTCGGCCAGAGCAAGTATTATGTGGACAACCTCTCGGAGAACATCAAGCGAGGCATACGCCAAAAGCTCCGCAACGGCGTATGGCCGGGCTGGGCTCCGCTCGGCTACCTGAACGACAAGAACCTGCGGACCATTCTGCCGGACCCGGCAAAAGCGCCGCTCGTTAAAAAGGTCTTCGACCTCTACGCCACCGGCAATTATCCTATGGCGCAGGTCAGGAACATAATAAACGGGCTTGGACTCATGGGCAAAAAGAACAAGACCCTGACCACCTCGAACTACCAGCATATCCTCAAGAACCACATCTATTACGGCCTACTCAAATATAAAGGCGACACCTACGAGGGCACCCATCAGCCGCTGATCTCCAAGAAAGTATTCGACCGTTGCCAGGAGGTGATGCTTTCCAAAAGCAAACCGCAGACCCCCGGCCTCAAGCCTTTCGTCTACCGGGGCATGTTCCGCTGCGGCGAGTGCGGTTGCTGTATCACCATGGAGTTCAAGAAGGGCCGCAGCTATACGCACTGTTCAAAGCGCAAAGGCCCCTGCTCGCAGCGTTTTTCGCGCGAGACGGACATTGAACTGCAACTGCGAGAGGAAATCAAAGGGGTGGCCCTCTGTTCGGCCTGGGCCTCAGATATAATAGCCTACCTTGAAAAGGAAAAGTCAGAATCGGCCCAGGCCGGGAGCGTAGTCGTAAAAGAGTTGCAGGACAGCTTGGAGCCGCTGGCCAGCAAGCTGGACGCCCTGCTGGACCTGGCCCTGAACGGCCGGCTGACGCAGGACGAATACACTCTAAAGAAAGCGGAGCTAATCGGAGAAAAGAAGGCGATTCAGGAGAAACTCGACGTTTGCCGCAAAAAAGACTATGACCGGTTCACGCCCGTCATAGACTTTTTTGCGGAGGCTTCCCACGTCGGAGAGTTGGCTGAGAGTGGAAAACCGAAAGAAATCCGGGATTTTGTCAAAAAAACCGGTTCGCACTTCCGGCTGCGCGATAAAAAAATCGCGTTTGAATACAAAAATCATTGGAGAATTCTGCATAATTTTCTTTCCCGGCCGGCCGGAAAAAAAGAAAAAAATGCAGAAACTCCAAATTGGTGGAGGCGCCGGGAATCGCACCCGGGTCCGTCAACCGCACGCCGTAACCGCTACAGGCTTAGCCCTGTTATCGTCTCGTCCGGAACTTAGTACAGGACGACATGTTCCGGACCAGCTCCGTGTGTTCTTTCATCCCCGCCGGACGAAGCGCGCCAGTTGGGACGGCACCCTGCTTTTTGACGCCTGGAGGAAGCTGCAGGGGGTGCGACCTCCGGCGAGGCTCACTTAGGCGTGGGCCCAGGCCAGCTCGTTGGAGTTGGCTTTTGTTTTTTTGACCCTGTTTTACATGGCCTGGTCAACCATGGCCTGCTGAGACGGCGACACAAGCTAACGTCGAACCTGTTCGCCCCCGTCTTTCGCTGTATATATTCTAGCAGTTCAGTGAGCGGCCGGCGAGGGCCCATCGGCCCATGCCTGGAGGGCGTCGAATGCGGCCTGAGCCCAGGCGTCGGCTATGGGCAGGCCTTCCTTGAACCAGTAATGGATCCCGTCCCCGCCCTCCGCCGGGTACTTGGTGACCCGGGTGCTGTCGAAGACCTCGCAGTCCTCCTCCGCCGCCTTGTAGGTCAGCTGGAGTATGCGGGGTATGGCCTGCGCGTTCTTGCGGGCGTCGGGCTTGGTGATCCAGAAGCACCTGGCCCCGGAGGCCGTTATCTTCCGGGCGAGCTTCTTCATGTCGCTTACCGCGAAATCGTCGGATTCGACATAGGCGTAATTGGCGCCCAGCTCCACCACCACGATGTCGGGCTTGTGCTCTTTAAGGAGGTCGTCGAATATCGGCGTGGGACCCTTCTGCCCCTTCTCGACATTGCCGTCCGGACCGCGGAAATAGAAGCCGCAGGGCGTCTGCTTGCCGGTCTCCCACCACTGGGCGATGGAGCCGCAGGAGGCGTAGGTGCCGGTCCTGTACCCGGCGTCCCGCAGCAGCCCGTCCATGCGCCAGCCGAAGGGGCCGACGGAATGGGAATCGCCGATGAACAGCGCGGTCTCGCCCGCGGCGGCCGCGGGCAGCGCCAGCAAAACCGAGAAAAATAACTTTTTCATGCGTTCACCTCTTCGGATATTCTACTTTTTCTTCTCCGGGAAGGCGGCGACGGCCTTGCCCACGTCGGCCAGCGGGTCGGCCACGCCGGCGATGCGCACGCCGTCCCCGAAGCGCGACGGGATGAAGCCCAGCCTGTCGCCGAAGAACTTATGCCAGGAACCGATGACCGCGGCGTCCACGGGCGACTTCGGGTGGAAAAATATCTCTATGGCGTCGCCCTTCTGCGCCACGGAGCGCACGCCGTGGGCGGAGAGCGTCTTCTTGAACCTGATGATGCCGGCGAGGTTCCTGAGCGGCTGCGGCGCGGGACCGGAGATGTCCTCGAACTCGGCGAGCACGGCCTCGACGCGGCCGGCGGGGGCGTTGAGCAGCTTCTTGTAGAAATTGAGGCGTTCCATGTCGTCGCCGACATAGTCCTCGGGGATATAGGCCGGCAGAGAAAGGTCGATGGAGGTCTCGGCCAGCTCCTCCTCGGCCTTGCCGCGCAGCCGGGCTATCTCGGAGTTGAGCAGCTTGATGTACATGTCCAGGCCGATGGTGTTGATGAAACCGTGCTGGCGCACGCCCAGCAGTTCTCCGGCGCCGCGTATCTCCAGGTCGCGCATGGCCAGCCGGAAGCCGGAGCCCAGTTCCGTGAACTCTTCGAGCGCCGAAAGCCGCTTCATCGCCTCCTCGGTCATGGCCGCGGGCGGCCGCTCCTTTATCTCGGCGGCTTCGAAACTTTCCTCCAGCCCCCAGCCCTCGGCGCGGCGCTTCCGCTTCTCCTCGGCGGGGTCGGGTTTGCGGCCCTTCTTCTTCCCCTCCGCCTTTTTGGCGGCTTCGGCCGGTGATTTAGGCTTCATCCAGCCCGGGAAGAAAAGCCAGCAGTAGGCCTTCTGCTTCTCGCGGCCTATGCGGCCGCGCAGCTGGTAGAGCTGGGCCAGGCCCAGCTCGTGGGCGTTCTCCACGATGAGAGTGTTCACCGACGGGATGTCTATGCCCGATTCTATGATCGTCGAGGCCAGCAGCAGGTCGTACTTGCGGTTGAGGAAGTCCCACATCCGCTCCTCTATCTCCTCGGCCTTCATCTGGCCGTGGATGGAGGCGGCGCGCAGGTTGGGCATCAGTTTCTGCAGCTCGGCCAACTTTGTGGCCATGGTCTGCACGCGGTTATAGACGTAATAGACCTGTCCGCCGCGCGCCAGTTCCTGGTTGACCGCCTCGGCGGCCAGCCGCGGCTCCCAGGGCCGGACGAAGGTGGAGATGGGCAGGC
Source organism: Elusimicrobiales bacterium (assembly GCA_031082205.1). Lineage (GTDB taxonomy): Bacteria > Elusimicrobiota > Elusimicrobia > Elusimicrobiales > UBA9959 > UBA2231. The sequence goes on from JAVHLJ010000054.1 coordinate 3,539, forward strand.
GGCCCATCGGCGGGCTCTCGATGACCGACATGGGCTTGAGCGTGGAGACCGACTGGTAGAGCGTGCGCGGTATCGGCGTGGCCGAGAGCATCAGCAGGTGCACGCCCTTGGAGAGGACCTTGAGGCGGTCCTTGTCCTTCACTCCGAAGCGGTGCTCCTCGTCGATGACGACGAGCCCCAGGTTGGCGAAGCCGGAATCCTTCTGCAGCAGGCGGTGCGTGCCTATGACTATGTCGCAGGTGCCGGCGGCGACCTCGGCCAGCACTTTCTTCTGCTCCGGCTTGGGCAGGAAGCGCGAGACCGAGCGCACCCGCACGGGGAATTCGCGGAAGCGGTTGGTGAAATTGCGGTAATGCTGGTCGGCGAGTATGGTGGTCGGCACAAGTACGGCGACCTGGCGGCCGTTGAAGACGGCGCGGGCGGCGGCGCGCATGGCCACCTCGGTCTTGCCGAAGCCCACGTCGCCGACGACCAGCCTGTTCATGGGTTTGGGCTGCTGCAGGTCGCCCAGCACGTCGGCTATGGCCGATTCCTGGTCGGGCGTTTCCTCGTAGGGGAACGAGGCCGCGAACTCCTCCTCCAGGTGGCCGGCGTCGGGCAGGGCGCCGGTCTTGAGAGCGCCGCGCTCGGCCTCGAGCTTGAGTATGTCGCGCGCCAGCTGCTCCACTTCCTTCTTGACCCGGCTCTTCATCTCCTTCCAGGTCTTGGTGTCCATGTGCGAGAGCCGCGGGAACTTCCCCTCCGACGAGATGTACTTCTGCACGCGGCCGAAGTCGTGCAGCGGCACCATGAGCTTGTCGCCCTTGGCGTACTCTATCTGCAGGCATTCGGCCTCGTCCACCCGCTCCTCTCCCGCCTTGTAGGAAAGTTTCTTGAGGCCGAGGTAGCGGCCGACGCCGTAATCCTCGTGCACGACGAAGTCGCCGACTTTCAGGTCCGCCCATTTGAAGAACTTGGCCTTGGCGCGCGCCCCGGCGGCCTGGCGGTAGCGGCGCTGGAAGATCTCGGAGGTGGCCAGGAAGGCCAGCCGCGACCGCGGCAGGACGAAGCCCTCCGCCACGGGAGCGGTGACGAGCGCGCAGTACTTGTCGGCGTCGAGGTCCAGCAGGAGTTCCCCCAGCCGCTCGCGCTCGCCGCGGTTCATGCAGAAGAGGTAGACCGCCTGCCCGGCTTTGGAGAGACGGGCCATGCCGGCGGCGGCCAGCTTTATGTCGGCCCCGTAGGAATCGACGGCCCGCGCCCCGAAGTCCTCCCCGGCGTCGTCCGTCCTGGCGTCGCCGTACACCAGGCGGGGCAGGGCGGACGCCTCGGCGGGAAGTTCGGACTCCGCGGCACGCGGCACCAGCAGTTCCGCCCCGGCCAGGGGCGGCGTCCCGGTCAGCGGCTCCTCTCCGCGGGCGAATGCCGGCGGCAGGAAGAATTCCGTTATGAAACCGGCCGTGTGCTGGGTCTCTATATCGAAGGGGCGGATGCTTTCCAGCGCGTCGGTGAAGAAGAGGCGCAGGGGTTTATCGGCGCCGGGCGGGAAGAGGTCTATGACGGAACCCCTCACGGCGTACTCGCCGCGGGTCTCCACGAAGGCGGAGCGCTCGTAGCCCGCCTTCTCTATGCGGCGCAGCAGCTCGGCCCGGGGATAGGAGAGGCCGGGCTTGAGGGAGAAGCCCAGCTCCGAGAACTCGCCGGGAGGCATGACCTTGTCGGCCAGGTGCGCGGCGGGGATAAGCAGTATCCGGCCGTCGGGGCCGGGGTGGCCGTAGAGACGGCGCAGCGCTTCCGCCCGCTGGCCGGGCTCGGAGCCCCAGGAGACCAGCTCGGGAGCCTTGCGGCCGAGGGCCAGGCTCAGCCCGGCGGCGGCCGCGGCGAACTCCTGGAAGTCCTCCTCCTGCGCCGCCGCCCAGACGACGCAGGGCGCGCCGCCGTCCAGGCGCTCCAGCGCAAGCATGGCGGCGGCCGTCATATTGGGCACGCCGCATATCTTTTTCACGGAATGAGCCGCCATCACCTTAATGATATAATTTTCAGATAGGGGACGCTGATGATTAAATGATTATTTATTCACAGCCAATTTCTATACAGAAGAGAGTTATTGTAAATAATCATTTAATCATCAGCGTCCCCCTCTTATGCTGAAATGGATAGAGATAGACCGGCGGGTCATCAAGGCCAACGCCCGGGCGATAAAGCGCGAGCTCAAGCCCGGAGTGAAGTTCATGGCCGTGGTCAAGGCCGACGGTTACGGCCACGGCGCGGCCGAGGCCGCCCGGGCGGCCCTGGCGGGCGGCGCGGACCAGCTCGGCGTGCTGACCGCCGAAGAGGGCGCCCGCCTCCGCGCGGAGGGGCTGAAGGCCCCGATAGCCTGCCTGGCCCCGTCGCTGCCGGAGGAAGCCGGCGATATAGTCAGGAACCGCCTTATCCCCACCGTGGACGGCCTGCCTTTCGCGAAGGTCTTCGCGCGGCGCGGCTCCGCCGCCCGCCCGCTGCCCTGCCGCGTGGACGTGGACCTGGGCCTGCGCCGCTGGGGCGTCGCGCCCGGGGACCTGCCCGCTTTCACTAAGGCGCTCTCGGGACTGAAAACGGTGCGCCCGCTGGCCTTTTCGGCGCACCTGGCCTACGCGCCGCAGAAGAACATGGTGGAAGCGGAGGAAAAGCTCCGGCGCTTCGCGGCGCTGGCCGAGGCGGCCCGCCTCTCCTGGCCGGACCTGGGGGCCGACGCGGCCAACAGCTCGGTGTTCTGCGACCTGCCGCACTGGCAGCTGGACATGGTCCGGATAGGGAACCTGCTCTACGGCATCTACCCGTCGAAATACTACCTCAAGAAAAAAGGCGGGCCGCCGGTTCCGGGCCTGGAGCGTCCCTGGAAGTTCTTCGCCAGGATAATCTCGATAAAGAAGGTTCGCCGCGGCGAGTCCCTGGGTTATTCCAGCGAGTACGTGGCGCCGCGCGACATGCGCGTGGCCACCATACCCGCCGGCTATTCGGACGGATTGTCCATGGAGCCGCGCGGCGGCGGCATACGCGTCGACGCGGGGTTCGCCTACTGGGGCGTCCTGCGCGGCCGCAAGGCTCCGTTCATCGGCCGCCCCGGCATAATCCATACCCTTCTGGACATAAGCGCCGTGCCCGGGGCGGCGGCAGGCGACCCGGTCGCACTCCACGCGCGGCGCACGGCCGCCAACGCCAGGATACCCAGGATATACAGGGGCTGACCGCTCCTTCGTCGCCGTTGGAAGCAAGAACCCCGCGGCCGTCCGCGGGGTTCTTCATTCGGGCTGCCCGCCGGACTAACGCACCAGCAGGAAAGCGTCCACCAGGCCGGAGCCCTGTTCGTCGGAGCCGAGCGAGGGGAGCCTGGAAGCGGCGCCCGTCAGGGCGGCGCGGACCCGCTCCGGGCCTTTGACGCCGGAGCCTATGGCTATGGCGGCCAGGCCGGCCACGTGGGGCGAGGCCATCGATGTCCCAGACAGCGAGACGTGGCCGCCGCCCTTGCGGGCGGAGCGGATCCCCACGCCGGGGGCGATGAAGGCTATCTCCGGGCCGCGGGAGGAAAAGGAAGCTATCCGGTCCGAGGAATCCGAGGCCGAGACCGCTATGGCTTGCGGGTACCTGGCGGGATAGTTGACGGCCCCGCCGTCGTTGCCCGCGGCGCAGACCACGGTGACGCCGGCCTCACCCGCCTTTATCATTATCTGCCGCAGCGCCTCGTTGCCGCTGCCGCCGCCCAGGCTCATATTGATCACGTCCATCCGGTTCTCCACCGCCCACTCTATGCCGGCTATGATCCAGGAGTACTGGCCGGAGCCGTTCTTGTCCAGCACTTTGACGCCGTAAAGGTCCGCGGCCGGCGCCACGCCCGCTACGCCCGCACCGTCCTTCACGGCGGCGATGGTGCCGGCCACGTGGGTGCCGTGCCCCTGGTCGTCGAGAGGCGGGGCGGACGGGTCCACGGCGTTGTAGCCGCCCTTGTAGTTAGGGGCCAGGTCCGGGTGGGTGTAGTCTATGCCCGTGTCTATTACGGCGACCTTCACGCCGCCGCCGGCGGCGTGATCCCAGGCGGAGGCCGCGTTGACGCGCGCCACGCCCCACGGTATCTCGCTGGCGGCGGGGACCGCTTCCGCCCGGGCCTCAGGCACGGCCGGGCCGTCCCGATCCATCGCGCCGAGGAAAGAATCCATACCGGGGAGCGGGATTTCAAGCATTGAGGCGGGGGCCGATCCTATCCAGCGGATATAGGAATCGTCGGCCACGTCCCGGACTCCCTCTACGGAATAGATATCGACGGACTTGATATGCTCCGGGAGATCCGCGACCACGGCGTCCACCAGCCTGAACTCGCGCACCACGCTGCCGCCCATCCACTTTACGGCGGCCTTCACGGCCGGCTTGAACTCGCGGTCGTAGGTGATTATCTTCTGCGCGGCCCGCGCGGCTGACGCCGCGACCAGAATTAAGGAGACCGCTATGAATAGTTTTTTCATCTTTGCCGTCCTCCCGTTCCTTGTCTCTCCTGCTGCACTGTTCCTGACCATAGAATACAGCGTATTACACGGTTTTTCAAGGCCAAAGGGCCCATGGCCGCATAGGCCCGGACCGGGCGGACGCCGGAAAAGAAGTTTTATCGACGGGAAATTTAGCGCGGACTCAATGCTGCACGTCGCAGAATTCCTGCGGCTCGGTACCTTTGAGGAAAGCTTCCAGGATCCGCTTCTTGCAGCCTGGCAGGGCCAGTTTGCCGGTATCCTGGTCTATTGTGGCGAACACCACGCCTTCGGGCACCGGGAAATCGCGGGCGGGCTGGTCCTTGAGCACTTCGGCCATGATCTCGGCCCACCAGGCCACCGCCTGGGAACTGCTCCAGTCCCTGATGGGCAGGGAAGTGAAATCGTCGTAGCCCATCCACGCCCCGGCCGCCAGGTCGGGCGTCATGCCGATGAACCACATGTCCTTGGAATCCTGGCTGGTGCCGGTCTTGGCGGCCAGCGGGCGTCTTATGGAAGAGGCGCGTACGCCGGTGCCGCGCTGCACAACGCCTTTCATCATGTTGACCAGGAGGTACGAGGCCTGCGGAGAGAAACTCTCGGTCTCGGACGGCACGTGCTCCTCGAGGACCTTGCCCCGGTTGTCCACCACCCTCAGCACGCCGAAGGGCTTCACGTGGATGCCGCCGTTGCCGAAAGTCGCGAAGGAACTGACCATCTCCAGGGGGTTGACCAGGGAAGTTCCCAGCCCCACGGACGGAACGGCGTCCAGGCGGCTCGCGATGCCCGCCTTGTGCGCCACGTCCACCACCAGCGATGGGCCGATGCGGTTCACCAGCGAGACGGAAGAGAGGTTGCGCGACTGCTCCAGCGCACGGCGCAGCGTGATATTGCCCTGGAACTTGCCGTCGAAATTATTGGGCACCCAGATCTTGAAATCCTGGCTCCCGACGAAAGGCTGGATGGCCAGGTCGATGGAGTACTGGTCGGTGGCGCCCTCGAAAAGGCGCCAGTCCTTGCCGTCGTAATAATAGGCCAGCGGCAAGTCGTCGACTATCGAGGCCGGGGTATAACCGCTCATCAGGGCGGACATCCAGACGAAAGGCTTGAAGGTCGAGCCGGCCTGGCGCTGGGCCTGCGTGGCGCGGTTGAACTGGCTCTCCCGGTAGTTCCTCCCGCCTATTAGCGCCTTTATGGCGCCGGTGCGCACGTCGAGTATGATGAAGGCGCCCTGCAGCGGTGCGGTGGAGGGCAGGACCTCCCCCTCGGCCGGCTCCGGCTTTGCCAGCTTGGCGGTGTCCTCGTCGTATTTGGCGAGGTATTTCTCCATGATCTCCTCGGCCGGCGCCTGCATTCTCAGGTCGAGGGTCGTGTATATCCTGAGTCCGCCCTTCCAGAGCTGGGAGACGCCGTACTTCGGCTCCAGCTGCTGGCGGACATACTCGATGAAGTAGGGGGCGCGGCCGGAGAGCATGCTGGACTTGGTGTCGGGCAGCGGTTCTTTGAGCGCCTCTTCCATCTCCTTGTCGGTTATGTAGCCCTCGCGCCGCATGCTCTGCAGCACCAGCTGGCGGCGCACCCGCGCCCTGTCCGGGAAGCGGAAAGGGGAGAACCTCTCCGGCGAGGGGATGACGCCCGCCAGCATGGCGCATTCCGGCAGGGTGAGGTCCTTGACGTCCTTGCCGAAGAAGAGCTTGGCGGCCGACTGGACACCGTAGACGCCGGAGCCCAGGTAGATCTGGTTGAGATACATCTGGAGGATCTCCTGCTTTGAGAAGTTCCTCTCTATCTGAAGCGCCAGCACCACTTCGCGGACCTTGCGCGCCACGGTCTTCTCGGGCTTGAGGAAGATGCCGCGCGAGAGCTGCTGGGTTATGGTGGAACCGCCCTGCGCCTTGCGGGTGTGGAGCAGGTCGCGCATGAGCGCGCGCATTATGCCGCGCGGCGAGATGCCCCAGTGGCGGAAGAAGGACCTGTCCTCCATGGCGATGACGGCGTTCTGCAGGTCCACGGGGATCTCGGCCAGCGTCAGCAGGGCGCGCTTCTCTATGGAGAACTCGGCGATGATGTCCTCGTTGATATCGTATACGTAGGTGGTGAGAGAAGGCGTGTATTCGTCCAGCTTGTCTATGGAGGGGATATCGTAGAGGATGCTCCTCCCTATGAAAGCGGCGGTCAGGGCCAGGACGGCGAAAACGAGGGCCGCCAGGTAGGAAAGACGCAGCGCAAGCCTGTGCGGCGGCATTTCCTCCATTTCCTTGAAAAATTTCATGATCCGGTTCAATTATACAAAATCCCCCCCGCCGCATCGGCGGGGGACAACATGAGCCACGGCGGCCCGGTACCGTTCGCCGCCCCGCTATTTCTTAAAGGGACCTAAAATGCTAAATTTAACTCACATATGAAAAAACACCTTTTGACGGCGGTTTTAGCCCCGGCTGCGCTGGGGCTGCTGTTATCGTGCTCAGGGAAGGAAGAAGGCAAGGTGATCGCCCGCGTGGGCGGAGAGAAGATAACGGACGCGCAGCTGGAGGAGAAACTGTCCGGCATCTCCCCCGCCTACAGGGATTTCCTGGACACCCCGGCCGGACGCAGGCAGTTCCTGGAAGTTCTCATAAACGAGAAACTGATACTGCTGGCCGCCAGGAAGAGCGGCGTCGCCTCCTCCGCGGCCTACAAGGAACAGATCGAAAGCATGGAGAAGGACCTCGAGGCCAAGCTGGAGGAGTTCCGCGGCTACCTCCTGACCAAACTATGGATCGAGGACCTCAAACAGAAGACCCTGGGCACGACCGACGAGGAGATCGCCGCCTATTACGCCGAGAACCCCAACGAGATAGTGGTGGACCACCTGATGTACCCCACCCATGACGAGGCGGAAGCGGTGCTCCGGCGGGTCAAGTCCGGGGCGGACTTCTCCAAGCTCGCCAGGGACCGCGCCGGCGAGAAGGGCCTCATGACCGGCTCGGGGCGGATGCCCCCCATGATGAAAGGCGAGTTCATACCGGAACTCGAGGACATGGCCTTCAAGATGAAGGTCGGCGAGGTGCAGGGCGTGGTGAAGACCAAGTTCGGCAACCACCTGATAAAGAAAATATCGCAGACCAGGAAATCCCGCGGCCCGGAGACCGACGAGCGCGTGCGCAGGATACTGGAAAAGAAGAAGTTCGACGCGCACATGGAAAAACTGCAGGCCGAACTCAAAGTGGAGGTGCTCGATGAAGATTACAAATAGCCTGCTGGCCCTGGCCCTGGCGGCCTCGCCCGCGGCGGCCCAGCGCGCGGTGGACGGCGTCGCCGCCAAGGTCAACGGGGAGGCGATACTCATCTCCGAATACCAGAAGACCCGCCAGGCCATCCTGGAGCAGTACCGCGCGATGATGCCCGACTTCCTGAAGCAGAAGGACGCGGAGAAGCAGCTGGAGACCATGGCGATGGACAAGCTGGTCGACGAACTCCTGCTGACGCAGCAGGCGGAGAAGCTCAAGATAAAGGTGTACGAGCGCGAACTGGAGGGAGGAGTGGCCGAGATCAAGAAGCGCTTCTCCCGCGACGAAGCCGGACGGCCGGTGAGCCCGGAAAAGGCCGAGGCCGCCTTCGCCGCCGAGCTGGCGCGCGAGGGAGTCTCCGCGGCGCAGTTCCGCGAGCGCATACGCAAGCAGCTGATGGTGCGCAAGCTCATCGAGGAGAAGATCAGGCCCCAGGTCTCCGCTCCGGACGAGAAGGAGGTCCGCGACTATTACGGCAGGATCCAGGCCGCCGTGAAAGGCGACGAGGCCGCCCTCAAGGGCATGGACAAGGACGATATCGAAGAGCTCAACGCCGTCGCGCAGCGCTTCAAGGAAGTCACGGCCGAGCGGGTCCGCCTGCGCCACATCCTGGTCAAGGTGGCGGAGGGCGCGCCGCTGGCCGAAAAGAACAAGGCCCGCGAGAAGGCCCTGGCGCTCAAGAAGCGCCTGGACGCCGGCGAGGATTTCGAGGAGCTGGCGGGGAAGGAATCCGACGACCAGGAGAGCGCGCGCAAGGGCGGCGACCTGGGCTACGTCTTCAAGGGCTGGCTGCCTGACCCCGTGGAGGCTGCGGCCTTCTCGATGCAGGTCGGGGACAACTCCGCGCCGGTGGAATCCCCCTTCGGCTGGCACATACTGCGGCTGGAAGAGAAGCGCGCCCGCCAGAAGCTGCGCTTCGAGGCCGCCCGCGACGACATCGAGCAGCTGCTGGCCAACAGCAAGTTCTCCAGGAAGCTGACCGAATACCTCAACGGCCTCAAGGAAAAGGCGAGCATACAGTTCTTCGACTTCAAGTGAAGCGGAAACCGCTGATACTCATCACGGCCGGCGACCCGGGGGGCATAGGCCCCGAAATAACGGCGTCGGCCGTCGCTTTTCCCGCCGTCAGGCGGGCCTGTTCCGCCGCGGTCATAGGCTGCCGCCGGGCGCTGCTGCGAGCGGGACTGGACGAGCGGCTGGCCCCGGTCATGGACATCCCCGGCCCGGCCTCCCCGCCGCGCCGGCCGGACGCGCGCTCCGGGCTGGCGTCGTACCTGGCCGTCAAGGCCGCCTTCGGCCTGGTCTCCTCCGGCCTCGCGGACGCCATGGTCACGGCCCCGGTCTGCAAGGAGGCCTGGAAGGCGGCGGGCCTGCCGCAGACCTCGCACACCGATTTTTTCCGGGCGCGTCTGCCCGGCGAGCCGCTGATGGCCTTCTCGGCCGGCCGTCTCAACGCGGCCCTGCTGACCGAACATCTCCCCCTCGCGCGGGCCGGCGCCGCCATAACGCGCGCCTCCGTCGTTTCCAAGCTGCATGTTTTCTCCGGCGAGCTGCGGCGCCTGCTGGGGCGCCGGCCTCGGATAGGTCTCTGCGCCCTCAACCCTCACGCCGGGGAGGGAGGGCTGCTGGGCGGGGAGGAGGCGAAGGTTCTGGCCCCCGCGGCGCGGGCCGCGCGGGCCGTCGGCCTCCTCGTGGAAGGCCCGCTGCCGGGCGACGCCGCCTGGGCCCTGCACAAGGCCGGAAAACTGGACGGGCTGATGTGCTCTTACCACGACCAGGCAATAACCCCGGTAAAGCTCCTGGCGGGCATGGAACGCGCCGTCCACCTGACGCTGGGGCTGCCTTTCGTCCGGACCTCGCCGGCCCACGGCACGGCTTTCGACATAGCGGGAAAGGGAAGGGCCGACTGGCGCGGCATGGCCGAGGCGATATTATCGGCGGCCAGGCTGGCCGCGCGCTGAGGATCCTGGCTAGGGGACCTGGACCAGCTTCACGTCGAAGCCGGCGGGGACCAGTGTGGAGGAGAAAATTTCGTAATCGTTTCCGGAGCCGTCGGCGGCCATCGCCAGAGGGTCAAGCCGGTAATAAACGTTCACTGCGGCGCGGGACGGGGCGACGCCCGCTATCTTGAAGATGCAGCTCGGAAGTTCCGATACCGACACAAGTATCAGCGGGAAGTTGGTCCTGAAATCGGATTCCGGGAAATCACCCTTGTGGGAGCTCCTGAAAGCGTTCCAGGCGTTCCTGTCGCGGAAAAGCTTGTAATCGACCGGAGCCGATATCATGCCCGGGCCGCCCTCCTGCATCTCGCCGCCCGGAAGCGGGACCGCGGACTTCTTCACAGCTCCCTCGTACGGGCCGCCGCCCGGCTTTATCCGCATATTGTCCAGCTGCGCGTCGTTGAGGGAAACGGCCGCCGGTTTCTTGGACTCGGCCATTTCGCGCAGCATCTGCTCCATGCTCTTGGGCTTTTCGGCGGCTCCCTCGAAATTTCGGTCGCGGATTATCATTATGCCGCCTTCGGAGCGGACCTCGGCGTCCGGGGAGACGGGCATCCTGGGGCGCCTGCTTTCCCTGT
>JAVHLJ010000055.1 GCA_031082205.1 Elusimicrobiales bacterium
CGGCCGCCAGGGCCGGGCCGCGCGGCAGCCGGGCCGCGAAGCCCGCCCCCGGCCTGTTCACCTCGTCGTAGCCGCGGTCGAGCAGGTCGTTCATCAGGTAGCCGCCGCAGAGAATGAGGAATAGCGAGGCGCCGCCTTTGAGGAACACGGCCGGCTGGGTCCCGGCCAGCAGTGCGGCGGGCGAGCCGAGGGCGTAGGCGGAGATGATGAATATCCCCGACAGGATGGCGAAGATCTTGCCCAGTACGACGCGGAGCGGCATGTCGCGGCGCGCGGTCCCGTCAGCTCTTCAGGCAGCGGGCGCGGACCTCCGAGAACCTGCGCATCACCTCGCGCTTCTCGCCGAAGGTCTTCGCCCGCGGCAGGTCGCGCATTATGAGCGCGTACATCTCCAGCGCGTCCTTCGGGGCGAGCTCCATGCGCGCGTCCGGCGTGCCCTCGAGGCCGCTGAAGATCACCCATTGCCCGCTGACCCTGGCCACGGAGAGCTCGTTCTTCACCGGCCGGCCCTTGAACCTGACGCCGCCGGGATTGAGCAGCACCGCGTGGAGCAGGCCGTCGAGCTTCATGTACCGGCTCACCAGCCGGCTGCGCAGTTCCGGTATGCGGTAGGAGGCTTCCCAGCCCGGCTTGAAGAGCGCGTTGGCCACCAGGAACTCCTCGGTCTCGTCGAGTTTCCCGTCCCTGAAGAACGCGTAGGCGTTCATTATCCCTTCGTCGCTGAGCGGTATGACCAGCGTCGGTTCGGTCGTCGTGTCCAGGCCCCTCTCCACCTCGACGGCGCCGTCCTTCTGTCGCACGGTGAAGCCTATGCCGGGATGCTCCTCGGGGATGATATAGGCGGTGTCGAACATGCCCCCGGCGAATTCCACGGCGGCCGGCAGCCGCGCCGCGTCCTTGAGCGCTTTCTCCAGCCGCAGTTCCGCGGCGCTGAAATTATCGACGCGTCCGCGTTCGTAGCGCGTCCGGAGCGCGGGAGGCTCCGGGTCCCGTCCGCAGCCCGCCAGCAGTACCGCGATCGTCGTCAGGAAAGTCAGTCTTTTCATTTTTGCGCACCCCTCTCAAGCCTTAATATAATATTATAACCAAATCGCGGCGGGAAGGAACCGGGAGGCGTTCATGCTGGCAGGGGAGAGTGGAGCTCTGAAGTGGATGAAATGGACCATTGCCGTCGTCTCGGCGGCCGTCGGGGCCGTCTTCGGGGTTTTCGGCGGGGTGCCCGGGATGATCTCCGGCGGCGGCAGCGGCTTCCTGCTGGGTTATCTTTTCGTCCCTTTCCTGCTCAGCCTGAAGAACGAATACGCGCTCGCCGTCGTTTTCGCGAGGGTCCTGGCCGGTACCGGTTACGGCTGCGCCGCCGGGATAATATCCGGAGCCGCGGTTTACCTGCCGGGCTACGTGATGGAAAGCGGAGGCTACCTCCTGGGAAGCCCGGAGCAGGCCATGGGGCAGGGCGCCTTCATCGGGGCCGTGGTCGGGGCCCCTTTCGGGCTCGCGCTGTCGCTGGTGATATCGCTAACCGCGGCCGTAACGGTAGACGGTCCGAAAAAGCCCGAAGGCCCCCCGTCCGCCGGCTGAAATCCCCGGCCGCCCGCTTTTGCTAGAATTTAAACATGGACATACTCCCCTTCGCCTCGGCGGTATTCACGCTCGCGCTGGTCATGGACCCGCTGGGCAATATACCGATGTTCATGTCGGCCCTCAAGGGTGTTCCCGAGGCGCGCCGCCGCCCGGTCATCATCCGGGAACTGTTCATCGCCCTGGCGCTGATGGTGTTCTTCCTCCTTTTCGGCAAATACATCGTCTCTTTCCTGGCGATAGACCTCACCGCCATGTCGGTGGCCGGCGGCATAGTGCTGTTCCTCATCGCCCTGCAGATGATCTTCCCGCGCGGTGATTCCCATTTCGCCGACAATCCCGGCGGCGAGCCCTTCATCGTCCCGCTGGCCATACCGCTGGTGGCCGGCCCGTCGGTGCTGACGATGGTCCTGCTCTTCTCGCTGCAGGAGCCCGGGCGCCTGGGCACGTGGTTCGGCGTGGTCGGTGCCGCCTGGCTGATCAACGCCGTTATCCTGGGCGGTCTTTCGGCCCCTCTCTCGCGGCTGCTGGGAGAGCGCGGCCTGCTGGCGATGGAAAAGCTGATGGGCATGATCCTGATAACCATTTCGGTGCAGATGATAATGACCGGCCTTAAGAAGTTCCTGGCCGCCTGAACAAAGGAAGCGATATGATCAAAAACCGCGTTTACTCCCTGCTGCTGGCCGTCGCGTTCGCCGTCCCCGCCGCCGCGCAGGGGACGGAAGAGTTGTCGCCGGCCGCGAACCCCGATATTTCGTCGCTGCCCGGCTTCGCCGGCAAGGAAGAGGCCCCGTCCGCGGCCGTGACCGCGCCGGCGGAAGCGAAGCCGCCGGCGGCGGCAGAGGCGCCGGCGCGGGTCATAGACCCTTCCCCGTCCGACGAGGTGGTCTCTCCCGCCGCGCGCCTTTCCGCGCGCGAGGCGGAATGGGCCTTCCTCAAGGCCGCTTCCGCGCGGCAGGACAGGGAGATAACCCGCATAGTCATGACCCAGATTTCCGGCTGGCTGTCCAGCGGCCCGCTGGACTCCACGGCCGCCGAGGCCCAACTGCTCAAGGCCGAGATGAGGCTGCGCCTCAAGGATTACCGGGAGGCCACGGTCGACCTGCTCAAGCAGCTCCAGCTCTATCCCGGCTCCGAGGCCGCCCGGAAAGCCGCCTCGCTGCTGGAGGCGCTGGTCAGCGAAAGGGCCGACAAGAAACTGCGGCCCCTGCTGCTGGAGCTGGCGAAACCTTTCGATAAGCCGGCCAAGGAGGACAGGATGGCCATGCTGCTCGGCCGCCTGGCCGCGGAGGCCGGGTCCGATTATCACGACCCCCTCGTCGAGGAGTTCCGCCTTTTCTTCGAGCGGTTCCCTTCCTATCCCGGCCGTGACGCGCTGCAGCGCTCGCTGGCCGCGATGCACGCGGCCAAAAAGGAGCATGTCGCGGCCCGGGTGGCCTACGAGAAGCTCATAGCCATGCACCCTTCAACGCCGCTGATGGCCGCGGCCAGGCTGGCGCTCGCGAACCTGCTGGCCGACGACCTGAAGGAATACGACGGCGCCGTCGACGCCTACCTGGACGTCACGGTCTCGTTCCCCGGCACGCCGGAGGCCTGGGAGGCGTACGGGCGGCTCCCGGCCCTGGCCGAGAGGCAGAAGAAATACGCGCTGGCAGTGGAGACCCACGAAAAGATAATAGCCCTGTACCCCGACCGCCCCGAGGCCTATGACGCGTACATGGCCGCCGCCCGGGTGCTGCGCGAGCGGATGGGCAAAACCGCCGAGGCCGTCTCGGTGCTGGTGCGGCTGGCGGACAAGTACGGCGGCGAGAAGGGGCACGAGGCGCTGTTCCTCGCGGCCGAGATAACCCGCAAGGACATAAAGGACGCCGCCGCCGAGGCCGTCCTCTACGACAAGATAGTCGCGGAATACGAGAAGGACGGCCAGGCTCCTCGCGCCATGTACGCGGCCGGCGAGTCCTGGGAGAAAGCCAAGAATTACGACATGGCCAGGCAGTATTACATGAAACTCTCGGAAAAATACCGGGACGACAAATTCGCCGCCAGAGCCCAGAAGCGCCTTGACTCCATACTCGGCAAATAAGGCCGTCCGCCGCGCCGTCCGCACGGCCCCGGCCCGGGCCGGCAGCGGAGGCGCGGATGTTTTCCGGGACTTCCTCTCCCTCGCCGTCCTGCATAAGGATTACGCCCAGCATTTTTCGCCGCCGGACCTCTACGCGATGGGCCTCGCCGAGGACCTGGTCCCTCTCCGCTCGGCGGGGATCCGCTCGCTCTGGGAGGAGTACGCCCGTTCGCCCGGCCGCGGAGCCGTGAACCTCTACCTGACGGTCCCTTACTGCCTCAAGCGCTGCCGCTACTGTATTTTTTTCAAGAAGCTGCTCTCCTCCCCGCGCGAACTGGAGGACTACAAGGACAGGCTGGCCGGGCTGGCCCGGTTCTTCGGTCCGGTCTTTCGCCGGCTGGAGTTCGCAAACCTCTTCTTCGGCGGCGGAACTCCCAGTATCTTTACCGCCCGGCAGCTGCGCGAAATATTCGCCGGCCCCGTCGCCGGCCTCAGGGTGCGGCCGGGAGGGGAGAAGACCTTCGAATGCGAGCCGCTGACCGCTTCACGGGCCAAGCTGGAAGCGGCCAGGGCGGCCGGCTTCGACCGCGTCAGCCTCGGGGTGCAGGCGCTCGACCGGGCCGTCCTTAAGCTGCTGGGCCGGGAATACCAGAAGGACGCCATGGTCTCCTCTTTCCTGCGTTCCGCCAGGGACCTGGGTTTCTCCGACATAAACGCCGACCTGCTCATGGGACTGCGCGGAGAGACCCCGGAAAAATTCGCCGCAGGCTTCGCCAGGCTGCTGCGCATGAAGCCCGACACCGTTTCCATCTACCAGTTCATCCCGCCGCAGGAATACCTCGACCTGTATTCCGGCGGCGATCAGGACGCCTTCCAGCGAAGCTCCCTGTCCTTCAGGCGGAGGGTTTACCCGCTGCTGGCCGCCGCCGCCGGCAGGCTGGGCTTCGACGCCCCGGGGGCGGAGGCCTTCCTTATGCGCGACAGGATGGCCGGTTCCGTGGTCTTCAAGCGCCGCGGCGCGGAAATAAAGGAACATTACGCCATGGGGGAACTGGGCCCGGCCGACGCTTACTTCACGCTGGGCTGGCAGGGGGACTCCTATATCCCGGCGAAGGCCTTCTACCAGACCACCCCGCTCGCGGCCGATCCCGCTAAGAACGTCTTCATGACCGTTCCCCTGTCGGGCCGCAAGGCGATGGTGTTCCATGTCCTGCGCCGCGTCGCTTCCTACAACGAGGTGGACAGGATGGAATTCCGGGCCCTGTTCGGCCGCGACCCCGTCGCCGTTTTCCGGGCGGAACTGGCGGAGCTCGCCCGGGCCGGCCTGGCCCGCGCCGGGAAAGAGAAGATCGTTTTCGCGAAAACCGACATGAAGACCCGGTTCCTCGCCTCGATGAAGTTCATCGGCGCGCGCCGGCTGTCGGCGCGGGTGAACGAATGGCTGTCGGAGCGCCGCCTGCTCCTGCGCTTCGGCCGGCTCTCCTACTCCGCCCGGCTGGAGTATTCGGCCGCCGGGCTTTCTCTGCGCCTGTCGCCGGGCCGCGGGGCCTCCCGCTCGCCGGCCTTCGAGGCGCTGGCCCGCAAGATATTCGAACGTTCGTCCGGCGCGCCCGGAGGGCTGGGCGGCCGGGTGGAGGCTTTCGAGAAAATGATGAGGTACGCCGTGAAAGGACGCTCCGGTGAGGCCTGACCCGGGCGCGGAGATAAAGGCCCTTCCCAAGGCCGAGCTGCACCGCCACCTGGAAGGCTGCGTCAGCGTCCCGTCGATAATACGCCTCGCCGCGCGGCACGGAGCTAAGCTGCCGTCCTCCGATCCCGCGGAACTTGAAAAGCTCACGAAACTGAAGGCCCCGATGGGCTCGCTGGACGAAGTGCTGGCGATGTTCACCATCGCCCAGTCGGCCTTCGCCTCCTACGAGGCCGTGGAGGAGCTGACCTGGGAGGCGCTGGAGACGGCTTTCCGGGACGAGAACATACGGCTGCTCGAGCTCCGCTTCAGCCCCGATTTCATGCTGGGCGGCAAGGACCTCGACTGGCGCCGGTCGCTGGACATAATGCATTCCGTCGTGAGGCGCTTCGAGTCCCGCCATCCCTTCGTCGGCGGCCTCATCGTCATAGCCTCGCGCGGGCTCGGCCTTGCCTCGGCGGAGAGGACGGCCGCTTTCGCGATAGAGAACCGGAAGAAGGTGATCGGCTTCGACCTGGCCGAGGGGGAGAAGGCTTTTCCCGCCCGGCTCTACGCCCCGCTGGCGAAAAAACTCCGCGACGCCGGCCTGCCTCTGACCGTGCACAGCGGCGAGGAGGGGGATCATTCCCAGGTGAGGGATACGCTGGAGCTGCTGCGGCCCGCGAGGATAGGCCACGGCGTGAAGGCCGCCGACGACCGCACCGGGCGGACTATTGAGATGATGCGCGCGGCCGGCGTCACCGTGGAGACCAATCCCTGGAGCAATTACCTCACGCGCGCCGTGGAAGCGCCGGGAAAACATCCGCTCAAAAAATTCCTGGACGCCGGGCTCAAGTGCTCCATAAGCGCAGACGATCCCGAGATACTCGATACCGACCTTAACCGCGAATACGCCCTGGCGCTGGGCCCGCTGGGCCTGAAGCGCGCGGACCTGGACCTCTGCCGCCGCTTCGCGGTGGAAGGCTCCTTCCTCGACCCCGACCGCCGCCGGCAGGCCGCCAAAGAAACTGGTCTCTGAGCCGCGCCTTCCCGGCGGCGGCATTTGATAGAATTTGTTCATGATAGCGGCGGAATATTTCATTCTCGCGGCCTGCGTGCTGCTGGCCGTGAGCGTGCTGGCCAGCAAGGCTTCCGGCAAGATGGGGCTGCCGGCGCTGCTCATCTTCATATTCATCGGCATGCTGGCCGGCTCCGAGGGCGTAGGCGGAGTGCATTTCGACAACGCGCCGCTGGCCAAGACCATGGGCGTGGTGGCGCTCGCCGTAATACTTTTTTACGGCGGCCTCAGCACCGATCTGAAAGCCGTGCGCCCGGCGCTGAAAGAGGGCGTGACCCTCGCGGTCCTGGGCACGCTGCTGACGGCGCTGGTCGTGGGACTGGCCGCGCATTATATCCTTGGGCTCGGCCTGGAGACGGGACTGCTGATCGGCGCCATCATCTCGTCCACCGACGCGGCCGCGGTCTTCTCGGTGCTGCGCGCGCGCGGCGTGCACATAAGGCCCGGCCTGCGGGGACTGCTGGAACTGGAATCCGGCAGCAACGACCCGACGGCCGTCTTCCTCACCGCCGGGATGATAGGGGTCATAACCGCCGGGGGAGGGTCCTACTGGCGGCTGCCGGCAGCCTTCCTGGGCGAGATGATCATCGGCGCCGCGGTAGGCTGGGCCATGGCCCGGGGGACCATATACGCCATAAACCGGATGGACCTCGATTACGAAGGACTCTACCCCGTGTTCACGCTGGCGCTGGTCATAATAACCTATTACGTCTCTTCGCTGATAAAGGGCAACGGGTTCCTTTCGGTCTACGCGGCGGGACTGATCATGGCGGGGAGGGGCTTCCTGCACAAGAAGCCGCTGATCTACTTCCACGAGGGCGTGGCCTGGCTGATGCAGATAGCGATGTTCCTCACGCTGGGGCTGCTGGTCTTCCCGTCCCAGCTGGCGCCCGTGGCCGGCAGCGGGCTGCTGATCTCCTTCGTCCTCATCTTCGTCGCCAGGCCGCTGGCGGTGTTCCTCTGCCTGCTCCCTTTCCGCGCGCCGCTCAACGAGAAACTCTTCATCTCCTGGGTCGGTCTGCGCGGCGCCGCGCCCATCATACTTGCCACCTTCCCGCTGATAGCCGGCCTGGAGGGCTCGGGCTATATCTTTAACATCGTCTTCTTCTGCGTGCTGGCTTCCTCGCTGCTGCAGGGTTCGACCATTCCGCTGGCGGCCCGTCTGCTGGGGCTGGAAGTGCCGCCGGCCGAGGCCAGGGTGGCCCCCCTCTCGCTCGAGGACGGCTTCGACATAAACGCCCAGATGAGCGAGCTTATAGTGCCGGCCGGCAGCTACGCCGCCGGCAAAAAACTTTTCGAGCTCGGGGTGCCCAGGGAGGTGCTGGTCGTTATGATATACAGGGATTCCAGGTACCTGATCCCGAGCGGCGAAACGGAAATAGCGGGCGGCGATATACTCATTTCGCTGGGAGAGGGGCCCGCGCTGGAAACCCTCAGGACCATACTGGTCTCCGGCCCCGCCGGCGCCGCCGCGGCATGACCGCCGGCCTCCTGGCGCGGTGGCGGGCGGCCGACCCGGCTTTCAGGGCGTTCCTGCTGGGAGTCCTGCTCTTCGGCGTCAACGCCGGCGTGCTGTCGGCGGCCTTCAACAATTACCTCAACGACACTTTCAGGCTGACCTCGGAGCAGCGCGGCTTCCTGGAATTCCCGCGCGAGCTGCCGGGCTTCCTGGTCGTTTTCATGGCCGGCCTGCTGGCCGCCGTCCCCGTGCGCAACTGGGCGGTGATGACCAGCCTGCTCACGGCCGCCGGGGTGGCGGGGCTGGCCTTCCTGTCGCCGGCGTACCACCTGATGCTCGTCTGGATGCTGGTCTGGAGCTCGGGCAGCCATCTCTTCATGACGGTGGAGAGCGTCATGGGCCTGCGCTTCGCCAAAGAGGGCGGCCAGGGCCGGCGGCTGGGCCAGATCAGCGGCGTCACCAATTTCGCCGCCATAGCCGGCGCCGGCGCGGTCTGGCTGCTGGCGCGTTCGGCCGGGCCCCGGCTTTACGAAGCGGCTTTCCTTTTCGCCGCGCTGGCCTCGGTCGCCGCGGCCTTCCTGTTCGCCCGCATACCCGCATCCGACGAGGACCGGGCGCCGAGGGGGCGCAGGTTCGTAATAAAATGGCGCTACAGGTGGTATTACCTCCTCAACATCCTCTTCGGCGCGCGCAAGCAGATCTTCCTGACCTTCGCCCCGTGGGTGCTGGTCACGGTGTACGGCGCCAGCCCGGCGCTGATGGCCGCGCTGGCTATGGCGGCCGCGGCCGCGGGCGTCGTCTTCCGCCAGGCCTTCGGCGAGCTGACCGACAGGATAGGCGAGCGGAGGATGTTCATCGGCGACGCCCTGATACTGCTGGGCATCTGCGCGGGCTTCGCCTTCTCCTCGTTCAGGCCGCTGCTCTATTTCCTCTTCGTGCTCGACAACCTGATGTTCGCCACGCGCATAGCGCGCACCACCTATCTCAACCGCGTCGCCGAGTCGAAGGCCGACATCGCCCCGACCATATCCTTCGGCATAACCATAGACCACGCGGTGTCGATGACGATACCGGCGGCCGGCGGCCTGCTCTGGGCCGCCTACGGCTACAAGTCGGTCTTCCTGGCCGCCTCGCTGCTTGCCGTGGCCGGCCTGATGACGGCTCTCGCAATCGACGACGGGCGCCGGAAGAAAGCGGCGCCGGCCGCCCCGGCCCCGGTCATGCCCGACTGAGGGTATACCCGCGCCCCCTATTTTTGGGATAATTTAGGCCACTATACCGGGCCCAAGGATACGAACATGGCTGAAACGAAAGACGACAAGAAAGTCATTTACTCGATGGTCGGCGTCAGCAAGTACTACGACAAGAAGGCCGTCCTCAAGGACATCTATCTCTCCTATTTCTACGGCGCCAAGATAGGCGTGCTGGGCCTAAACGGCTCCGGCAAGAGCTCCCTGCTGCGCATCCTGGCCGGCGTGGACACGGATTTCAAGGGCGAGACCGTGCTTTCCCCGGGCTACACCGTCGGCCTGCTCGAGCAGGAGCCGAAACTCGACGACTCCAGGACCGTCAAGGAGATAGTCGAGGAGGGCGTGCCCGAGGCCATGAACGCGCTGAAGGAGTACAACGCCATCAGCGAGAAGCTGGCCGAGCCGATGTCCGACGACGCCATGAACGCGCTCATCGAGAAGCAGTCGAAGATACAGGAGAAGATCGACGCGCTCGACGCCTGGGACATCGATTCGCGGCTGGAGCAGGCCATGGACGCGCTGGGCTGCCCGCCCGGCGACACGCCGGTGAAGCTGATCTCGGGCGGCGAGCGCCGCCGCGTGGCGCTGTGCCGGCTGCTGCTGCAGAAGCCCGACATCCTGCTGCTCGACGAGCCGACCAACCACCTCGACGCCGAATCGGTCGCCTGGCTGGAGCATCACCTGCGCGGCTACGAGGGCACCATCATCGCCGTGACGCACGACCGCTATTTCCTCGACAACGTGGCCGGCTGGATACTCGAGCTCGACCGCGGCCAGGGTATACCGTGGAAGGGCAACTATTCCTCCTGGCTCGAGCAGAAAGAGCAGCGCCTCAAGCTCGAGGAGAAAGCCGAGACCGAGCGCCAGAAGACGCTGCAGCGCGAGCTCGAATGGATACGCATGAGCCCCAAGGGCCGCCACGCCAAGGGCAAGGCCCGCATCAACGCCTACGAGCAGCTCCTGGAGCAGGGATCCGACAAGCTGGTGAAGGACCTCGAGATATACATCCCGCCGGGCCCGCGGCTCGGCAACGTCGTCATAGAGGCCAAGGGAGTGAGCAAGGCCTTCGGCGACAAGATACTGATGGAGGACCTGAGCTTCTCGCTGCCGCCCGGCGGCATAGTGGGCATCATCGGCCCCAACGGCGCCGGCAAGTCGACGCTCTTCAAGATGATAACCGGCTCCGAGAAACCCGACGCCGGCGATTTCCGCGTCGGCGAGACGGTAAAGATAGGCTATTCCGACCAGAGCCGCTCCACGCTGGACCCCAACAAGACCGTCTGGGAGGTGCTCTCGGGCGGGCTGGATATAGTGAAGCTGGGCAAGCTCGAGATGAACTCGCGCGCTTACGTCGCGCGGTTCAACTTCACCGGCCAGGACCAGCAGAAGAAGGTCTCGGAGCTCTCGGGCGGCGAGCGCAACCGCGTTCACCTGGCGGCGATGCTCAAAGAAGGCGGCAATGTCCTGCTGCTCGACGAGCCGACCAACGACCTGGACGTCAACACGATGCGCGCCCTGGAAGAGGCGCTCGAGAACTTCGGCGGCTGCGCCGTGGTCATCAGCCACGACCGCTGGTTCCTCGACCGCATCGCCACGCACATACTCGCCTTCGAGGGGGACAGCCGGGTCGTCTGGTTCGAAGGCAACTTCTCGGACTACGAGGCTTCCCGGCGCGAGCGGCTGGGCGACGCCGCGCTGGTGCCGCACCGCATCAAGTACAAGAAACTGACCAGGCCGTGATATACCTCAACGGGAAACCCCGGGAGCATCGGGAGGGCGCCACGGTGCGGGAGATCCTGGAATCGGCCGGCCTGGACCCGGCCCTGGCCGTGGTTACGCTGGACGGGACCTTCGTTCCGCCTTCGGATTACGGCAGGATAAGGCCGGCCCCTGGCGCCAGGCTGGCGGCCAGGAAGATGATGGAGGGGGGATAGCATGGAAAAAGTGATCAAAGTCCTTCACGTCGACGCGGGTACCTCTTTCTACCGCGTGGAGCGTTTCCCGGTCGGGCCTTTCTGGGGCCCGGTCGACCTGGGCCTGCACCTGACCGGCCGCGAGGCAGGGCGCCACGGCGTCCTCAATTTCGGCACCGGCCTGCTGGCCGGCTCCATCTTCCCCGGCTCCAACCGGCTCATCTTCACCGGCCACTCCCCCTGCTGGGGCGGTTTCTACGTCTCCGCCATGGGCGGCGCCGGGCTGATCTTCGACGACCTGGGCGTCAACATGGTCTCGCTGCGCGGCCGCGCGCCTTCTCCCTCCGTCCTGGTGCTCAACCGCGAGCACGGCGAGGAAGTGCAGGTGGAACTGGCGCCGGTGGACCCGGGCAGGATCTGGGCCTCGGCCCCCGGCGGCGTCTACGCGATGATGGACCATGTCTTCGGCCGCTGGGCGAGGGAGTTCAAGCAGACCCCGCGCGTGCTGGCCGTGGGCCCGGCCGCCGCCGCCACCGATTTCGGCGCGATAGCCTCCGCGCCTTACCAGGACGGCAGGACGACGCACGCCGACTGCTGGGCCGGCCGCGGCGGCTTCGGCAGCAAGCTCTTCCGCGAGCATAATATCTGCGCGGTCATCTACGGCGGCACCTGTCTCGACGACGATTTCCGCGACCGCGCCGTGGCCGACGAGTGGTTCCGTCAGCGCTACGAGAAGAAGCTGGCGGCCAAGGACTTCGAGGCCACCACCAAGTACCGCTTCGACCCCAAGTTCGGCACCGGCGGCACCTTCGGCGTGAACTATTCCACGCTTGGCGGCCGGCTGCTGGCCTTCAACTACCGCAGCGCGCTGTGGGACGAACCGGCCCGGACGGCGCTCAACAAGCGGCTGGTGACCGATCATTACCTGAAGCAGTTCAACGAGGAGACCATAGCGAAGAAGCAGCAGCGCACCTGCGGCGAGCCCTGCTCCGCGGTCTGCAAGAAGCTCAACGGCGAGTTCAAGAAGGACTACGAACCCTACCAGACCATGGGCCCGCTCTGCGGGATATTCGACCAGCGGGCGGCGGAGAGGCTCAACCGTCACGCCGACGCGGCCGGGTTCGACGCTATCTCCGCGGGGGGAGTTCTCTCCTGGCTGATGGAATGCCTGCACGAAGGCCTGCTCAAGCCCGGGGACCTCGGCGTGAAGAGCCTGCCGCGCTGGGACGCGGAGAAGTTCGACGCCGTCGCCGACTCCGCGCATAACGCGGAACTGGGCGTCGGCCTGATAGACTCCATCCTGGAGTCACGCGGCGTGCTGGACCTTTCCCTGGGCGCGCGCAAGCTGGCGCGGCGG
This sequence comes from Elusimicrobiales bacterium, assembly GCA_031082205.1. GTDB lineage: Bacteria > Elusimicrobiota > Elusimicrobia > Elusimicrobiales > UBA9959 > UBA2231. The sequence goes on from JAVHLJ010000055.1 coordinate 12,364, forward strand.
CTTTCGCGCTCCCGCGGCCACGAGATAGGCCGCCGCTTCGTCTTCCTGGCCAACGCCCGCAACGGCTGGATGGTGCCCAACCAGTACTGGAACGCCGGCGCGCTGAGCCCGATGGCCGTCATGGGCAAGTACTACATGTACTACGGCTTCGATTTCGTGCCGCCGCGCGAGCTGGGACGGCTCAACGCCGGCCGCATGATACAGGAACTGATCATCGACGACCTGGGCATCTGCCGCTTCCATCGCGGCTGGGCCGAGGAGATGGCCCCCGACATAGTCCAGCACATCTGGGGGGATTCGGCGCGTTTCCAGGAAGTGATAAGGGCCACGGCCGGCCGCGTCAACAGCCGCAATGTCGCGGTGTTCTGGGAGTCCGACCGCAATATCGACTTCCTGCTGGGTTTCCTGAAGCGCAAGCGGGACGTCGAGGGCGACAAGAACCCCGAGCTGGAGCGCTGGATAAAGGCCTTCGAGGCCGACCGGCGCGGCGCCGCGCTGGACTTCTGGTACGAGATACGCAAGGGCGTCTCCGAGACTCTTACCACGCTCTACTGACCACGGGAATTCCTCTCTTCGGGTTCGCATAGAAATCTTCGGCGATACCCCGGCCTCCTCGTTGGCTGGCGCCACCACGATGTATTTCCATCTGGACAAAGTGGGCCCCGTCGTCGAGACCACCGTCACCGCGCCGGCTGGCCGAGGCCGGTATAGTGCCGGAACTGCCGCCCCACAGCGAGTGGCTCGACCCGCCCGGGGGCCCCGAAGGCATGAAGATGGAGCTCTGGGCGGATTCCAGCGACCTCGAAGAGGGCGCCATGCCGGATTTTCCTGTGAAGTACGGATATTCCCGCTACGGCCAGGTAAGGCTACTGGAGCGCAGCGTGCCCGGCGCGGTAGAAGAGTTGTTCGACCGGCCGATGAAGCCCGCGCTGGTCCTGCGGCTTGAACCGGGCTACAATACCAATCCCGGGACCTATCGGACCCGTATCGATACCGACGACGACGGCGTCCTCGACGGCTGGGCGACCACCCATTATTCCACCGGCACCTTCACCTTCGGCGCCGACGCGACCGCCGTTATCGCCGCCGGCCACCTGAGCGGCATGCGCCACTTCAACCAGTGGGTGCCCGTGGGCGAGGCGCAGTATATCCAGTCCGACAACATAAACGTCGTGATA
>JAVHLJ010000056.1 GCA_031082205.1 Elusimicrobiales bacterium
CATACGAGCGCTCGCGGCGAGAACGGGAAGGGCGCGCACGGTGTGCGCGACCCTGGTTTTGCTAGGTGAGGGCACGCCATGCCCCCGGAATTAGTATTCCTGCTTTAGCGGTCTGACACGGCTTTATTTAGGGGCGGTCATTTGTTAGAATTTCCATTAATAAGATATCAATGGCGGGCGGCCGGAACAGGCGGCCCGGGCGACGGATTTTACGGAGGATAAAAAATGAAAAGCAACGACTTCCTGAAGATAATGCAGAAAGCCAAGATGTACGACCTCACCCAGCCGCTGAGCATCCACACCCCCCCGTGGCCCAGCTACATGCCGCTGCAGCTGCAGTACTTCAAGCGCATCGCCGGCGCGCACATGGGCCAGGGCGCCAACGGCCAGATCATGACCACCTCCAGCCACGTCGGCACCCACATGGACGGCGAGATACACTTCTACAGCGCCGGCCGCACCATCGGCCAGGTCCCGATGAACGAATGGATAGGCAACGCCGTGGTGGTGGACATCTCCAAGGACGTGGGCGACTACGACCTCTACGAGCCCGAGCTGCTGATGAAGCGCGCCGACATCCGCAAGGGCGACATCCTGATCATCAACACCGGCTATCACAAGTACGCCTGGTACGAGAAAGGCACCTGCGACGAAGTGCGCTATTTCTGCAAGCACCCCGGCCCCGGCCCCCGCTTCCACAAGTGGGCGCTGGACATGAAGTTCAAATGGATAGGCGTGGACTGCGGCTCGGCCGACCACCCTATGAACACCATCATCCGCAACTGGCACCCCAAGCTCTTCGTCGAGGCCGAGAAGAAGCTCGAGGCGAAATACGGCAAGAAATGGGACGAGATGTTCCCGCAGGAGACCTTCTACCAGGTCATGCACCTCAAGCTCTTCCCCAGGAAGCTCGTCCACGCCGAGAACCTGGGCGGCGAGATAGACAAGCTCTCCAACAAGCGCTGCTGGCTGGGCTTCTTCCCCCTCAACGGCCTGGAGATGGAATCGGCCATGGGCCGCGTGGTGGCCTGGACCGCCTGAAGCTCGAGCGACGAAAGGAGCGGATATGCCGATAGCGACGCAGTTCGAATACGTGAAGCCCTCCGACCTGGACGAGGCCCTGCAGGCCCTCGCCATGTACAAGGAGAAGGCCAGGCCGCTTGCCGGCGGCACGGACCTGATAGTCCACCTCAAGGAAGGCTTCGCCAAACCCGAGGTGGTGGTGGACGTTAAGGGGCTGAAAGAACTCTCCGGTCTCTCGCTCAAGAACGGCGTCCTGCGCGCCGGCGCGCTGGTCACCTTCGCGGAGCTGCTGGAGTCCGCGGCCGTGAAGAAGAACTTCCCGGACCTCTGGGAGGCCGCAGGCACGGTGGCCTCCACCGGCGTGCGCAACCGCGCCACGCTGGCCGGCAATATCTGCTCCGCCGTCCCGTCGGCCGATTCCGCCCCGCCGCTGCTGGCGCACGACGCGGTGGTGCGCGTGCGTTCTCACGGCGGCGAGCGGCTGGTCTCGATACACGAATGGTTCGCCGGCCCCAAGCGCACCGCGCTGGCCCCGGACGAACTGGTCGTCTCGGTCGAGATGGCCGTGCCGGAGAAGAAGTTCGGCGCCTGCTACATGAAGCTCTCCCGCTACGACGGCGAGGACCTGGCGCAGGGCGGCGTCGAGGCCGCGGTGTTCACCGACCACAGCTACCGCGTCGCTTTCTGCGCGCTGGGGCCCGTGCCCGCGCGCGCCCTGAAGACCGAAGCCTACCTGAAGGGAAAGAAAGTGACGGAGCAGACCGTGAAGCAGGCCGGCGAGCTGCTGGCCTGCGAGATCTCCCCCATCAGCGACATACGCTCGTCGAAGGAATACCGCATTCACATGGCGCGTATCATGCTGGGCCGCGCGCTCGAGACCGCGGTCTCGCGCCTCTCGGGCCGGGGCCCGAAGTACGGCGAAGGGAACATCTGCTGAGGTCCTTATGAAAAAACACCCGATAAGTTTCAAACTCAACGGCGAAAAAGTCTCCATCGAGGTGGAGCCCAGCGACGTCCTGGTGGACGTGCTGCGCGACCGGCTCGGCATAAAAAGTCCCAAGGTCGGCTGCGACCGCGGAGACTGCGGCACCTGCACCATAATCATGGACGGCCGCACCGTGCGCTCCTGCCTGGCGCTGGCCGTGGAGGCCGACGGCGCCGAGCTGGTCACGCTCGAAGGCGCCAATACCAGCCGCAAGTGGACGCGGAAGCTCCAGGAGAAGTTCCATTCTAAGAACGCCTTCCAGTGCGGCTTCTGCGCGCCCGGGATAATCCTTTCGGCCACCGAACTGCTGGAGAAGAACCCCAGGGCCGGCAAGCACGAGATCAAGGAAGCCATAGCGGGCAATCTCTGCCGCTGCACCGGCTACGAGCCCATAGTGGAAGCCATCGAAGAAACAGTAAAAGGGAAATAATCGTCATGGACAAGGCCTCGGCGAAACAACTGGAACTGCTCAGGGGAAAGACCCCGGAGCAGCGTTTCGCCATGATGTCCGACCTTATGGACGCTCAGTTCGAGTCCATGCGCGCCGGCATAAAATACTATAACCCCGCCGCTACCGAGGCGGAACTGGATGAGCTGGTCAAGGAAAGGTTACGCAAAAGCTATTCGCTGAAACACTGAGCTGGATCACCGCCAAGCTGGAAAGGTCGGGTCTGCCTTACATGGTGACCGGCGGCTCTGTTGTGGTCTTTATGTCCCTTTTTTTCTCCCCGGAGATTTTTGCGGGAACGACGCTTCAGAAAAATCCTTATCCGGATAAAGGGAGCCGGATAGAATTTTCAACCCATACCGTGTTTCTGTCTCCGAAGATGCATGAGGCTGTCCATGCCTACTCTAAGAATTTTGAATTGCGTCCCGCCGCTTACTATCCGGAAGAGATCAGGCGCTATTATCCTTACACGACATATCAATCCCCTACCGCCGTATTTGGCGATTTTAACGGGGATCGGATGACGGATTCCGTTTTGATCGGCGATGACGGCGCCTTTTCGATGACACTCATGCTGCTTTCCAGCTATGATCCCAAAAGCGGCGGCCTTTCGTATGCTGTCAGGGTGTTTTCCAGGATCCCGTTATCCGAAGCGGAGTCCAAGCGGATCGGTACATGGTCCTATCTGCAATTGCGCAAAAAAGGCCGTTTCCAGGTCCCGAACGACGAGTCGGAACTGGAGGAAGTCGAGTTGAAGAACGATGGCTTTGAAGTGATAATATGGGAAAAGGCCGCTGTTGTCTATTACCTCGATGAGAGCGGCGATCTTAAAAAGATAGTTTCGGCAGACTGAGCGCAAGGGGGACGGGGACATGGTATACGTGATAACGATGAAGATGAAGGAAGGGAAGAAATTCGATCCGGCGGTGATACAGCGGCACGTGGAGCACCTGCGCTCTCTCGACGACAACGGCCGGCTGGTGGTCTGCGGCCCCTTCAAGGACGGCAAGGGCGGCATGGTGGTCCTGCGCGCCCAGTCGCAGGAAGAGGCCGAGGGCATGGCCAAGCAGGACCCCTTCATCGCGGAGGGCTTCGAGGACTACGAGGTACGCGAACTCGTCGCCGCCAACCGCAACAACAATTACCTGCTCGACGGCAAACAGGCTTAAAAAGAGGCGAAATATGGACATCGACAAGATAATTTCGAAACCGAAGAAGGGCGTTAAAGGGAAGGCCAAGGCCCAGGACGACGGCCTGCGGGTCGTCGGCAAGAGCGTGCAGCGCATAGACGGCTGGGAGAAGATACGCGGCGCCGCCAAATACACCGACGACCTCGAGTTCGGCCCCGGCCTCCTCTACGCCGCCCTCGTCGAGAGCCCCCGCGCCCACGCCAAAATAAAGTCCATAGACACCTCCGCCGCCGAGAAACTCCGCGGCGTGGTCAAGGTCGTCACCGGCCGCAACTTCGTCCACAAGTTCGGCCTCTACATGAACGACCGCTACATCTTCGCCAACGACCGCGTCCGCTTCGTCGGCGAGCAGGTCGCCGCCGTCGTCGCCACCGACGCCAAGACCGCCCTGCGCGGCGCCGCGCTGGTGAAAGTCGAATACGAGGACCTGCCCGCGGTCCTGGACCCGGTCAAGGCGCTCGAGAAGGACGCCCCCCTCGTCCACCCCGACCTCAAGAGCTATACGCATGTCCCGTGGTTCTTCCCCAAGCCGGGCACCAATATCGCCCACTGGCGCAAGATACGCAAGGGCGACCCCGAGAAGGGCTTCCGCCAGGCCGACCTGGTCATGGAGGATACCTACACGGTGCCCCGCTACGCGCACTGCGCCATCGAGAACCACTCGGCCATCGGCCTCTACGACGCCTCCGGCCGCCTGACCATGTGGACCTCGTCGCAGTCCCCCTTCACCCAGCGCCACGTCTTCGCCGAGACGCTCAAGGCCTTCGGCATAGCCCACAAGGACGTGCGCGTGGTCAGCACCTATATCGGCGGCGGCTTCGGCGGCAAGGCCGGCGTCACCATGGAGATCATCGCCGCCGCCCTGGCCGTGGCCGTCCCCGGCCGCCCGGTCAAACTGCTCTGGAGCCGCGCGCAGGAGTTCTACAACACCTACCAGCGCCTCGGCGTCACGACGAAGATAAAACTTGGCGTGACAAAGAACGGAAAAATAACCGCGCTCGACTACAAGCTCTACTGGGACGCCGGCGCCTACGTCGAATACGGCGCCAACGTGGTCAACGCCGCGGGCCTTTCCGCCAGCGGCCCGTACCGCGTCGACAATATCAGCATCGACTCGGTCTGCACCTACACCAACCTCCCCCCCGGCGGCGCCTACCGCGGCTTCGGCTATTCGGAGTTCCTCTTCGGCCTGGAATCGCATATCACGCGCATGGCGGAGAAACTGGGCATAGACCCCGTCGAGTTCCGCAAGCTCAACGCCATCAGGGAGGGCGAGACCCTGCCTTACGGCGCGCACATGAACCCGACCGGCATACGCGAGGCCATCGAGAAGGTCGAGAAAGAGATAAAGTGGGGCGTGAAGGAAAAGTCGAAGGACCCGCGCAAGGCCGTCGGCAAGTCGCTGGTCTGCTTCTGGAAAGCCCCCGCCATGCCGCCCAACGCCAGTTCCAGCGCGTTCCTCAAGTTCAACGAGGACGGCAGCGTCAACATACTGGTCTCGGGCATGGACATGGGCCAGGGCCTGCTGACCGTGATGGCGCAGGTCGCGGGCGAAGTGCTGGCGATGCCGGTCACCCGCATCCGCGTCGAGACGCCGGACACCGACCGCAATCCCTACGAGTGGCAGACCGTCGGTTCGCACGTGACCTGGGGCTGCGGCAACGCCGTCAAGCGCGCCGCGCTCGAGGCCCGCGAGCGCATCTTCGACCTGGTCCAGCGCGTGCACTGCCTGGACAAGAGCACGCTCTACCTCGAGGACGAATGCGTGCGCTGCCGCACCAAGCCGCATTTCCGCCTGCCCTACAGGGACTTCGTCATAAACGGCATACAGGCCGACGACCACACCTTCAAGGGCGGCCCCATCATGGGCTCGGGCGTCTTCATGCCCGAGTTCGCCTCGGCCATCAGCGACCCCGAGACCGGCCAGGGCGGCCATCCCAACGTCCACTACACCACCGGCTCGGCCGGCGCGATAGTGGAAGTGGACCGCGAGACCGGCAAGATGAAGATAAAGAAGGTCGTCCTCGCCGTGGACTGCGGCAAGGCGATAAACCCCGACCTCGTCAAAGGCCAGATCGTCGGCGGCCTGCTGCAGGGCTTCGCCACCGTCCTCTACGAGGACATGCGCTACGACGACAAGGGCCGCCTGCTCAATCCCAACTTCTCGGACTATAAGCTGCCCACGGCCAAGGACATGCCGGAGCAGATAGTGCCGATAATCGTGGAAGTCCCCCAGCCCGACGGGCCTTTCGGCGCGCGCGGCGTGGGCGAACACACCATGATACCCTGCGCCCCGCTGATAGCCAACGCCGTCGCCGACGCGCTGGGCGTGCGCATCAAGTCGATGCCCGTTACCAAGGAAAAGGTCGCGCTCGCCGCGGCTAAAAAGTGAGGCAACCTTAATGAAACTCGCCCTGTGCCAGTACGACATCAAGTGGGAAGACAAGGCGGCGAACAAGAAGCGGATAATCGAACTGCTGGAGAACCATCCCCGCAAGGCGGAGATGGACTGGATCATATTCTCCGAGATGACTCTGTCCGGGTTCACCATGAACACGGCCGTATCCGAGCTGGACGACTCGGACCGGGATTTCTTCCGTGACCTGGCGCAGAAGCACAATATCAACATCTCCTACGGAGGGGTCGAGGGCGGCTATAACAAGCTCATAACCCTCAACCGCCACGGCGACAGGGTAAACGAGTACTCCAAGATACACCTCTACGCCTTCGGCGGCGAGGACAAGCATTACAAGGCCGGCGACAAGCAGGTCGTTTTCGAACTCGAGGGCCTGCGCGTGATGCCCGCCGTCTGCTTCGACCTGCGCTTCCCCTACCTGTTCTGGAGCAAGGCCCCCGAGGTGGACATCTACATCGCCATAGCCGCCTGGCCGGCCCGCCGCGCCGAGCACTGGATGACGCTGCTGCGCGCCCGCGCCGTGGAGAACCAGGCCTACTGCGCCGGCGTCGACCGCATAGGCATGGAAGGCAAGCTGGAGTATTCCGGCAATTCCATGTGCTTCGACCCGCTTGGCAAGGCCGTGATAGATTCCGGCACGGCCGAGGGTATTTTCATTTCGGAGACGAAGATAGACAAGGAACTCGTGGCCAAGACCCGGGAGCGCTTCCCCTTCATCGGCGAGCGAAAAGCGTTCCCCTGGCAGGAGGAAAAAAAGTAAATGCCGTCACGCATATCCGCACCCGTGAAGCTGCTTTCATACGGCGACCTGATAGAGAAAGGCGAGTACAAGCTGCACTACCGCTTCGAGCGCGCGGTGAATCTCCGCAAGGGCCAGGCGCTGCTGACCATACTCCCCGCGGGACGGCCCGCCGGCCCTTTCAATCTCGTCCTGGAGGAACTGCCGGAGAAAATATCCAAGGTGTCCTTCGACGGGAAGTCGTTCCGCATCAACGGGGACAGGGTCGCGCTGCCGCGCTCGGCCAAGTACGATTCCCGCCTGGCCGTGGCGAAGATCCCGGCCGCCAGGCTCACCGCCAACCTGCAGCACCTGCGCAAGCTGATCTGCGCCTCGGCCCCGCCCAAGAGCGCCGTATTCCTCCTCGACGCCGCCAGGGAGAGCCGTTTCAGGAGCGGTTTCGAGCGCCGCTTCGTCTCCCGGATGAAGGAGGCGGCGGTCAGCCTGGCCATGGGCGCCTACGAGGCGGGGGCGGCGGGAATGAAAGGCCTGGGCTTCGGCATGACGCCGTCGGGCGACGATTTCCTGGGCGGCTACCTGCTGGGCGTCAACGCGGCCGAGGCGTATTCCGGCAGGAACCTGAGCCTCGTCAAGGAGCGCGTCTATACCGCCGCGCTCGGTTCGAACCTGGTCTCCAACGCCTTCCTGGCCGCGTCCTTCAAGGGCCGCGCGGACGAGCGCGTCAACGCCGTCATAAAGGCGCTGTTCTCCCCCTCCAACCGCTCTACCGCCAAGGCCGCCGAGGAGCTGCTGGCCGTTGGCCACACCTCCGGCGGGGACATCGCCGCCGGCTTCCTCTACGGATTCTACGGCGTGATGAACATTTAGGGCGGGACGGGAGACGATATGCCGATCAGGACAACGATAAAGAAGGGCGCTTACTACGATTCCGTGGCGCTGATGCAGGTGGCCAAAAAGCTCAATTCCGTGCCCGGCGTGCTGGACTCCGCCGTCGTCATGGCCACCAGGGAGAACAAGAGCCTCATAAAGGCCTCCGGGCTCCTTACCCCGGAAGTGGAAAAGGCCGGCGAGAACGACCTGGCAATAGCCGTCAGCGCGCGGACACCCGAAGCCGCCGAAGCCGCCTTCAAGGCCGCCGGGGAACTCCTCGATAAAAAGCCTGCTCCCGCCTCCCCGGGAACGGACCGCAGGGCCGCCGGCCTCGACGACGCCGTGAAGACGCTCGACGGCGCCAACCTGGCCGTGATCAGCGTGGCAGGACGCTTCGCCGGGACGCTGGCGGCGGACTGCCTGGACAAAGGCCTGAATGTAATGCTCTTCTCCGACAATGTCCCCGTGGATACCGAGGTCGCCCTCAAGAAAGAGGCCGTTAAGAAGGGCCTGCTCGTAATGGGTCCGGACTGCGGCACCGCCATCATAAACGGCGCTCCCATAGCCTTCGCCAATTCCGTGCGGCGCGGCAATGTCGGCGTGGTAGCCGCCTCCGGCACCGGCGCTCAGGAAGTCACCACCCTCGTCTCCAACGAGGGCGCCGGCATCTCCCAGTGCATAGGGACCGGCGGCCGCGACGTGAAAGAGGAAGTCGGCGGCCTTACTTTCCTGCAGGCCCTGGAAATGCTGGCCGCGGACGAGGCGACGCAGGTCGTGCTCCTGGTCTCCAAGCCGCCCCATCCGTCGGTGATGAGGAAGATAACCGCCGCCGTGAAGCGGATAAAGAAGCCCGTCGTGGCCGTGCTGCTCGGCGGCGAAACGAAGGAGAGGGTGAAGGACGATTTCTACCCGGCCAGGACGCTGGAAGAGGCGGCCTACAAGGCCGCCTGCCTTGGGAAGGGCCTGAAAGCCTCCAAGGCCAAAGAACTTATCTACGACATGAACCTGCGCGCGGAGGAACTGGCCAAAAAGGAGGCGGCGAAGAAAAAGAACAGCCGCTTCCTGCGCGGCCTTTTCTCCGGCGGCACCTTCGTCAGCGAGGCGCAGGTCATACTGCCCGAGTTCGCCGGGCCGGTGCTCTCCAACGCCCCGCTGGACAAGAAATACAGACTGAAGGACTCCGTGAAGCTCAGCGGCCACGCCGTCATCGATCTCGGCGAGGACGAGTTCACCGTCGGCCGCCCGCACCCGATGATCGATTTCTCGCTGCGCAACAGGATGATCGTTTCGGAGGCGAAGAAGCCGGAGGTCTCGGTGCTGCTGCTGGACCTGGTGCTGGGCTACGGCGCCAACCTCAAGCCGCTCGACGATATACTCCCCGCGCTGGCGGAGGCCTTCAAGGCCAACCGTGAACTTTCGATAGTCGCTTCCGTCACCGGCACCGAGGCGGACCCCCAGGTCCGTTCCCGGGTGGTGCGCGCGCTGGAAGCGGCGGGCGTGCTGGTGATGCCGTCCAACGCCGGCGCCTGCCGGCTGGCCGGCGAGATAATACGCCTGGCGGCGAAGGCGAAGAGGTGAACGCCATGGGACTTTTTAACTCGGAGCTGAAGGTCGTGAACATCGGCCTGGAGTCGTTCCGGCAGGGACTCAACGACGCGGGCGTGAAGAGCGTACAGGCCCAGTTCAAGCCGCCGCTCTCCGCGGAGACGGCCCTTTTCGCGAAAGCCGCGAAAGCGGCGGCCCGCGTGGACAAGGCGAACAGGAAAGCGCTCGACCGCATCCTCGGGGCCAGGCCGGCGCTGGCCGGCATGGGCGTCGCGCTCGACGTCATACCGGGAATGAAGAGGGACCTCATACTGCACGCCGGCCCGCCCGTTGCCTGGGACCGGATGTGCGGACCGATGCGCGGCGGCATCATGGCGGCCCTGATGTACGAGGGCATGGCGAAAACCCCGAAGGAAGCGGAGCGGCTGGCCGCCTCCGGGAAAATAAAATACGCCCCCTGCCACGAGCACAGCGCAGTCGGGCCCATGGCCGGAATAATCTCGGCCTCCATGCCCGTCTTTATCGTGAAGAACGAGGCCGGCTCCAACTATGCCTACGCCACCCAGAACGAGGGCCTCGGCAAGGTCCTGCGCTACGGAGCCTACGGCCCCGAGGTCATAGAGCGGCTCAAGTGGATGGAGAAGACGCTTTACCCGACGCTGAAGGCCGCCATAGAGTCGCTGGGCCGGATAGACCTCAAGTCGATGGTGGCCCAGGCGCTGCACATGGGCGACGAGGTCCACAACCGCAACCGGGCCGGCACCTCGCTGTTCTACCGGGCCATAGCCCCGGCCGTCATCAAGACCTGCCCTGACCCGGAACGGGCCGCCAAGGTGCTGGAGTTCGTAAACGGCAACGATCACTTCTTCCTCAATCTTTCAATGGCGCTGTCCAAGGCCTCGCTCGACGCCGGCCGCGGAGTGAAGGACTCCAGCGTCGTCGTCGTGATGGCGCGCAACGGCACGGATTTCGGCGTGCAGCTCTCGGGCACCGGCTCCAAATGGTTCACCGGCCCGGCCGAGGTCCCGGACGCCCTTTATTTTCCCGGCTATACCAAGGCGGACGCCAATCCCGACATCGGCGACTCGGCCATTACCGAGACCAACGGCCTGGGCGGTTTCGCCATAGCGGCGGCCCCGGCGATAGTGCAGTTCGTGGGCGGCAGCGCCGCCGACGCCGTGAACTACACTATGGCCATGTACGGCATCACCGCGGGCGAGAATAACATCTACAAGATCCCCTACCTCAACTTCCGGGGCACGCCGACGGGCATAGACGTCATAAAGGTGGCGAAGACGGGGATACTGCCGTTCATCGACACCGGCGTGGCGCACAAGGACCCCGGCGTGGGCCAGGTGGGCGCCGGCGTGCTCAGCGCCCCGGCCGAGCCCTTCCGCAGGGCCTTCGAGGCCTTCGCCAGGGAGCTATAGGTTCGCCTGAGGCTCCCGCGCTCGTCACGGTTCGCTTTTTCCGGGATACACCTTCGCTGCGTTCGGCCGACCAAGAACTCGGCCCGGGCGCATAGCGCCTCGGGCCTCAGACATTCTTGGTCGTCCAGCAATCCGCCCTCTTGCCCTGAACCCTCTATAATGCTATTATAATTATGCGGTGGCTTGATGTTCGGGGCCGCCGTTTTCATAGGACCCTGCAGTTCACCCGCAGCAGTCCCGCGGAGGCCGCCAGGCCCCGCCAACCCGAAGATATCGGTGGGATGTGAAGATTATGGACAAGGATAGGCTTTTTCAGGAAATAGACGCCCTTCTCTCCGCGGAGGGCCTGGAGCTTTCGGACCTCAGGGTATTGCGCCAGCCCGGCGGCAAGCCGCTGATACAGGTCTTCATCGATAAGGACCCCGGCGGCGTGACCCTGGACGACTGCGGCGCCTGGAGCGACAAGATAGGCGCCCACCTGGACCTGACGGAGATCGTGACCGGCGGCTACATACTGGAGGTCTCCTCCCCCGGCGTGGACCGCGCCCTCAGGCGGGAGAAGGATTTCACCCGGTTCGCGGGCAGCCGGGTCCACGTGCGCCTGAAGCGCCCGGTCAACAACTCCCGCAACTACCACGCGGAGCTCAAGGGCTTCGCGGACGGCAAGGTTCTGCTTTCGGACGGTCTCGCTTTCCCCCTCGAGGACATCGAAGAGGCGCGGATAGAGCCCGATTACGACGAGATACTCAAAAAACACAAATAAGAGGCTAAAATGGAAAAACAGAAAAGCGAACTCTCCCTGGTCCTGGAGCAGCTGGAAAGGGAAAAGAACATAAAGCGGGAGGACGTCTTCAAGACGATCACCGACTCCCTCGTTTCCGCCCTGCGCAAATATTTCGGCAAGACCGCCCAGCTGACGGCCACGATAGACCCCGACACCGCCGAGATGCGCGGCTTCCTGGTCAAGAAGGTCGTGGAGGAGGTCTACACCCCCGACATCGAGATCACGCTCGAAGAAGCCCAGGCTTTCAGCCCCGAGGCCAAGCTCGGCGAGGACCTGAGCATCCCCGTGGACATCAAGGACTTCTCCCGCATCGCGGCGCAGACCGCCAAGCAGGTGCTGATACAGAAGATCCGCGAGATAGAGAAGGTCAAGATCTTCGAGGAATTCAAGCCCCGCGAAGGCGAGGTCGTCACCGGCCTGGTCCACCACGTCGCCGGCCGCGACATCTTCGTCGACCTGGGCAAGACCGAGGCCATCCTGCCTTTCTCCGAGCAGATACGCCGCGAGCACTATACGGTCAACCAGCGCATACGCGCGATAATACACCGCGTCGACAAGGAGAACAAGGGCCTGCAGATAGTCCTCTCCCGCGCCTCCAACGCCTTCCTCAAGTCGCTCTTCGAGGCCGAAGTGCCCGAGATAGCCGAGAAGGTCATCGAGATAGTCAACGTCGCCCGCGAGCCCGGCTTCCGCGCCAAGGTCGTGGTGCGCAGCAACTCCACCAAGGTGGACCCGGTCGGCGCCTGCGTGGGCATCCGCGGCTCCCGCATCCGCGTCATCATGACGGAGCTGGCCGGCGAGAAGATCGACCTCATCCCGTACAACGAGGAGACCCTCTACTTCATCGCCAAGGCCTTCTCCCCCGCCACCCCGACCTCGGTCAAGGTGCTCGACAAGGAGAACAAAAGGGCGCTCGTTATCGTGCCCGACGACCAGCTCGCGATAGCCATAGGCCGCGAGGGGCAGAACATACGCCTCGTCTCCCGCCTGACCGGCTGGGACCTGGAAGTCAAATCCGAGGGCCAGAAGTTCGAGGAGACCCGCAAGACCACCGAGCTCGTCACCAACGAACTGCTGAAAGTGGACGGCATCGGCAACAAGGTCGCCGAGACCCTTATCGCCATGGGCATAGACAGCATACAGAAGCTTTCCGTGCTCACCGCCGACCAGCTCTCCTCTTTCCAGGGGATAGGCCCCAAGACGGCCCAGAAGATGGTGGACGGCGCCAAGCAGTTCCTCGCCGACAACCCGGGCTATGACGGGACTTCCAGGCCGGCCGAAAAACCGGCCGCGGAAGCGAAAGAGTCACCCGCGGCGGAACAGCCCGCCCCGGCGGAACCAACCCCCGCCGCGAAAGAAGGATCAACGGAGGCGTCGAATGACCCAGAAAAAAACAAAGAATGAAGAACTGAAGGAAGACGCCGTCCCGGGACAGGAAGAGGCCAAGACCAAGGCTAAAAAGGCCGCCGCCAAAGGCGAGCCCAAGGCTAAAAAGCCGGCCGTCAAAAAGTCCAAGGCCGACGACGCCTCCGCGGCCCCCAAGAAGGCCAAGGTCTCCAAGCCCAAGGCCAAGAAGGCCGAAGAGGCGGAGGAAGACGACCTTTCCCCCCGCCCGGCCGGCCCGATATCCGCTTTCTCGCTTAAGCCGATAAGGCAGATGTCCGCCAAGAGGACGGTCGGGCCCCGGCCGACGCCGCCGCCCCCGCCGCCTCCCCCGCCGCCCGCTCCGGAACCCGAGAAGCCCGTGGCCGAGGCCGCGCCGGCGCCGG
>JAVHLJ010000057.1 GCA_031082205.1 Elusimicrobiales bacterium
TTTTTACACCTTAGGTCGGCCTAAAAAGTGGTCCAGTTTTTCCCGCCTATTATAGTTATTCCGAAAGCCCCGTAGCAGGCGAGCAGGCTTAACTGAACTTCCCGCTCGTCCGGTTCCGGGTGTTTCACCTTGCGCAGCGCAAGGCCGAAAGCTATGACGGCCGCCGCGACGACGCCCGCCAACAGGTAGGCTCCCTTTATGACCATGCTCGACAGCACCGAGATCACTATCAGTACGCCCATTATGTTCCCCATCATCTTCACTTTCTTTTCCATATTCTTCTCCTAACCCTCTGAGTTCACAACGCTTTAAAGCGTCAGGGAAATGATACACTAAATTTGCCACATTGTCAATCTTTCTTTACATAAAGACCGCTTTTTATGTCATTTTGTCAAGCATTTACAATGATATTTTCCAAAGCCGAAAAACGCAAAACCCTGGGATCAAATAGGACATAAATGAAAAAGGCCCGGGAGACCGGGCCTTTTTCGTTCATGGCCGACGCTCACTTCTTGGGCAGTATCTCCAGCCAGTAGCCGTCCGGGTCCTCGATGAAGTAGATCCCCATGCCCGGGTTCTCGTAGCAGACGCAGCCCATCTCCTTGTGCAGGGCGAAGGCCGCGTCGTAATCGTCCGCCGTGAAGGCGAGGTGCACCTCGTTGTCGCCCAGGTCGTACTTCTCCTTCCTGTCCTTTAGCCAGGTGAGCTCCAGCCTGTGCGGCGTGGTCCCGTCGCCGAGAAAGACCAGGGTGAAACTGCCGTCGGCCGCCTCCTTGCGCCTGACCTCTTCCAGCCCCAGCGCTTTCTTGTAGAAGGCCAGACTCTTCTCCAGGTCCAGCACATTGAGATTATTGTGAGAGAAAATGAATTTCACGCTTTCCTCCTAAAAATCGTTGGCGGCCGCCTCGGCCATCTCCTTTCTGACGCGCCGCTGCAGGGCCACGGCCCAGGCTATGATCACCAGGACCAGGCCGACGCCGGAGAACTTCATAAGCCGCGTCCAGAGCAAGGGCCCGTTCCCGAGTATCTGTATGTCCCCGGGGCTCTTTATGTAGAGGATCTCGCAGGCGCCGCCGCCCTTGTCGGTCCTGCTGACGCTGGACCGCAGCGTAAGCGGCCCGCCGCGCCCGGTCTCCGCGCTGCCCGCCACCAGGTAGCCCCTGAGCCGGACCTGGTCGCCCATACGCACGCCCCGTATCTTTTCATACACCCCGGGATCGCAGGTCATGATATGGGTATTGGCGGCGGCGTCCATGTTGAAATGATCGCCGTTCTTCCAGCTGGCCCTGAACCAGTCCATCCGCACACGCAGCTCGGTATGGCGGTACAGGCCGTCGCGGGCGTTCTCCCCCCAGAGCAGGCCCAGGTCCGCCGCCATGACGCCTTTCAGCTCGCTGGCCAGCTTGTGCGATACGCCGAAGACATAGGCGCTGATGTCGTATCGGTACAGGGGCTCGAAAGTCCAGGAGTAGCCGTCGCGCGAGCAGCCGGGAGCGGAGTCGCCGGGCTCAGCCTCCGTCTGCAGCGGCTCGCCCTTTACCGCCGGCAGCAGGACGGAGGGAGGCACGCTCCTGTAGGCGTCCACCGACATCCGCCAGGAGGCGAACATCAGCGCGGCCAGCGCGAGGGCGGCTTTGGCGTACATCAGTCCATCAGCCGCTTCTGGCCTTCCAGCTCGCGTATGTACTGCACGTCCTGGGTGAACTCAAGGCAGCCGAGGTATTTGCCGTCGTCGCCGCGCAGGGCGTAGAATTCTATGAGGATCTTGTGGACCTTCTTCTCCGGCCCGACCGGCAGATCTATCCAGAACCGCGCCATGTCGCGCTTGCCGGACTTCATCTCGCCCACCAGCCGCTCCACCTGGTCCAGGCTCTTCTTGGGATGGCAGTCGCGGAAGTTCATGCCGATGCAGGTCATCGGCCTGTGGAAAAGCCGCTTGTCGTGCTTGTTCCAGCCCACCACCTCGTCGTTGGCGTCTATGACCGTCACCTCGGCCGGTATGGCCTCTATCATCGCCTTCACCATGTCCGCGCTCATCCTGTCGAAAAGCATATTACCTCCGTGGCGCCGCCGCCTTATATATAAGAGGTAATAATTATAGGAAATTAGCGCATCAGGCCTTTTTCCTTGAAGCTCAGCCAGCCCCCCTTGGCCACTATGACATGGTCGAGCAGCTCTATGCCCAGCAGGCGCCCCGCCTCGGCCAGACGCCTGGTCAGCGAGATGTCCTCGTCCGAAGGTTCCAGGCAGCCCGACGGATGGTTGTGCGCGACTATCACCCCCGCCGCCAGGTTCTTCACCGCCGGCTCGAACACCTCGCGCGGGTGCACCAGGTTGTAGTTGAGCGTGCCGATGGAGACTATGTCGCGCTTTATCTCCTGGTTGCGCGTATCGAGAAAGAAGACGACGAAATGCTCCTTCTTCTGCTCGCGTATGTCCCGCAGTTCCTCCCAGACGTCGCGCGGCTTGAGGTAGACCGAAGTTTTCTTGCCGCCCAGCACACGCCGGCCCAGCTCGAAGGCCGCCATTATCTCGCAGGCCCGCGCCGGGCCCAGCCCCGGGGCGCTTTTGAGCTCCGCGAAGCCGGCCCGCGAGAGGCCCTCGCGGCCGAAGCGCCTGACCAGCCCCGCGGCGAAGTCCATCACGCCCGTGCCGCGGACCCCCGTGCGCAGCAGCAGCGCCAGCAGTTCCTCGTCGGAGAGCTTGTCCGGGCCGTAGCGCATCATCCTCTCCCTCGGGCGCTCCACCCGCGGCATGTCCTTTATCAGCGAAACGCAGACCTTCCCCATATCGCCTCCTTCCGGACCCGCTATAGCGTAAACGACCCCCGCGACAGCGTAGTGTCGCCCACCGTTTTGCTAATATTTCGCCATGAAGAAAAAGCTCTCCTATTACCTGCTCTTCGCCGCGGCCGCCTACCTGGTCATCAGGGCCAGCACTTTCGGCTGGAACCTGTGGAGCCCGCGGTTCAGCCCCGGCCCCCGGGAGGACGGAGCCCCGGAGCGCCTGCGCGTTCATGTGGAGAAGCTGGCCGGCGAGCTGGGCGAGAGGCATTTCTTCGGCGCCCGGCTGCCGAAACTGAAAGAGGCCGAACGCTACATAACCGCCGAGTTCAAAAAATGAGGCTACTCCGTTTCACGCCAGCCCTACACGGTCTTCGGAGTGGAGGTAGCCAATGTCGAGGCGTTGCGCCCGGGTACCGATACGCGCGCGCCCTACTATGTAGTCGGCGCGCATTACGACACGGCCGAGAACCCCGGCGCGGACGATAACGCCAGCGCGGTCGCCGTGCTCCTGGAACTGTCCTGCCGCCTTTCAAAAGACCCCGCCGCCGCGCCGTTGCGCCTTGTCGCTTTCACCAACGAGGAACCGCCTTTCTTCAGGAAGGACACTATGGGCAGCGCGGTATATGTCTCCTCGGCCCTGGCGCGCGGAGACCGGCCGCTGGGCGGGGTAGTGCTGGAGATGCTGGGTTATTATAAGGAAGAGCGGTTCTCGCAGAAATACCCGCCGCTGATAGGGCCTTTCCTGCCCAATCGCGGGGATTTCCTGGCCCAGGTCGGCGACCTCCGCTCCCAGGGCCTGTCGAAAGCGCTGGCCCCGGCCTTCCGCCGGGGCACCGGCCTGCCGCTGGTGGCCGTTACGCTGCCCGCCTTCGTGCCGGGCGTCGATTTTTCCGACCACCTCAATTTCTGGGCCGCCGGCCTGCCCGCCGTGATGTTCACGGACACCGCCTTCTACCGCAACCATAACTACCACCTGGACTCGGACCTGCCGGACACTCTCGACTACGCGCGCATGGCCGCCGCTGCCGACGGCCTGGAAGCCGCCCTGCGCGCCCTGCCGCCGTCAAAATAAGAACGCCGCGGTCTTGCCGCGGCGTTCTCTTTTTCAAGGCGCAGGACTTCAGCGGGTGGAGACCTTCAGCGTCAGGCCCTTCTCGTAGAGGCCGAAGCCGGTGATGTCCGGGCGGGCGAAGAGGTTCGCCGGCAGGTAGCGCTGGACGAAAGAGGTCTTGACGTCGGCCTTCAGCGTCCAGGCGGCCTTGTCGTAGCGCAGCGTCAGCACGTCGGAAGCCTTCACAGGCATCTGCTGGGCGGCGAAGCGGTCGTCGAGGGCCTTCATTATCCCCTTTATCGCCACGTCCATGACCTGGGCCATGATCTCTTCCTGGGAGATCTGGGGCACGGCGGCCTTGGTCCGGTCGGGCTGCATCTCGACGTGCAGCTGCACGCGCTGCACGCGTATCGCCAGGCTGTTGCGGCCGGCGAGGTAGGGCTTGAGGGTGATGACCGGGTCGACGTTGATGCCGCCGATATCGATGTGGACGTTCTGCAGGCGCATGAAGTCGCCGACCTTGATGGCGACGGGCAGCAGGGGATCGGTGACGCGGACGCGGGGATCCGAGGCCGCCACCTGCTCCAGGCCGCGCTTGACGGCGGCGAAGGGGATGGTCGCTTCGGCGGTCAGGCCGATGAGCTCTTCGGCGGGTATCTGAACGGGGCGGGCGACGGGGACCGGGGCGCGCATCGTGGCGACGCTATCGAGCCCTTCTATGTCGGGCACCTGTATCGAGTCGAGGTCGAAAGCGGCCGCCGGGGCGGCTAAAACCGCCGCCGCCAGCATTCCCGCCATCATCGTCTTTAAAGTTTTCATTTTTTTCATTTCTCCCGTGTATCCTTAAAGTTCGAAGGCCAGGTACATCATGCCCGCGCCTATCCTGAGGTCCCTGGTCACGACGCCCTTGGCGAAGGACGGCAGGAAGGCCGTGTTCTCCAGCTTTATCTGGACGGTATTGTCGTTGATCTTGCTGGCCTTCACCACTTTCCGCAGTTCCGGGTTGGTGGTCACGGTCTCGATGACGGAGGAGATTATCTTGCCCTGCAGCCAGTTATTGATGAAGCCGGGAAGCCCTATGCCGTAGGCCTTGTCCACGTCCACGCGCTCTATGGTGACGTTGATAGTGTTCGGGCCGACCTGCCTGGGGAGCATTATGGCCTTGAAGTAGACGTTGGGCTTGAGGAAGACGTCGCGGGCGTAGATCTTGCCGCCGACCTCCAGGCGCGAATCGGCGCGGAACCTGACGCCGCCGTCGTAGCCCTGCGGGTGCAGCTGGAAGTCGCCGTTCGCGTGGCGGCCGACGAAATTGTCCACCAGGCCGTCGGAGAGGGCCAGGTTGAAGCCGGGCAGCTGGGCCGCGCCGACGCCGGAATGGGCTCCGAGGGCGAAGCCCTCCTCGTCGAAACTGAAGGCGCTCAGGTTGATATTGTCTATCAATCCGGGCAGCAGCGGGGCTACGAATTTGGGGTCCACCGAAGCCGTCAGCTTCCAGGCCAGGCGGTCGTAGGAGAACCTGAGAACGTCAGCGGCGCGCAGGGCCACCTTGTTCTTGGCGAAGGCCGCGTCCATCGCGCCGGTCACTCCCTCGCTGACCTTGGTCATGATCATTTCCATGACCGCGTTCTTGTCCAGCTCGGTCATCCCCATGGCCTTGGGCCCGAAAGAGACGTCCATGGTCACTTTCTCGACCTTTATGGAGATGCGGTTGGGGCCTTCGAAGACGGGCTTGAGAAGGATGTTGGGCTCGGCTTCTATGCCGTTATAGTTGATGAGCACGTTCCTGAAAGCCACGTTCCCGCCGGCCTTCTGCAGCACCGGCAGGGAAGGGTCGAGGGCGGAGATCTGCGCGTCCTTCAGGTCCACTATCAGGGCGGTCAGCGCCTTGAAAGGTATCTTAACGCTGAGATCGAGTATCTTGGAGGGCTGTACCGGGGCCCGGTCTGCGTCCAGCAGCGCCTGGGGCAGTTCCACCCCCTCGGTCAGGCCTTCGAGGTTCTGCAGCGAGACCGTTTCCAGCGCGGGGCCGCCGGCGAAGGCCGGTACCGCGGAGGCCGCGCCGAAGGCGAAGCTGGCTGCGAGGATATTGCGGAAAAGGTTCTTTATCGTCATGCTCATAGTATAGCGGCCGTCCGCCTTTTCCATAAGTGTCCTAGGACCCAGCGGGGCGGGTCCTTTGGACCCCCCGATTTGATATCATAGGCCCATGGATTTCAGGCCCCATGACGCGGTCAAGAACCTCCTCAACGGCGGCTTCGGCATAGTTCTCAAAAGCGAGGAAGGGATGGTCACCATCCTGACCACCCGAGGCCAGCGCCTTACCCTCATGGCCCGCTACCTGGCCCCGGCCTCCCCGGAGGAGGCGGAAAAGCTCAAGCCCCTGGTGGACTGGTTTTTAGCCCAGGAGGCCAAAAAGAACGCCCCCGCCAAGCCGCCTCCGGACCCGGCCGTCATAAGGGAGAAGTTCGACAAGTTCGTAAAACACATAGCCGCCCGCTACCCGAAGTCGGCGGAGGCTTTCCTGTCCCTATGGTCGGCCCTGATGGAAGCCGCGGGCGACCTGCCGGGCGAGACCTGGGAGATGCGCCAGGACACCGCCAAGGACCCGGGCCCCGTCATCAAGGTACTCAACCCCAGGACCGGCAAGCGCGTCTATTGCCTGCATCTCTACCCCGGCTGGGCCCTGCGCCTGGAGATAAAGAAAGAGCATATCCCCGCCGGCTCGGAGCACCTTTTCCCCATAGACAACGCGATGTTCGGCGAGGGCCGCGCCGCCGAAATAGTCTATGACAAGACCGGGCCAGAAAAGGCCGCGGCCTACGCGGACCTGCTCAGGGCGGTCTACGCGGCCGCCGCGGCGGTCAAGCGCGATTGACACCGGCCGCTCCATCGGTTATCATTGAAAAGTTCCCACGCAGCACGGAGGTCCACATGCGACACCTGACTATATTCCTGGCACTGGCGCTATGCGCGGCGCCCGCTTTCGCGCAGCAGGCCAAGCCGGCCGAAGCTGATAAGGTCAAGACCAAAACCCAGCAGCTCAACGACGAGCGCGACGAGCTGAAAGCCCAGTACGAGCTCCTGATGCAGCGGCAGAAGAACAAGATCGCCGAGATGGAGGCCGATATCAACCGCCTGTCCACGGAGAACAAGCTGGAGGCCGAGCGCCAGTCCGCCGCCATGCGCAAGCTCAAGGACGAGATAGAGAAACTATCCACCGACAACAAGCTCTCCGAAGAGAAGCTCAAGGCCGAGACGGCGCTCAAGAACGCCGAACTGCAGCGCCTGACGCTTGAGAACAAGCTCTCGGCCGAGGCCTCCAGGAAAGAGCTGGAGGCTATGACGGCCGCCATACTCAGGCTCAAGGCCGAGAACGAACTCCTCTCCGAGCAGGAGAAGAAAGCCATGATCACCGACTCCGCGGAGAAGATGGCGATAGAACTGGAGATGAAGCGCATGGACCTCAAGGAGCGCAAGCTCAAGTACGATAAGCTCCTGCTGGAGAGCCGCATGGACCAGCTCAACTCCGACCTCGTCCTGCGAGCCAAGAAAGAGGAATGGAAGAAGGAGTCCAACACCGAACCGGTCTACGAGGCCCAGCCTTTCAAGAAAGGCGTGCTGACCATAAGCGACAGGCGCATCGCTCTGAACGGCCCTATCCTCTACGGCGCCGGGGAATACGTGAGCGACCGCGTCAACTACTTCAACAACATCTCGACCCAGCCGATCTTCATCGTGATAGACCAGTCACCGGGCGGATCGGCCTCGGAAGGATACACCATCCTGAAAGCCATGGAAAGCAGCCGAGCCCCGATATACGTGGTGGTAAAGTCCTACGCGGCGAGCATGGCGGCTATCATCACGACTATGGCGGAAAAATCCTACATTTATCCCAGCGCCAAAATACTCCATCACCAGGCCTCCGGCGGCATGTACGGCAACACAACACAGCGCAAAGAACAACTGGAGCTGGCGCGTGAGATAGAGAACCGGATAATCGCTCCGGTGGCCAAAAAGATGGGGATATCGATGGACGCTTTCCGAAAGAAGATGTACGAAAACAACTCCGATGGCGACTGGATGGAATTCGGCGATAAAGCGGTGGGACACAAATGGGTGACCGGCACCGTAGACAAGGTCGAAGAGACCGGGGTTTTCAAAAACCCGGACGCCATGTCCCCGGAACCGGCGCGCCGCCTAATGAGCTGGTTCGAACTCAAGGAAGAGGTGGACGAAAAGGGAGAGCCCTATGTTCGGCTGCCCCGCCTCCGCCCTTTCGACATGTACATGATCTACAACCCGGACAGGTATTACCGCTGACGACCGGCACCGCCGGCCTCGAGCCCCCTCTCCCGCGCGGGAGAGGGGGCTTTTTCATCCCTTGACAAAGGCCGGGGACGGTGTAAACTATAAGCGTATGGGCGAGTTCCTGGCCTTATTTCTGCTGCTCTCCCCCGCCGCCGTCGTGTACGGCGGGGAGGAGCGGCCGCGCCCGCCGGCCACCTCGGCCGACGCGATACCCTCCGACGGCGAGATGACCATGGAGGAACTGGACAGGTTCTACGATAACGCCAGGCGCGGCTCCGGCGCGCCGGAGATGGACATAGCCCCCTCCCGCGGCGGGGGCCTGAAATACAGCGCCCCCGAGCCGAAAGCCGTACCCGCGACGCCCCCGCCCGTGACCGGCGGCGCGGAGAAGTCCGCCGGCGGCGAAGAGAAGGGCACGGGCGGCCACGGCGTCACGATACAGGTCATAGGCTCGGCCCAGCCGCTGGCCTTCCGGCGCGGCGCCGACGCGGCGGCCGCCATACGCCGCCTCCCCGCCGGGTCGATAACGTCCATCGAGTTCTACGGCCACGGCGCGCCCGGCTACCAGACGGTGGACCCGGACTACTCCCTGGGGTCCGAAGAGGCCGGCGACCTGCTGCGCGGCAAGATGGCCCCGGGCGCCACGCTGCAGTTCACGGGCTGCAATACCGCGTCCATCGGCGACCGGATGCGCCTCAACCCCGCCTTCGGCCTCTCGTCCATAACGCGGCGGCTGCTGTACTTCAGTCTGCCCTACTTCCAGGACCGCCTGGACGGCCGCAGCGCCGAAGAGGCCCGCGAATTCTGGGAACGCGAATGGAACAAGGACCTGGCGCAGGAGACCAGCCTGCAGCTGCGAGGGACAAAGGTCTGCGGCTACCGCACCTTCGGCCTGGTGCCCGAACGGCTGCCCGGCGTCAGCCACCTGACCGGCGCGAACGAGGCGACCAGCCCCGGCTATGTCGCCGGGGTGAAGGCCTGCTATATCAACGGGGTGGAGGTGCGGCCGTGAGCGACCTTAAAGCCCTGCTCGAGGTGCTGCTGCTGGCGGCCATCCCCGTAATGCCGGTGATAGCCGGCCGCCTGCTGCTCAAACGGTTCCCCAAAACGGAAGCCGGCGCGGAACCCGTCCCCGGGGAGCGCGCCGGCCGCCTGATCGGCAATTTCCTGTTCTGGTGCGGTATACTCGCTATACTGCTGGTGCTGGTCTTTATCCTCAATTACAAGGGCGTGATCTGACCGTCTCGCCCCTCAGCCTCGGCATCCGGTAGGAGACCAGCGCGTAGCCGTTCAAATCCCCCGCCGCGTCGAAGATCACCTCGTAGGTCCGCACTATCCCCCCGGGGCCCCCGGCCCCGTCCAGCGCCTCCACCTCCACCCGGCAGAAGTCCCGGCCCTGCGTCAGCCCCGAAACCCTCAGGTTGACGAAGCCGGTATTGCCGGCCAGTACTTCCCTGGCCCTGTCCTCCAGTCCCCGCATCTCCTCCCCCCTTTTCCCGCCGAAGCGGGCCCTCAGACGGAGGCGCAGATAAAGGCCAGGGCGGCCCGCATGGTCGCCTCGCCCCGGAGACTCCGGAAGGTCTGGCGCACGGACCTCCCGGAGTCGTAGGCGGAGCGGGTCCTGGCCGCCCGCGCGGCCCTGTACTCGTTCCTGGTCTTTCTCATCTCTGCCCCCCTCACTCTATCCCCCCGCGAAAAGATTCAACCTTATACCCGGGCGGCTTTGGAATAGCCGGAAAGGATTATTCCGCCGCTAAAATGTGTCTAATCCTAAAAGGCGGGACGTTCAGATCCTTACTATCCCTTCCCTTATGGCGAAACGCACCAGGTCGGTCTGCTTGTGTATGTCCAGCTTGCGCGCGATATTATTGCGGTGCGCGTGGACCGTGTTGACCGAGATGCCCAGGCGGCGGGAGATCTCCTTGTCGGCCAGGCCCTCGGTTATGAGTACTATTATCTCGCGCTCCTTGGGCGTCAGCCGGCCGGCCTTCTCGGCTCCGGGCGTAACGGGGAGGCGGGACTCGGAATAAAGAGGCTTTATATCCGGGTGGGAGCGCCTCAGCGCCGTCACCAGCCTGTCGAGCTCCGCCCTCGCCTCAGCTATCCTGTGATAGGAACTGCTGGCCGGGCCGGCCTCCTCGGCAGCCAGGAAAAGCGCCGAGTCGAGCCGCATTATCAGCCCGCCCACGCTGCCGCCCCCGTCGACGCGCCGACGGGACGTTTTCCGCCTCTCCGTTCCGGCCCCGCTAGAACCGCTCTCCATGATACCCCCCGTGAAAACCGCCGCGGCTGACGCCAGGCTCCGCGGGGCCCGATATTAACAGCCCTCGTGACCCCCCGTCCCCGGCGACCCCAAGGTCTAATTTAAAAAATTTAAACTAAAAAGTCAAATACCTTTAAAATCTCAAAAGTCATAAATGGCGCAAATACAAAAAAAGAGCCCCGGGACCTTTCCCGGGGCTCGGGGAGGAAAACCTCTTCGGCTTATTCCCTGTCCAGCGGGCTGACGACGCCGCCGTTCTCCAGCTTATAGGGCAGGTGGAAGTAATCGCGGATATCGGCCGGGTTCGGCGAGGCGGCCTCTATGGCGGCCAGCCTGAGGTCGGTGTCGGAGGAGCGCTCCATGATATCCTCGAGCAGGTCCCGCACGCGCGGATCGCCGTTGGCGCCGGAGAGGGCCTTTATGGCGGCAAGGCGCACCGGCTTGCGCTCGCCGGAGTTCTTCACCAGTTCCATCATCAGGTCGCGGACCCTGTAATGGCCCATGGCGTTATAGAGGCTCTTTATCGCCTCGATGCGGGTCTCTTCGTCCTCGTTGCCGTACCTGAGAAGACCGGTCAGCGTCTCCTGGGGGCGGGAATTGCCCGCGGCGGGGAACAGCGCCCAGATGGCGGCGCGGCGCGCCTCGCGGTCCTTCTCGGAATACTTCACCGCGTCCGTCAGGAAGTCCTGCACGCGGGAGTGGCTCCCGGCCACCGACCAGAGGGCCTTGTAGGCCATGACGCGCAGCTCGCGCGGCTCATTGCCGTAGCGTATCGCCTCCGTGAGCTCGTCCTGCACGCGGGAATTGCCGGCGGCGTGTGAAAGCACGCGGGCGGCCTCTACGCGTATGTCCAGGCGCTCATTTCGGTTCCCCAGCATGTCGCGGACCGGGTCCTGGGCGTAGCTGTTGTGTATATAGTTGCGGGACGCTTTCACGGCGGCCTTGCGGACCTCCGGGTTGGGGTCCCTCAGCAGGTCGCGCAGGTCGGAGGAGTCTATGTGCTTGTTGAACTGGGCGAAGGGGGACGGCACGGGCCTGAAGATATGGGTGGCGCAGGCGCCGGCCGGCTCGCCGGAGCCGAAGTCGGGCCTGACGGCCGGCTCCACCAGCGTGGCGCCGCTCTCGCACTTGAAGTGGCACTTGTTATTTTTGAACTCCGTGAAGACGCACATATCGATCGTGGTCTGCGGCGCGGAAGGGAAGTGCGGCGCCGGCGGAACGAAATGCGGCCCCTGCTGCTGGATCTGGGCCATTATGCTGCCGGCGTCGGGCAGGCCCTGCGAGCGCAGGGTCTCCATCTCCGCGCACCAGCCGCCGCCGGACAGGCCGGCGAGGGCGAAAAACGCCATAGCTTTGATGATCATCGGTAAAACCCCCTGACAGAAATTAACCGTACGGTAAAATTCTACGAATATCAAGGTATTCTCCATAGAGACCTAGGACCCCTTTTTTCATAGGTCCCCGGGCCTATGATGATAGTCAAGGATTTTCGATAGGCCGCCGCGCCGGCGATGGGCGATACTTTTAAATTTATAGAATAACCGCGATGGCGAAGTTCAGGCGGGCCTTCATAGAGATAACCAACAGGTGCAACCTCTCCTGTTCCTTCTGCGCGCGCTCCGGGCGCCCCCCGCGCGACATGACCCTGGAGGAATTCCGTTCGGCCGCGGCCCAGGTGAAGCCGCTGGCCTCCGGCGTCTTCCTGCATGTGCTGGGCGAGCCGATGCTGCACCCGGAATTCCCCGCCATACTCTCGGCCGCTTCGGAGCTGGGGCTGAAAGTCACTCTGGTGACCAACGGCACGCTCATAGACCGCTTCGGCCCGGACATATTCCGCGAACCGTGCCTGGCCCAGGTCTCCCCCTCCCTCCAGGCCCTATCGGCCCTGCCCCCGGAGCGGTGGGAATCCGCCCTTGCAAAACTCGTAAACTTCGCCCGCTCCAGGCCTCCGGGCCTGACCGTGGCATTCCGCCTGCGCGGCGCCGACGACCCCTTTTCGCTGACCGCCAGGTCGGCCCTCCTGGCCGCCTTCCCCGGCTACGCCCCGGACCCCGGCAAACGCCGGCTGAGGCTGGCGGAGAACACCTTCTTCGCCGGCGGCGGCCTGTTCAACTGGCCCGGCTCCGGCAAAGGGTCCGGCAAGAGCCGCTGCCTGGGCCTGCGCCACCATTTCGCGGTGCTTTCCGACCTCAGGGTCGTCCCCTGCTGCGTAGACTGCGACGGCGTCATGTCTTTGGGCGACCTGCGGGAAAAACCGCTGGCCGGCATCCTTTCCTCCCCCGAGGCCGCCGCCCTGCGCGCCTCCATAGCCGGCCGCGGCCCCATGCCCGCCCATTGCGCCGGCTGCGGCTTCCGCGCCATGGCCGACGAATAGCCCTCATAGGTCCCCCTGCCCATGCCTCATAGGTCCCCGGGTAAAAGAAGACATGGGTCTTTAGGGAAAATTTCTCTTGACAATACTCAATAGATTTATGTCAAATGACATTAGTCAATCAAAGCAGGAGGTTCCCGGATGAAGAAAACGGTCATTCTCTCGGCGGTACTCGCGGCTTTCGCCTCGGGGGTTTTCGCGGAAGAAAAGGTCATCTACGGC
>JAVHLJ010000058.1 GCA_031082205.1 Elusimicrobiales bacterium
CGCCGCCGCATCCGCGGCGGCGAAAAGGAGCGGCAGCGCCAGGAGGGCCCGTCTCATCAGTACCAGAGGAAGCCCAGGACCCGCTTGATGGAGCCGACCAGCGTGTCGGAGTTGTGCCACTGGTCCAGCTGCATGTCGCCGCTCTGGAACGCGCGGTAATACTTCCCGCCGTCCATGATCTCGAACAGCGCGTCGATATTGTCCTTGCCGGCCAGTCCTTCCTTCTTCTTGAGCGTCTTGAGATGGTCCACCGCCTGCTGGCCCAGCCGGGAGGCGTGCTTCATCGCCTTCACCTCGCGCGGCGTCATATGCTCGCTGGCCCGGCGCGCCTTGTGCGGCGCCAGGAGGATGAGGACGGACTTCTTGGTCTCCTCCTCGGCCTTGTGCGAGAAGAACCACTGCACTATCGGTATGCTCTGCAGGAAGGGCACGCCGCTCTTGGAGACGGCCGTCTCGTTCTCGGTCAGGCCGCTGAGTATGAGCGTCTCGCCGAACTTCAGTATGGCCGTGGCGTCCACCGAAGTCTTGGACGTCTGCGAGAAGGCCGTGAAGCCCAGCCGCTCGCTGCGGGTCTCGATGTAGCTGCGGTCGGCGTGCACCTTTATCCTGACCGTGTCCTGGTCGAGGAATGTCGGCGTGACGGAGAGGTTGATGCCCACGGGCACGTCCACCAGCGAGCCGTCGGAATTGTTGCTGTTGAGCTGCACGTGGAGGATGGCGCCGGAGTAGAACTTCGACTCCTGGTTCTCCACCGCCAGCAGCGAGGGCCGGGCCAGGACCTCGGCTTTGTTTACGCTGTCGTTCCAGATATTGAGGTTGTACTCCAGGCCCTCGAGCGCGAAGGTGGGGGAGACGGCCATCCCGTGGCCGGTCTGTCCCATGATGGCGCCGCCCGTGGCCCACTTGTACTGGAAGAGCGTGCCGGTAAGCGTCGCTTTCAGGCCGGCCAGTATGTTTATGCCCTTGGACTGAGCGCGGCTCTCCTCGGTGCTGAGTATCACTACGTCCACCAGCGCCATCTTGGGGGCGTTGGGGTCGCTTTTGGCCGCCGGCTCGCCTTCGCCGCCGGCCGCCGCCGGCTGCGCGCTCTCGGAGCCGTCATAGTAGCTGTCCTCGGCGTCGCCGAGGTCGAGCGGCCTGCCTTCCGGCTGCGCGCCCCTGCCGAAGACGCCGGCGGGGGCCGCCTCCGGGTTGGCGGCGTGGAAGGCCCGCCAGTCGTCCAGCCTGCCGCGCAGCCTGCCCGCCGTCCATTCCGCTATCGCGCCGGCGCGCCCGGAGAGGTCCTTGTAGCGGAGGAAGGCTTCTTCCGCGCCGTTCAGGTCGCCGCGGGCCGCCCTGGCCAGCGCCGCTATCCGCCAGGCGGAGGGATGCTCCGGGTCGGCCTCTACGGCCTTCTCGGCCGCCCAGCCGCCGGCTTCGAGGTCCCTGGCGTAATAGGAGGACACGGCCAGCGCCCGCAGGAAATCGGGGGTCCGGGGGGCGTAGAGCAGGGCGTAGGAGAACTGGTTCTGCGCGTCCTTGTAACGCTTCTGGGCGAAGTAGACGTGGCCCAGGAAGAAAGAGGCCCAGTAATTGTCCGGGTCGAAGCGCAGGGCCAGCGTATAGCCGGCCTCGGCCAGTTCCAGCCGCCCCTGGTCGCCGGAGCGCGAGTCCAGGTGATAGGCCAGGGCGCTGAGGAAGTGGAGGCTGGCGTTGGTCGGGTCGCCCCTGAGGCCGGCGGCGAACTTCTTGACCGCCTCGCCGAAGCGGCCGCGGCGTATGTCGCCGACGCCGCCGCGCACGGCCTCCGCCACCTTGTCGCCGGCCGGCCGGCGGGCGACCTCGTCGAGCATGGCCTCGACCGAGGGGGTGAGCGGCACGCGGCGCGCCGAGCGGGCCGCCGGCGAGCAGCCGGACAGCGCGGGCGAAAGCAGGGCGAAGCAGAGCAGGCAGTTTATCGTCTTTTTCATTTCACCAGGTCCAGGAGCTGCGCTGCGTCGGCTGAGCAAGGCGCCGTCCCGGCCTCCTTATAGTCGGAAGTCCCCTTGTCGGGGGCAGGAAGTATCATACAAGAATTCCGGACGGGGTTGAAGAACTGCAGCGTGTCCGGCGTCTTGACGTTCAGCCGCCAGAACATGTCCTGGCCGCGGTCGCAGGCCCGCAGCGCCAGGTGCGCCGACTTCTCCGCCGGGTAGACGCAGGCCCCGGTCTCGGCGTGGACCAGCTGTATGTCGCCGTCCACCTCCTCTATGTAGTTGAAGCGCTCGCTCTTGTCGCCGCAGGGATGGGCGTAGAGCCTGGCCTCCTTGTTCTGCGCGGTCAGCCTGAGCGAATTCTCGGTCTCCTCCAGCACGTCCAGGCAGAGGCCGTTGGACGCCTTCACGAAGGCGTTGACCTCGTGCCGGGTGGGCTTCTCGGCGTCGGGTATGTCGCGGAAGGTCTGGCTGTCGGCCCCCAGGCACGAGGTCCAGACGGCGTAGGCCGACCGCGGGTTGGCGCTCTCGTTGTCGAAGTGCAGGCACTTCTGCGAGAAGCGGTTGACTATCTGGTCGTAGAACCCGTCGGACGAGATTATCTTCCACTGCTGGTGCCTGTCCTTGGCGTCGCAGGCGGCCAGGACCAGCGGCTCGTAATTGTCCTTGGCGTCGCCGTCGCGGGCCTTGAGGCAGAGCCCCTTGTTGCGCAGCTCCACGTAGCCCTCGTCGCGGTCCTTGAGGGCCACCGTGTGCCACTGCTCCACGTCGGAGTCCTTGCATTGCAGCTGCACCACGCTGACGCCGTCCCTGGAGACCGCCAGGCAGAGGTTGCTGTGGCCTATGGCCAGGTAGGTGTTGGCGTACTGCAGGCTGTCGGGCATCAGGTCGGTGACGTCCATGTCCTCCACCAGCCGACGGTGCTCGTCCGACTGGTCCTCGAAGGCCTTGCGGTACTTGGCGTTGCCGCTTTCGAAGGAGTCGAGCACCTTCCGGTAGCGGGCCTCCTGGGCCTCCACCTGCTTGCGCACTTCCTCCTGCGCGGCCGCCAGCTTTGTGGCGATATGGGAATGGACCCACTTCGCGGCGTCTGGCGAGATCTTCTTGAGAGGAGCTTCGGTCAGCGTGTCCAGAGCCAGCACCGGCAGCAGGGCGAAGGCCTTGGCGTCGAACTCCAGGTTCTCGGGCCGGTCCGGCACCTTGACCGCGAAATACTCGCGCATCGGGACGCCGGCCAGCCTGAACTTCATGTCCAGCACCATCGGTTCGTTGCGCAGTATCATGCCGCGCAGGTCCCCCACGATGACGGTCTCGTCTATCTCCAGCGGCAGGTGCGCCACGCTGGCCTCGAGGATCTTCTCCAGTTCCTTCATGACGAAGTCCTCCACCGCCGCGGTTACCTGGACCACGGCCTCGGCCACGGCCAGAGCCGCGCGCTCTATGTCGCGCTCGGCTATCAGGACCGCTATGCGCGGGTCCAGCTCCATGGCGGCGGCTACCGCCTTCTTGGCGGCTTCGAGCGCCCCTTCCGCGACCTTCATTACGGTCCAGGTCGCCGAGGCCGCTATCCGCCAGCCGGGCGCGCAGGCCCAGTGCGTCCACCTGGAGCCGCAGTGATGGGCCTGGTGGTCCTCGTGGTCGTACGTGCTCCTCAGGGAATTGACGCGCCGTATGGCGGAGTTGAGCACTTCTTCGGCGCGGTCCTTGGCCTTCTGGTCCTCTTTTTTGAGCTTCTCTATCTTGTCGGTCAGCTCGTCCACTTTCTTCTCGGCGGCCTTGAGCGCCTTCATGTCCGCGTCGAACTTGGCCCGCGCCGAGGCGCGCAGGTCGTCCACGCCTTTCTTTATCTCGTCCTTCATCCACGGCACCAGCGTGGACTTGAAGGCGCCTATGACGCTGATGTCGGCGTTCTTGTCGAAGGCGCCGGTCCTGAGGTCGAAGCCGTCGATGGTTACGGTCAGCCCCGCGTTGCCGAAAACGCCCAGCTTCTCGGTCAGGTCGAACTTCATGTGCGGGGGCTCTATGTCGAGCTTGACGTGCTGCTTGCCGCCCAGCAGTTCTATGTCCGAGTCTATGACGTAATGGGGGTCCGGGTTCAGCGCTATGTCGACCTTATTGTTGCGGAACTGGAGGACGTCGAGGTCTATGTCGTCTATCTTGCCCTTGAGCGTCAGGCCCTGCGGGCCGCCGGCCCCCTGCACCTTGCCCAGTTCCCGGCCCATGAAGAAGAAGTCGCCGCCGAAGGCGAAGCCCTCGCTGACCAGCCCCAGCTGCGGGTCGGAGGCCCCCGGCGTGGCGAAGGCCAGGAGCGCGTCGTTGACCTGGAAGAACGGGAAGGGCAGTCTGCCCAGCTTGCCGGGCGGCAGGCCCATCAGGTGCTCGGTTATCTCCACCAGCGCGGGTACGCTCAGCTTGTTGACCTTGCCGGCGAAGGCCACGCCGTCGGGCAGGGCGTCCTCGAGCAGTATCTTGACGCTCATCGCCAGGTTCACGTCCACGCAGTCGGGCGACTTGGGGTCGCCGCAATGGCCGTACTGCTGGTCGCCCGCCATGCCGAAACGGACCTCGCCGATATCGTTTATGGCGGCGTCCAGTTTCACGTTGGCGAGGGCGAAGCCCTTGATGCCGAAGGGCTGACGCCAGGTGCCGTCCATCTCGCCGAGCACCTTTATCCCCACGCCTTCGGGCGTGAACTCGAGCTCTATGGACGAGGCCAGGACCAGCGTGTCCTTGCCCGCCTTGACGAACATCGGTATCTTCAGGCCGGCGTCGAATTCCGCGCCCGCCCACTGTATGAAGAAGGAGGGCCGCACGCCGTCCTTGTAGTTCATCACCTTGCCGGGCAGGCCGTGGGCCCTGCCCTGCTGCTGCATGGCCAGCGAGAGCATTATCCCGGGATTGCCCTGGAAGACGCCGGTGACGGCGCCCATGATGATGGCGTCGTCATGCACGCCCAGGCGGCTGAGGCCCTTGCCCAGGTCGCCCATCGCCTTCTGGTCGAAGGCGGCCAGCAGCGCCACGCCCGAGGGCAGGTTCACCGGCACGTCGGCCGGTCCGAAGATGTCGTCGAACATGTCCTTGGCTATGACGCCCATGCCCTTGCGGCCGGGCGCGATGAGGCCCTTCTCCGAGATTATCAGGGCGGCCTGCGGCAGAGTCATGGCCGCCAGCGGCTTTATGTCCCTGGCCGGCGGTATGAGCTCGGTTATGTTGAAGTTCTTCTGCTCCAGGGCGAAGATCCAGTTGGGCGCGCCCTGCGCTCCCGCGTCGAAGAGGTAGGCCTTAACGGCCTTGCCGCCTATCTTCGTCGCGGCCTCCAGGCCCTGCGGCGAGAGCTTGACCATGTCCAGCTCGAACTTGTCGGCGCCGGGAATGTTCTTCCCTCCCGGGAAGTCGCCCAGGCCGAACTTGCCGTCGAGTTCGAAGTAATTGAGCGAGAGCTTGCCGTCGGCCCGCTTGAGGTCCGCGGTGACGGAGACTTTTTTTGAGCCGATATCGGCGGTGGCGAAGAAGGCGAGGCCGGCGTCCTTCTGCGCGCCCTTGTCGCCCTCGAGAGAGAACTCGAACCCGCCATTGTCCAGCGTCAGGCCTTTTATGCCGAAGGGTTCCTTCCAGGCCCCCTCGTAAAGCGCCAGCAGAGAGTAGCCGGCGCGCGAGCCCTTGTCGAGGTTGACCAGGGCGGATATCTTCTCGTTTATGCCCGAGCCTTTCACCTCCAGGCCGAACTCGACGGAAATGTCGAGGTCGCCGGCGGGGCGCGAGGCCGCTATCGGCTCCGGCACGCGGGTCCAGAGCGAGCTCTTCCCGCGGGCGTCGCCGCCTATGCGCAGCGTGACCGGGCCTTTCACCGTCACCAGCCCCGCTATGGCGGGCAGCGAGGGCAGCGGCAGCTCGACCGAGAGGTCGAGGCCGGACAGCATGGACTGCTTGTCGGCGTCGGCCAGCGCGGAGGCGGCTTTGCCCGCGCTCATGCCCTTGAAAGCCCCGGGCGGCAGCGTGCCGCGCAGCAGGGGCCGGGCGCTGGCCGGCAGCCCGGCGGTCCTGAAGGCCTGCGCCAGGCCTCCCGAGGCGGCGACATTGAGCCAGGCCGACATGTTGACGCCCTCGGAGAGGGTCATCGAATCCTTGCCGGACCAGCCGACCAGTTTCGGCAGGTCGCCGGGCAGGTCGGCGGCGGTCACGGTCCGCGCCGGGGAGCCGGCGGGCTGAACCACGAAGAGGGCTTTCTCCAGCGCGATATCGTTGACTACATGGCCCTGCGCCGCCGGCACGAACGTCGCGGCGCCGAGGCGGTCGAAGAGTATGGCCGTATAGGCGTCGGCGCCGGACCTGGCGTGGGAGACCACGTCCACGGTCACGCCGTTGAGCGTCGCCCGGGCCTCGACCGACTTGCCGTCGAGCTCTATCTTCTCCACGGCCACGGCGCTCACGCCGGGCAGGCCGGCCAGCGGTGCGAATACGTCGCCGAGCGTAAGGGCGTCGGCCGTCACGGTCACTACCGGCTTGTCGCCGCGGGTGCGGACGAACCTGACCGCCTTGCCGTTGAGCCGCCCGGCGGCCTCCACGGCGGCCTGCGAGACGGCGACCTTGTCGAGCTGAAGCGCGTCGAAGGCCCGCAGCGCGCCGGCCTCGGGGACCATGTCGCTCATCGTCAGGCCCTCGCCGGTCGCGGTGAAGGCGCCGCTCGAGCCGACGGGCTTGGAGACCGAGACTTTCTTGCCGTGTATGGCGCCCTCCACGGTTACGGCGGACTTGTCCTCCTTGAAATCGTAGAAGGCGAAGTTGTCCAGGAAGGGGACCGAGGCCGCCTCGGGCACGAAGTCCGACAGGACCAGCTTGTCGCCCTTTATCTCGAGAGAACCGTCGTCTTTCGAGACGATCACGCCGACGGACTTGCCGTTAAGCGTCCCCGAGACGGTCGTCCCGGAGGGGGCGTAGAGCATGGACAGGAAAGCGAAGTTGTTGAGCTCGGGCACCTTGGCGGCGGCCGGCACCAGGTCGGAGAGCTTTATGGAGTCGCCGGTGAGCGTGACGGTGTCGGGCGCGAATACCCAGACCACCTTGACCGCCTTGCCGTTGACCGTGCCGTCTATTTCAAGCCGGTCGGGCCAGTAGAAGAGACCGCCGAAGCTGAACCATTTAAGGAAGGGTATGTTCAGGGAGAGGGGGATGCAGGCGGGCAGGCTCAGGCCCGCGCCTGTCATGGAGACCTTGCCGTCCGAGGCCGCGGAGACCGCGACCGGCTTGCCGTCGATCTTGCCCGCTATGGTGAGTTCCGCCGCCGAGCGGCTCACTTTGTCCAGGGCGAAGGCGTTCACGCAGGCGACCTGGGCCGCGCCGGGGACGAAATCGGAGAGCTTGAGGTCGTCGCCGGTCACGGAGAAGTCCGGGGCGTTCTGCTTCTTCACCACGGAAACGGACTTGCCGTGCACCTTGCCGTCCGCCGCCATGCGGTCGGGCGACCAGGCGAAGCGGTCGAACATGAAATTGTCCAGGTAGCCTATCGAGGCCGCCTCGGCTATGAAGTCCTTGAGCTTCAGGTCCCCGCCGGTGACCTCGAAAGCCCCGCCGGTCCTGGCGACTTCGATGGCCAGCTTTTTGCCTTCCACGTGGCCCCTGACCGTGACGCCCTCCGGGGCGCTCTGCACGCTCTCGAGGTCGAACTTCTCGAGGCAGGCCAGCTGCGCGGCCTGGGGCGCGAAATCGGAGAGCTTTATCGCCGAGCCGGAGACCGTGTAGGTCTTCTTCGCGTTATCGAGATTGACCGAGACGTTCTTGCCGTTGACCGTGCCGTCCACGCGGGTCAGCTCCGGCGTCCAGGCCAGGTCCAGGAAGGCGAACCGCTCGAGGTAGGGCGCGCCGGAGGCCTGCGGCACGAAATCCGACAATTTAAGGCTTTCGCCCTTTACCATCACTTCCGGCGAGCCGGACTTGCGGGAGACGGCGACGGCCTTGCCGTTGACCTTGCCGGCCGCTTCCGCCGAGTCGGCGGTATGGGTGAACCTGTCGAAAGCGAATTTATCCAGGTAGGCCAGCCCCTTCGCCTCCGGGAAGAAATCGGAGAGCTTGAGGTCCTGCCCGGTGACCGTGAAGATATTGCTGGCCGGGTGATCGTCAACGGTGACGGGCTTGCCGTTCACCTTGCCGTGCACGTCTATGTCGCCGCCGGCCAGCCGGGCCCGGTCGAAGGCGAAACTGTCGAGGAAGGCCACTTCGGCGGCTTCGGGCACGAAGTCGGAGACCTTGAGGCCGTCGCCGGTGACCGAGATCTCCCCGGTTTTCGCGCTGCGGGCGGCGCTTACGGCCTTGCCGCGCAGCCTGCCGGAGACGGCGGCCCCGTCGGCGGACCAGGACGCGCTGTCGCATTCCATGTCCCGCAGCAGCGGGACGGCGGCCGCCTCGGGCAGGAAGTCGGACGCCTTGAGCCCCTCGCCGGTCACGGTGGTCTTCCCGCCCGTTTCGGCTTTCACCGATATTTCCTTGCGGTTGAGCCGGCCGTTGACTGTCAGCCCGGCGGGCGTTTTGACGGCCGAGACGAAGTCGAAGCGGTCGAGGGCCTTCATGGCGGCCGCGGCGGGCACCAGGTCGGAGAGCTTCAGACGATCGCCGGTGACGGTCAGCGTGGCGGCGCCCGTGGAACGCGAGACCGCCGCGTCCACCCCGTTGACCGAGCCGTGCACTGTGAGAGAACCGGGGGCCTGATCGAGGCTGCGGAAGGCGAAATTGTTCACGAAGGGCAGTCCGGCGGCCTCGGGCAGCAGGTCCTGCAGCTTCAGCGAGTCGCCGGTGACGGTCACCACGCGGCCGGAGTCGGAGAAAACCGCCGAGGCGGGCTTGCCGCCTATCCTGCCTGCGGCCGACAGGGACTTGGGAGTGTATTCAACGCTCTCCAGCGAGAACCTGGCGAGCGCGGGCACGCCGGCCGCGGCCGGCGCCACATCGGCCAGCGTCAGCCCCTCGGCCGTAAAAGTGAAGGAGCGGTCCGTGGTCCTGCGCGCCGCGGAGGCTTTCTTGGGGCCGATGGTCCCGGAGACGGTCATATCCTCGCCGTCGAGGTAGAACCGCGTGAAGGCGAAGCCGTCGAGCAGCCGCACGGCCGACACTTCCGGTATGAAATCGGAGAGCAGGAGCTCCCTGCCGGTAACTTCGAGCGTTTTCCCGGCCGCGTCCGCCCTGGCGGCTATTTTTTTGCCGCCCACCGCGCCGCTTATCGAGTACATCTCGCCGGCCTTCGCGAGGCTTTCGAACGAGAACTGCTTGTAATAGGGCACATGCGCGGCCGCCGGGACTATCTCCTCCAGCTTTATGTCGCCGCCGGTCAGTATCCAGTCCAGCGTGTCCCTGGACTTGGAGACCATCAGGCTGGGGATGGGGGCCTTGTTGTGGTTGGCCCAGTTGGGGATGACCCGGGCGTGGACCCTGTAGGAGCCGTCTTCCTTATATATGACGGCGTCCAGCGTGGCCGCCCGGGCGCGCAGCGCGCCGATGGCAACAAGGTCGCCCTTGGCGGGGCGGGTCCTGGCGCGCAGGCTGAGATAAGGGGCGTCCGCGGCGGGCTGCGGGTCGAAATACAGGTCGCCCTGGAGGTCGAACTCGAAGGCGCCTATCGTCAGCCTGTTGTCGTAGGTGAGATGGTTGCCGCCGGCGAAAGCGGCCTTGTCCAGGCCGAGGGCGGAGAAAAGAGGATCGGAGGCCAGCTGTTTCGAGAGGGCGTCCCATTGTTCCCTGCCGCCGGGCAGGTCCTTGACGGCCTTCACGCTCTCGTCGAACCTGGAAAGGGGGTCCGGGGCGTGTAAAGCGGCGAAAAGAGGGTCAAGAGGAAATAGAACGGACGACAGCAGCAGGACTGTGAAAAAGCGCATGGGCCACCCCGGCGAGGAATTTTGGGAACTTACGGAACAAGGCAATTATACAACATCGTCGGGAGGAGGGCCGCCGGGAAATAAAAAAGGCGCGCGGGGCGCGCCTTTTTATGCCGGGGCGGTGCCCGTTACTTCGGGGCGTTGACCGAGGCTTTTATCATCTCGTCCCAGCGGGTGTCGCGGGAGAGCGTCAGGTATTCGTACCTTTCCTTGTAGTTCATGTAGAAGTACGGGAAGTGGATGGACATGCCCCAGGCTTCCTTGGACTTGTAGCCCTTCGCCTCGTTGCGGACCACCACGCCCTCGGCCAGCGCGACTATGACCTCGCGGGCGGCCTCGCTCACGGCGGGGGTCGCGGAGTTCTCGTAGTACATCTTCATCAGCTGGTAGAGGTCGCGGGCGTCCTCGTCCTCGAAATTGCGGAGGCCGAACTTCTTCTGGTTGAAGAGCTTGAGGTCGGCCGGCGAGGCCTCGACAAGCCGGGCGAAGGCGTCGAGCCTGCGGGCCAGGGCGTCGGCGCGGTCCGGCCTGGCTATGGACATCGTCACCGACTGCTGCTTCTGGCCGTGATAATAGTCCACGAAGGCGTCCACCGTTATGTCGGCGGCCGTCCTGGCGTCGCCGGGGTTCGCGTCGAGGCGTTTGAGCAGGAGTCCGTAATTGTAGCCGGTGCCGGGGGTGGTCTCCTGCGAGCCGACGACATATTCGGCCGCGCCGCGCAGGTCGTAGATCACCTCGAAGGTCTGCATCAGGCAGGCGTCGGAGGCGTAGACGTCCACGCCGCCGCCGGCCTTTATGGCCTGGGCCAGTTCGGCCGGGGAGATATGGTTCTTGGAGACGTCGTCGTAGGAGATGCCCTTGTTCTGAGGCGGGGGCTTCACGCCCCGCCAGCCCGAGCCGTGTCCGCCGACTATGAGCATGTAGCGGCGGGCCGGGAAATTCGACTTGCCCCACTTTATGAAATCGGCCAGCCGGCGCCAGTCGCCCAGGTCGGCGTCCGGGTCGTGCGACAGGACGGGCGAGGTGACGCGCAGCGGGTCGGAATCCTTCTGTATCAGGAAGCGGCGGGAGCCGGTCCAGTCGTTCTGCGGCGGCGGCTCCTCCTGCACGCTGGCGAAGGGATTGAATATAGGTTTGCCGGGTATGCGGCCCAGCTCGGCCACCACGTTGACGCGGCCGGTGGTGCCGGCGGCTTCCATCTCGTTTACGTCGGCTATGGCCTCTATGCCGAGATTGTTGCGGGCGCTTACATAGACCAGGACGGTCCAGTCCTTGGCGTAGCGGTCGGCCGCGGCGGCCGGCTCCGTG
The DNA here is from genome assembly GCA_031082205.1 of Elusimicrobiales bacterium. Classification (GTDB taxonomy): domain Bacteria; phylum Elusimicrobiota; class Elusimicrobia; order Elusimicrobiales; family UBA9959; genus UBA2231. The sequence continues at coordinate 11,123 of JAVHLJ010000058.1, forward strand.
ACGGACGGCACGCCTATGTCCGCCGGTATGTCGGCGGCGCGCATGGACGCGAGGTCCGCGCAGAGGGCGGGGGAGGGGAAGATGAAAGAAAGCAGAGCGGCGAGAGAGATGTGTTTGTTCATCGCTTATATTCTATAAGTCCGGAGCCTCCCGGTCATGAGCCTTAGGTCCATGCCGCGCCTGGGTCCTTTGCCGCCCGGGCACCTGCCAAAACCGCGGGTATTTTTTGTAGAATAATGCTTTCGGGTGGTTAGCTCAGCGGTAGAGCGCTGTCCTCACACGACAGATGTCACAGGTTCAAATCCTGTACCACCCACCAGATTTTCACAGTGGTGGTAAGCAGGCCGCGGTGCGGCCTGCGGCAGGATTTGAAAGCCGGAGCCGCGAGCCAGCAGGCGGCAGCGGCGAGGCGGGGCCGCGGGCGCGAGGGCGCGGCGGCGACCGGGCGACCCGTGGCCAAATCCTGTACCACCCACCAGATTTTTCGACTCTCTCACTACGGCGATGGAGTTCGCCATAACCGCCTCGACGGCTGATGACTCCTACATGAAGGAGGAATTGTCATGTTGAGGCTTTTTTTATTGGCGGCGGGCGGGGCGGCGGGGACATTGGCCCGCTACGGCGTATCGGTCTGGGCCGACAGGGCCGCGCGCGGCGTCTTCCCGGCCGGCACCATGGCAGTCAACCTGATCGGGTGCTTCCTGATAGGAGCGCTCTGGGCCATTTTCGAGCGCTCGCTGGTCTCGCCGGGACAGAGGCTTTTCCTGCTTACCGGTTTCCTGGGCGGTTTCACCACTTTCTCCACTTTCGGCCTGGAAACTTTCTCGCTGCTGAGAGAGGGTCAGTACTGGGCCGCGGCCGCCAGCGCGGCGGCGAACAATCTTATTGGGCTGGGGTTGGTAATGGCGGGGTTCTTCCTCGCTAATTTGTTTATGGGGAGGGCGGCGGCATGAAATTACCCGGAGAAGGCAGGCTGCTGAGGATATTCATAGGGGAATCTGACCGGGAGGACGGACGTCCCCTTTACGAAGCGATAGTGCTAAAGGCGCGCGAACTGAACCTGGCGGGCGCCACGGTGCTTCGCGGGATCATGGGCTTCGGCGCCGACAGCCGCATGCATACGGCCAAATTACTGGAACTTTCCGAGGACCTGCCGGTCATAATCGAGATCGTCGACGTCAAAGAAAACCTGGACAAGCTGATGCCTTTCCTGGACGAGCATGTGAAGGAAGGTCTCATCACCCTCGAGGACGTGAAAGTTATCAAGTACCGGGCTTCCTCCCAGTCGCCTTCCTGACAGCCCCCGCCGTTCTCTGGGTCCAAGGGCCCATGGACGGCCGGGCCCGTGGACACTTAATCCGGCAAGCCCCGCCTGCCATAATATGGGCATGAAAGGGCTGAGCTTCCTTCCCGCTTTAGTAATGCCGCTGGTCCTCTGCGCCTCCGTCCGCGCGCAGTCCCCCGCTTTCGATGAGCTGATCGGGGTTTCCGGTCCCGTAGAGCTCGGACTCCTCCCCGAACCGGAGGCGGCCGCTTCCGCCGCCGAAACTGAGGCTTTCCAGTACCTGCCCCCCGACAACGACGAGCCCTAAAGTAGGCGGGTTTGTTTAGACCAGTTCTAGGCACGCCCTAAGGTGAAATTG
>JAVHLJ010000059.1 GCA_031082205.1 Elusimicrobiales bacterium
CGCCGGCCGCTCCGGCGGCGCCCAGGCCGGCCGCGGCACCCCAGGCCCCGGCCCCGAAACCCCAGGCAGCCCAACCGGCCCCTTCTCCCAAGCCGCAGGCCGTACCGCCGCAGGCCGTACCGCCGCCTAAGCCAGCCGAACCGCCGCCGCCCGCCGGCCTGGAACTCTCACCCAGGGCCGGTCTCGAACTGACCGTGAAGACCGACCCTCCCGCCCCGGCCAGGCCGGCCCCGTCCCCCGCGCCGGAAGCCGAACCCGCGGAAAAACCCATCGTACAGGACGCGGTCCAGTCCCCCGTGTCGGAAGCTCTCTCGCAGGAGCGGACACCCTCTCCGCCGGCGCCCCGCAAGGGCGGCGATTTCGAAAAGACCCTTCCGCTTATCTATCCCGAAGAGGAGAATAAATGAGCCTCAAAATATCCTTCGCCTACCTGAGCGACCCGGGCAAAGTCCGCAAGAACAACGAGGACAACGCCCTGGTCGCCGCGGAACTCGGCCTGGGCATAGTCGCCGACGGCATGGGGGGACACAGCTGCGGCGAAGTGGCCAGCGACCTGGCGGTAAAGGTGACGCGAGAGAAGTTCGAGTCCATGCGCACCACCGGCATGAAGCCCTCCCACTACGACGAGAAGCTCTCCCTGGAGACCAACCAGCTCGGCTTCGCCGTGCAGCTGGCCAACTCCGTGGTATACGAGGCCGGCAACGCCTCGCCGGACAAGAAGGGCATGGGGACGACGCTTAGCGCGCTCATGCTCAGCGGCGGCAAGCTCTGCATAGCCCACATCGGGGACTCCCGCATCTACCTGCTCCGCGGGGGGGAACTGACCCAGCTGACCGAGGACCATTCCCTGGTCATGGACCATGTCCGCAAGGGGCGGATGACCAGGGAACAGGCGGAAAAGTCGCCTCTCCAGAACATACTCACCAGGGCCCTCGGCACGCAGAAACAGCCGCCGATAGACCTGAGCGAAGTTGAGGCGAAGGAAGGGGACCGGGTCCTGCTCTGCAGCGACGGACTTTTCAAACCCGTTCCCGAAGACAAGATAAAGGAGATCATGCTGGCCGAACCCGACGACGCCGGCCTTTGCTCCAAACTTGTCGAAACTGCTAACATCAACGGAGGACCGGACAATATCACGGTGGTCGCGGGCACGCTCAAGAAGAAGACCTTCAAGGAATCGCTCGGCGATCTGCTGAAATAAACCATATGCCTAAAATACTGCTCAAATTCGAAGCCGCGGCCATACGCGAGATAATACTGGACAAACCCTCCTTCACGATGGGACGCAAGGGGGACAACGACATAGTCCTCGACCACGCGGCCGTATCCGGGCACCACTGCAAGATCTATTCGTCCGGCAACACCTGGTTCGTCGAGGACACCGGTTCCACCAACGGGACCTTCGTCAACGGCAAGAAAGTGCTGAAGGCGGGCCTCAAGCACAACGACGTGGTTACCGTCGTCAAATACACGCTGACCTACATGGAAGAGGGGGGGGCCCCGGCCCCGGCGGCCCCCGCGGCCGCGGCCGCCCCGTCGCCTTCGTCCACTCTCGCCGGCCTGCCGCCGGGCAAGCCCAAGCCCTTCCTGGAAGTGCTGGAAGGCGCGGTGGACAAGAACGAGTACGAACTCACCGCCATGTCCACCTATATAGGGAAATCCTCGCAGGCCAATATCCCCGTCAAGGGGTCCGGGCTGTTCGGCTCGGCCCCCGACATGGCCGCGGTCATAACGATACGCCCCGAAGGCTGCTACATAACGCCCATAAAGGAGGGCTACGCCAAGCATAACGGCGACCCCCTGAACGAGAAGAAGCAGCTCAAGGACGACGACGTGATAGAGGTCGGCGGCACCAAGTTCAGGTTCTTCTTCAAGAAGGCCTGAGCCCGCCCCGCCCTCTAAGACCCCCGCGCACCCGCGGGGGTCTTTTATTTTAGCACTCGAAACCAGAGAGTGCTATTGACACCCCGGACGCTCTTTGATAAAATTAGCAATAAGGAAGTTCGACTGCCAAAAAAAGTTTTACAGAGACACAATCAAGGAGGACGCAGAAGTATGGCGACTGAAACCAAGATCCAGATACAGCCCCTGGCCGACAGGGTGGTAGTGAAGCCCCTCGAGCCCAAGGAAGTCAAGAAGGGCGGGATAATCATCCCCGAAACGGCCAAAGAGAAGCCGCAGGAAGGCGAGATCGTCGCCGCCGGCAAGGGCCGCACCGAGGACGGCAAGCTCGTCCCGATGGAAGTCAAGCTCGGCGACAAGGTGCTCTACGGCAAGTATTCCGGCACCGAGATCAAGATCAACGACGAGGAATACCTCATCATGAAGGAGGAGGATATCCTCGGGATAGTGAAGTAAGGGACTTTCCCATAAAGGAGACAATAATACTATGGCTAAACAGATCATTTACTCCGAAGACGGCAGGATGCGCCTCAAGGCCGGCGTGGACAAGCTGGCCAACGCGGTTAAGGTGACCCTCGGCCCGAAGGGCCGCACGGTCATCCTCGCCAAGAAGTTCGGCTCCCCGACCATAATAGACGACGGCGTGACCATCGCCAAGGAGATAGAGCTCGAGGACCACTTCGAGGACATGGGCGCGCAACTCGTCCGCGAGGCCGCTTCCAAGACCAACGACATAGCCGGCGACGGCACCACCACCGCCACCGTGCTGACCCAGGCCATCTTCAACGAGGGCCTGCGCAACGTCACCGCCGGCGCCAACCCGCTGCACCTCAAGCGCGGCATCGACAAGGCCGTCGGCGCCATCGTCGAGGAGCTCAAGAAGATGGCCAAGCCGGTCAAGACCAAGGAGGAGAAGGCCCAGATCGCGACCATCTCCGCCAACGACCGCGTCATCGGCGACCTGATCGCCCAGGCCATGGAGAAGGTCGGCCACGAGGGCGTCATCACCGTCGAGGAGGGCAAGTCCTCCGAGACCGAGCTCGACGTCGTAGAGGGCATGCAGTTCGACCGCGGCTACCTCTCGCCCTATTTCATCACGGACCCCGAGAGGATGGAGACCGTGCTCGAGGACTGCTTCGTCGTCATCACCGACAAGAAGATCTCCGCGATGAGCGACCTGCTGCCCGTGCTCGAGAAGATCGTGCAGACCGGCAAGCAGTTCCTGATAATCGCCGAGGACCTCGAGGGCGAGGCCCTGGCGACCCTGGTAGTCAACAAGCTCCGCGGCACCCTCAAGGGCTGCGCCGTGAAGGCCCCCGGCTTCGGCGACAGGCGCAAGGAGATGCTCGAGGACATCGCCATCCTGACCGGCGGCGAGGTCATCAGCGAGGAGCGCGGCATGAAGCTCGACAAGGCCGGCCTGGACCAGCTGGGCAAGGCCAAGCGCGTCGTCATCGACAAGGAGAACACCACCATAGTCGACGGCGCCGGCGACCACGCCGAGATCAAGAAGCGCACCGGCCAGATCCGCAAGCAGATCGAGGAGACCACCTCGGACTACGACAAGGAGAAGCTCGAAGAGCGCCTGGCCAAGCTCAGCGGCGGCGTCGCGGTCATACGCGTCGGCGCGGCCACCGAGACCGAGATGAAGGCCAAGAAGTCCAAGGTAGAGGACGCCAAGAACGCCACCAAGGCCGGCGTTCAAGAGGGTATTTTGCCCGGCGGCGGCGTGGCCCTGATCCGCGCCTCCAAGGCCCTGGACAAGCTCAACGTCACCGACGAGGACGAGAAGACCGGCGTCAACATCGTGCGCCGCGCCATCTTCGCCCCGCTGCGCACGCTGGCGGAGAACGCCGGCACCGACGGCTCGATAGTGATCGACAAGATAAAGAACGCCTCGCCCGAGATAGGCTTCAACGGCGACACCATGGAGTACGTGGACGTCATGAAGGCCGGCATCGTGGACCCGTGCAAGGTCACCCGCACGGCCCTCGAGAACGCCTCCTCCATCGCCAGCACCCTGCTGACCACCGAGTGCCTGGTCGCGGACCTGCCCGAGAAGAAGGACAAGGTCCCGGCCATGCCCGGCGGCATGGGCGGCATGGGCGGCGGAGACATGTACTGAGCCGGCAAGGCTTGGAACGCGAAAAGAACCCCGGGGCGGTCCCCGGGGTTCTTCATTTGCCGGAGGGAAGGCCCAGGGCCGGCTCGGTATCGGACGGGGGCGGGGGGAGCACCGGGCCGCGCAGGCCGTCCTGCTCGCGGGTCAGCCGGCGGCCGAGAGAAAGAAATCCCAGGCAGGAGACGACCGCCGCGGCGGCGACCATGAACCAGGGGCCCTCCCTGAAATGCGGGCTCATGAAGCCGATGGCGTTGGAGCCTGCCAGTATGCCGGCCGATTTGCCCACCTGCTCGAAAACCCCCTGCACGCCCAGGTAGCGGCCCTTCGCCGCCGGCGGAGCCATGTTGGCGCCCATGGCCTGCATGCCGGGCGAGACGGCCAGCTCGCCGAAGGTGATCACGACCATCGCCGAGGCGGCGAAGAAGAAAGAGGGGGAGTAGCCGAAAGCCAGGTAGCCGGCGGCGTAAAGCAGCGCGCCCGCGCCCAGGCCCGAGGTTATCCGGCGGCCTTCGAGCGCCCTTGTGACCAGGTACTGGAAAGCGACCACCAGCAGGCCGTTAAGCGAAAAGAGCAGGCCTATCTCGCGCTCGGAGAAACCCAGAAAGACCTTGGAGTACAGAGAGGCAGAAACCACCAGCTGACCCATGACGGCGCTCATGGTGAAGGTGAAAACGCAGAAGCGCAGGAAATTCCGGTCGGACAGGGCCGAGCTGAAACCGGAGAAACCCGATGAGGACGCCGGCTTTCTGCTCTGGCCGGGCGCGTCCTTCAGCGAGATGGCGACGATAACGGAACAGACCGCGAAGACCAGGGCCGTAGCGAAGAACATAAGCGTGTAGGAACCGGCCGCCAGCAGGCCACCCGCGGCCGGCCCCAGCGCCCACCCGGCGTTCATGCCCATTCGCAGGAAGCCGTAGGCTTTCATCCGGGCGGCCGGCGGGGTCTGGTCGGCCACCCAGGCCCTGGCGGCGGGGTGGAAGAAACCCCCGGCCAGCATACCCAGCGGGTGCACCGCGAAAATGAACCAGAGCGGCCATTCCCCGTATATGGCGAAAGCTATGGCGGCGACATTGAGCGTGCGCAGGATCAGCGACCAGATCATCACCTTGCGCCGGCCTACGGCGTCGGAAAGCTCTCCTCCCATGAACTGGGCGGCCGAAGAGACCAGCATGGAAAAAGCGAGAAATACGCCGACCCACGACATGGGCAGTCCGCGCTGGGCGCTGAGATAAACGGCCAGGAAAGGGAAAGAAAGGGCGTAGCCGGCGGCCATCAGCCCCTCGGTCGCCGCGAGTATCCAGAAAGCCGGGGGAAGCTTCATCGCTGATATCATAGCAATACGGGAAAAACCGTTAAAAGCCGGCCGGATCTCCTCACGGGCCGTTTTTCCCTATGAAAAAAGGGCTTTTTTTGCTAAAATATAGGCATCCCGATGCCCACGGCAGAACTCACCCGCAAGACGGCCTTACTGGCGAATATGAAGGAAATATCCTCGCGGATAGAGTCCGCGTGTCTCCGGGGCGGCCGCGACGCGGACGCGGTTAAGCTCCTTATCGTCACCAAGTACGCCAAGGACGAGGACGTGATCCTGCTGGCCGCGGCCGGGGCCCTGAAAACCGCGGGCGAAAGCCGTGTGCAGGACGCCCGCGCCCGCTGGACCGGGTCAGGCCCGCTCGCCGGGCTGAGGGCGGGAGTGGAACTTCATTTAATAGGCCACCTGCAGACCAACAAGGCCAGGGCGGCGGCCGAGATATTCGACTGGGTGGACTCGGTGGACAGCCTCAGGATCGCCTCCGAGCTCAGCAGGCACGCCGAGGCCCTCGGCAAAAAGCTGCCGGTACTCATACAGCTCAAGCTCAATCCCTCCCCGACTCAGTCGGGGGTTTCCCCGGACGAGGCTCCGGCGCTGCTGGCCGAAGTACGGAAACTGCCCGGCGTGGAGCCGCGCGGCTACATGGGCATAGCCCCCGAAGGCGCCTCTCCGGCCGAGCTCGAAGCCGTTTTCCGCGGGGCCAGGGCCGTTTTCGACAGGGATTTCTCCGGCCCCGGGAATTATCTTTCGCTGGGCATGAGCGGGGATTTCGAGGCGGCGGTCGCGGCGGGCTCGAACCTGCCCCGGCTGGGCTCGCTGGTTTTCGGTCAGTAGCGTTTCCGTTACCGTTGCCCCCAGGACAACGGGGGCCGAAAGACGCGGCGCGGGCCAAAGGCCGCGGCAATAGAGAGGTAGGGGAATGATAGTAAAAGTAAGGGTGATACCCAACTGCGAGGACAACGAAGTGGTGTCGCGCATAGGCAGCGTGCTGCGGGTCAAGATCTGCGCCGCGGCCGCCGACCTGAAGGTGAACACGGTTCTGCGGGATTATCTCGCGGAATTCTTCGAAGTCCCTCTCAAGATGGTGAACATCATACGCGGCGCCAAGGGCCGCGAGAAGACGGTGGAGATAACCGGCAAGACCGAGGAACAGCTCAAGAACTGCCTCGATTCCATACCGTGAAGCCGCAGCGGCCGGCGCTAAATTGGAGCCAGTCTCCAGCTTAGCGCCGGCCGCCGCCTTTTTCCGAATGACGCCCCCCAGACTGATATACAGGAACGGCACGCTCCGGATAATGGACCAGCGCCTGCTGCCCGACCGCGTCGCCTATATCCCGGCCCGCACGGCGGCCGCCGTGGCCAAGGCGACGAAGGATATGGCGCTGCGCGGGGCCCCGCTGATAGGCTGCGCCGCGGCTTTCGGCTTCGCGCTGGAACTGCGCCGCCTGCGCCCCGGCACCCCTGCCGCGCTGCGCGCCGCCGCCCGCCGCACGGCGGAGCTTCTCAAGGCCGCCCGCCCGACGGCCGTCGCGCTTTTCTACGCCGCGGACAGGATGCTGGCCAGGGCGCTGGAATTCGCGGACGCCCATCCCCGGCCTTTCGGCCCGGCGGAAAAGCGGCGCCTCGTATCGCTGCTTGAAAAAGAGGCCAGGCTCATAACCGCCGAGGACGCGAGGGCCTGCCTCGACATCGGACGCCACGGCGCCCGCCTCCTCCCGAAGAACTGCGTGATAATGACCCACTGCAACGCCGGAGCGCTGGCCACCATGGGCATAGGCACCGCCGTCGGCGTCATCACCGAGGGCCGCAGGGCCGGCAAGGTGAAGCGGGCCTACGCCTGCGAGACCCGCCCGTACCTGCAGGGGGCCAGGCTGACCGTCTGGGAGCTGATGAGGGAAAAAGTCCCGTCCGAGCTGATCACCGATAACATGGCCGCGCACATCATAAAGACCTGCGGCGTCAACGCCATAGTGGTCGGCGCGGACCGCATAGCCGCCAACGGAGACACCGCCAACAAGGTGGGGACCTACGGCCTGGCCATCATCGCCAGGCATCACGGCGTGCCTTTCTACGTGGCCGCCCCCACGCCTACCGTCGACATGGAGGCGCGGAGCGGCGACGCCATCGAGATCGAGGAGCGCTCCTGCGGCGAAGTCGTCGTGGTCAAGGGACGCCGTATCGCCCCCAGGAAAGTCAGGGCCCGCCACCCGGCCTTCGACGTGACCCCCGCGGGGCTCATAACCGCCCTCATAACAGAGAGGGGGGTGATAAGCCCGGTCAACGTCCGCAATATCGGCGCGCGCCTGGCCTGAGCCCGGCCGACCGGCATCTTTCCGCCTCCGTTCCGTAATCTTCCCGTAACAAGCCTCTTGTATCATTTCTCTGTATGAATCCGCGCTACTACGCATTTATCAAGAAAGCCATACGGGGCCCCCTGCCGGCGCGCGAGCTGGCCCAGGCCCCGGGCTTCAACCGCCACACGCTGGTCTGCCCTGAATCCGCCCTCGGCAACTGGCGGGAAGCCTGCGTCGAAAAGGATTTCCAGCTCTTCCTGGAGGGGCCCGAATCCGCCCGGGCCGCCGCGCCCCGCCCTCCGGCCACGCACAAGGAGGCCGACGAGCGGGCCACCCGCTCGCTGCTGGAGAAATCCATCTCGGCCAACTCCCGCCTCGAGGAAGAGGTGCGCAAACTGCGGCGCGAGTACGCCGAGCAGAAACGGTCCTTCGAGGACCGGATGAAGCGCAAGGACGGGGAGATACACGAACTGACCGAGAAGCTCAAGCGGAACGTCGCCCACGCCAACGCCAGGACGGAACATCCCTCCTGGGAGACGCTCTACAAGACCCTTAAGAAGCGCGCCGACGAGAAGCTGGCCGAGGCCTCGCAGGCCCTGGCCGAGCGCAGCGAGGAGATACTCCTCCTCCGCGCGAAACTGCAGGGCGAAGGGGAGAAGCGCGCCGCCGAAGCCGCGAAGGCGTCCGAGGAGGCCGCGGGGCGCGAGGAGCGCCTGTCCCGGGAGATAAAGGAGCTCAAGTCCCATCTCGAGGACAAGGACATGGCAGTGCGCACGCTCCAGGACAACATAGCCTCGCTGACCGGCAAGAGCGAGGAGCTGCAGCGCATCATGTTCGAAGAGCGAAGGGACCACGAAGAGAAGGTTTCCGGCTTCTGCGACGAGATAGGACGTCTGCGCACGGACGTCAAGTTCAAGGAGCAGGAGCTCAACCAGATACGCGCCGACCTCTTCGAGGCGCTGGGCAAAATGAAGGAGATGGAATCGATGGACGTCATCCGCTCGCGCGAGCAGGAAGAGCTCTACGGCGCCATACGCACCCGCATAAAGCTGCTCAGCGGATATTTCGAGAACCTGGAGACCAGGGTCAGGTACGCCTTCCGCAAGGCCTGAGCCCGGCGGCGTAGCGAGGGAGCGGCGCCCGGACGGACCGGGCGCCGCTCCCTTTTCAGGCCCGAAGACTAAAATTGTATAATTCCCGCTGGAACAGCGATAAAGAACCGGAGAGAAAAGAATGACTTTTTCGTTCAAGCAGCTCATCATCGCCGGCGGCCCCGTGCTGCTGGTGCTTACGGCCCTTTCCATCTATTCCATAGCCTTGATCTGGGAGCGCTGGACCGCCTATAAAAGGACCTTCGGCGGCCTGGGCGAACTCATGCAGAAGCTGCGCGCGCTGCTAAAGGCCGGCGACCTGCAGCAGATAGCCGACCTCTGCGCGAAGAGCAAGCATCCCGCGGCCGAAATACTCTACAAGGCGGCCACCGCCTCCGGCAGCCGCGCGGAGAAGCGTGAACTGGTGGAGAAGGCCCTGGAATGGCACACCTCCCGGCTAAACAAGAGCCTCGCCGCCATAGCCACCGTGGGCAGCGTGGCCCCGTTCATCGGCCTCTTCGGCACCGTCATAGGCGTGGTCCGGGCCTTCAGGGACCTTTCCCTTTACGCCGGGGCCGGCCCCTCCGTCGTCGCGATGGGCATAGCCGAGGCGCTGGTCAACACGGCCGCCGGTCTTTTCGTCGCCGTTCCCGCCATCGTGGCCTACAACTTCTTCACCCACAGGGCCTCCCTCTTCGCCAGCGAGATCAACTGGCTCGCCGAGCAGGTGATAGAGCAGGCCGACGAACAGGACCTGGTAAGGACGCGCTGAGAACGGTATGTCGCTGAAAGTCCACGAAAAGAACCGCATCATCGCGGAGATGAACATGATCCCGCTCATCGACGTGGCGCTGATACTGCTCATAATATTCATGGTCATGACCCCTTTCCTCGTCCAGTCGCAGCTGCAGGTCAGCCTGCCCAGGTCCTCGTCTCCCGCCGCGCCGGCGGAGGAGAACGCCATAACCGTTCAGATAACCGAATCCGGCGCGGTCATAGTGGAAGGCAAGCGGGTGAAGATGTCCGGGCTGGAGCGGGAGCTGATACTCCGACTGGGCAAGTCCCGCAAGAAAGCCGTCCTGGTGCAGGCCGACAAGGAAGTCAAGATCGAGAAGGTGGTCGAGGCCCTCGACATAGCCAAAAAGCTCGGCGCCGGCAAGGTCGGCATAGGCGTCACGCACGAGGCCAGGTAAACCCCGCCGCGCGGCGGACATATGCGCCAGTACCTTCTCTACTCCTCCTACGCTCACGCCGCGGTCCTGCTGGGGATATTCTTCCTGTCCAGGAACGCCGCCGTCACAAAGAAGCCGCAATCCTATTTCATAGATTTCATAGGCCCCGCGGCCAAGGCCGTCACGGTTCAGGAAGCGACGGGCGGGCCGGCCGGCCCGGCGGCTCCGGCGGAAAAAGCCCCGGAGCCGAAGGCCTCGGAAAAGGCCCCGGCGGCCAAGCCGGCCGCGAAACCGGCGGCAAGGACGGAGCCGGCGCCAAAGGAACTTCCGACCGAACTGGCGGCGGGAAGCCCCTCCAGGCCCCTGCCCAGGCCCAGCATACTTTCGGACGGCGGACCGGGCCTGTTCGACAGGCCCGACCCGGCACCGGCTTCCGCCGCCGGCGGTGGGGGGAGCGGCCTCAACGCCGATTTCTCCAACTTCCCCTATCCGTGGTACATAACGCAGGTCAGGGAGTCCCTCTGGAACGCCTGGACGCAGAGGATGCCCACGGCCGGCGCCCTGCGCTGCACCGTAACGTTCGAAATCGCGCGCGACGGCTCCGCCAGGGGAGTCTCGGTGAGCAAGTCCTCCGGCAACCGGCTTTTCGACCATGCCGCCCGGGGCGCCGCGGAGGCGGCGGCCCCATTCCCCAGGCTGCCGGACGATTTCTTCGAGGACAGGCTGACGGTGCACGTGGAGTTCAAATCGACCGATTAAGGGGACCGAATGCCGCTGACATCCAACCTGACCATAGTTTTCCTGGCACACGCCGCGCTGCTCGTGTTCTTCCCTTACGGGGGAAGGATGGCCTTCCCGTTCGCCGCGATCTCGCTGATACTGTGGACCGGGTTCTTCATCTTCATAAGGCAGGCGACCGTCAACTTCCGGCGCTCCAACGCCGTCTTCATAGAGCTCACGGCCATACTCGCGATGGCGGTGGCCGGGCTGGCCCTGATGCCGCAGAAGGACGGCGTGGCGCCGCTCTATAAACTCATACGCGGCCAGTATCCCGACGGAAGGCAGGTCTACGCCGGCCTCGCGCGGTTCGGCATAAAAGTCCCGTCCCTGCTTCCCCCTGAAAAAGAGAAGATCGAGGAGGAAATACGCTTCTGATATTCAAGCTGGCGCTGGCCGCATTGCTTCACATCGTCCTCTTCCTTGGCTACCCGGAGACGGGGCCTTACGGCCTCTACTACCTCGCCGGCTCCATACTGCTGTGGTCGGGGTTCGTAATGTTCATGAACCTCAATCTCAAGCTGGTGAGGTTCTTCAGCGGCGCGCTCAGCCTGGTCCTGAACGCCGCGGTATTCGCGGCCATGGCCGCCGCCGTGGTCTTCACCATGCCGCAGCACGACCGCGTCCCCGTCTACGAGAAGATACAGGAAGGCAGATACCCTACCCGCGACGACCTGGAGACCGGCATGATAAAGCTGGGGCTCAAAAAACCGACCATACGCTACCAGGCCAGGCAGCTGAAGCGCGAGCTGGAGAGGGAGACCCGCAAGGCCCTCGACAAGCTGAAGGAAGACTGAGATGAGCAGGGACGAACTCGTAGCGGTCACCGGGGGGACCGGCTTCATCGGCAGGGCCCTGTCCAGGCGCCTGCTGACGGAAGGTTTCCGGGTCAGGGTGCTCGGCCGGGGCGTACCGTCGGACCCGCTGCCTGGCGCCGAATACTTCCAGGTAGATTTCTCCGATCCCGCCTCCCTGATAAAAGCGCTCGAAGGGGCGGACAGGGTGGTACACATTGCGGCCGCGCTTTTCTGCCGCTCCAGGGAAGAGTTCGAGCGCGCCAACACCGTCGGCACGGCCAACATGGTCACTGCCGTAAATTCCCTCTCCTCCAGGCCGAGACGCTTCGTCTATATGTCCAGCCTGGCCGCGGCCGGCCCTTCCCCCGACCCGGATAAGCCCAGGTGCGGCGGCGAGCCGGAGAGCCCGGTATCTTTCTACGGCCTCACCAAACTGGGCGGCGAGAAAGCACTCTCCGCGCTCGACCCTTCCGTGGAGCGGGTCACGCTGCGCCCGCCGATAGTCTACGGCAAAAAGGATTCCGGCCTCTCCACCATAGCCCGATTCGTGAAAAAAGGGATAATGGTTAACGCGGGCTCCAGGAGCAATCTCTTCAGCTTCGTCTACCTCGACGACCTGGTAGAGGCGGTATTCACCGCGCTGCGCCATCCCGCCGTGAACGGGAAGACCTATTTCATCTGCGAGAACTCGGTCTACAGCTGGACCACTTTCATCACCCTGCTGGCCGAGGGAATGAAGGTCAGGATGCCGCTGATGATAGACGCTCCCGCGCCGGTCCTGATCGCCGCGGGCTGGGTATCGGAGATAGCGACCCGTATCGCCGGCAAGCCGCCGGTGTTCAACCGCGACAAGGCCAGGGAGGGGTCCGTCGGGAACTGGACCTGCCTCTCGACGGCCTGGGAGAAGGACACGGGCTGGAAAGGCTGGACCCCGCTCAAGGAAGGCATACGCCTCACTTTCGGCGGGTGAGCCGTTTGTTATATAATTGGAGTCCCGGAGAGGTGTGTGAGCGGTTGAAACAGCAGGTCTCGAAAACCTGTAGGGTCTAACGGCCCTCGAGGGTTCGAATCCCTCCCTCTCCGCCAGATTTAACCGGTGTATACCGGACACATCGGTAACACATTATACCGGATACATAGGTAACACTTT
>JAVHLJ010000005.1 GCA_031082205.1 Elusimicrobiales bacterium
GGAAGCCGGCGGACGAGAGGGCCAGCGCCGAGACCGCGGCGCCGCCGGAGTGGAACAGGAGATTGGTCAGGTGGTAGCCGGCGGGGTTCAGCTTCCAAAACCGGAAATCGACCGCGTTGGAGACCGTCTGCAGCGGGCGGTAGTAGTTGAGCCCCTGGCCGAAAGGGTCGCCCCGGAACCAGGAGCGGACATTCTCGGCCGACCAGGTCCTGATGCGAGGGTTCTCCTCTATCATCCGGTGATCGTCCCAGACGAAACCGAGGCGCAGCGTGGGGGAGTAGGCCGCGAAGGCCGCGGCGAAAGCCAGGATGGCCCAGAGCGGGGCCGCCCCGGGCTTCTTCATCTCAGGTCGAAGACCATCATGGTCTCGGCGTGGGGCGTGTTGGGGTAGAAGTCGAAGCCGCCCGAGGCGGACAGTTTATACCTTTCCAGGAAGAAGGCCGCGTCCCTGCCCTGGGTTATCGGGTTGCAGGAGAGGTAGATTATCCTTTTAGGCCGCGCGGCAAGTATGGATTTCACCGCCTTGATGTGCAGCCCGGCGCGGGGCGGGTCCACCAGCAGTATCTCCGCCCCGTGCAGCGCCTCCTCGCCGGTCTTTTCCGAAAGTCCGCAGGCCGCCTCGAAGTTGGAGGCGCCGTTCTCCAGCGCGTTATGCGCCGCGTAGCGTACGGCCGCCGGCGAGGACTCCACGGCGTAGACCTTGTCGGCGTACTGCCGCAGCGAGAGCCCTATCGCGCCCACGCCGGAGTAGAGGTCGACCATCTTGCCGCATTTGAAGCAGTGGCGCCCCATCTCGTCGAGCGCCTGGGCGAAGAGCTCCATGTTGTTCTGGAAGAAGCAGTCGAAGCCGTAGGAGAGCTTCACCCGGGACGAGAATTCTCCGCCGGGCAGGGTTTCGGTTATGTGGTCGTCGCCGGACGAGAAGATCACCTCGTCGGCCTGGCTGACGGGGCTCAAAGGATTGGACCAGGCCGCGGTGAAGCCGTTGAGGCCGGGGGGCAGCGCCAGGCCGGTCACGTCGAGGTCGCGGCTTTTAACGAAGAGCGCCGCGATGCGGCCCTCGGGGTCCTTGGCCTCCCGGATTATAAGCGACTTGAGGTCCGCGGCTTTGGCTCCCCGCCTGCGAAGCTCTTCGGTTATGGCGAGGGCGGCGGCGTTGGTGTTGTCGCTTATCAGAGCGCAGCCGGACCTGAGGGCGTATTTCTCGCCGTAGGAGCCGCGCTTGTGGAAGGCCAGCTCCAGCCGCCCGTCCTCCTCCGTGAAGCTGTACTCTATCTTGGTCCGGTAGCCGTAATGCGCCTTCGCGGTGCGGAAGAAATCCAGTTTTATCGTCTCTTTCAGCGTCTGGTAGAAAAGGTCCTCTATCAGGGCCTTCTTGGTCTCGGCCTGCAGCGCGTAGTCCATGACCTGCCAGGGCGAGCAGCTCAGGTAATGGTCCTCGCGCGGCTCGCGGCGGGAGGGGGAGGGCGTGACGACCTCCAGCAGGTCGGCCTCGGCCCAGTTGCGCTTCTCGCGCTTGACGCGCACGCGCGCCGTCTCGCCCGGCAGGACGCCGTAGCAGAAGACCACTTTCCCGTCGGCGCGGCCCAGCGCCTTGCCTTCGCCCACTATTTTCCTGAATTCGAGGGTTATTTCGCGTCCGGACATACGACAATTAAATATAATTATGAGGCTTTTGGGAACCGGAGACTTTTTGCTATCATAACGGGAGGGGTAAAGCATGACTTTAGTCAAATCGAAGTGGGCTTTCACGGCCGTGGTCGCGGCCATGTTCCTCACGCCTTTCCTGGTGCTCTCATCCCATTTCCTCCGGACCAGCCGCGACGCCCTGACGCGCGACACGCTCAATTACATGGAACTGCGCACCCGGCTGATAGCGGGCTCGCTGGCCGAGCACCTGCTTTCGGCTTCGGCGCCGCTGGAGAAGGTGCGGGAGAAGTCATTCGTCTCCGCCTCCCGCGACGAGAAGCGCCGCAGGCTGGCGGCGATAGCGGATGAAAACCGCGGCCTCTACCTGGGATTTTCGATACTGGACGCCGCGGGTAAGGAGACCGCCCGCACGGGCGATCAGAAGGAGCCGATGCGGGATTACTCGGCCAGCGAGGTATTCGCGGGCATGAAGGATTCCGGCGTCCCCGCCGGGGCCGTCGAATATTCCGATGACGCTCCGCCGGTGCTGCTGCTGGCCGAGCCGCTGCAGAAGGACGGCAAGTTCCAGGGCGCCGTGCTGGCCCGGATAAGCCTGGCCCGGGCCGCGGCCTTCTTCCGCGCCAGCGGCAGGGGTTCGCTGGGCGTGACCGCGCTCCTGGACGCCGGCGGCCAGACCATCGCCGATTCCGCCGGCCGCTCGCTGCTCAAGCCCGGCATGAGGTCCCCCGACCCGGTGCTGTCCCTGGTGGACCGCGCCGCCTCGCGTGGCCTCTCTTCCGCCAGGGTCGCGACCCGTTACCGGGGCGACGACCTGCTGATCTCGGCCGCCGCCGTGCCGGGCACCCGCTGGTGGGTTTACGAGCTGGCCGCCGCGGCGGGCCTGGAGGGCCGCGCCGGGACCGGCTGGATAAAGAAGGTCATATTCGCCGGCGTCGCGATGATAATACTCATGGCTTTCCTGACCCTGGGCCTGGCCCGGGCCTGGCTTGTCCCGGCGCCCGCGCCGGAGGGGGAAAATGCTTAGGTCCAACCCTCACCTGATCGAGATAAACGCGCGGCTCTGGCTCAACGAGCTCAGGCGCAAGCACTCCCACGCCGACATGACCATCTCGACCGTCCCGGACGAGGAGTGGGAGGCGCTGCGGCACCTGGGCTTCGACATGGTCTGGCTCATGGGCGTCTGGACCCCCAGCCCGGAGTCGGCCCGCATAGCCCGCGAGACGCCGCCGCTGCGCGAGGAGGCCGTCGCCGTGGCCGGCAGCGACGAGCACCTGGGCGCCTCTCCCTATTCGATATACGAGTACAAGCTCAACCCCGGGCTCGGCTTCGAGTGGGAGCTCAAAGCCCTGCGCGAGAAGCTCAACTCCATGGGCATGAAGCTGCTGCTGGACTTCGTCTCCAACCACGTCTCCCGCGACAATCCCTGCCTCAAAGAGTGCCTGCATTGCTTCGTGAAAGGCACTGCCGAGGACTACCGGGCCAGGCCCGACTGGTTCTTCGAGCTGGACACGCCGGAAGGAAAGGAATACGTGGCCTACGCGCGCGACCCCAACTTCCCCGCCTGGACCGACAGCGCCCAGCTCAACTATTTCCACCCCGAGACGCGCGAGCGGATGGTGAAGACCCTGCTGGACATAGCCGAGATGTGCGACGGCGTGCGCTGCGACATGGTCATGCTCACTCTCAACGACATACACGAGGGGACCTGGGGCCCGCTGCTGGAGCGCTCGGGCTTCCGTCGCCCGGAGAAAGAGTTCTGGGCCGAGGCGATAAAGGCCGTGAAAGAGAAGAACCCTAATTTCGTTCTGCTCGCCGAAGTCTACTGGGGGCTGGAGTGGAGGCTGCAGCAGCTCGGCTTCGACTACACCTACGACAAGGTGGTCTACGACCGCCTGCGGTCGATGGGCGCCGACGAAGTGCGCGGCCACCTGCGCGCCGAGAAGCTCTACCAGAAGCGCTCGGTGCGCTTCATAGACAACCATGACGAGGACCCGTCCGTGGTGGCCTTCGGCTGGCCCAGGGCCCAGGCCGCGGCGGCCGTGATCTCCACGATAAAAGGTTTGCGGTTCTACTCGGACGCGCAGCTCAAAGGCCTGCGCCGCCGGGTGCCTCTGCAGCTCACCGACCTGCCGCTGGAGACCGATCAGGCGGTGAAGAAGTTCTACGAGAAGCTGCTCAAGATCGTGGACCATCCCGCCTTCCACGGCGGGGAATGGACGCTTCTGGACGTGAGGCCCTGCTCGGAGGAGGACAAGACCTTCTCCAACATCCTGGCCTGGAGCTGGGCCCAGCGCCGCACGCTGAAGGTGGTAGTTGTCAATTATTCGGCCGTGCCGGTCTGCGGCGTGGTCAGCGTGCAGATACGCACCTCGGGCGAGACCACCGCCCTGTTCGAGCAGATCTCGGACCGTTTCTTTTCCTTCAATTCGGATTCGCTTAAAGAAGGCCTGAGGCTGGAGAGTATCCCGCCCTACGGCGCCTATATCTTCGACATAGAATTCTAAGGTTCGCGCGCCAGCGTGAAGACGGCCGCGCCGGCGGCGCCGGCCTCCTTCAGCGCCCGCGCCGCCTCGCCGGCCGTGGCCAGCGTCGTCGCCACGTCGTCCACCACAAGGAAGCGGCGTCCGCCCGCGGCCGGTCCGGCCTCGAAAGCTCCCCTGACGTTCTCCAGCCTTTCCTTCCTGCGCAGGTCCACCTGAGGCCGCGTCGCGCGGACGCGCCTGAGCGCCCCGGGCTCGAACGCCAGCCCCGATACTCCGGCCAGTTCCCGCGCCAGCAGCGCGGCCTGGTTGTAGCCGCGCCGGCGCTCGCGCGAGGGATGCAGCGGCACGGGCGCCACGGCGTCGAACCCCGAAAGTTCGGGACGGCGCGCGAGTTCGGCCGCCATCAGCAGGGCGAGAGGCCGGGCCAGCGCCCGCCTGCCGGAATACTTGAAGGCGTGGGTCAGGGAGCGCACCGGGGGCGTGAAAAGGAAGGCCGAACGGGCGACGTCGAAAGGGCGGGCGGCGGCGCGGCAGGCAGCGCAGGGGCCCTCCTCGCCCGGCAGGCCGCATGCCGGGCACAGCGGTTCCTCCGGACGCTCCAGCGAGGACAGGCAGGCCCAGCAGAGAGGCTGCTCCGTGCCGGCGGGCAGGTCTTCGGCGCAATGGACGCAGGTGCGCGGCAGCAGCGCGTTCAGGATGATCGCTCCTATGGTCTTGAGACGGATACGCATGTCCCCCTCCGCGGCCCCCCCGGGCCGGTCAGAACTGGAAAGTCAGAGTGCTGCCCGCCGTGTAGGAGAGATAGTCCTCCTGCTTGAGGTACTTGTGCCACAGGCGCTGCACCGAAGCGTTGAAGGTGAGGCGCAGGTTCTTGGCGGCCTCGTAGTCGGCGCTGCTGTTGAGGGAGAACAGCCTGGTGTTCTCAGAGACCGTGACGGGGGACTTGCGCAGCGCGTAGCTGAGCGTGGTGGTCCAGACTATGCGGTTGCTGAAAACCATCGCCTGCTTCATGAAAGGCAGGCGCAGGCCTTTGGGCGCCTGGAAATCGGTCTTCATCAGCAGGCTGGGCGTTATGACGGTAAGGTCCTGGTTCACCACGCCCAGGCCGGTCTTGCCGTGGTCGGTGGCGAAATCTATTTTCGGCGTGAAGCGGAACTTCCTGTGGTCGAAGGTCCCCTGTATCGTGGCGTCGTGATGCGTCGTCTGCTGTGTGACCTGGTTAAGCCGCAGGTCCTCGCGCTGCGTGAAGCGGTGGTTGTAGCTGAGCGCCGCGTCCACCTTCTCCAGCAGGCGGAAGCGCAGGTCCATCCCGTAGGAGCGGGTCAGGTCGAGGCTGATCAGCTTCGCCTCGTTGGTGTTGTTGGAGTACTTGACGTTCATCGTGGCGTTGCGGGCCCAGGAACGGGCGCCCGCCAGGGTCTCCAGCTGGGAGATCGAGATTATCGCGTCCGGGAAGGTCCGGTTGACGGTGCGCGACCGCGTGCCGGTCACGTCCGAGCGCTGGTAGGAACTGGAGAAATTGTTCGTGATGGACAGGGTCGACAGCGGGGCCAGCCGGCCCTTCAGCGCGTAGCCCTCCAGCGGCTGCCAGCGCTGGTTGGAGTTGAAGGTGTCGCGCGTCGTAAGCGAGGTCCTCTGGGCCAGGGAGTTCTTCGGCCCCAGGCTGTCGCGCACCCACAGCTTGCCGGCCGTGTCGTAATCCCGTTCCACGTTCTGCCAGGTGTCGCCGTCCTGTATCTGGAAGTTGGACGAGACGACCAGCGAGCGCAGCAGGCGGTTGCGCGGGGCCAGGTCGTTGACGCTGAAGTTCAGGCTAACGCCGCCCTGGGCGGTGCGGTTGACCGTCTTGATCTCGCCGGGGGCGTATACGGCTGAAGATGTTACGACGGTGACCGTGGTCGCCACGATGTTGTTGTTCTCCATCGTCGTGACCGAGTAATTCACCGCGGGGTTGAACCAGCGCGCCAGCATGAAATTGGAGTTGAAGTCCACCGTCTGCTGCCGGGCCTTGGGGTAGTCGTAGCTGCTGCCGCTGACGAGCTCGTCCTTGCGTTCGCGCGTCTCCTGGAGGCTGTAGGAGGGGTTGAACGTGGAACCGCGCCAGGGCACGAAGGTCAGCCGCGCCCCGTAGGCGTCCACGCGTTCCTCGGTGCGGAAGAGTCCGTCCAGGCTGGCGCCGGCAGCCAGCAGGTCGTCCCTGCGGTAGTCTACCCGGTTGTTGGTCAGTGAGTACGTCAGGCTCAGGCTGCGCGGCAGCAGGAAGAACTGCAGGGGGGGATTATAGGTGAGGGCGCCGCTGTAGACGTCCCGGCTGTCGTCGCGCATCAGCAGGTCGTACTCGGTGCGGCTGCCCGCGTAATTCACGGAGACTTTCGGCAGCGCGCCCAGGGAGAGGTTGCCGGCCGCCGTGCCGTCGAGCTTTTTGACGCGGCCCTGCTGCAGCGAGGTGACCAGGTTGCTGCCGCCGGTGACGTAGGTGTTGGGCGTCACCGTTATCTGCCGCGAGCCGGTGAAGGTCAGAGGGAAGAAAGAGAGCCTGTTGAAGTTGAGGTAGGCCGTCTGCTGCTCGTTGTCCTGGTTGGAGATGACCGAGACCGGCGTCTGGAAGCTGCGGTCGGTCTCCCGGTGCTTGCCGCCGAAGCTCATCCAGCCGGGGATCTCGAAAGAGGCCTCGGCCTTCCTGGCCTCGCCGGTGCGGGTCAGCGGCCTGGCCAGGTGTATCTCGTTGAGGTAGAAGGTCCCGCTGTGCTGCCCTTCGGAGGTTTCCACGCCTATCAGTATGCCCGATACCTGCTGCAGGCTCGGATTGCCGCGGGAGGAGACTTCCACGGCGTAGGGGCTGCCGTTGGTCCAGACGTCGGGGATCCTGTCGCCGTTGACGTCCTCCTGCCGGAGAGTGATGAGGCGCCAGCCGGTAAGCGCGGAGGGGGCCACGGAGGCCTTGAAATAATTGTTCTCGTCGCCGATCTTGAGGTAGAAGCTGGCGTTGGCGGTCACGCTTGAATAGAGCAGGAAGCGGAACTCGGCGTGCTGGGAGATGTCCAGCGGCTGCGGGTACTTGCGGTAGGCGTATACCGAGGAGGTGGAGACTATGGAGTCGTAGGTCACCGAAAGCGCCTGCTCGCTCACGTTGGCCGAGTTGGTGCGCTCGCGCTGCTCCGAGACGGAGCCATAGAGCTCGTTGTAGACCTGGGAGGGGGCGCCTCCCTCGTTGTAGATGGGGGTGTAGCCCGGATTGTCTATGTTGTTGACGCCCAGCAGCTGCAGGCTGCCGGTGGCGGTGCTCTGCTGCACCGTCCAGGTATTGCCCACGGCCGCTATCCGGGCGAAGCGTATGGTGCCGGCGTTGTTGCTGGTCGCGCCTTTCTTCAGCGTTAACCGGACCTGCTTTATCGCGTTCCACTTGAACGTCTCGGTGGAGGCGATGAAGATGGGCTTGTTCCAGGTCCGCCAGCCGCTGAAGTCCACCTGGTCCTTCTCGAAGGAATCCGTCGTGTCGGTGAACTTGGTCCCGCTGACGTAGCCGAAAGAGCCGCCGCTGAAGTCCTGCGGGTCCAGCCGGCCGTTGCGGTTGAGGTCGGCGGTGTCTATGCGGCCGTTATTGGCGCCGTAGCGGACGGAGTTGACCGGGCCCTGGTAGAGCCAGCCGACGTCCTCGGCGTTGGAGAGCTGGCCGTCGCAGTTGAGGTCCTCGCTCTTGGGGGCGCCCAGCAGGGCCACGCCGTTGGAGCAGGCGAAATTGTCGCCGCCCTGCCCGTCGGCGTCCTCGTTGATCTGGCCGAAATGGAGGTTGATCTCCGGCCCCCCGGCGCCCTGGCCATGCAGGACCATTTCGATGGCCGTCTTCTGGGTGAAGTCCAGTCCGGTGGCAGAGAGGGGGTAAACTATCGAGACTTCGTCGGAGAGGGTGAAGTCGTAATTGACGGACAGCACCTGCTGGCTGCCGTCGGAGGTGGACTGCGGGTTTATGTCCCGCGATTTCACGTCGACCGTCTCCCAGGCGATCGAAGCCGGGTCGGCCGGGGCCGCCATGGGATTGGCCGCGATGTACCAGTAGTTGCGGTCCATCGCGGGCGAGTCCTCCTGCTTGACCCCCTCCATGTTGTCCACGAGCGCGAAGTCGTTGAGGTTGGGGTTGAGCCGCGACTGGGCTATCTCGCCGCCCATGTTCATCCGCATGCCGAAGAGATTGAGGTTCTTGAACTGCAGGTCGCCCTCGTAGACGAACATGCTGCTGGTCAGGTCGGTCACGCTGGGCACGGCGGCCGACTTGATGCCGCCCTGGTAGAGCAGCGAACTGCCCAGCGAGAGCTTGGAGCCCAGGTCGTAGGAGACGCGGCCGCCGACGAGAGAGAGGTTGCCGGCCCCGCCGAAAGGCGAGACTTCGTAACCGATCTCGATATTGCTGGTCTGGCCTATGCGGTCCGGGTAGTAGAAGGTGATGAAGCCCGAGTCGTAGTCTATGAAATATTCCTCGTTCTTGCGCAGCTTGGTCTTGTCCACGGTCACGACTTCCGAGTTCACGACGATGGAGGGCTCGAGCAGGAAGGTCTTGAACCTGTAGGAATACTCCACGCGGAAGAGCCGCCTGGCCGACGGAGCGGCCGAATAGATCTGCCTGTCGGGCGTGCCGGCCAGCGCCGGGTCCGGGTCCTGGAACGGGTTCTTCAGCCTGAAGATGCCCTGCTCGAAGTCCACCTCGATATTGTCGGGGTACCTCACCGGCTGCCCCTGCGTATCCTGGGCCGAGACCTCGTTGCGGTTGAAGTCCTGCAGCTTGAGCGTGAAGCTGCCGCGGCCGTCGTCGCGCACCAGGTTGGTCTGGCCGATGGAATAGTAGGTCTTGAGCTCGCGGTTCCAGCCGACCTGGGCGTCGAAGTCGGCCTGCACCGGGGCGGTGCTTATGGGCGCGTCGTTGAGCGTCTTCACCAGTTTCAGCCGTCCCGAGCCCAGAGTGTCGAGCGTGGAGGTGGACGAATTCTGGGAGAGGAATGTCCCGCCCGAGTTCGTATAGTCGATTATCACCACGTCCTGCACGTTGAGGCTGCGGCTGAAGGTAAGTATGCCCTTGGCGTAGTCCACCGTGTAGTCTATGCCCGGGCTCAGGCGCTGGAAGCGTCCGGTGTAGGTGGTGGTCTGACGCGCCAGGTCGTCGGCGGTTATCGAAGAGATGGTCAGGTTGTCCACGGGCAGATTGCTCTGGGCGTCCAGGTAGACCAGTTCCGAGCCGGGCTGTATCGGCAGCCTGGCCGTGTTGCCGAACGTTATGTCGTAGTACCGCCGGCGCAGGTAGTTGACGTCCTGCACGTCCACGGTCTGGAACTGGGTGTTGCCCGTGTACTGCCTGACCTTGGTCTGGCCCTTGGTGCGCGAGCCGATGAATGTCAGGGCGAAGCCTTTCGCGCGCAGGTCCGCCCTTATGCCGAAGAGCTGCTTGTTGTAGGAGACGAACTCGGTGGCCGGCAGGGACAGGTCTATGTCGCCGAACGAGACGTTCTGCACCACTTCGTTGGGATCGCCCTGGTAGACGACGGAGATGTCCTGCCTGTCCTCCTTGGTGTCGTCGTAGTCCACGTTGACGGTGATCTTGGTCCCGACCTTGCCCTGCATGCGCACCTGCAGCTGCTGGCTTATCTCGAAGAGGCTCAGGCTGCGCGGGCGCGTGATATTGGTCTGCTCGTTCATGTAGCGCTTGCCCGTGTAGTTGAAGCCGATGACCTTGCGCCCCGTCAGCGAGAGGGAGGTGCCCGATTCGGTGAACTCGAGTTCCGGCGGGGGGGACTCGGGGACTTCCGTGGAGACCGCCACGCGGGCCAGGGGCGCCGGCGCTTCCTGCTGGAAGCGGCCGGTCTCTATGTCGCCGCGCACCTTGTTCCACCTGTCCTGCGAATAGTCGGAGATGGGCAGCCTGTCGAGCAGCGAATCCAGCCCCGGCCCGTCACCGTCCGCCCCGGCTTCGGCCTCCTCCGCTTTCTCCTCGGGGAAGAGGGACGACGCGTCGTCGCGGTCCAGCAGGAGGAACCTTCCCTGCGGGGACGCCGGCGCGGCGAAATGGTCCCGGGCGCCGGCGGGAGCGGCCAGAAGGAGGAATAGTATGGGCAGGGCGTTCTTCACGTAATAATGCGCGACAGCGCGCGGCGGGCGCCGCGCCCGCCGTACGGTCATCGTAGTATTATAATCAAAATATATAATAAAATGAAAACGATGAGGATAACTGTCGCGCAGCGCTACGTGCTCGGGGTCTTCGGCGGTTTTTTCCTGCTTTCCGTCTTCATCTTCTCCGCTCTCATCGTGATGGTCAATTTCCTGCAGATACTGCACGAGGGCGTGCTGCAGGGCTTCTCTTTCCCGCTCATGTCGCGCACTCTGCTGTACCTGCTGCCCAACGTGCTGGCGCTGGTGGTGCCGATAGCTTTCCTGATGGCGCTGCTGATGAGCCTGGGACAGCTTTCCCGCGACGGCGAGGTCATGGCGCTGCGCGCCGCGGGCTTCTCCTTCGGGCGCATACTCTCGCCGCTGATCTGGGCGGCGGCGGCCGCGGCGCTGCTGACGGCCGCGCTGGGCAACTGGGCCGGGCCGAGGGGGCTCAAGCGCTCCAACGATTACGTCGAGGCGATGGTTTCGCGCATAACGCACATAGAACTGCGCCCACGCACCTTCCGCAGGATAGCGGACTGGACTTTCTACGCCGACGAGGCCGACCCGGCGACGGGGCGGCTGGCCGGCGTCAAGCTGACGCGCCGCGTGCAGCGGGCCGGGGCGGAGCCGCAGCTGATGAGGATAAGCGCCGCCGAGGGGCGCTACGGCGTGGCTCCTTCGCTGGGGATAAAGATAGAGCTGGCCGACGGGACGCTGAGCCAGTCCGCCTTCGCCGCCAGGACCAGGCTCATGCACGGCGGTTTCTCTTCCTACCGCACGCTGATCCCTTTCTTCTCGGGCGACGCCGAGGCCAGGCAGCTGCGCCCGCGGGAGCTGACCACGCCGTCGCTGCTTGGAAGGCTCTCGGCCGGCGTGGAGGACCCCGGTCTGGACCTGCGCTACAGGATGGAGATAGTGAGCCGTATCTCGGTGGCCCTGGCGCCGCTGGTGTTCTTCCTGCTCGGCGCCCCGCTGGGACTGGTCCTCGACTCCAAGGCCCGCTCTTCGGGCTTCGCGGCCAGCCTGCTGGTCATATTCCTCTATTACGGCCTGACCGTGGGGGGCATGGTCCTGAGCCGCAAGGACCCCGCTTTCTTCCCCTGGGCCATGATGGCCCCGACCGCGGCCGGCGCGCTGGCGGGGGCCTGGCTGTGGCGGAGGAAGCTGAGCTTCCGATGAAAAAGGTCTTCTTCAGGTACGTCGCTTCGCTTTTCTGGGGCCCTTTCGCCTTCGGGCTGGGCGTATTCCTGGCGCTGATCATGTTCGGCACGGCTTTCGACAAGCTGGCCGTCTTCAGCCGCAACGACGCCGGGGCCGGTCTCTTTCTCTCGTACATAGCGCTGCATTCGCCTTACTTCGCCGCCAGGGTTATACCCATGGCCACCCTCATGGCCGCGCTTTTCGCGCTGGGGGACCTGATGTCGAGGGGAGAGTGGAAGGCCGGGCTGGCCGGCGGCTACCGGCCGGCGCAGATGCTGGCGCCGCTGCTGGCCTGCTCGCTGGGCGCCGCCGCCATCCATTTCGCCGTGCAGGAACTGCTGGTGCCTCCCTCCTACATGAAGGCGCAGGAACTGTATTACGAGGACCTGCGCGGCAGCAGCGACTGGCGCAGGCTGGTGCAGCAGGACGTCTCTTTTTCCGTGGGCGGCGGCGTTTTTCTCACCGCCCGGGTCTTCGACGGAGGGGCGGGCAGGATGGAGAAGGTCTCCGCCGATTTTTACAGGGACGGGGAGCTCGTCGGAGAGATATCGGCGGAATCGGCGGTATGGGACCCGGGCCGGCTGCGCTGGGTATTCAAAGGCGCCTCCGTGACCGAATATCTGCCTTCGGGACCGGCCGTGTCCAGCCGGGCGGAGCATCTCTCGGAGATATCACTGCCGCCCGGGAGCATGGTGATAGACAAGCTGGTGCCCGAGGGCGTTTCCATGCGCGGGCTCCTGCTGCGGATGAGCAGGCTGCGCTTCATCGGGGCCCCGGCGGCAGGGGAGGCGACCGTTTTCTGGGGAAAGCTCGCCGCGCCGCTGGCCAATCCGGTCATGGCGCTGCTGGGCGCGGCCGTCGTCCTGCTGCTGGGCAGCCACGGCAAGCTGTTCAATCTGGGGATCGCGATAGGTTCGGGCTTCCTGCTCTGGGCCGCCATGATGTTCGGCCAGTCGGCCGGACAGGCGGAGATAGTGGGGCCCCTGACGGCGGCCTTCGGGCCGCTTCTGGTATTCCTCGTCCTGGGGATATGGGGACTGCGGCGGGCGCGGGCCCTCTAGTGACTCTCAGAACCGGATGATCGTTCTTTTCAGTCCCCGGGGGGCGGCCCGGAGCAGGGCGTTTTCCGGCAGGCCGGCCCCGGGCGCGGCTCCGCTTTTTACGGCGCCGCCCGCGTCGAGAAAGAAGAGCGCCTCGCGGCATAACGACAGCGAACCCGAAGTAAGGGAGGCTCCTCCCGGCACGGCCCTCGTGCCGGGAGGACCCGGCGGCAGGCTGTCGGCCGCGTCGAGAACGGCGATGCCGAAGCCTCCGGCGCGCGACGCTTCGGCCAGCTGTTCGGAGTAGAGCCGGGCGGCGGCGCGAGGGGTCAGCGGCGGGAAGTTGACCACGGACGAGCCGGGCACTCCGGCCGGCGAGAAGAACAGCTCCGCGGCCCGGGCGAGGGCCGGCAGCGGCGACGGTCCCCCGGTGCGGTCCGAAACGAAGTAAAAACGGGACCTGCCCCAGTCGAAGGCCCGCGAAGCGGCGAGCTCGCGCAGGAAAGGTCCGGCCGCGGGCCCGGCGGAAAGCAGCACCCTGAAGAGCCCGTCGGAGCGGCGCTCGGCGGCCTTGAAGACGCGCAGCGCCTCCCGGGCCGCCCGCGCGCCCGGGCCAGGACCGTCCGTACCTATCCGCTTCATCCCGCTCGCTCCCGCGCGCCTCAGGCCTTGGGCCTTATCTTCGCCAGCGCGGCCGCTTCCCCGGCCACTTTCTGCGCCGTCAGGCCGGCGTCGGCGTAAACCTGGGCGGCCGGGGCCGACTTCCCGAAAGTTTCCACTCCCATCGCGGAAGTTTCCGTCCCGGCCAGGTCCTTCCAGCCCGCCGTCCGGCCCGCCTCTATCGCCAGCTTGGGCGTGCCGGGGGACAGCACTTTTTCGCGGTAGGCCGCCGGCTGCTCCCTGAAAAGCTCGAACGACGGCATGGAGACGACGCGCGCCGCTATCCCCCTGGCGTCCAGCAGCCCCGCGGCCTCAAGGGCCAGCGACACCTCGGAGCCGGTGGCGATCAGCTCCACGTCGGGCGTCTCCACCGCCTCCTTGAGTATGTAGCCGCCGCGCCCGACTCCCTCGGCCGCCTTCGCCCTGAACTGGGTGAGCAGCGGCAGCTTCTGGCGCGAGAGGGCCAGGCAGGCCGGCCGGCGGGTCCTGACGGCCGCCTCCCAGGCGTAGAGCGTCTCCCAGGCGTCGGCCGGACGCAGCACGAGCAGGCCCGGGATCAGGCGCAGGCTCATCAGGTGCTCGACGGGCTGGTGGGTGGGGCCGTCCTCGCCGACGCCGATGCCGTCGTGGGTGAAGACGAACACCGCCGGCGCCTGCATCAGGGCGGCCAGCCGCAGGGCCGGGCGCATGTAATCGGAGAAGACCAGGAAGGTGGCGCCGAAGGGGATCAGCCCGCCGTGCAGCGCCATGCCGTTCAGTATGGAGCCCATGGCGTGCTCGCGTATGCCGAAATGCAGCGTGCGCCCCGGTTCCTTGATGAAGTCCGTCTTGGTGGAAGGCCCGAGGTCGGCCGAGCCGCCGGTGAGGCCCGGCAGCCTGTCGGCCATGAGGTTGATGACCTTTCCCCCGGCCTCGCGCGTGGCGACCGGTTTGTCGAAGAAGGTCTCGGGGACCTTGAAGAGGTCCCCGGGTATCTCGCCGCCCAGCATGGACTTGGCCAGGGCGGCCTTGTCGGGATGGGCCTCGCTGTACTTCTTCCAGAGCTTGAGCCATTTCTTCCTGCCGCGTTCGCCGGCGGCGGCCGTCTCCGCGAAGCGGGCGCGGGCCTCTTCAGGCATGCAGAAGGGTTCGTCGGGGGGGCAGCCCAGGGTCCGCTTGGTGGCCGCTATTTCCTCGGGCTTGAGCGGCTCGCCGTGCACGCTGCTTTTGCCCTGCTTGGGGCTGCCGAAGCCGATGTGGGTGCGCGCGATTATGAGCGACGGCTTCTCCGTCTCGCGCTTCGCCTTGCGTATGGCGGAGTCGAGCTCCGCCAGGCTGTTGCCGTCGGCCACCTCTATGACCTGCCATTCCTGCGCCTGGAAACGCTTCTTCACGTCCTCGGTGAAGGCCAGGTCCGTGGAGCCCTCGATGGTGATGCCGTTGGAGTCGTAGAGGCAGATGAGCTTGCCCAGCTTCATCGTGCCGGCCAGCGAGGCCGCCTCGTAGCTGAGTCCCTCCATCAGGTCGCCGTCGCCGGCCAGCACGTAGGTGTGATGGTCGACCGGGCTGAACTCCGGCGTGTTGAGCTTCTCCGCCAGGATCTTTTCGGCCAGGGCCATGCCGACGGCGTTGGCGAAGCCCTGTCCCAGCGGTCCGGTGGTGGTCTCCACGCCCGGGGTGTGGCCGTACTCGGGATGGCCCGGCGTGCGGCTGTTAAGCTGGCGGAAGTTCCGGAGGTCCTCCATCTCCAGGCCGAAGCCGTATACGTGGAGCATGGAGTAGAGCAGCGAAGAGCCGTGACCGGCGGACAGGACGAAGCGGTCCCGGTCGGCCCAGAGCGGGTCGGCCGGGGAGAACTTCAGATGGCCGGCCCAGACGGCGTAGGCCAGGGGGGCGGCGCCCAGCGGCAGTCCGGGATGCCCCGAGTCGGCCTTGCCGACCATGTCGATGGAGAGGGTCCTGAGCGTGTTGACGCAAAGTTCGTCGTTGTTGTCGAATTTCATCGGTTTTCAAGCTCCTTTATCTTCCACGCCTGCAGCGCGATCACGGTCTTGGCGTCCTTTATGCGGCCGCTCCGGACCAATGCCCAGGCTTTTTCGAAAGTCAGTATTTCGGCGTCCACGAATTCGTCCTCGTCGGGACAGGGCGCGCCTTTTTTCAGCCCCGCGGCCAGGTAGATATGGAGTATCTCGGTCGAGAAGGCCGTGCTCGGCCAGAAAGAGAGGAGGCGTGCCAGGCGGGAGGCCGTGAAGCCCGTCTCTTCCTTCAGTTCGGCCCTGGCCCGCGCGGCCGGATCGTCGCCCGGACCGTTAAGCTTGCCGGCGGGGATCTCCAGCGTGTCCTGCCCCACGGGATACCGGTGCTGGCGTACGAACACTACGCGGCCGTCGTCCAGCACTGGCAGTACCGCCACCGCGCCTATGTGTTCCATGTAGCCGCGCAGGGCCTTCCTGCCGTTGGGCAGGCGCACCTCGTCCACGCGGAAGGAGACCGCCTTGCCGGGCACCCTTTCGAGCGTCCTGGTCCTGGTCTCCCGCAGGCCGGCCCGGCCGCGGCGGCCGGTCTTCGGTATTCTTTTGTGGCTCACGTTTATAAATTATATAATTATCGCCGTCCCAACATGAAATCCGCCGGCTTCATACATCTTCATAATCATTCCGAGTACTCGATGCTCGACGGGATGCTGCGCGTCACGGACGGGCACGGCAAGCCGTCGGCCTTCCTGAAAGAGCTCTCCGACAGGCGCGTCCCGGCGATGGCGCTCACCGACCACGGCAACATGTACGGGGCCCTGGAATTCTACAATACCGCCTCGGCCGCGGGCATAAAGCCGATAATAGGCTGCGAGGTCTACGTGGCCAAGGGCTCGCGCCTGGACAAGGACAAGGCCACTTCCAGCCGCCGCGACAGCGGGCACCTTACCCTGCTGGCGGAGAACAACGAGGGTTACCAGAACCTGCTGGAGCTGGTCTCGCGGGCCTTCCTCGAGGGATTCTACCACGACCCGCGCATAGACCTGGAACTGCTGGAAAAATATCGCGGCGGGCTGATCGCCATGTCCGGCTGCCTCAAGTCGCACGTCGCCCGCGCCTGCGCCTCCGGCGACATGGCCGAGGCCGAGAAGCGCGCGGCCGAGTACGCGGCGATAATGGGAAAGGGGAATTTTTACCTCGAGCTGATGGACCACGGCATTCCCGAGGAGCGGGCCGCCATGAAGGGGCTGCTGGAGCTCTCGAAG
Source organism: Elusimicrobiales bacterium (assembly GCA_031082205.1). Lineage (GTDB taxonomy): Bacteria > Elusimicrobiota > Elusimicrobia > Elusimicrobiales > UBA9959 > UBA2231. Next base: position 16,389 of record JAVHLJ010000005.1, read on the forward strand.
AAGATGGGGCTGCCCGTGGTCGCCACCAACGACTGCCATTACCCGAAGCGCGAGGACTGGGAGGCCCACGACGCCCAGCTCTGCATCTCCACCGGCCGCCTTATACAGGACGAGGACCGGATGCGCATGAGCACCCACGAGTTCTATTACAAGAGCCCGGAGGAGATGATAGAGCTCTTCTCCCACACGCCCGAGGCGGTGAAGAGCACCCTCGACATCGCCTCGCGCTGCAACGTCAAGATAAACACCGGCGACTTCGTCTTCCCCATCTTCAACCCTCCCGCGAAGTACAAGTCCGGCACGGAGGGCCAGTTCGACTACCTGCGCGACCTCTGCCTGGAGGGGCTCAACGTAAAAGTGGGCAAGGTGCCCTCCAATTACCTGGAGCGGCTGGAATACGAGCTCGGCGTCATAAAGAGGATGGGCTTCGCCGGCTACTTCCTGATAGTCATGGATTTCATCGCCCACGCGCGCTCGGTGGGCATCCCCGTCGGCCCCGGCCGCGGCTCGGGCGCCGGCTCGCTGGTAGCCTACGCCCTGGACATCACGCGCGTCGACCCGATGGTGCACGGCCTGCTCTTCGAGCGGTTCCTCAACCCGGACCGCAAGAGCATGCCCGACCTCGACATAGACTTCTCCGACAAGGGCCGCGACGAGGTCATAGAGTACGTTCGCGCCCGCTACGGCCGCGACAACGTGGCCAATATCATCACCTACAACTCCATCAAGGCCAAGAGCGCGCTCAAGGACATGGGGCGCGTCATGGACGTGCCTCTGGCCGACGTCAACGCCCTCTGCAAGCTCATCCCCAACAACGAGCCGCTGGCCAAGGCGGTGGCCGAGGTGCAGGAACTGCGCGACGCGCAGAAGGACCCCAAGATCAAGAAGCTCTTCGAGATGGCCTTCAAGGTGGAGGGCCTCAAGCGCCAGCCCGGCGTGCACGCTGCCGGCGTCCTGATAACCCGCGAGGCGGTCACCAGATACGTGCCGCTCTCCAACAAGAACAACAAGAACGTCGTCACCACCCAGTACGACGGCAACCAGCTGGGCAACCTGGGCCTGCTCAAGATGGACTTCCTGGGCCTGCGCACGCTGACCGTCATCGAGTCCGCCGCCGCGATGATACGAGCCGCCGGCGACAAGGATTTCGACATCTACAGGATACCGCTCGACGACAAGCGGACCTTCGACCTGCTCTCCGCCGGCCGCACGACCGGCGTGTTCCAGCTCGAATCGGACGGCATGAAGAAGCTGGTCAAGAGCCTCAAGCCGTCGGTTTTCAGCGACATCTCGGCGCTCGTCGCGCTCTACCGCCCGGGCCCCATACAGAGCGGCATGCTCGAGATGTTCGTGGACCGCAAGCACGGCCGCAAGAAGGTGGTATACGACCACCAGCTCATGGAGGACGCGCTGCGGGACACCTACGGCACCATGGTGTACCAGGAACAGGTCATGGAGATCTCCAAGCGGCTGGCCGGCTTCACGCCCGGCGAGGCGGACGGCCTGCGCAAGGCCATGGGCAAGAAGAACGCCGAGGCGATGGAGAAGATGCGCCTGATGTTCGTCGAGGGATGCAAAAAGAAGGACATCCCCGCCAAGCTCGCCGCCAAGATCTACGACGACATGGCCAAGTTCGCCGGCTACGGCTTCAACAAGTCGCATTCCGTGGCCTACGCGCTGGTCGCCTACCAGACGGCCTGGCTCAAGGCCAACCACCCGGCCGAATTCATGGCCTCGCTGCTGACCAGCGAGATAGGCCACAGCCCGGTCGACGAGGAGGGGGGCAAGGAGAACAAGATCGTCACCTACGTCGAGGAGGCCCAGGATATGGGCCTCGAGGTGCTGGGCCCCGACGTCAACGCCTCCGGCCCGGTATTCTCGCTGGAGAAAAAGGACGGCAAGACCGCGCTGCGCTTCGCCATGACCGCGATAAAGAACGTCGGCGAGGGCGTGGCGCAGGAGATAGCGGCCGAGCGGGAGAAGAACGGCCCGTTCAGGAACGTCTCCGACCTGGTCTGCCGCATGGAGGGCCGCCAGCTCAACAAGCGCGTGCTGGAATCGGCCGCCAAGGCGGGGGCCTTCGATTCTTTCTTCAGGGACGCGAAAACCGAGGAGCGCAGGGCCAGGGCCCTGGCCGCGGCCGAGAAGGCCTCGGGCTCGCTGTCCAAGCCGAAAAAGGCCTGCGACGAATCCCAGGACATGCTGTTCGGCGCCGACAGCCTGGCGCAGAAGGACACTTCCGCCGACGGTCCGGCCCCCGCTCTCAGCGAGCACGACCTGCTCAAGAACGAGAAGGAAGTGCTGGGCTTCTACCTCTCCGGCCACCCGCTGACCAGCCTGCGCCGCCAGATGGCCATGCTGACCACGGCCAGCGTGGAGAAGGTCTCGGCCGGCGGCTACAAGAAGGGCAGCGCGGTCCGCCTGGGCGGCATGATACTGCAGGTCAAGAACATCACGACCAAGAAGGGCGACCCGATGGCCCGCTTCGAGCTGGAGGACCTCTCCGGCAGCATAAGCGCCACGATGTTCCCGCGGCAGTACGCGCTCTATTCCAAGTACCTGGTCCCCAACCAGATAGTCCTGGTCCAGGGCCAGGTCAACGAATCCAATTTCGGCGAGGGAGGCTTCGAGATCCTGGCCGACGAGGTCTCGGCCATGGGCGAGGCCTTCGGCAAGTGGGGGAAGAACCTGGTGGTCTTCCTCTCCGACGCCAACCTGCTCGACGACAGGCAGCTCGCTGCCCTCAAGTCCGCGCTGGGCAGGCATCCCGGCGGCGCGCCGGTGTACCTGCGCCTTAACACGCGCGGCAGCGGCAACTACGTGGTGGAGATGAGCGAGCGCGTGGCGCTCGGCGAGGCCCTTTTCAAGGACATAGAAGCGGTACTGGGAGAGAAGACATGGCAGGTGGAAAGCGCATCCTGATAGCGGACGACGACCCGGACCTGGCGGACCTGCTCGAGTCGTATTTCGGCGGCCAGGGCTACCAGGTGGAAGTGGTGACCAACGGCAAGGACGCCGTGCAGCGGCTGCAGGAGGAGAAGTTCGACCTCGCGCTGCTCGACGTCATGATGCCCTACATGGACGGCTACCACGTGGCCAACGAGGTCACCGGGCGCCTGGGCCAGTCCGCGCCCAAGATCATAATCATGACCTCGCGCGACATCGCCAGCGAGAAGGGCATAGCTTTCCTCAGCGGCGCCAGCGACACGGTGCAGAAACCCTTCGCCCTGGAGGAGATGGACAACAAGGTCAAGGCGCTGCTGGCGGCGCGGCCGGAGTGAAATTTTCTAGAATATCGGTGAAAACACGGAGTACCGGAGAAGAACGATGAAAAAAACCCTGGCAGCGCTGTTCGCAGTTTCCTTCGCCGTCCTGTCGGCGGCCCCCCTGGCCGCCCAGAAAGGCGCGGACCGGGAGGAGAAGCCGGAGGGCGTGATACTGCCCGAGACGGGTCTTATAGACGTCCCGACGGCCGGCATACTGGATTACTACGGCTTCCTGATAAAGACCCGCTTCTACAGCGGCGGCGGCGTGCTCGGCTCGCTGAACTTCGGCGTGCTGGAGAGGCTGAACCTCGGCGCTTCGATGGCGGTGGACAAGCTGGTCGGCTCCGACTCCCCCGTGAGGATGGTTCGCCCCGAGATACAGGTGCGCTACCGCTTCCACGACGGCGATTATTATATCCCGGCGCTGGCGCTGGGCTTCGACGGCCAGGGCTATTTCTACCGCAAGGCCCTGAAAAAATACATGCAGAAGGGGCGGGGCCTCTACGTGGTCGGCTCCAAGGAGTACCTGCTCCCGGGGCTCATGTTCCACGGCGGCCTCAATATCCCCGATTTCGACGACGGCTATATCTTCGGGTTCCTGGCCGCCAGCTACACCCTGGGCGACAAGGTCGCTTTCATGGCGGAGTACGACAATGTGTTCCATTCGGACGTCCCCAAGAGGATAAACCTCGGCACCAGGTTCTTCATCACCCCGTATTTCCACCTGGACGTGGCGATCCGGGATATCGGCGCCAGCGAGGACTTCTCAGACGGCTCCGAGCGCAATCCCGAGCGCGTCGTGCAGATGCGCTACACCACCAGTTTCTGAGCACATTAAGGCAAGGAGAGATTCACCATGGCTAAAAAGATCGCTATCCTGACCGGCGGCGGGGACTGCCCCGGCCTCAATCCCGCCATAAAAGGCTGCGTCTGGGCGGCGGAGAAGTTCGGCTTCGAATGCGTCGGCCTGACCGACGGCTGGAAGGGCCTGGTCGAGGGGCTGACCACGCCTCTGAACAGGGAGATAACGGAGTACATCATCATGAAGGGCGGCACGATGCTGGGCACCTCCCGCACCAACCCGTTCAAGAAGGAAGAGAACGTGAAGAAGTGCCTGGAGACGTTCAAAAAACTCGACCTGCACGCGCTGGTAGCGATGGGCGGCGAGGACACGCTGGGCGTGGCCACGAAGTTCTACAGGGAGCACAAGCTCAACGTGGTGGGCGTTCCCAAGACCATGGACAACGACCTCGACGCCACCGACTACACTTTCGGCTTCGACACTTCCGTTACCAAGGCCATGGAGGCCGCCGAGTCCCTCATGGACACCGGCCGCAGCCACCGCCGCGTCATGGTGCTCGAGGTGATGGGCCGCCACGCCGGCTGGGTGGCGCTGTTCACCGCCATAGCCTCGGCCGCCGACTTCGTCTGCATCCCCGAGAAGACGATCGACACCGGAGCCATGCTCAAGAAGATAAAGGAGTCCTACGCGAAGAAGAAGTTCGCGCTGGTGGTCACCAGCGAAGCCTCGGAACTGCCGGCGGTAGGCGAGGGCGAGCAGAAGCGCGAGCTCGACCAGTTCGGCCACGTGATACTCAAGGACCGCGGCATGGGCGAGCGCATCGCCGCGTTCATAGAGAAGAACACCGGCTTCGAGACCCGGTCGGCCGTCATAGGCCACATGCAGCGCGGCGGCGCGCCCACCCTGTTCGACCGCATGCTGGGCGTGCGCGTCGGGGTCAAGGCCGCGGAGCTGGTGCGCGACGGGCAGTTCGGCCAGATGTCGGCCCTGGTCGGCAACGAGATAATCGGAGTCCCGCTCGAGAAGGCCACGGGGCGGCTCAAGACCGTCTCGAAGGACTGGGACGGGCTGATGGAAGTTCTCTTTTAAGGGGGAGACACTATGGCGGACAAAGCACAGGCGGCGGCCAAGCCGGCCTTCCAGCGCAAGACGATACTGATAAAAAAAGGCCTGCAGTACCGCTACATGGCGCTCATAACCATGAGCGTCCTGGTGGCCTTCCTGATAGTCGGCCTGGACCTGATCTGGACTATCTCCAAACTGGTCAACGAGCGGCCTATGATGCAGCCGATGCTGGAGGAGATGGCCTCGATGGGGCCGCTGTTCCTGATCAAGATGATCATGTACATGGTGATCGTCCTGATAATGTCGGCCGTCGTTTCCCACCGCATGGCCGGCCCTATCTTCAAGTTCGAGAAGAGCTGCGCCACGCTGGCCGAGGGCGACCTGACCTACCGGGTCTGGCTGCGCAAGGGCGACCACCTGGAGGACCTCCAGGAACAGTTCAACAACATGGCCGGGGCCCTGCAGCAGTCCGTGAAGGACGGCAAGGCCTCCGTAGCCGGGGTCAAGGCCCGGCTGGAGGCCGCCGCCGCCAGGCCGGAGGCCGGCCCGCTCAAGGCCGAGCTGGAAGCCGCCGCCGCCGAACTCGGGGGGGTCTTGACCGGTCTCAAGACATGACGGATGCGTCACACAATCCTCCTTCCCATAGCCGTACTGCTCGCGGCGGCTCCCGCCGCGGCCGCGCCCCTGGGCGTTGAGCGCTTCGTAGATCTCGCCGTAAAGAACGACACTTCCCTGCTTTCCGCCGAGCAGGACATCATAATATCCCGGCAGCGCCTGCGCGAGGCCAGGTCGCTCCTTCTTCCGCAGATCTCCTTCTCGGGCTCGCTGTCGCGGCTGAGCCTGGAATACCCCATGGTCACTCCGCCCGAACTGGGCGGGCGTTTCCTGGACGGGGCTTACGGCGACAATACCTACGCGCTGCGCGCCCACGTGGTGCAGCCGGTATATACCGGGGGCCGCAACCGCAACGCGGCGCGCATGGCGCGCAACGCCTGGAGCCAGTCGCGGCTGCTGCTGGAGACCGAGCGCCTGGCCGCGGCCCGCAAAGCCCGGGAGGCCTTCTGCGGAGCGCTTTACAGGAGGGAACTGCTGTCCGCGGCGTCCTCCTATCATCTCAGGTCCCTCGCGCTGGCCGGCCGCGCGGCCGGCGGCTGGGACGCTCTCGAGGCCGGCGCCGCCGAGGACTGGTTCTCGAGGGAACGGGACAGGGCGGCGCACGCCTACGCCGCCAGCCTGGCGTCCATGTCGGCGCTCATCAGGAACGAGAACGGCGTCCTGGAGATAGACGGCGAGCTGGCGGCGGAGCCGCCCTCGGGCACGCTGCAGAAAACGATCATCGCCGCCATGGAGCGGCGTCCGGAGCTGCGCGGCGAGATCTACCGCGCCCAGATGGACGAGATCGCGCTCAACATGGCCGCGCTGCGGCGCTACCCTAACGTCTATATCGGCGCCGTCTACGACATGGTCGCCTACGACGCGGACTCCTTCTCGAGCATGGAGCGCACGGGCAGCTGGGCGGCCTCCGTCGCCATACATTTCCCGCTCTCCTACGACTGGTGGACGCAGATAGTGCAGCGCCGGGCCCAGCAGCGCCAGGGCTCGCTCAAGCGCGTAGAGCTGGAGGAGAGCCTGCGCGGCGAACTCCGCTCGGCCTGGGATGAAGCCTCGTTCCGGCTCAGGGAGGCCGAAGAGGCCCGCGCCGCGCTGGCGGCGGCCGCCGCCGGCTACGACCGCGCGCGGCGCTCCGCCCCGGCCGAGGCCGGACGCGCCGCCGCCGGCCTGCGGACGCTCTACGATAAGGAACTGGCCCTGCTCGAAAGCCTTTACCTGCAGAAGATGGCCGCCATCCGCCTGGCCTGGGCCCAGGGAAAAGGACTGCCAGAGTGAAGCTCTTCCCGCGCGCCGCGGCCTGCCTGTCCCTGCTGCTCGCCGGGACGCCGTGCTGCGCCGCGCCGCCCGGCGCCGCCCGGGCCTCGGCGACGCGCGAGGGGTTCGTCCGGGACATGCTCTGGGAGAAGCTCGTCGCCATGCCCGAGGGCGAGAGGCCGCCGGTAGGGGTGGCTCTCTCCGGCGGCGGCGCCCGCGGCTTCGCCCATACCGGGGTGCTGGAGGCGCTCAATTACGCCGGTTTCCCGATAGACCGCATCTCCGGCACTTCGATGGGATCGGTCATCGGGGGCTTCTACGCCTCCGGCATGACGATAGACCGGATATGGGACTTCGGGCGGCGCACTTCCGAACTTAAACTGGACCGGGACTTCGGCGGGTTCAGCCTCCTCAAGCTGCTGCTCACCGAGCAGCTCATCTCCCCAAAGTACATAACCCAGGTGATAGAGGATAATCTCGGCGGCAGGGATTTCTCCGGCCTCAAAACCCCTTTCGCCTGCGTGGCGATGGATTTCCGGACGGGCGAGAAGATCGTTTTCTACGAAGGCCCGCTGGCCATAGCCGTGCGCGCCAGCGTCAACCTTCCAGGGATCTTCGCCCCGGTGGAATACCGCCATCGCTACCTGGTCGACGGCGGCGTCGTGGATTTCATCCCCATAGACGCCGCCCGCTCGATCGGAGCGGAGTGGGTGCTGGCCAGCGTCACCGAGAACAGCGTGGACGAGATGCCGTCCAACGTCCTGCTCTCTCTGCTGCAGGTCATAGACATAAGGGGCTCCATACTGGCGGAGGGGCAGGAGAAAGGGGCCGATTTCGTGGTGAAGCCCCGGGCCGGCGGAATAAAGGTGGCCGACTTCGAGCGCTGCGCGGAAGCCGGAGAGCTGGGCCGCGCCGCCGCGCGCGAGTCGATGGACGCGGCCAGGAACGCCTACATACTGCGCTCGGCCGGGGCCCTGCTGGAGAGGATATGACGGCACGTACCGCGCTCCTCCTGCTGCTACTGGCGGCCTCCCCTTCGGAAGCGTTCTTCTGGAGGAAAAAGGCCGATCCGGCCCATGAGAAGCTCATGAAGGCGGCCGTCGCGCGGCTTGACGACGGCGACTGCGCGGGGGCCGTGGATTCGATAAATTCCCTGCTGGCCATGGACCCCTCCCGGGAAATAAAGGAGAGGGCTTATTACTGCCTGGGCAAATGCCACGAGGCGCTGGGCGCCCCCGACAGGGCCATAAACACCTACCGCCTGGCCGCCGCGCTCTATCCGGATAACCCGCTTTTTCCGAAGGCGCTCGCCGAACTTTACCTGGCCAACGGCTTTTACGACAAGGCCGCGGATATATACGGGCCCCTGGCCGGGAAAGACCCTTCTTCGCAGCAGCTTAACGTCGGCCTGGCCCGCAGTTACGCGGGGCTGGGCGCGTTCAGGGAAGCGGCGGCCTCCTACGCCGCCGCGCGCGCCGCCGGCGCCGCGGGAGGCGCTTTCCTGGCCGAGTACGCGCGCTGCCTGGAGTCCATGCGGGACTTCAAAGGCGCCGCCGCCCTCCTCAGGGAGGCGCGCGCAGCGGCTCCTTCGGACGCCGGCCTCGCCAGGGAGATGGCGAGACTGGCGTCCAAGTCCGGCGACCACTACGCCGCGGCCGTCCTGGCGGACGAGGCCTGCGGGCCCGACTGTCGGGACGGGGAGATCCTTTTCGAGAAAGGAATATACCTGCTGCTGGCGGGCGAAAGGTCCGGCGCGCTGGCCGCGCTGGACGCCGCCGCCGCGCTGCTGCCCGGTGGGGACCAGGCGCTGGCCCTGGTCCGCGGCCTGGCGCTGAGGGGCCTCGGCCGCCCGGCGGAATCCGCCGCGGCGCTGGAGGCGGCTTCGGCGGGGGACAGCCCCTTCCTGGCCGGCCTTGCGTCTGCCGCCCGGGGGAAGAAATGAAATTCTGGAAGATGTCCGGCGCTGGCAATGATTTCGTCCTGCTGAAGGGGCCGCCGCGCGGCGCCGCCGCTCCGGGCCGCCTGGCCCGCCGCCTCTGCGACCGCCGTCTTTCGATAGGCGCCGACGGGCTGCTTTTAGTGCGCCGCGCCGGCCGCGGCCTGGTCTCCGTCCGCTACTTCAATTCCGACGGTTCCGAGGCTTTCTGCGGCAACGGCTCGCGATGCGCCGCGATGTGGGCCTTCATGAAAGGCCTCTCTCCCCGCCGGTTCAGGCTCGTGACCGTCCGCGGGGAGCTGCCGGCGGAGATCACCGGCAAAGAACGGGTGCGCATGAGAATGCCCGACGTGAAGAAAGTCAGCCTGCGGTTCAAGGGCCGCTGGCCGGCCGGCGTTAAAGAGGTCCATTTCCTCGACACCGGCGTGCCGCACGCCGTGGTCCCGGTGAAGAACATAGACCGGCTGGACGTGCGGGTCCTGGGGCGTTCTCTGCGCCGCCACCCGGCTTTCGGCCGGGCCGGCGCCAACGTGGATTTCGTCGAGAAGAAAGGCGGGCTGGTCCTGGTACGCACCTACGAGAGGGGCGTGGAGGACGAGACGCTGGCCTGCGGCACCGGCATCACCGCCGCGGCCGTCGCCCTGACGCTCTCCGGCTCGTCCGCGCCGCCTGTGAGGCTGCGCTCCCGCGGCGGAGACGATTTTACGGTACGGCTGACGCCGTCCGGGAGAGGCGCCGCCGGAGTGTCCGTGGAAGGTCCGGCGCGCCTCGTGTTCGCAGGCGAGATAAAATAGGAGGAGCCATGCTCAAGCTCGAAGGCTGCTTTACCGCCATAATCACCCCTTTCAAGGGGGACAGGCCCGACCTGGACGCCCTCAGGCGCGTGGTCCGCTTCCAGATAAAGAACGGCGCCGACGGCCTGGTCCCCTGCGGTTCCACCGGCGAGGCCGCCACGCTCTCGCCCGAGGAATACCTCGAGGTCATAAAGGCCGTCGTCGAGGAGGCCAAGGGCAGGCTCCCGGTGATGCCCGGGGCGGGAACGAACTCCACGGCGAAGTCGGTGGAGATGGTTAAAAAGGTGTCCGCGCTCGGCGTGGACGGACTGCTGGCGATCGTGCCCTACTACAATAAGCCGACCCAGGAAGGGATGAAGGCCCATTTCGGCGAAATGGCGCGGGCCACGAGGCTGCCGCTGGTCCTCTACAATATCCCCGGGCGTACGGGCGTCAACATGCTGCCGGCCACGGCGCTCGCGCTGGCCGGGGAGTTCTCGAATATAGTAGGTATAAAAGAAGCTTCGGGGAACCTGGACCAGGTCAGCGAGATCGTCAACGGCGCGCCCAAGGGGTTCGCGGTGATGAGCGGCGACGATTCCCTGACGCTGCCGATGATGTCGGTGGGGGCGAAGGGAGCGATCTCGGTGGTGTCGAACATAGCGCCGGCGCAGGTTTCGCGCATGTGCGGGCTTTTCAGGGAGGGGCGGGCCGATGAGGCCGCGGAGATGCATCACCGTCTTTTCCCGCTGGTGAAGAACCTTTTCGTGGAGACCAATCCCATACCGGTGAAGTACGCGGTCTCGCTGCTGGGGCTGTGCGGTCCCGAACCCCGGCTGCCGCTGACCCCTTTCCCTCAGAAACTGCGGTCCGGCCTCAGGGCGGCGATGGTTAAGGCCGGCATAAAGCTTCCGTCCTGACGGTGCGGGGGCGCGCTCAGCGGCCGGAGAGGATCTCCCTGCCGGCCTCCAGGCCTTCCCTTACGCTCTCCTCCATGAAGGAGTATTTCCAGGCCCCGTAGCGGCCGATGGAGCGCGCCCGGCGCTCTTTCAGCCAGCCGGCTATGACCGGCAGGGCCCTGGCCCTGTCCGCGTCGTATATCACGTAGGCGCAGGGGATCTTCAGCCACATCTTTTCCGTGACCTGCCGGGAGTCCCTTATCAGGCCGCAGGCGGCCAGGCCTTTGACGCAGGCGCGCTCCGCGGACTCCAGGTCCAGCGGACGGCCGTCGGTGGCTATCTCTATGTAGAACGAGGCCTGCCCGTCCGGGGCGAGGCGCCGCGAGAAATTGCTGGCTATGCCGGCGCGGTAGAAAGGGAAGGCGGCGCCGGGGAAATAACCCCAGTGCATGTCCGACCTGACGCCCCGGGCCCCGAGGTTAAGCACGTAGACGGAGTTGCGGCGAAGGCGGGCCGCCGCGCGGCGCACCTCCGCCGGGGCGTCGGCGCACATGGCGACGAATTCGTCGAGCGGGGCGGTGTTGATCAGCCGCCTGAAGCTTATCTCGCCGAAATGCCTCACCCGCGCCCTGCGCGCGCGCAGGTCCACCCGCTCCACCTCTATGCCGAGATGCGTTCCGCCGGCCTTCAGCGCCAGCGCCGAGGCCAGCGCGCCGATGCCGCCCCTTCGCGGGTAATGGAAGACGGCGTTATAGCCAATGGAGCTGGCCCCGGGGCCGTAGGCGCCTTTTATTATGTCCCCGGGCGACGGTACGGGGACGAAGGGCGCGCACCATTCGGTCGTGAGGCGGTCCAGCGGGTACTGCCAGAGCTTGGCGTTGTACGGGAGCATGAAATGCCGGGAGATCCCGGCGCCGAAGACGCGCCGGCTCCAGTCATCGAAAGTTTCGGAGCCGTCGCCGGGCGCGCCGCCGCCCGCGGCCAGGGCGCGCAGGAACCCGGCGACGCACTCCGACCTGACGGCCGGAGGCATGGCTGCCAGGTTGGCCTGGAAAGGGTACGGAGTCCACCGCCCGTGCGCGAAAACGCGGGCGTCGCGCCTCAGCGTCCGGACATTGGCGCCCAGCGCGCCCATTATCAGGCGCGTAGTTTCCGGCCAGCGCAGGTGCAGCAGGTGGCCGGAATAGTCGAAATGGAAGCCGCCTTTTCGTATGGTCGCGGCCAGGCCGCCGTAGCGCACCTCCCTCTCGGCCAGGAAGGTCTTCTTACGGCCTTTGAGCGCCATGGCGGCCGAAAGCCCTGCCAGGCCACCGCCTATGATGAGCGCGTCGGTCCTTATCATCGGAGGGATATTATAGCAACTATCATTTTCAGGGAGGGCGGCGCCGTATCTTTCAGCGCGAGGGCCGCAGTACGGCCGTCATCTCGCCCATGGTCAGGAAAAAATTACCGGACCTCATGCCGCTGGGGAGCATCCCCGCCAGCAGGGCGCTGGCCGGGGTGAGGAGGGGGTGCGGATAGGCCGCGAACTGGGTGCGCAGGTACTCCAGATTCATCGCTTTTTTCGCCGCGGCGAAGTGCACCGCCTCGAAGCCGCATTTTTCCGCGAGAAGCGAGAGGGAGCGCCTGTTGAAATAGAAAAGATGCTCCGGCTTGTAATGCGTCCACCTGCGCCCCATGATCCTGGCCGTCAGCGAGTCCGTGTCCGGCGTCATTATCATTATCGCGCCGTCGTTCCTGAGCAGCCTGCGCGCGGCGGACAGCGCGCGCAGCGGGTCGCGCACGTGTTCCAGCAGGTCGGACATCGCGATGACGTCGAAATGACCGTCCGGGAAAGGGCAGTCCTCGATGACGCCGTGGTGAACCCTCTCCCCGCCGAACTTCTCCCGGGCGGCGGCGCTGGAATAATCGGATATCTCCACGCCGTAGGCGCGGAAGCCCCTCTTTTCGGCGGCCTCCATGAAAAAGCCCGTGGCGCAGCCCACGTCAAGTATATTGCCGCCCGCCCTGTAGCGGGAGATGAGGTCCAGCCGCAATCCGAAGGTGGCGGTCTTCATGGCCTTCAGCGCTTCATGTTCCCGGCCTCCGGCCAGGCCCCAGGAGCCGTAATAGCCCTCGCCGTAGATGTCCTTCAGTTCCGCGTCCGTCGGTTGCGGGCTGATGAAGCGCGCGGTGCAGGATTGGCAGGCGTGCAGGGCGCCGGAGCCCAGCGGCCGGCCCTTCTTCAGCGGTCCGGATCCGCAGACCGGGCAGTTCACCTGGAGGCTCCCTTGATCTTCCCGGCGGCGCCATGGAGGAAGACCAGGCCGGCGGCGCAGAACATGAGCATGAAATGGTCGTAGGGCAGGCGGTACCTGGGGGTGCCGAGTATCACGCTGTGCATCAGGGATACGTAAGCCAGGTATAGCAGCGCGGGCAGTAGGGGGACGATATTCGACCTCGTGATCATGAAAAAGCCGCAGACGGCCGCGGCGAGCAGGAGGTAATGCGCTGACTGGTAAAGCGCGCCGTAGAGCGGGGAGATATCGGAGATCATCACTTTCCCTATCGGGAGGGTCCATAGGCGCCAGAAGTTCCTGGCCAGCTTGAGCGAGTAATCGAAGGGATTAGTGAGCGCGTACTTCATCACCTTCCTTCCGACTATGCTTTCCATCTCGTGGCGGGGCAGCTCCGCCAGCTCCGGGTATTCCCGCAGCGGGCTTAGTTCTCTTATCCTGTCGCCGTCCCAGGCGTCGTCCTGTATGGCGTACCACATCAGCCAGCCGCTGCCGGTGTTGACCGCCAGGAAGCCGCCGTGGGCGTAATAGTTGCGCACCGTCCAGACGGATATCAGGGCGGTGCTTATCGCGGCGTAAAGGACGAACCCCTTCAGCAGGCCGCGGAAGCGTCTGAAGAGCATGACCGGCAGCAGGAAGAGGGGGAAAAGCAGCGTGGGGGCCCGGACGAGGACGGCGACGCCGTGCAGTATCCCGGCCAGGGCGAACTTCCGGTTGTCGCCCTCCTTGAAGGCCCTGGTAAGCAGCAGGCATTCCCAGAGGAAAAGGAACATGAAAAGGCATTCGGTCAGCCGCACGTTGCTGTAAAGTATGAAGGGCGGGTAGGCCGCCGCCAGGAGGCCCGCAGCCAGGGCGGCGGACGGCGGGAATATGAGCCCGGTTATGGTCATGAGCAGCACGGCGCTGCCCGAGTCTATGAAGCACTGGAGCAGCCTGACGGCGAATTCGCTGTGGCCCGTGACCGAATATACCGCGGCCAGGAAGAGCGGGTAGACGGGAGGGCGGCCGTCGGTCGGCCGGCCCGGCGCCTCGATGAACCCGTTGCCCTGCATCAGGTTCACCGCCACGGCCTCGTAGGCCTTGGCGTCGAAGCGTTCGTAGGCTTCGGGAATGGACGGCGCGCCGAACAGGAGCCCGAGGCGCAGGGCCAGTGCCGCGAGGAATACGTAAAGCCCGGCCTTCGATCTCATTTCATTTCTCCCCGAACCAGGTATTGGCCGCCAGCGCGGCGGCCTGCTTGACCTGGCGCGTCAGGTCGTAGAGGGACCTGATCCGGGCCAGGCGCCTGATGATATAGCGGGGGTTGAAGTAGAAGGCCGATACGGCTCGCCTGCGGTATGCCGCTATCTCCGCGCGGGAAAGCGTCCTGCTGGCCATGGCCACCTCCGCGCCGGACTGGTCCATGACGGCGAAATCCCCGTCGACGAGGCCGTGGGAGATGGCCTCCTCCCTGAGGGGGGTCCCCATGCGCGGTACCGCGACGTTGATGGAGGCGTAGTCGAGCTTTATGGTGCGGAGAAGGTCCAGCGTCCGTTCCATCGTCTCGCGGGTCTCCTCGGGCAGGCCCAGGATGAATGTCCCGACCGTTTCTATGCCTATGGCGGCGCAGTGGTCGATGGCGGATACTATCTGCGCGCGCGTGTAGCCCTTGCCGTATTTTTTAAGTATCTCGTCGGAGCCGGACTCGACCCCGAAGATGACGGTATGGCAGCCGGCCTCCCGCATCAGCGAGAGCAGTTCCGGGTCGGCGACGTCGACCCGGGAGAAGCAGGTCCAGCCTATGCCCAGGCCCGCGCTTATCATGCGTCGGCACAGTTCCCTGGCCTCTTCCTTGCGCGCGCCGAAGGTCTGGGTGTGGAAAAGGACCTCGGTGATCCCGAGACTTTTGATATGCCCCAGCTCGGCCATCACTGAATCCGGCGTGCGGGACTTGAACCCGAGGGTGCCCATCACGCAGAAGCTGCAGTGGAAAGGGCAGCCGTAATCCGTCAGGACCGTCGCGAAACGCCTGCTCCTGACGAAGGGGTGGCGGTATCCGCGGCCGGAGAAGATCTCGTGCCGGGGCACCGGTATCTCGAAACGCGGGGCGGGCTTGCCCGGCGCGGGCCGCAGCACTTCGTCCCCCGAGCGTATCAGCATGCCGGCGGCCGAAGCCAGGTCGCCCTTCAGGTATGAGAGGATGCCGGGGGTGGTGAAATCGAGGAGCAGGGCGTCGAGGGGGGATCCCGGGGCCAGGTACCTGTCGCCGCCCTCCCGGAAAGCGTCGCCTATCCCCACCAGCCTGGCTCCCGGGCAGGCCGACCTGACCCTGGCGGCGAAGGCCAGGTCCTCCGGCAGGCTGACCGAGCCGAACAGGGAGATCACGGCGAAAGGTCCGAAGTCCCGTATCCGCTCGAGCGTCCTTTCGGGGGAAAGTTTCTCCGCCATGGCGTCGACGAGCCCGATCTCGTACTCGCCCGCCAGTATGCCGCTCAGGACGACGAAGTCCACCGGGTGGGTCAGGTAGTCGGCCTGCGAGACCTTGCTGCAGAAATAATCGCGTATGTAGAGGCGCTCGCCGGGGGGATTGAGCAGCAGTACTTTTTTCATCTGGCCAGTTTCTTTTCGACCTCTTTCAGCACTTCTTCCGGGTCTATGGCCTGCATGCACCTGGCCTCGGTCCAGTAGCAGCGGACGGATTTGCGGTCATGGACGTTGATGCAGGGACTGCATTCTATGTTCTTGAAGAACACCGAATGCCCCTCCCCGAGCGGGCCGTAGATGACGGGAGTTTCGGGGCCGAAGAACGAGACGGTGCGCGTGCCCATGGCGGCGGCCAGGTGCAGCGGGCCGCCGTCGTTGGAGATCACGAGCTTCGCGCCTTCCAGGAGAGCGGCCAGCTGCGTGACGGAAAGCCTGCCGGAAAAGTCCAGAGCGCGGGGGCTGTTCAGCCGGCGGTGCATCTCCCGGACATAGGGGGTCTCTTTCCCCGACCCGGTGAGGACGACATGGGGCCCTCCGCGTTCGATAAGTCCTCCCAGGAGTCGGGCGAAACTGTCGGCCGGCCAGCGGCGTTCAACGCTCAGGTCGCCCGCGCTGACATAGGCGCAGACGTATCCGCCGGAGGCCCCGCCCGCCTCCAGCATCCCTTTCACCGCGTCCCGGTCCGCCTGGCTTATTAAAGGCCTGACCGGTTCCAGCTTCTCCTTTTTCACCAGGCCGATGTGGGTGCCGAGGGCGTAAAAGCTGTCGCTTATGTGCCAGTACCTGTTGAAGGGGACCCTTATGGTGTGTATGTTTCCCCGCCAGGTCTCCCAGGCGTGATAACCCACCTTGACCCTGGCGAAAGTGAAGAAGGAGACTATCGCCGAAAAACGGGTGAAGAATTCGAAGTCCAGGACCAGGTCGAAGCGTTCCTTCCAGAGATAGCGCATGACCGACGCGAAGGACCCCGCGAAAGCGGCCCAGCCCCCGTCGATGTCCAGGGTCACGATATCGTCGAAAAGACCCAGCGCCCGGCTTATCTCGCGGTTCCTGCCCAGGGTAAGGAAGACGAGCCTGGAGCCGGGATAGGTCTTCCTGAACTCGGCCAGGGTCGGGGCGAGCAGGAGTATGCTGCCCATGCCGAAGAACTTCATGGCCAGGGTCCTGCGTATCTCCTCGCCGCGCAGGGCGGGGGCCTCCCGCCGGAAGAGGCGGGTCAGGACCGTGAGCAGCAGG
The DNA here is from genome assembly GCA_031082205.1 of Elusimicrobiales bacterium. Classification (GTDB taxonomy): domain Bacteria; phylum Elusimicrobiota; class Elusimicrobia; order Elusimicrobiales; family UBA9959; genus UBA2231. Next base: position 32,971 of record JAVHLJ010000005.1, read on the forward strand.
CAAAGCGGCAGGCCGGCGTACTTGTCCAGGAATTTAAGGAGATTTATGTTCATCATTTCCGGGTCCGGGCCTTTCGCCGGCTATTTTTTCAGGAGGTGACCGTAGTTCTTGAGCGCGAAGACGCAGGTCCTGAAAAAACTCCTTTTCTCGCTCTTTAGGAATATATAAAAATACACGGCGCCGAACCATAGCTTGAACAGCGGGTTGGGCGGCAGTTTTATCAGCAGCTTCACCAGGGGCAGGGTCCAGGGCCAGAGGACGGCGGTCTGGAAGAACTTGTGCAGGTTCTCTATCCTGCGTATGCCGGGCATCCTGAGCTGGGAGTCTATGAAGAAGGAACCGGAGATGGAGTCGGGGCTGAAGTCCTTGTCCAGGTAGCCCCGCTCCTGGGCGTAGACGGTGAGGGCGGTGCGGGGGTAAGGGGAGAAAATGGAGCACCAGGGATAGTCGGCCTTGATACGCACGTTCATGCGTATGGTCCCGAACGCGTCCTCGAGCGTCTCGTCCGGGAGACCGACAATGTTGTAAGTCCTGAAAGGCAGGCCCGCCTCGTGGAGCATGGCCGCGGCCTTGTATATGTCGGCGTCCTTTATCCCTTTTTTGAGGACCTTGTTGCGGAGAGCCTCCGAGCCGGTCTCTATGCCGAAGAAGACGCTCCTGCAGCCGGCGTCCCTGAGCCGCCGGGCGTAGTCGGGGCTGGCGCTCATTATGTCCGCCCGCGCCAGGCACAGGAAGTCGAGCCCTATCTCCCGCCTGTATTCCTCGAGGAAGCCGTAAAGCCAGCGCTTGTCCAGCCCGAAGACGTCGTCACAGAAATAGACGGTCTTCACCTCTCCCTGTTTTTTCAATTCGCGCAGTTCCTCTATGACTTTGGCCGCGCTGCGCACCCTTACGTGGCGCCCCTTGTCCCGGTAAAGGTCCCTTATGCTGTCCTCGAAGCAGAAAGTGCAGTGGAAGGGGCAGCCCCGCGAGGTTATGACGTTCCTGACGCTGCGGTCCGCGCCGGCCCCCAGCGCGCGGTAGAGCGTGCGGTCCGGGAAGGGGTACTCGTCGAGGTCGGCGCGCAGCGTCCGCACCGGGTTCCTCGTTATGACGCCGCCGGTCTTCACGTGAAGGTTGGCGATGCCGGAGATGTCGCCGCCGGCGTCCAGCGCGTCCAGCAGGTCCAGGACGGCGTCCTCGCCTTCGCCCCTGCAGATGACGTCCACGCCTTCCTCCTCGATGAATTCGGGGAAGAAGGTGGGATGCGCGCCGCCGAAAAGCGACAGCGCCCGGTACCGCGCTTTCAGGGCTTTCGCCGTCTCCCTGGCCCAGCGGTGGGACCCGGTCATGATGGAGAAGGCTATCACGTCCGGCCTGAACGAATCCATGACGCCGTAAAAATCCTCCGGCCGGCCGCCCAGCGCCAGCTCGCAGGCGTGCCTCCCCTTCACGGCCGCGGATATGTACATCGGCCCGAGGAACTCGTACTCGATGTTCTGCAGGAAAAGGAGTTTGGCCATTAGTCCCGCGCCCCGCCCCCGCCCTGGCGCCTGCTCTTGAGCAGCCACTCCATGAGCGCCATGAACCCCCTGAAATAGATGGCGGCGTGCCTGAGGCTGCGTATCCTGAGGAGGTAGGACAGGATTATCCTCGGGCGGAAGTAGAAGCCGCGGAAGGCCCGCTTGGAAGCGGCCTCGAGCCCGGCGGCCGTCAGCCCGTGCGGCACGAAGACGGGCAGCCAGCCGTTGAGCCGGCTCCAGTCCCTGTCGAAGGTCCCGTATTCCTCCGCGTGATCGTAGAGCCAGGAGCCCGGGAACGGGGTCGTGAACGAGAAATGCGCCTCGTCCAGGGGCAGTTCCCTGGAAAAGCGTATGGTCCGTTCCAGCGTGGCCGGCGTTTCGCCGGGATGTCCCAGCATGAAGAAGCCGCAGGGGCTTATCCCCGCGTCGCGGGTCATGCGCACGGCGTCGCGGACCTGGCGCGTGGTGGTGTTCTTCATTATCCGCGCCAGTATCTCGTCCGAGCCGCTCTCCACCCCGTACCAGATCTGCCAGCAGCCGGCCTCTTTCATGGCCTTGAGCAGCTCCGGGTTCACCATGTCCACCCTGCCCGCGCAGGTCCAGACCAGGTCCAGCCGGGCCTCCTTGAGCAGCGCGCAAAGCTCCAGCGTGCGGCTGCGGTAGGCCGTGAAATTGTCGTCGCGGAGCTGTATCTCGCGCACGCCGTGCCTGTGGTAGAGCTCCTTTATCATCCCGAAAGTGTACCGCGCGCTGTAGGCCCGCAGCACATTGCCGAACACGCTGCGGTCGCAGAAAGTGCATTTGCCCGGGCAGCCGCGCGAAGCCACCAGCAGGGCGGCGGGTATACGCTTGAGAGTATGCACCGGCGGGCAGTAATACCGTGTCAGGTCCGGCAGCAGTTCCCAGGCGGGCATGGGCAGTTCGTCCATTTTCCCGACGCGCTCCCTCGGCGCGGTCCTGGCCGTTCCGGCCGGCGTGCGCAGTATGAGGCCTTTTACCCCGGAGAGGTCCCGGCCGGAATCCAGGGCCTCGAGCAGTTCCACTATGGTGTGGTCCGCCTCGCCTATGACCCCGAGGTCGAACTGGGGGTATCTTTCCATGGTCTCGGAGGGCAGGGCCGTCAGATGGGGGCCTCCTATCATGACCACCAGGTCCGGGTCGGCCTTTTTCAGCCGGGCGGCCAGCTCGGCCGCGTGGCCTATGGAGATGGTGACGGCCGTTATGCCCACGTAGCCGGGGGACCGTTCCAGTATCGAGGCGACGGTTTCCGGGTATCCCAGCCCCAGCGCGGCCGCGTCCAGTATGGACGTATCGAAGCCGCGGGCCCGCGTCATCGTGGCCAGGCACAGCAGGCCCAGGGGCGGGGTCTGGCCCCCGCTCTGTGACTTTACCCCGTAGCGGTCCTCGATGGAAAGTGGAGGATTTACGAAAATTATTTTTTTACTGCGGCCCATGTCAGAGTCCGTTAGCGTTCCGGCGATGTCGCGGATATACGGGGATCTCCCGGCGGAAAAGCCCCTCCCCGGACAACAGATTGTATCAAATAGGCGCGAAGCGGAGGGGGGCCGGCGCGGCGGTCAGACCCTCCGGAAGATCCTTATCTCCCCGGGGGTATAGAGTATGGGCGTCGGGACCGCGGGCAGCGGCCAGGCCGCCGCGCGCGAGAAGGCGCTGGAGAAGGAGGCCGCCTCCGAGTAGCCGGCCTCGAGTATCTCCCGGAACGCGCCTGGACGGCCTATGACCTTCGCCTCCAGGTCCGATATGAGAACGAAGTCGGGCCTTTTTTCCTTCAGGAGGGCGATGTCCCCGAAAGAGACCCAGTCGCTGGACGAGACGGACACGATCGCGGCGCCGTTGAGCAGACCGTGGTCCGGATGGCGGTAATGCCGCTCGACCAGGCCCGGGTTGAACCAGGAAGGCTCGCGCGCCATGCCGATGGAACTGCCCGGCGGGACGTTCCTTTCCAGCCATCCGGAGGCCAGGTCCCTTATATCCGGCGCCCCGCGCAGCCGCAGGTATTCCGCGTTGAAGACGGCGGCGTGGGCCAGTATGACCGCCAGGGCCAGCCAGGCCGCGACGGGCCGCCTGCCCAGAGCGGCCGCCAGGAACCTGCCGCCCAGCAGGGCCGCCATCGGCATCAGCGGGAGAATGCGCCCGGCGGTGGACTCCCTGCCGGCCTTGGCGAATATAAGAGACATCAGCAGCACCCAGGCCATGACGAACCAGTCGGCGCGCGTGCGGGCTTTTACAGCGAGCGCCGCGCCGGCGAGACAGGCCAGCAGTGCCGGGACGCCGAACCCCTCGGCGGCGCTCAGAGAGACGGCGAATAACTTTTCCAGCGGACCGTCCGCGTGGCGGAGCCCGGCGGCCGTGGTCTTTATCAGTTCTATCCCCTTAGCGAAGCTCGGGTAATCGAGGATGGTGTAGGGGGAAGTGGCCAGGAAAAACAACGCCGCCGCCCCGGCCGCCGACAGCGCCTTGAGAGGGGACCTCTCCCCGGCCGGCCTCATCAGGAGGGCGACGGGGATCATCGCCAGCAGCGGGGCCGAAGAGAAGCGCGTGGCCGTGGCCAGCCCGGCGCAGGCCCCGCCCAGGAAGAAATCCCTGCCGCCCCCGGACTCGGCCGCCTTCCAGAGGAAATACAGCGAGAGAGCCGCCCAGAAAGTCTCCGGCACGTTCTTGACCAGGTAGGCCGAGTAGACTATGTGGGACGGCATCACCGCCAGCAGCATCGCGGCGAAGACCGCCGCCGTTTCGCCGTATGTCCGGCGGCCCAGCAGGTAGACCACCCAGATGGTCAGGAGTCCGAAAGCGGCGGACAGGCCCCGCCCCGCTATGTAGAAACGGCCCCACTCCTCCGGGTGCGAGTAGTAGAACTCCTTGTCGGGGACGAGTTTCAGCCAGCCGGACAGCGAGAGAGCCTTGAGCGCCGCGGCGTAGAGATAGGTGTGGAAGGTGCCGCCGGACAGGGCCAGCGGGTCCTTCTCGCTTACCGGGTTGAAATCGAGCCTGGACGGGTCCATCGCCTGTATCGAGACCAGGATGGTGTACTCGTCGCTGTTGTAGGTGTTGAGCTGCGTGGTCTCGCCGGGCAGCTTCCAGAATACGGCGGGAAGCCGCAGCGCCGCGGCGGCCAGGAGGACGACGGCTATCCAGACCAGGCCCCGGGCGCGGCGTCCTCCCGTACTCCCGCGGTCCGGGTCTCCGGCGGGAGAGGCTGTTTCCTCGCGGTCGGGGACGGGGCGTTTCATTTTTTCAGAAGGATGAACCTGACCGTTCCGGCCGCGCAGCCGGCGGCCCAGCAGAATCCCCGCAGGTAGAGCAGCGGCAGCATCCAGAGCAGGCGCGCCCGCCCGGAAGCCCGCGCGGCGAAAAGGGCCGGCGGCAGGTTGATCAGGAAAGCCGCCAGGTTAAGCGCGAGCCAGTGAGGCATCCAGCCGAAGGCGGCGCAGAAGGGAAGCGAGACGGCCGAGAGGGCGAAGAGCGGCGGCTGCACGGCGTCGCGAATGCCGCTGTAATCGTCGTTGCCGAGGCGCCCGGGGTGCTTGGCGGCCAGCTTCATGATCCAGTAGCCGCGCCAGAACTGCTGGACCAGGAACCGGCGGGCGTTCTCCGGGAAAAAATGGCCGGTGCGGGCCTCGCGCGTGAAGAGCAGCCGGCGGCCCGAGCCGGCTATGCGGTAGGTGAGGTCGGAGTCCTCCCCGCAGGCGATGCGGAACGACTCGTCGAAACCGCCCAGGGATTCGAGTACCTCGCGTGGCACGCCCAGGCTGAAGGAGCCGAGGTAGCGGACCTCGCGCGGCAGCCGGGCGTGGCGGTACTGTATCTCGTAATGGATGCAGGACGCCGTCAGGCTCTCCGGGTTGGCCAGCGTGTAGGTGCCGCCGGCGGCGCCGGCCCCCTCGTCGAGGAGGCGCACCAGAGCGCGGGCCCAGTCCCTGTCGGGCACGCAGTCCGAATCCGTGAACAGTACGTAGCGGCCGGAGGCGGCGCGCCAGCCGAGGTTGCGGGCGGCGGCGGCGCCGCGGTTCTCCTGGCGGAGGTATTTCACCCCGAAGCGCCCGGCCACGGCCGGGGTGGAGTCGGTCGAGCCGTCGTCCACCACTATTATCTCCAGGCCGGCCTGCGTCTGCGCCAGCAGCGCGTCCAGGGTCAGGCCTATCGTTCCGGCTCCGTTGTATACCGGGATCACCACCGAAACTTCAGGCATCGAGCTTCACCTCGCGCAGCCAGTCGCCGACCAGGCGTTCCCAGGACTGGTTCCCGGTGACCCAAACCCTGCCGCGCTCCGCCCTTGCCTTGGCCGAAGGCAGGTCGGCCGCGGCCTTGCTTATCAGGCCGGCCAGACCGCGGGGATCGCCGGCTATCTCCACGAAATCCCTGAACAGCTCCACGTCGCCGCCGGCGGTGGAGACCACCGGCAGCCCGAGCGCGAGATATTCCCTCAGTTTTATCTGCGACCGGTATTTCGCGCTCGGTTCGTCCCCGTCGAGGCAGTTGACGGCGATATCGCCGAGCCGCATGCAGGCCAGCGCGCGAGCGTGCGGCAGGTAGCCGGTGAAATGCGCCCTTCCCTCCAGTCCCCGTTCCGCCGCGGCCCGCCTGAAGGCTTCGAGCGCCGCTCCCCCGCCTATGACCAGCAGGCGGAAAGTCCCCGGAAGAGCGGACAGCGCGTCGAACACGGGTCCGAGGGCCGCCGCGGGCCCCAGGTGGGCTGCGTAGACCAGCGTGACGCCGCTCCCTTCCCAGCCGGCCGGGAGTTCCGCGGCGGGGGACCCGTCGGAGAGGTACTTGTCCGGGTCTATGCCCTGGCCCAGGAACGATATCCTGCCGGGTCCCACGCCGCGGTCCTCCAGGTAGGAACGGAGGGCCGGGTTGTGAACGCTGACCAGGTCCGCCCTTCGCAGCATGCGGAGCTGGGCAGCTTCCACCGCCAACCGGACAGGGCCGGCGGGGAAATAGCCGGAATCCAGATCGTCGAAGTCCATTATCACGCGGCAGCCGGACCTGGCGCGCTGCAGCAGGGCCGGCAGCGCCGTGTGAGGGAAGGGCTTCATCACCATGACCGCGTCGGGCCGCAGCGCCTTGAGCCTGCCGGCCGCGGCCAGGCCCGCCGGCAGCATCCAGCTCAGCGGACCTCCCGAGCCCGCGCGCAGAGGGACGTGAACGAAACCCGAGACGTCGCCCGCGTCCTCCCCGTCGGCGAGCGGTTCCAGGTAGTGGACTTCGTGGCCCAGCGCCGTCAGCGCGCGGCAGATCCCGCGATTGCGTATGGAACTGCCGCTCCGGGCCGTGAGCGAGGACAGTACGGAGAATTTCATCAGCGTACGTACTTCCTTGAAAGCAGCAGGCCGGCCAGCCGGTGCGCGTACAGGAAGAAGCCCTTGATGTTCCACAGGAGGTCCAGCGGCTCTATTTTGGAAAGTATGAAAGAGGGGCGCAGCAGGAACTTGAGGTATCCCCGCCGCTTAAGCTCGGCCAGGCGTTCGGCGCTGAGCGTCCCGGTGTCGAAGACCGGCAGCACCTCCAGCGGGTTATAGCGGCGCCAGTCCCGGCTGCGTATAAGGCCGCGCTCGTCGTAATACCTGTAGACCTCCGTATTGGGAAAAGGCACCGCGACGGCGTACTGGCAGTAATAGGGGTCTATCTCGGAAATGAACCTGAACGTTTCCTCGACGGTCTCCTCGGTCTCTCCGGGCAGGCCCAGGATGACCGAGGCGATGGACTTCAGGCCGTGCTTCCTGCAGAGGGCGAAAGCCCGGCGTATCTGGTCGAGTTTTATGCCTTTCCCGGCCAGGTCCAGTATTTTCTGGGACCCGGATTCCACCCCGAAGCCTATTTCCACGCAGCCCGCCTCTTTGGCCGCGACCGCCATTTCTTCGTCGAGCAGGTCCACCCTGGTGCAGATGCCGAACTTCAGGCCCGGGACCCTTTCCTTCATCAGGCGGAAGAGCTCCATCGTGCGGCCGCGCCCGAGCGAGATGGTGTCGTCGAAAAAAACGAAGTTCTTGAGGCCGAACTTCTCCCTGAGCCAGACAAGCTCGTCCACGACGTTCGCGGCTGAGCGTTCGCGGTATCTGGTCCCGCGGTAGGCGCAGAAAGAGCACCGGAAGGGACAGCCGCGGCTGGACAGCACCAGCGTGTAGACGGGGCCGAACAGGCTGGTCCTGTACGGGGTAAGCGTTTCCAGCAGGTCATAGGCGGGGAACGGCAGCTCGTCGAGGCGGGCCGGCGGTTCCGCTCCGGCCGCTCCCTGCGTCACCCGGCCGTTCTCCAGCCAGACCGAGGCCGGCGGCCTGTCCCCGGAAGCCAGGGCCCCGCAGACGGCGGCGACGACGGACTCAGGCTCCATGGTCAGGAAATAGTCTATGTGCGGGTGCCGCGCCAGGAAGGCGTCGCGCAGTTCCGGTACGTCGGAAAGTATCTTGTTGCGCGTCAGGAGTTTCGCGCCGGGGGCGGCCGCCTTTATCCCGGCCAGCGCCTCCGCGTCGGCGTCCTGCGCGTCGAAAGCCACCCTGGCCAGTATAACGTCCGGCCCGAAAGCGGCGGCGCGGCGTTCCACCTCCGCCGCGGACAGGTCCAGGGCGTTAGCGTCCACCAGTGACACCTCGTGGCCGACCCGGCGCAGGACGGCGGCGCAGTAGAGCAGGCCGAGCGGCGGCTGCACCATCTCGAAATCCTTGTGCTCGAACCGCTCCTCCCTTACCACGGGGAAGCCGTCCACTCTGGGCAGGTTTATCAGCAGTATTTTCATGATCGCGGCGCCCGCAACCGCCCGCCGGCGGGGCGCGCTCCTACTTTTTGCCGGACGAAAGGTACTGAGAGAAACTCCTGAGACCGTGCAGTTTCCGCAGAACGTCCCCCAGGGACCTGATGTTCTTCAGCATTCTGAGCATCTGCGCGGGCCGCAGGTAGAATTCCTTGAGACCGGTGTCGATCAGTTCGTCGATCTCTTCCTTGGTGAGCCCGGGATAGCTCAACAGGGTCGCCTGCTCCTTCTCCGGGCTGACCCACTCTCTCCAGTCCCTGGGCACGAGGTAGCCGTTGCTCTTCGCCCAGTCGTAAAGTTCCGTTCCGGGATAGACGCAGATGCCCGAGAACTGCACCGTGTCCAGCGGCAGGCTTTTGGCGAAAGCTATGGTGGCCAGGGCGGAGGCTTTAGTTTCGCCGGGAGCCCCTATCATGAAGCAGCCGTGCAGAGTGAACCCCAGCCTGGAGGCTTCGGCCGCGAAGCGGCGCGATTGTTCCAGCGTGACGCCTTTCTTCACGGCGTCGAGCGCCGCCTGGGTGCCGAATTCGAAACCCACCATGAGCATGCGGCAGCCCGCCCGGCGCATGAGCGGCAGCAGGCCCAGGTCCATGTCCACGCGGGTATTGCAGCTCCAGGTGATCTTAAGCCCGCGGCGGAGCATCTCCCCGCAGAGTTCCCGGACATGGCCGGGGTTCGCCGTCATGGTGTCGGTCTCGAACATGATCTCCCGTATGCCGGGGAAAAGGCGGAGATCGTATTCCATCTCGTCTACTATGGCCGCGGGGGAGCGCAGGCGCACTTTCCTGCCGCACATGGCTTCGGACGTGTCGCGGCAGAAGGTGCAGCGGCCGGGGCAGCCGCGGCCGGATATAAGGGTCAGGAAAGGCAGCCGTTTGCCGATATCCTTGTACCAGGAGGGGTCTATGTGGCGCCAGGCCGGGAAAGGAAGGGAATCCACGTCGACGGGCTCCCCGGGAGGATTGTTGACGGTCCCGCCGACGGCCTGCCGGCTCAGTCCCGGTATGGAGGCCGGGTCACGCCCGTCGGCCAGGTCCAGGAGCTGGTAGTCGTATTCGCCCCTGGCTATAAAGTCTGCGGCCCCTTTGGCCAGCGCGAAGGTCTCGGCGGGCAGGGCCGTGACATGCGGCCCCACCAGCACGGTCCGGCAGGAAAAAGCGGCTTTAAGGGCGGCGGCGTGCTCTATGTCCGAATAAATGGAGGGGGTGGTGGTATGGACCACGGCGAGTTCCGGCGCGAAAGTTCCGGCTTCGGCCAGTACCTCCGGCAGGTCCATGTTCCGGGCGGCGGCGTCGATGAATTTGACGGTATGGCCGCCGCGCTCCAGGACGCCGACGGCGATAAGGAGCCAGTCGGGATGGCGCTGTACCCGCCCGCGGGAGCGGGCCGCCCACCTGGCCGACCTGCAGAAATCCCTGCCGTATGAAGGATTGAGCACCAGTATTTTCATCGTTTTAAGGCGCCAGCCTGAGCCTTATTATGTTCCAGACGGCCATGAAGCCGTCCTTCCAGTTGATCTTCTTGCCCTCGCCGTAGGTGCGGGGGGTGTAGCTTATGGGTATCTCTTTTATCCTGACCCCGCGCCTGATAAGGCTGACGGCCAGCTCGGTGTCGAAATCGAAGCCGTTGCAGGTGAACTTCATCCCTTCCAGGGTCTTGAGCCTGAAGACCTTGTAGCAGGTGAGCACGTCGGTCATGCTGGAGCCGTAAAGCGCGTTGGTCAGGCCTATGATCACCCGGTTGGCTATCAGGCTGGCTGTCCTGAACCTGGCCCCGCCCAGGAAGCGGGAGCCGAAGACCACGTCGCTCTCGCCCTCCAGTATGGGCCGCAGGAGGGCGGGGTATTCCTCGGGGCTGACCTCCAGGTCGGCGTCCTGTATGATGGCTATGTCGCCCGTGGCGGCGTCGAGGCCCTTGCGCACGGCGCAGCCCTTGCCGCCGCGGCGCTCCTCGTATATGACGCGCGTGCCCGGGATATTCTCCTCGGCGCGCAGGACCTCCCTGGTGCCGTCGGAAGATGCCCCGTCCACGACTATTATCTCCTTCTCCATGCCGACGGGCACGCTGCGGACCCGGGAGATTATCTCCCGCACGGTCGCGGCCTCGTTATAGGAAGGGATTATTACGGAGAGTTTCATTCAGGGGCAGGAGCGCAGGCGGCGCGCTTCCTGGGTCGCTTCCTCCAGCTGGGACGCCTTCTCTATGCCCAGCCAGTAATCGGAGAATTCGTATATGCCGACGTGCCTGCCGGCGGCCAGGAGCGAATTGACCAGTTCCGGCATCGTGAAAGCGCCTGCGCGGGGGATCCTGCGCAGGGCGCAGGGGGAGACGGCGTAGATGCCGGCCGATACCAGGTGTTCCGTCACCGGCTTTTCCGTTATCCCGGTGACCCTGCCGCCGGAGGCCGAGACCGTGCCGAAAGGCAGCCGGTCGAAGTACTTGCGCGCGGCGATGGTCAGCTCAGCGCCAGAGCGCCGGTGGGCGGCCATGAACTTCCTGAAGTCCAGCCGGGTGAGTATGTCGCCGTTCATGACCAGGAAGGGCTCGCGCAGTCCCTTTATGAGGCGCAGCGGGCCGGCGGTGCCGAGCGGGCGGCGCTCCCTGGTGTAGCATATGCGGACGCCGAACTTCTCGCCGCCGCCGAAATAGGCCTCTATCAGCTCCGCGCCGTAGCCGAGCGTAAGGGTTATGTCCTTTATGCCCAGCGCCTTGAGCCGCCTGACCATGTGCTCGAGGATCGGCTTCTCGTCCACCGGCAGCAGCGGCTTGGGGATGGAGAAAGTGAAAGGGCGGAGCCTTGTGCCGCAGCCGCCGGCTATGATGACCGCTTTCATCGTAATCTCCGCTCCCCCTGCTTCAGATATTGTACTTGTCCGGGCTGTAGCCCTCGGAGTGCGACTTTATCCAGTCGATGGTCTGCTTCAGCCCGCTTTCGAGCGTGGTGCGCGGCTTCCAGCCGATCAGTTCCGCGGCCAGGGAGTTGTCGCAGAGCAGCTGCATAACCTCGCTGCCCTTCGGGCGCTTCCTGGCGCTCGTCGTCTCTATTTTTACCTTGCGGCCCATTAGCCGCAGTATCTCGGCCGCCAGTTCCCCGACGGAGATGTCGCGGCCGGTGCCGATGTTTATCACCCGGCCCACCGAGCGGGGCGATTCCGCCGTCAGTATGAAGCCTTCCACGGTGTCGGCCACGTAGTTGAGGTCCCTGCGCGGGGCGAGGGCGCCCAGCTTGACCGTCCGCTTCGTGAGGGCCTGGGCTATTATGGTGGGGATGATCGCCCTGTCGGACTGGCGCGGCCCGTAGGTGTTGAAAGGCCGTATGACCGCCACCGGCAGCCCGTAGGTGCGGTTGAAGGACTCCGCTATCTTGTCGGCCGCGATCTTGCTGGCGGAGTAGGGGGACTGGGCCTGCAGCGGGTGTTTCTCGTCTATCGGGGTGTAGAGGGCCGTGCCGTAGACCTCGGAGGTGGAGGTGGTTACCACCTTGCTGGCCCCGGCGTCCCGGGCGGCCAGCAGGACGTTGAGCGTGCCCAGGGCGTTGACCTCGAACACCTCGCGCGGGTTCACGTAGGAGTACGGTATTCCCACGAGCGCTCCGAGGTGAAAAACGACGTCCTTCTTCTTCAGGAGCTTTTTCACCATTTCGGGGTCGCGCAGGTCGCCCGGCACGAACTCGATCTGCGAGAGGACCTGCCGCGGAGCGTGCTTGAGCGCGCCGAGGTCGTTGTAAGGCGTGTATTCCAGCAGGGCCGTCACCCTGGCCCCCAGGCGGACCAGGCGCTCGGCGAGGTGGCTCCCTATGAAGCCGCTTCCTCCCGTTATAAGGACCTTTCGGCCGCGCCAGTTCATCGGCCGGGCCTTCAGACCGCGGCCTTGAGGGATTCTTTCACCGCGTCGGTCACGGTCTTTATCTGCTCGTCCGTGAGTTCGGGGTACATCGGCAGGGAGAACACCGTGTCCATCACCGCGTCGCAGACCGGCAGGTCTCCGCGCTTGCCGCCGAGGTGTTTGTAGGCCTCCTGCAGGTGCAGGGCTATCGGGTAGTAGATCTGGTTGGCTATGCCCTTCTCCGTCAGGTGCTTCTGGGCGTTGTCGCGCTTGGCCTTGCTGTCGAAGCGTATCGTGTAGTAGTTGAACGAGTGGCGGCCGTTGGCCGGCACGACGGGGGTCACGCAGACGCCTTCGAGGGCTTTCGCGTACTTGGCGGCCACCTGGTTGCGCATCTCGGTCCACTTCTCGACGTGCCTGAGGCGTATGGAGAGGATGGCGGCCTGCACGGTGTCGAGGCGGCTGTTGAAGCCCTCCATCTCGTGATGGTAGCGCACCTTGCTGCCGTGGTTGCGCAGCTGTATCAGCGTCTCGTAGATCTTCTGGTCGTTGGTCGTGACCGCGCCGCCGTCGCCGAATGCGCCGAGGTTCTTGGCCGGGAAGAAGCTGAAGGTGCCGCAGTGGCCGATATTGCCCAGGTATTTCCAGTCCCCGCCGGCCGGCTTGTACTTGCCGGTGAAGGCCTGGGCGGTGTCCTCGATGACGATGAGGCCGTGCTTCTTCGCCAGGGTCATGAAGGCGTCCATGTCGCAGGGATAGCCGTAGAGGTGCACCGGCACGATGGCCCTGGTCTTCTTCGTTATCTTCTTCTCGACCGACTTCGGGTCGAGGTTGAAGGTGACGGGATCGATGTCGGCGAACACCGGCACCGCGCCGACCTGGGTGATGGTCTCGGAGGTGGCGATGAAAGTGAAGGGGGAGGTTATGACCTCGTCGCCGGGCTTTACGCCGCTGGCGATATAGGCCATGCGCAGGGCGTCGGTGCCGTTGGCCACGCCGACGCAGTACTTCGCGCCGTTATGGGCGGCGAATTCGGCCTCGAACTTCTTTACCTCTTCGCCGAGTATGAAATTGGCCTTGTTGAAAATGTTCTTTACGGCGGCCTCCACCTCGTCCTTTATGGGGGGATAGCCTGCCAGCATGTCTACCATGGGAACTTTCATCGGTTTTAGCCTCCGTGGGGCGGCTTCGGGCCGCCAATGAGGCAATTATATAAAAAAGTGTCTTTAATTGTATAATTGAGTCTCCCGCGGGGCCGACGGGACCTCTTACAATGAAAGTTTCCATAGTCATACCTTCCTATAACGAGATGCGCACTCTGCCGGCCGTCCTTGAAAGGCTGGGGGAGGTGCCGCTCGACAAGGAGGTGCTGGTTGTAGACGACGGCTCTTCCGACGGCTCCCGGGAATGGCTGGAGCGGGCCATAGACGAAAAACGTTTCCCTTTCGAGCTGCGCCTGATAAAACACCCGGAGAACCGGGGCAAGGGGGGGGCCCTTATCACCGGCTTCAACGCGGCCGCGGGCGCAGCAGTCATAGTACAGGACGCGGACCTGGAGTACGACCCGGTACAGATCCCGGAAGTGGTCCGGCCCATAGCCGAGGGCCGGGCCGACGCCGTTTTCGGCTCCAGGATGCTTTCAGGAAAAGCCGCCACTTACAGCCTTCTCTACCTGGCCGGCAACAAGTTCCTCTCTTTCCTGGTGTCGCTGCTCTTCGGCGTGCGGATGACGGATTCCTACACCTGCTATAAGGCTTTCCGCGCCGCGGAGCTGCGCCGCCTGGCCCTCTCCTCGCGCGGTTTCGAGATAGAAGCGGAGCTCTCCTGCAAGACGGCCTTCCTCGGCCTGCGCTTCATGGAGGTCCCGATAGCCTACTCCCCGCGTTCCAGGAAGGAAGGGAAGAAAATAAATTTCCGGGACGCGGTCAAGGGAGTGCTGAAAATACTGGGCCTGCGGCTGAGCCTGCGCCGAAGGGATCTCGGGGGATAGGCCCGGGGGCCGGCCGCGATGGAGATCCTGATACATAATTTCGGCCTTTACCTGGCCTGTTTCGCCGGGGCCCTGGCCGTTTCCCTGGCGCTGACCCCCGCCCTGCGCTCGCTGGCGGTCCGGTTAGGCCATCTGGACGCCCCCACCACCCACGTCAAGACCCATAAGGTCGCGACCCCGCTGCTGGGCGGCGTGGCCGTGGCCGCGGCCTTCGCCGTTTCGCTGATAGCCACGCGCTTCCTTACCGATTTCCCGACCGGCACGCTGCGCGACCTGCGCGTGCTGCTTGCCGGGGGGGCCGTCATGCTTCTGCTGGGCCTGGCCGACGACCTGCGCAAGCCGGACGGCCTGGGCGTGAAGACCAAGTTCGCGGTCCAGTTCGCGGTGGCCTTCTTTACCGTCTTTTACGGGATAAAGATAGACTTCATACAGCCTTCCTACCTGGCCGGGGCGCTGAGCGTTCTATGGATAGTCGGGGTCTCCAACGCTTTCAACATCATCGACATAATGGACGGGCTCTCCGCCAGCCAGGCGGCGCTGGCCGCGGCCGGCTTCCTTCTTATAGCCCTGCCTTCGGAATCCATCTACGTCAATTTCGCTTCGGCCGCCCTGTGCGGGGCGGCGCTGGGGTTCCTGCCTTACAATTTCTCGCGGCGGTTCAAGATATTCATGGGAGATTCCGGCAGCCTCTTCTGCGGCTACACGCTGGCCGTGATAGCCATGGGGACCAGTTACACCAATATGAACCCGCTGGGCGTATACGCCCCGCTTTTCATACTCGCCCTGCCCATCTACGACACGCTTTTCGTCTCGGTCATGAGGCTGAAGCGCGGGCACTCGCCGTTCATAGGCAGCAAGGACCATTACGCGCTGCGGCTGGAGGCGCTGGGATTCTCCCGCCGGCGGGTGGTCTTCATCTCCGCCATGACGGCCGTGGCCCTTTCGGCCGCGGCGTTCCTGGTGACGCAGGTCCCGCTGGAATGGGGCGCGCTGATCTATTTCGTGGTCGGCGGGGAGTTCGTCCTGGTCAGCCTGGCCATCGCCAAGATAAAAGTCTAATCCGCGGTTATCTCGAATTCCGGCGGGCTGTGCAGCGTGCGCTTCACCAGGCACTGCTCGGCGGCCTTGATCACGGCGCCCTTGTATTTCTCCGGGAAACCCGGCGGCAGGACTACCCGGAACGAGATCTTCCGCATCCGGTGCTCTGCCGGGTCCCAGTCCATCGACTGCACTATCTTCAGCCCCTCCGTGGAGAGGCCGCGGCTCTGTATGAAGCCAAGCACGAATATCCCCGCGCAGGTGCCCAGCGAGGCCAGGAAAAGGTCGAAAGGGGACGGGGCCGAGCCCTCTCCTCCGGCCGAAGCCGGCTGGTCCGTCATTATCGTGAAACCGTGCCAGTCGGCGGCCACCTTCTTTCCGCCGGGAAAAGTTATTTCCATCTCGCTCATCGCATCCTCCTGTCCCGCCTGACTTCCGGGCGCTTTCTGCGCCTCTCTGCCATTAGATGAAGAAACCCTTGAAAAGTTTCAGCCCCGCCGGGACGCGGCGGGGCTGAAGCGCCGGGGACGGACCGCTCTCAGTAGTTGTGGCGGTTTATCTCCCGGGTGATGCCAGGGATGACGGTGGTCTTGGCGTCGGAAAGGGAATAGATCTTGAGCACCTGGTCGTAGACCCGTTCGAAGGCGTCGACCACCATGGGGTCGAAGGCCTTGCCGCTCTCGCCCTTTATGTACTCCAGGGCCCGCCCCGGCTCCCATTTGGGCTTGTAGACGCGCGGCATGCAGAGGGCGTCGAAGACGTCCACCACCGAGACTATGCGGGCGTAGATCGGGATCTGCTCGCCGCGCAGCCTGGCCGGGTAGCCGGTGCCGTCGTACTTCTCGTGATGCGAGCCGGCTATCTTGCAGGCTATCTGGAGCAGGGTGCTTTCGGCGTTGCAGAGTATCTTGGCGCCGTAGAGGGTGTGCTTCTTCATCTCCTCGAACTCGTCGGCGGTCAGCTTGCCGGGCTTGAGGAGTATGGCGTCGGCTATGCCCACCTTGCCGATGTCGTGCAGCGGGCTGGCGTAGCGGATGTTCTCTATCTCCTTCTGCGGCAGGCCGACGCTCTCGGCCAGCAGGGCGGAGTATTCGCTGATGTGGCGCAGGTGTATGGCCGTGTCCTGCTGGTCCCGGTACTCGGCGGTGACGGCCAGGCGGTAGATGGTCTCGAGCTGGGACTTGGAGAGGCTCTCGTAGAGCTGGGCGTTCTCGATGGCCGAGGAGGCGATGGAGCCCAGCAGCTGCAGTATCCCCTCGTCGTCCTTGTTGAAGGCGCCGGCGAGCTTGTTTATGACCTCGAAGACGCCGATGATGCGGCCGTTTATGTTGCGCAGCGGCACGGCCAGTATGGTCTGGGTGCGGTAGCCGGTCAGGCGGTCGGTGTCCTGGTTGAAATGAGCGTCGCCGTAGGCGTCGGTGATGTTCATCACCTGGCCCGTGGCGGCCACGTGTCCCGCTATGCCGCGGCCGTAGGGAATGCGGATCTCGGTGTGCTGCATGCCCTGGGCCACCTGGGACCAGAGCTCGTTGGTGTGGCGGTCGATGACGAAGACCGTGCAGCGGTCGCAGGCGAGTATCGTCTTCACCTGGTCGGCGATGAGCTCGATCAGCTTGTGGATGTGGGTCTCGGTGGAGATGCTGCCGCCGAACTTGACCAGCAGCTCGAGCCGTTTTTCCAGGTCTTCAGCCCGCGTCATAGGTATATTGTAGCATGCGGGGGCGCTACTTGGCAGGGGGGCGGGTGAGCTTTTCCGCCAGCTGCGCGTAATGAACGGCCTTGGCCGACGGGTAATCCCGCTTCAGGCCGGCGTTTATCTGCAGCAGGCAGGAGGTGCCGCCCACGGCCACGGTATCGGCCCGGACCGAGGCGATATTGGCGGTCTTGCGCCTGAGTATCCTGTCCGACATCTCCGGCTGGGTGAAAGAATAGGCGCCGGCCCCGCCGCAGCACCAGTCGCTCTCCGGCAACTCGGTGAAGCGCTTGCCGGCCAGGGTCCTGAGGGCCTCGCGGGGTTCTTTGCGTATGCCCTGGCCGTGGCAGGCCCGGCAGGAATCGTGATAGGTTATCCTGCCGGCCTCCGCCAGGGCCTCTTTGGACGCGTGGGTCATGGCGGAAGGGGGGACGGCCTCCAGTGCGTCGCGCACGGCGGCGGCGAAGGCGGCGGCCCGGGGCCGCCATTCCGGCTCGGCGGTGAAGAGCTGCTCGTAGGTCTTCATGAAGGCCGTGCAGGAGGAACAGTCTCCCACTATCTTCACGTCGCCGAGGCGCTCCCTGAGCGCCTCGTATTTCTCTATGTTGCGGCGGGCGAAGTCCCGCGCGTGGCGTATGTCGCCGTAATTGTAGGCCAGCAGGCCGCAGCAGGAATTATGGAAGAACACGCCTTTGCCGAGGAAGCGTTTCAGGAGGGCCACGGTGGCTTCGCCTACGCCGGTGAAGAGGTAGTTGGGGCCGCAGGGGGCGAAATAGGCCCAGGCCCGCGGTTCGTCGCCGGCCCCGGCCTCCAGTTCCGGGTCGGCGGCGAGCTTCTCCGACAGGAAGGTCAGCGGCATGGCCGGGGCTTCCCGCTCGGCCTTCTCCAGCGGCCCGAGCCCCAGCAGCCTGAAAAGGCCAAGCTTCCCGGCCAGGCGGGGCAGGCCCGCGCGGCGCGCCAGAGCGCCCAGCTTCAGCAGGAAGCCGAAAAGGCCTGGCCGCTCCAGCATGAGCCTGGAGAGAAGCGCGGGTATCAGGCGCGGAGCGGGGCCCAGGGCGGAGCGCCGGCCCTCCAGGACTATGTCGGCCGTGGGGACCTTGGCGAAGCAGGCCTCGGAGCAGGCGCCGCAGAGCAGGCAGGTGTCGAGCGACTCGGCCGCGGCTCCGGCGCCGCCGGCCTTGCCCTCCATGATCATGCGGGTCAGCTGGTTCCGCCCGCGGGCCGAGATGGGCTCGCGGCCGGTAAGCATGTAGGTCGGGCAGACGGTCTCGCAGTAGCCGCAGCGGCTGCACTGGCTTACCGCGTCGTACAAGGACCTTTCGCCCAGGTGCGTGAGCAGCGAGGGCAGGTGGAGCTCTCCCTCCGCGTGCCGGTCGTACATCTCGTTGACGTCGTATTTGCTCATGTTATCCGTATATCCAGGGGTTCAGCAGGTTGTCCGGGTCGAAAGCCCGCTTGAGGCGGCGGTGAACGTCGGACGGGACGAATCCCGCCGCGCGGGGCTCCGTGTGGTGAAAGCGGGGGGCCTTGCCCGCCGGGCAGAGCCGTATGGTCGCGGACAGTATCACGCCGTAGGCGCCCAGAGAGCCGCAGAGCAGGCGCGTCAGGTCGTAGCCCGCCACGTTCTTGACCGATTTGCCGCCGAGACGGCAGACCGTGCCGTCGGGCAGGGCCAGTTCCAGCCCCAGCAGCAGATCGCGTATGCCGGGCCAGGCCTTCGTCGCGATGAGGCCGCCGAGCGTGCCGTCCAGCTTGGGCATCGGGGCTTCCAGGCCGCCGGACTTTAGTTCCGAGCGCAGCGTGCGCAGCGGTATTCCCGCCTCGAAGGTCGCGGTCAGGTTGTCGTCGTATATTTCCAGGACGGACCTCAGGCCGGAGACGTCCAGGTCCCGCCCCGCGGCTTCTCCCTCCGGGGAGGACAGGCGCGTCCCCAGGCCTTTCACGCGGGACTTTATCCCGTGGGCCGCGCGGTACTTCAGCTCGCTTACGAGGGCCGAAAGCGCGGAGGAGCGCGCCGCGGGCGCCGCGTCCTTGCGGCGGGCGTGGCGGTCGGAGACGGGCACTATCTTATCGGGATTGGCCAGGTCTTTCGGGTCCAGCGCTTCTTTCACGCGCGAGAAAAGGTCAAGCTCGGCCCGGTCGTAGAGCCAGTTCATCGCCAGGCGCTTCTCGACGCCGACGCCGTGCTCGCCGGAGATGGTGCCGCCCAGGTCTATGCAGGCGCGCAGTATCTCGTGCCCCGCCTTTCTCACGCGCCTCGTTTCCTCCAGGTCCCGCTCGTCGTAGATGACGTTGGGATGGAGATTGCCGTCCCCCGCGTGGAAGAGCAGCCCGGCCGTCAGCTTGTAGTCGGCGAGTATCCGCCTGACCTCGGCGGCTGCCTGCGGCAGCCTCGGCCTGGGGACGGCGCCGTCCTCGACCATGACGTTAGGGGCCAGCCTGGCCAGGGCGGGGTAGGCGCCCTTGCGGGCCGCCCAGAGCGCCTCCCGCGCGGCGTTGTCCGCCGCTTCCCGGAAATCGAGCGAGCCCGCCGCCGCGGCGAAAGACCGTATCTCCGCCATCTCCCTGTCCAGGTCCCTGCGGGAATTGCCGTCGAGCTCTATTATCAGGACCGCTTCCGTCCTGTCGGAAAGCTTCAGTCCGCCGCCGCCGGCGGCGTCCAGCGAGACCCGGTCCATCGCCTCCAGCGCGCGCGGCACTATGCCGGCCGCTATCGTGGCCGCCACGGCCTTCATGGCGTCGTCGACCGAGGGGAAAGAGCAGACGGCGGTCATTATATGTTTCGGCAGCGGCAGTATCTTAAGCCGGGCGTATATGGCTATGCCGAGCGTGCCCTCCGAGCCGATAAAAAGCCCCGGCAGGTCGGGCCCCGCGTCTTGCGTGGATATTTCCAGCGTCTCTCCCTGCGGAGTGACGACGGTCAGGCCAAGGACATTGTCCGCGGTGACGCCGTACTTGAGGCAGAGCGGCCCTCCGGCGTTCTCGCCGATATTCCCGCCTATCGTGCAGACCCGCTGGCTGGCCGGGTCCGGCGGGTAGAAGAAGCCGGCCCTGGCCAGTTCCTCCTGGAGCTTCAGGTTGACCACGCCGGGCTCCACCACGGCGACGCCCGCCGCGGTGTCTATGGAGCGGATCTTATTCAGGGGGGAGAGGTTGAGTATCACGCCGCCTTTCAGTGGTATGGTCCCGCCCGAGAGGTTGGTGCCGGCCAGGCGCGGCAGGAAAGGAACGCCGGCGCCGTGCAGCAGCCTCACCAGCGGCGCCACCTTCTCCGCGGCGTCGACCCGCACGACGGCGTCGGGCCTGGCGCGGGCCGAGCCCGCGTCGTAGGAGTACGCCAGTATGTCGGCCTCGCCGGTGAAGACATTGTCCTCCCCGGCTATTCTTTTGAGTTCTTCCAGCGTGCCGCCGAGTCGGTCTTTCCTGAACATCCGTTCCTTTACAGCGGGCGCAGCTTGGCAGTGAAATGCGGCAGTATGGGCGAGACTTCCAGGGCCTCGAGCCCGCGTATCTTCTTTTTGTCCTTCGCCAGCGAGCCGCAGACCTCTATGACGTAATCGATGTGGCTCTGGGTGTAGACCCGGCGCGGCATGGCCAGCCGCACCAGTTCCATGGGCGCCGCTATGAAATTGCCCTTGGCGTCCCTGCGGCCGAACATCAGCGTCCCTATCTCGACGCCGCGTATGCCTCCCTCCAGGTAGAGGGCGCAGGCCAGCGCCTGGGCCGGGAAATTCTGCGGCTTTATGTGGGGCAGGAACTTCTTGGCGTTTATGTAGACGCCGTGGCCGCCGGGAGGGTTGACTATCGGCACGCCTTTCTTTATAAGTCCCTCGCCGAGATAGGCCGAGGAGCGTATGCGGTAATGGAGGTAGTTCTCGTCGAGCACCTCGCGCAGGCCTATCGCCAGGGCCTCCAGGTCCCGGCCGGCCAGGCCGCCGTAGGTGTTGAAGCCCTCGGTCAGTATCAGCAGCTGCCGGCATTTCTGGGCCCACTCGGCGTTGTTCATCGCCAGGAAGCCGCCTATGTTTACGAGCGCGTCCTTCTTGGAGCTCATCCAGCAGCCGTCGGCCAGCTCGAACATCTCCTCGGCTATCTCCTTGACCGGGCGCTGGTTGTAGCCCTTCTCGCGCAGCTTTATGAAGTAGGCGTTCTCGGCGAAGCGGGCGCAGTCGAGGAACAGCGGTATGCCGTAACGGCGGCAGAGCTCCTGCACCTTCTTGAGGTTGGCCATGGAGACCGGCTGGCCGCCGAGGGAGTTGTTGGTGACCGTCATCACGCAGAGGGGGATGTTCTCCGCGCCCTTGTCCTTTATGAAGCGCTCCATCGCGGCGACGTCGGCGTCGCCCTTGAAGGGAGCCGTCTTGTCGAAGTCCAGCGCCCCCTTGGCGGGGAAGTCCATCGCCTGCGCGCCGGAGTATTCGACGTTGGCGCGGGTCGTGTCGAAATGGGAGTTGGAGATGATGTACCGGCCCTTGCCGCCTATTACGGAGAAGAGTATCTTCTCGGCGGCGCGGCCCTGGTGCACGGGGATTATCTCCCTGAGGCCGGTAAGTTCGCGCACCTGCTCCTCGAAGTTGTAGTAGCTGCGCGCGCCGGCGTAGGATTCGTCGCCGCGCATGATGCCGCCCCACTGGTCCGCGCTCATCGCTCCGGTGCCGCTGTCGGTCAGCATGTCGATGAGGACCTTCTCGGCCCTTATGTTGAAAAGGTTGTAATGGGCCTGCTCCAGCAGCCGGACGCGCTCCTCGCGGGTGGTGAAGCCCAGCGGCTCCACGGTCTTTATCTTGAAAGGTTCGATGATGGTCTTCCATTTCCATTCCATAAGCGGGCCTCCTGCGTTTAAGCGGCACACGTATTCTAATATTTATTATGCCGGGGACACCATCGGGCGCGGCGCCCCGGGCGGGTCAATCCGGCAGGTAGTAGAGGACCAGGTAGCCGAGGAGGAAGAGGATCGCCCACATCGCGGTGTTGCCGACGGGCCTGTAGGAGTAGGCGTCCCCGGGGTAATCCTTCAGGGCCGCCTCCAGCCTCGCCCGCAGCCCGGGCTCCGCCGCGGCGGTGCTGAAATAGAGGCGCGCTCCGAGCGCCGCTATGCCCAGGAAGGCGCGCGGATTTTCCGCGGCGCGGGCCACGCCCGCCGGCAGGCGGCCGAAAAAGAAGCGGCGCGCGGCTTCCGCGCGGCGGGCGAAGGTTCCGCGGAGAAAGCGCATAAGGGCGTCCGCGCCGCGGCGGTAGAACCAGTCCGTGTCCAGGCTGAGGGAGGGCGAGGGGGACAGGCGCGGCAGGAATATCGCGAAGCCCAGCGCGGTGAATCCCAGCGTTCCCAGCGCCGCCACTACATGCGCGGCGGTATAGGGCTGATAGCCGGAGGGGAAAGGAAGAACGGAGTAGAGGACGCCCGGGAAGAGCCCCGGCAGCAGGCAGAGCGCGGCGGCCAGAGCCATGGCGGCGAGCATGTTGGCCGGGGGTTCCTTGGCCTTCGGCGCGGCGGCGGAGCCGCGGAAGAACATATTGTAGGGCAGCTTGAGTCCTACGCTCAGGAAAGTGCCGGCCGCGGCCAGCGTCAGCATCAGGTAGGGCAGCGCCGCGCCCGCCTCGCCTGCCGCGGAGACGGTCATCGCCTTGCTGACGAAGCCGCTGAAGAGAGGGAAGGAGGAGATGGCCGCCGCGCCGGCGAGGTACAGGGCTGCCGTCGCCGGCATTTTCCGCCAGAGCGGGACTTCGGCCCCCTTCCCGTCCGAAAGTTCGCTGAGACGGCTTTTTCCGGTGACGTGCAGCACGGCTCCGGCGGCCATGAACAGGAGGCCTTTGTAGAGTATGTGGGCCGCGGCGTGGGCCGAGGCGCCGTTGAGGGCCAGCTGCGTGCCTATGCCGGCGCCGCAGACCATGTAGCCCACCTGGCTGATGATGTGATAGGAGAGCAGCCGCCGCGCGTCGTTCTCCAGCATCGCGTAGATCACGCCGTAGACGGTCATGACGGCGCCCAGCCAGATCAGCGGCTCCGCGCCCGGGAAGCCGCGTATCAGCGCGTAGACGGCGGACTTGGTGGTGTAGGCCGTCATCAGTATGGCCCCGGTGACCGAGGCGCGAGGGTAGGCGTCGGGCAGCCAGGCGCCCAGCGGCGGGGCGGCCGCGTTGAGCAGGAAGCCGGCCATGATCAGCCAGGCGGCGGGCGAGCCCAGGTCCGCCGTCATGGGCCCGAAGGCCAGCGAGCCGGTCTGCGCGGCGCGCAGCAGTATGCCCGAGAGCAGCAGCACGCCGCCGAAGAGGTGCATCATGAGGTAGCGCATGCCGGCGCCGGCGGAGCCGGGCCTGCCGCCTATGAAGACGATGGCCGCGGCCGCCAGGGCCATCAGCTCCCAGAAGACGAAAAGGGTCAGCAGGTCGCCGGCCAGCGTCACGCCGAGCGCGCCGCCGAGGTAGACGAGGCCCGCCGACTGCTCCGCCGGCCGGTCCTCGTGCAGCGCGTAAACGGCTCCTATCGAGCCTATCAGCGCGAAGACGCAGGCGAAAAGCGCGCTTAGCCCGTCGTTGCGCCAGGGGGAGAGTTCATGGCCGAAGAATTCGAAGCCCCCGCGCGTGCCGTGCGGTCCCGCGGCGCAGAGCGCCAGCGCCGCCAGCGGTACCGCCACCGTCAGGGCCTTTCGCGCGCCTGAGGGCAGAGCTGGCAGCAGGGCCGCCGCGGCGAGCGGCAGCAGGGCGGGGTGGAGCCACTCAATCATAATAGTCCTCGGGCCTTGAGACGAAGCTCTTTCCCAGCCACTTCGAGAAGAGGATTATCGCGACGCAGGAGAGGAGGCCGTAGAGGGACGAGAAGCCCGGGAGTTTCTCGAACCAGAAATAGGGATGCCCCAGGTGCAGGTAATGAACTACCGCGACCTCGGCCAGTATTATGAAAAGAAGCGAGAGACGCAGCGCGGCGCGCATCAGCCCTCCACCGCCAGTTCCGCCAGTTTCAGCAGCGGACCGGGGAAGAAGAAAAGGGCCAGCGTGACGGCGGCCGTTATGACCAGCGGCACCACCATCGTCATGGCCAGCGAGCCCCTTTCCGGGCCGCGGGCGTGGCCGGCCCCGTGCTCCGCCGGAGGCTGGCCCCAGAAGGCGCGGTAGATTATGGGGAGGAAATAGGCGGCGTTGAGCAGAGCGCTGGCCCCTATTACCGCCAGGAAGACCGGCCGTCCGGCCTCTACGGCGCCCAGGCCTATATGCCATTTGCCTATGAAGCCCGCCAGCGGCGGCGCGCCCATCATCGAGAGCGCGCAGAGCGAGAAAGCCGTCATGGTGAGCGGCATGCGGCGGCCGATGCCGTCGAGCTCGCTGACCTTGGTCCTGTGCTCCAGCGCGTAGACGGCGCCGGCCGCCAGGAACAGCGTTATCTTGGCGAAGCCGTGAGCCGCTATCTGCGCCACGGCGCCTTTGAGCGCCGAGGGGGAGAGCAGGGCGGCTCCCAGCACGACGTACGAGAGCTGGCTGACCGTGGAATAGGCCAGCCTGAGCTTGAGATTGTCCTGCGCCAGCGCCATCACGGAGGCGGCGATTATCGTGAAGGAGGCGATCCAGGCCAGCGGGTCGCCGAAGCCGAGCTCGCGCAGCGTCCCCGCGCCGAAGACGTGAAGCGTCACTTTCAGCACCAGGAAGACGCCGGCCTTGACCACGGCGACGGCGTGCAGCAGCGCGCTGACCGGGGCGGGCGCGACCATCGCCGCCGGCAGCCATGAGTGCAGCGGCATGATGGCCGCCTTTGCCGTGCCGGCGATGAAGAGGAAGAATACCGTTCCCAGAAGAACCTTGTTCCCGGCCGCCAGTCCGCCGAACACGCCGCCAGGGACGAAATCCAGCGTGCCGGCGGCGCTATAGGTGATCAGTATGGCGGCCAGCATGAACGTGACCGAGGTTCCCAGCAGGTAGGCCAGGTATATCCTGCCGCTCTCAATGGCCTCTTTCGTCTGCTTATGCGCCACCAGCGGGTAGGTGGCCAGGGTTATAAGTTCGTAGAAAACGAAGGCGGTGAAGAGATTGGCGGAAAAAGCCAGGCCCGCCGCGGCCGAGAGAGTGAAGGCGAAGAAGGCGAAGAAGCGCGTGCGTTTCTGCTCGCCGGTCTTCTCCAGGTAACCGGCGGAATATACCGAGGCCAGTATCCAGAGGAAGGAGGACATGACGGCGAAGACCATGCCCAGCGCGTCGGCCTTCAGCCGCAGTTCCATGCCCGGGAACACCTGCAGTCCCGGCGTGGAGAAGGAGTGCCCGGCCAGGACGGCGGGCAGCATGGATATTATTATCCCGAACATGGCGGCAGCGCCGGCAAGGGTGAAGGATTCGCGCAGCCAGGGCCGCCTTCCCGAGACGGAGACCAGCAGCCCCGCGGCCAGCGAGGCCAGCACGGCGTAAAGCGGCTTGAAGGAGAGGATCTCGCTCATTTCAGCAGCAGCTCCCCCGCGGCCCGCGCCGCGCCGGCCGCCGGCGTCCAGGCCGCCAGGCCCAGCAGCAACCCGAGCCCGGCCAGCGCCGCCGCCGGAGCCGCCGCCCAGAACGGGGCGGGGGTGTCCGGCTTGTGTCCCTCGGCCGGGGCGGAGAAGTAGGCCGGTTCTATTACTTTCCAGAAGTAGACGGCGGTAAGCAGCGAGCCGGCCAGCACCACCGGTACTACCGCCCAGAGGCCGGCCTCCACCGCGCCGAGAGCGATATGCCATTTGCTCACGAAACCCAGCGTCGGCGGTATGCCGGTCATCGAGAGTGCCGCCGCGGTGAAAGCGGCCATCGTCAGGGGCATCCTGCGCGCGGCGCCTTTGAGGTCGGAGACCTTTTCCGCGCCCGTGGAGATCAGCATCAGGCCGGCGCACATGAAAAGGGAGGCTTTCATCAGCGCGTGGTTTATCATGTGCAGCAGGCTGCCTGTGAGCGCGGACTCGGAAGCTATGGCGGCGCCGAGCACGATGTACCCTATCTGGCTTACGCTGGAATAGGCCAGCATGCGCTTTATGTCCTTCTGGGCTATGGCCATGACGGCGCCGTAGACGACGGCCGCCGAGGAGAGGACCAGCAGTATCGTCTTCATCGGCACGACGGAGGCGTCGAACTCGGGCCTGAAGACGGTGTAGGTGACGCGCAGCATCGCGTAGACGCCCACCTTGGTCCCGGTCGAGGCCAGCAGGGCGCTCGCCGGCGACGGGGCGTAGGTATAGGCGTCGGGCAGCCAGATATGCAGCGGGAAGAGGGCGGTCTTTATGCTGAAGCCGACCATAAGGAAGGCGAAGGCCGTCAGCACGGTCCGGGTGTGGTAGATGTGAGGCAGCCGTTCCCGGAGGTCGGCTATGTTCAGCGTGCCGGCGGCCATGTAGAGATAGCCGATGCCGAGCAGGATGAAAGTGGCCGCTATGGTGCCCAGTATCAGGTAGTTGAAGCCGGCGACCAGGGCGTCCCGCCGCCGGCCGGCGGCTATCAGCGCGTAGCCGGCCAGGGACGCTATCTCCAGGAAAACGTAGAGGTTGAATACGTCGCCCGTTATTATCATGCCGGAGAGGCCGGAGACCAGCAGCAGGGCCGCGGAATGATAGTACGGGAGGCGCTCATGAGCCACTTCGGCGGAGGCGGCCGCCCCGGAATAGACGGAAGCGGCGAAGGAGACGAAGGCCACCAGCAGCAGCATTATCGCGGCCAGCGGGTCCACCGCGTACTCTATGCCCCAGGGCGGGGCCCAGCCGCCGAAACGGTAGGTCACGCGGCCCAGCCTGAAGACCTCCAGGGCGAGGGCGGAGGCCAGGGCCAGCGCGGCGGCGTTGGCCAGGACGGCCACCGCCCCGCCGGCGCGCCTGAGCGGGGCGGGGGAGAAGGGGATGATCACCGAGGCCAGCAGCGGCACCAGCACCAGCAGGGCGGGGATATGCTCCGCCAGCAGCGGGAAGGCCGCCGTCACAGGTTCTCCCTCCTGCCGCGGAGTATTTGGTCCTCTTCGAGGGTCCCGTACTCCCTGTATATCCGGATGACCAGGGCCAGGGCCACGGCCGTTACGCTTACCGATACGACTATGGCCGTCAGTATCAGGACATGGGGCAGCGGATTGTCGTAGAGGACCGCCCTGTCCCAGTGTATGGGGGCGGTGCCGCCGTCCACCTTCGAGATGGAGATGTAGAAAAGGAAGACCGCCGTCTGGAAGATGTTTATCCCGATTATCTTCTTGACCAGGTTGGGCTTGGCGATGATGGCGTAGAAGCCTATCATCATGAGGCTGATGTAGACCCAGTACTGGTACTTGGCCGCTATGAACTCAGTCATCGCGGCTCCCGGCTATCTTCATGAAAAGCAGCAGCATGGCGCCGGCAACGGCCAGGCCGACCCCCGTCTCTATGCCGTAAATGCCGAGGTGGTAGGCGGTCTTGGGGTCGGCGAAAGGCAGCGCCGGGTATTCCAGGAAGGACCCGCCCCGCGCCATGCAGAGCAACCCTATGCCCCCGTACAGCAGCACCCCGGCCGCGGCCAGCGAGCCTCCCAGGCTTTCATAGCGGCGCTCTTCCTCCGCGTCGAGGCCGAATACTATGGCCCTCAGTATCAGGCTCGCGGCGAAGATGGCGCCCCCCTGGAAGCCGCCGCCCGGGCCCAGGTCGCCGTGCGCTACCAGGTAAAGCGCGTAGAGCTGCATGAAAGGTATCAGCAGGGCGCTGACGGTTTCCGTGACGGGGTTGGAGGAGGGGCGTACTTTCATCGCCTGCGCCCCCTGCCCAGTATCAGCATGCCGCAGACGGCGGCGGCGAAGATCACCGTAGTCTCGCCGAAGGTGTCGTAGCCGCGGTAGGAGGCCAGTATGGCGGTCACGAAATTGACTATGCCGGTCTCGGGAACGGAGCCTGAGACGTAGCGTGAAGCCACATGGGCGTTTGTGGGGGCGGAGGGATCCCCGCAGTCGGGCATGTCCAGCGTGCCGTAGACCAGCACCGCGCCGGTGCAGAGCACGGCCAGAAGCGGCAGAGCATCAGCGGGGGACGCCATGCGGCAAGGTGTCACGGCAGAACTCTCCTCCCGGCTGGCCGTGCGGCCCAGCGCGGCTATCAGCAGCACCGTGACTATGCCGGCGCCGACGGCGGCCTCGGTAAGCGCCACGTCGACGGCGTTGAAAAGGGTCCAGGTCAGGGCCATGACGAGGCTGTAGGCGCAGAGCAGCACGACCGAGGAGAGGAGGTCCCTGGCGCGCACCGCGGCGGCGGCGCAGACCACCAGCATGAAAAGGAAGACGAACTTAAGCGCCATCTTCGCCCTTCCCCTTCTTCCAGTAGGGCACACCGTCCTGGTAGGCGGCCTTGGCCAGCGCGTGGGTGGCGGTCGGGGAGGCTATCAGCATGAATACGAGTATGATCAGCAGTTTCAGGCTCACCAGTGTGAAACCCTCCCATACCATGAGCCCGGCCAGGACGAAGGCTATCCCGAGGGTGTCGGATTTGCCGGCCGGGTGTATGCGCGAATAGAAGTCGGGGAAGCGCAGGATGCCCACGGAAGCCGATATCATCGCCAGGCAGCCCAGCGCCAGCAGCAGGGCCGTCGCGGCGGTCCTCAGGAGGCCCGGTTCCGTCATATGCGCAGGTCCCCGCGCTCCCTGTACCGCAGGAAGGCTATGGTGGCTATGAAATTTATCAGGGCGTAGGTTATCGCTATGTCCAGGAAATGCGGCCTTTCGTATACGAACCCTATCAGTGCCAGCAGCGCGACGGTCTTGGTCCCCATGACGTTGACGGCCAGTATCCGGTCGTAGACGCCGGGTCCTTTCAGCGCTCGGACCAGCGTAAGGGCGGCGGCCAGTATCACGGCCAGGGCGGCGGCTTCAAACACTGGCGTCCCCCTCGACGCCGAGCACGCGGCGCTGCATCTCGCCGGCCTGTAGCGAGGCGGCGGCCTCCGGGGAAACCGAATGCACCACTATCTCATCAGTCCCCGCTTCGAGCGTGACGGTGCCGGGGGTGAGGGTTATGGAATTGGCCAGCAGCGCGGTGCCCAGCGGCGTGCGGCAGGGGTTCTTTATCCTTATGACGCGGGGATCTATCGGCCGCGACGGGTGCAGGACGCGGTAGGCCACGTCCAGGCCGGATAGGACGATCTGCCAGAAAAGCCAAGGGAGATAGGCCGCCAGCCGCAGCAGGAAGCCGGGGCCGGGCAGCGGCTCTCCGCCCCGTGCTAGTGCGGCGACCAGGACGGCGGCGACGGCGCCGGAGCCCAGCAGCAGGCCCGTGAACTGGCCCGAAAGGGCGAGCCAGAACAGGAACATGACGGCGGACGCGTACAGGAATCTCATTATTCTCAATTGTGCTACAATTAGTCTCCGGGCACATATTCTATTTAATTTATCGGCGGGTGTAAAAAGCGATGCTGAAACTCAAACGGCCGGTGGGCCTTTTTCTCTGCGGCGGCGGCGCGCTCGGCTCCTGGCAGTCCGGCGCCCTCTCGCGCCTGGCCGAGGCCGGGCTGGAGGCCGACGCCGTGGCCGGCTTCAGCGTCGGCGCGCTCAACGGCGCCGCCTACTGTTTCGGCCGCACCGACGAGCTGGAGGACATCTGGGCCGGCATGCGTCCCGAGATGATACTCAAGGTCAGGCCCTCCTACCGCCGCATGCCGCTGGACCTTCATTCCGGGATGTCCGCCGGCCCGCTGGCCCGGGCCGGCCAGCGGATGCAGGACCAGCTGGCCAAGTTCAGCCTTTTCTCGGGAGAGCCCCTTTACGCGCTGGTGGAGTCCTGGCTGGGGGGCAGGGACCTGCCTTTCGCCAGGAAGACCGTCTTCTACGTGATCAGCCACTGCGTGGAACGCAAGCTGCCCCAGATCTTCCGTTTCGACGGCAAGGCCGGCGGCTCGAGGATCGCCTTCAACGACGCGCTTATCTCCAGCTGCGCCATCCCTTCCGTGTTCCCGCCGGTGACCTGGTTCGACGAGGGCCGCAGGTACCACCTGGTCGACGGCGGCGTCATAGGCCTGGCCACCATAAACCTAAACGTTCTCGAAGGCTGCCGCACCGTCATCATGCTCAGCAATTCCCGCGAGGAGGAGATGAATTTCCGGGGCCGCGGCTGGATGAGCTTCTTCGAGAACAAGGCCCGGCGCATCCTGGCCGTGCATTCCCAGAAGATATACGAATCCAGGGTGCTGATACGTTCCAGTCCCGAGGTGCACCTGCTCAAGCCGCAGGAGGACCTCGGCATGGGCATACTGGAACTGCAGGGGGCCAAGTGCCGCCGCGCCTTCGAGATCGGCGAGAAAGCCGCCATGGATTTCATCGCCGGGCTGGAGTCCCGGGGATGATCGAACTTCATTCCGTACAGGGCTCGCTCGTGCTCGGGGGTTTCGGGGTTTTTATCGGCGTTCTGGGTTCCGCGCTCGGCATAGGAGGCGGCGTATTCACGGTACCGCTGCTCACGCTGGCCTTCGGGCTGCCCATCCACCAGGCCATCGGGGCCTCGCTCGTCGCCATCGCCGCCGCCTCCAGCGCGGTCGCCTCCGTGAACGTGGAGCGCGGACTGACCAACCTCCGCCTCGGCATAGTCTTCGAGACGACCATGGCGCTGGGCTCGCTTTTCTCGGCTCTCATCGCCAGCCGGATGCCCGGCGGCGTCCTGCAGACGGCCTTCGCTCTGGCGCTGCTGCCGATATCTTTTTCCATGTTCCTCCGCGGGAGCAGGGCGCTGCGGGCCGGGCCGCCGCCGGACCTGCTGCCGGCCGGGCCGGCTTCCTCCTTCGATTCGGAGTTCTTCGACCATTCCTCCAACGGGCGAAGGAGTTACTCGGTCAGGAACGTCATCCCGGCCTCGTTCCTCTCGTTCTTCGGCGGGGGCCTGAGCGGCCTGCTGGGGCTGGGCGGCGGCGTGGTGCAGGTCCCCGTGATGACCATGCTCTGCGGCGTGCCCATGAAGGCCGCGGCAGCCACCAGCAACTTCATGATAGGAGTCTCGGCGGCGGCCAGCGCCTTCATCTATTACCGCAAGGGACACATCCCCGTGGAGATCTGCGGCGTCATCGTCCTGGGGGTGCTGATCGGTTCCTTCGCCGGCATGAGCCTTCTCTACAAGGCCAGGTCCGAGAGGCTGCAGATGGTGTTCGCGGCCGCGATGCTGGCGATCGCGGTCAAGATGCTGATATGGTGAAAGAGACTTACTCCGAGAAGGACCTGGCGAAGCTGATACAGCGAGTCCTGCAGGCCGGCGTGCTGCTCAGCGCGCTTTGCTTCCTGCTCGGCGCCGCCTGGCGCGGCGGCGCGGCCGGCGACGTTCTTTCGCGGGCGGGCGTGATCGTCCTTCTGGTCACGCCGGCCGCCAGGGTCGCCGCGCTCTTTTACGGCTACGCGCGGGCCCGGCAGTACCTCTTCGCCCTTTCCGCCTTCGTCGTGCTGGCGCTCCTGGGCGCCGCCGCGCTGGTCTGATTTTGATAAGATGGACCGTGCCATGAAAATGATCCTGCCCCTGCTCCTGCTCGCCTCCGCCTGCGCCGCCCCCGCGCGCGCGGCGGAGCCCGGCAACGGCGGGGAGAACGGCCGGGCGGCTTTCACGCTGGGCGCGGAACTGGACGCCGCCTACGACAGGGGCATAGCCCTGATGTACAGGCTGGAGTTCGACGCCGCCGAGGAAGTGTTCCAGGATGTCATAGACGTTTCCAGCTCCCATCCCGCCGGCTATTTCGCCATGACCGCCCTCTACTGGTGGCGCGCCGCCCAGAACTTCGACGTGCAGTCCAGCTCCACGGATTACGAGGCGCAGTTCCTGCGCCACGCCGACGAGACCGTGAGGGTGGCCGAGCTGATGCTGAAGTCCGGGGACCGCCGGGACCACGCCCTCTTCTTCCTGGGCAGCGCCCACGGGCTGAAAGGCCGCTGGTTCGCCCTGCAGCGGCGCTGGTGGAAGTCCTATGTCAGCGGCAACAAGGGAAGGAAACTGCTCAGGGAATGCGTGGCGATAAACCCCGCGGTCTACGACGCCTACCTGGGACTGGGCATCTTCGACTACTACGCCGACACTCTGCCCGGCGCGCTGGGAGTGGCGGCCCTCCTTTTCGTGAGGGGGGACAGGGTCAAGGGTGTCGAGCAGGTGCGCCTGGCGATGGAGAAGGGACGGTTCTTCCCGACGGAGGCCAGGATATTCCTGATCGACATACTTACCCGGCACGAGAAGGACCACAAGGCCGCGATGGAGGAATCCCGTCTGCTGAGGGAGAGCGATCCGGATAACGCCTTCTTCTGGCTTGGCGATATCCTTACCCTCATACACGCCCGGGAATGGGACCGGGCTTTCGACGAATGCATGAAGTTCCTGACCGCGCATCTCGGAACGAAGCATCCCTGGCTCTCCCAGCAGCTTTCGCTGGTATATCTTTCCGCGGGCGACGCCAAACTGGCGCTCAACAAGCCCGGCGAGGCCGCGGCCTGGTTCACCCAGGGGATAGAGAACACCGCCTACCCGGCCAAGGGCTGGGTCACCTACTGCTACCTGCGGCGCGGGCAGGCCTTCGACCTGATGGGCAGGCGCCAGGACGCCTTGAAGGACTACCGGACCGTCCTGGCGCGCGACAATTTCTGGGATTCCAGGCTCCACGCCGGCAAAGCCCTTAAAGCGGCCCCGGGCTTTCCCGAAGTGTACCGGCAGATAACCGAAGAATAGGGGAGGTTCCAATGAAGAAGAACGAATTCACCGCCGTTGTCCCCGTCGCAGGGGCCGGCACCAGGCTCCGCCCTCATACTTATACATATCCCAAGGTCCTCCTTACCGTCGGCGACAAGCCTATAATCGGCCACATACTCGACGACCTGGCGGCCGCCGGCATAAAGAAAGTCTGCATGGTGACCGGCTACCTTGGCGACAAGATAAAGTTCTACGTCTCCTCGGCTTACCCGGGGCTGGAGGTGGACTACGTGGAGCAGCCCGAGCCCAAGGGCCTCGGACACGCCATCTGGCTGACCCGCGGCAGGGTGACCGGCCCGGTGCTGGTGATGCTGGGGGATACCATCCTTTCCGCGGACCTTTCCAAGTTCCTGGGAGGGCGCGAGGACTGCATCGCGGTCAAGGAAGTCGCCGACCCCCGCCGCTTCGGCGTGGTGGAGGTCAGGAACGGCTATATCTCGGCCATGGTCGAGAAGCCGGAGAAGCCGCGCACCAACCTGGCCATAGTCGGCATCTATTCGTTCCGCAACTCGTCTCAGCTCTACGGCAGCCTGCAGAGGCTGGTGGATTCCGGGACCACCACCAGGGGCGAGATACAGTTCACCGACGCCATGGCCATGATGGTCCGGAGCGGACACCGCATAAAGCCGGTCCGTATAGAAGGCTGGTACGACTGCGGCAAGCCAGAGACGCTGCTGGAGACCAACCGCTACATACTCGGTCGCGGCTCTTTCAGGGCCAAGGCTCCCGGAACCCTGATAGTGCCCCCCGTCTACATATCTCCCGGCGCCGAAGTGCGCGATTCCATAATCGGCCCTCACGTCTCCGTCGGTCCCGGCTGCCGCATAGAACGGTCCATAATATCGGACACGATAATCAACGAGGGTGCGCAGGTTTCCGACATGAACCTGGCCGGCTCGCTGATAGGACCGAGCGCGGTGGCCTACGGCCGCCGCTACAAGCTCAACGTGGGGGAGAATTCGGAAGTCGTCTTCGAGGCCGGCGCGCAGCCTGAGTAGGAAGGCCGCGCCCGCGGCCGCCCGCGCTGCTCAGCCGCGCGGCCGGCGGACCCAGTCCAGCGCCGTTATGCGGCGCAGCGCCTCGTAGAGGCGGGAGTCGGGTTCCGTCAGCGAGAAGCGCACGTAGCCCTCGCCGCAACTGCCGAAGCCCGAGCCCGGGGCGGCCAGCACCGCGGCTTTTTCCAGCATAAGGCAGACCGAATCTATCGACTTCATGGCGGCCGGCGGGCGCGCCCAGACGAAGCAGCTGCCGGCGGGACGCCGCAGCTTCCAGCCCGCCTCTTCAAGGCCCGAGCAGAACCTGTCCGACCTGGCCGCGAATTTGGCGCGGACGGGGGGGGTTATCCGTTCGTGATTGTCCAGGCCCCAGGCCGCCGCGTTCTGTATGGCGTTGAACGGGCCCGAGTCGATGTTCTCTTTGAGGGAGTTGAGCGCCCGCACCAGTTCGCCGTTGCCTACGACCCAGCCTATCCGCCAGCCCGCCATGCAGTAGGTCTTGGAGACCGAGTAGAACTCCACGGCGACGTCGCGCGCTCCGGGGACCTGCAGTATGCTGGGGGCCGGCTCGCCGAAATAGAGGTCGCAGTAGGCGGCGTCCTGGGCTATGATAACCGAGTTCTTTTTCGCCCAGCGCACCAGTTCCTTGTAGAAATCCAGCGAAGCGCCCGCGCCCGTAGGGTTGTTCGGGTAGTTGAGGAAGAAAAGTTTCGCCTTTTCCGCGGCGCGGCGGGGTATCCGGCCGAGGTCCGGCAGGAAGCCGTTCTTCTCCTCCAGCGGCACGTCGTGGACGCGGCCGCCGGCCAGGACGACCCCGGTGCGGTAGGTCGGGTAGGTGGGGTCCGGTATCAGGCAGAGGTCGCCCGGGTCCATCACCGCCAGCGGCAGGTGTGCTATGCCCTCCTTGGACCCTATCAGTATCGAAACTTCGTCCGAGGGATGGAAAGAGAGGCCGTGGCGGCGCTTATGCCAGGCCGCGACGGCTTCGCGCAGGGTCGCGTTGCCCTTGGTGTTCGGGTAGCGGTGGTTGGGCGCTTTTTTTATCTCGCGCAGCGCCGCGGCGACTACGCCCTTGTCGGTCGGTATGTCGGGGTCGCCGACGGCGAGGCTGATGATGTCCCGCCCCTTGGCCCGCTCCGCTGCCGCCTGGCGGTAGAGCTCCTCGAACAGGAAAGGTTTGAAATTCCTGAAATTGCGGCTGAACTTTATTTTCATGGATACCTCAGCAACAGGTGTCGCAGGACGAATCCTTGCGCAGTTCGCTCTCGACCTGGAACACGGAATGCCGGATCCCGAACTTTTCGGACGCCAGGCAGGAGGCCTCTTTGAGCGCGGGCTGCTGCCTGGCCGGGTCCTTCACTATCAGGTGAGCGGTCAGGGCGTTGAAGCCGGACGAGAGGCTCCAGGCGTGCAGCTCGTGCACGCCGCTGACGCCGTCTATGTCCAGCAGCGCTTTTTCCACGGCCTTCATCGAAAGCCCGCGCGGGGTCCCTTCCATCAGTATGTGGAAGGCTTCCATCAGCAGCCGCGTGGAGCTGAAAAGTATGAGGGCTATGATCAGCACCGAGACTATGGTGTCGGCCGTGTACCAGCCGGTGAAATAGATGACGGCGCCGGCGACGATGGCGGCGACCGAGCCCGCCAGGTCGCTGAGCACGTGCAGGAAAGCTCCGCGGATATTGATGTTCTCGGCGCTGTGGCGGTGCAGGATCCAGGCGCAGGCCAGGTTGGCCAGCAGCCCGGCGAAAGCTATCGCCAGCATGGGGACGGATAGAACCGGTACCGGGTTATGGAAGCGCTCCCAGACCTCGCGCAGCATGAAGCCGCAGAGCAGCCAGAGCAGCGTGGCGTTGGCCAGCGCGGCGACCACTTCGGCCCGGCGGTAGCCGTAGGTGCGCTTGGAGTCGGGCTTCAGCGTGGCCAGCCTGGAGGCGATGAAGCTCATGCCCAGCGCGGCGGCGTCGGTGAGCATGTGCATGGCGTCGCTGAGCAGCGCCATGCTGCCGGTCAGCAGGCCGCCGGCGGCTTCCAGCACCATGAAACCGGAGGTTATGAAAAAGGCCCAGGTTATCGCCGTCCGGTGGGCGCCGGCGCCGTGATGATGGGAGTGCCCCGCGCCGCCGTGGTCATGGCCGTGGTCGTGGGAGTGGTCGTGCCCGCAGGAATGGCCGGCGTGGTCGTGGTGATGCCCCATGGTCTTATTTCGCCCCTATCATGCTCAGTCCGGGGAAGTAGGTCACTATGGCCAGCACGGCCAGCAGCAGCAACAGGAAAGGCACTATCGACCCGTAGAGCTCGGGGAGCTTGCGGTTGAAGCGCGAACTGGAGAGGAAGAGGTTGAGCCCCAGCGGCGGCAGCATATAGCCTATCTCGAGGTTGAGTATGAAGATGACCCCGAGGTGTATCGGGTCCACGCCGTACTGCAGCGCCACCGGCACGATTATGGGTACGACGATGATTATCGCCGAGAAGATCTCGATCATGTTTATGATCAGCAGGAAGATGTTGAGCAGGACGAGGAAGAGGAACTTGCTCTGCACGAAAGAGTGCATCCAGGCGAAGATCGCGTCGGGGATCTGCGCGTCGATGAGGTAGTTGGTCAGCCCCAGCGCCGTGCCGAGCACGATGAAGATTGAGCCGACCAGGATCATGCTCTTGACCGCTATCTTGGCTATGTCGCGACGCAGGCAGAGGTCCTTGTATATGAAGACCTCCACTATCACTACGTAGAAGGACATGATCGAGGCCGCCTCGCCGGCCGTGAACACGCCCTTGTAGATGCCGCCGATTATCAGGAAGGGCAGCGGTATCTCCCAGGCCGCGGCGCGCACCGCCGACAGTATCTTGGCGGGCTCGAAGGCGAGCCTCTGCACTCCCGAGCGGCGGGCTACGAAATACGCGTATACCGACAGCACCAGCAGAAGGAAGAGGCCAGGCGGCAGCGCCGCCTTGAAAAGCAGGTCCAGGTTGAGCTTGCCGACTATGGCGTAGAGGATTATCGGCAGGCTGGGGGGGAAGAGGAGGCCCAGGCTGCCCGTGGTGGTCAGCAGCCCCAGCGTGAACTTCTCGGGGTAGCCCTGCTTCTTGAGCATCGGGTAGAGCAGGCCGCCCAGCGCGATTATCGTGACGCCCGACGCCCCCGTGAAGGCGGTGAAGACGGCCGTGGCGAAGAGGGCCACTATGGCGAGCCCTCCGGGCAGGAAGCCGAACATCGCCTCGGCCAGGGCCAGCAGGCGGCGGGGAGCGCCGCTCTCGGCCAGCACATATCCCGCGAAGGTGAAAAGCGGTATGGCGATGAGGGCCGGCAGCGAGGCCAGCCGGAGCATCTCGACGATCACGGCGGAGGAATCGATCCCCTCCGCGCCGAAGAGGTATATAGCGCCGCCGCCGATGAGCGTGAAGACCGGCGCGCCCAGGAAGGCGAGCAGCAGTATGCCGAGGGCTATGAGTATCCCCATCAGAACCTGAACTCCTCACCCGGGTCGACGACCCGGAACAGGTTCATGACGGTGTGGAAGATTATGAGCACGAAAACGGCCGGGATTATCATGTGGGCCCAGCCGGACGGCACCGCGAAATGGCCTATGTAAAAGGAGGTGGAGGCGGAGGCGAAGTCGTCCCTGACGAACTTCCAGGCCGCCCAGAAAAGGAGCCCGGAGACCGCGACGGTGAAAGAACCGGCGAAGATGGCCAGCGGGCGGTGGACTTTTTCGGGAGCGAACTTGACCAGCGCCTCGAGGGCGAACTGGCGCGAATAGCGCGAGGCCAGGGCGGTGCCCAGCAGGCCGGACCAGAGCACCATGTGGCGCAGCACCGGGTCGAGCCAGACTATGCCGGAGTGAAAGAAGACCCTCAGCAATACCTGCAGGAAGGAGAGGGCGATCATCAGCGCCACGAAGAGCACTATCAGGGCCTTTTCTCCCTTGACGGTCCATTCCTCGAAGCGGAACAGGAATCGCATCATAATATTATTATCCAATAATGGCGCCGGCCCCCGCAACCCCCGGACTGGGGGCGGCGGGGGCCGGCGTTACGCCTGTTATTGCGCTTTCTTGGGCTTGCGGAACTCGGACAGGGCTTTCTCTATGCGGCCGAGCAGTTCGCCGGAGTAGAGCTTGCCGGTAAGCGATTCGCGGGCCGCCTTCCCGGTCTTCTCGAACTCGGAGGCGACCGTTCTGCCGGCCGGGTCGGTGAAGTTTATGCCGGCTTTCTTCAGCAGGTCGATCGATTTGAGGTTGTCGGCGCGGCTGACGCGGGTGAGTTCCCGGAAATGTTTGTCGCCGGCCGCGAGCAGCGCGGCCTGGTCCTCCTTAGAGAGGGAGCCGAAGGCTTTCTTGGAAATGAGCACGGCGCCGGAGGCGTTGGCCATGGGCAGCGAGAGGGCGTACTTCATGCGCGTGTGCCACTGCAGCGCCAGCACCGCCAGCGGCGAGCCGTAAAGGCCGTCTATCATCCCGGTCTGCAGCGAGGTCATCACGTCGGTGATGGACAGCGGGATGGGCTTCACTCCGAGGGCGGCGAACGAGGCCTCGGCTATCGGATCGCCTTCCCAGATCCACATCTTTACCGCCTTCAGGTCCTCCGGTTTCTTGACCGGCGAATTGGAAAGTATGATGACGTCTCCGACCTCGGCCCAGCCCAGCAGGACATAACCGGCCGCGTCGAACATCTTCCTGAACTCGGCGTCCATGGCCCCGTAAACATGGTCTATCTCGGCGGGGCTCTTGAAGAGGAACGGGGTGTCCAGCACGCGGGCGGCCGGGGCTATCTCGCCTATCCCGACGCCGGTGAAGCCGCCGGCCTGGAGCTGGCCTATGCGTATCTTGCGGACCACGTCCTTCTCGTCGCCCTGCACTCCGCCGGGATACATGCGGAACCTGACGCGGCCGGCGGTCTTTTCTTTCACCTCGTCGGCGAAGGAGTTCATGACCTTCATCCAGGCGGAGCCTTCCGGGGCCAGCGTGGCGAACTTTATTGTGACCTGGGAGGCGGCGGCGGGCAGGGCCGCGGCCAGCGTTACCAGAAGGGAGAGCAGCAGCTTAGAAAAGTTCATCTTTTTCCTCCAGCAGGGCTTTAGCTTTTATTTTCGCCACCTCGTTGGCCAGCCGGGTCTCGTCGTCCTTAAGTTCGGCTGACAGGACGGCTTCCAGCGTCGACACGAAGAAATCCTCGTCGAGGGCGGCCGGCGCGTACATGCGCGCGGCCATGTAGCGGTTGAGCAGGAAGCCGGCGCCGGCACCTTCCGCGGCGGCGGTGAAATAGGCCCGGGCCTTATCCGGGTCGCCGCCCAGCATGCGCGGGCGTATGGAATAGTAGGCGCCCATCATGCTGTGAGCCCCGTTGTAATAGTAGGAGGGTTCCAGCTCCAGCAGGCGCAGCGCCGCGGGTTCTATCGACGGTATCTCGGCTATGGCCTCGGGTTTGTCGCGGTTTATGTTGACGTAGGAGGCCTTGCAGAAGGTGTGCCAGAAAAGCGCGGGCACGTCCCGCTTGCGGGCTTCGGCCGGGCCCCGGCCGCCCAGCGCCTTTTCGGCGTAAGCCTGGCCCTTTAGGTAGAAACCGGAGGCGCGTTCCGGCGTCCCGTCCTCGAGGAACATGAAGGCGTAGCCGCAGAAACCCTGGGCCGCGTTGACCAGCAGGCCCCTGTTCTCCGGGTCGTTGGCGATGAGTATCTCCATCAGCTGGAGATTGCCGGGCAGGGCCTCGCGGGCGTACTGCGGGTCGGACTGGGAGAAGACGGAGGGGAGTCCCCTGTCTATGACGCCGGAGGTGACCTTCGCCGCCGTGCGGTTTAGCGAGCAGCCGGCCAGCAGGGGGAAGGCGGCGGCGAGCAGCAGCTTTTTCACCGGGCCTCCCTGATCCAGCGGGCCAGCTTCTCCAGGGTCGCGGCGTGCTTCTGGACGAACTTCTCCAGCGGCACGGGGGAGCGGAAAGACCAGTTATGCGGCCCCAGAGTATTCGGGGTGTTTATCCGGTCCTTGGTCCCGAAGATATCGGGGAAGGTCAGCAGCACCACGCGGGAGCCGGAACTTACGGCTTTCTCGGTTATCCGGTCCAGAGCTTTGGCGAAGGCCGGGGGGCGGTTCTCGCCGGCGACCATCTCCCAGAACTTCTTCTTCTCGGCGTAGGCGACGGAGGCCCACCACTCGGCCAGCGTCTCGGTGTCGTGGGTGGAGGTGGTGGCCAGCGAGACGGCCGGGTAATCGGCCGGGTCGATGTAGGTCCCGTCCTCTTTCGTTTCCCAGCGCATGACCTTGTAGCCGGGCACTCCCTGCTCGGCCAGCACCTTGCGCACGAAGGGGGGGATGAGGCCCAGGTCCTCGCCTATCGGCAGCATCGGCGACGAGGCGACCAGCGCCTTGAGGAAGCGGCGGCCCCTGTCCTCCTGGTTCTCCTCTCCCTCCACGTCGAAATGGGGTTTGAGCTTCTTGTCCTCGGGCACTATCCAGGTGCGGAAGAAGCCGACCATGTGGTCGATGCGGTAGATGTCGTAGAGGTCCTCGGAACTTTTGAGCTTGAGGCGCCACCACTCGAAGTTGTTCTTCTCCGTCTCCTCCCAGCGGTAGGCGGGCAGGCCCCATTTCTGGCCCTCGGGCGTGAAGGCGTCGGGCGGGGCGCCTATCGAGTTGCTGATGTCGAACTCGTTCTGCCGGGACCAGACGTCGGCCGCCTCCTGGTTGACCATGAAAGGCAGGTCGCCGAAGAGCTTTATGCCCAGCTCGCCGGCGCGCCAGCGCATCGGCGCCCACTGGCGGCGGATGAGCCACTGCAGGTACTTGAAATAGTTGATCTCGAGCGCGTTCTCCGCGCGCGCTTTTTCCAGGGCTTCGGGCCGCCTCTCGCCCAGCGCCTGGTCCCAGTGGGTCCACGAGATCCAGCGGTTGACGTCCTTGAGGCGCCGGAACAGGGCGTAGTCCTCGAGCCAGTAGGCGTTCTTCTCGCAGAAGGCGAGGAAATCCTTCCCTTCCTTCGTGCCCCGCTTTATATGGTTGCGGTCGAAGGCGGCGTAGATCTTCCAGAGCGTCTCGTGCTTGAGCCCGCGTATGTCGTCGTAGAGTATGGTCTTCGCCGAGCGGACATGGTGCAGGCGCTCCCTGAACTCCTTCGAGGCCAGGAATTCCAGGGCCTCGGGGGACTCTTTGAGCTCCTCGACGGCTTCCGGGTCTATGTATACCGGGTCTATGGCGAAGGCGCTCAGCGCCGTGTAGGGGCAGTTGACGCCCGGCGGCATCTCGTTTATCGGCAGTATCTGCAGTATGTCCAGCTCGGCGGCCTTGAGCACCTCCAGCCAGCCGTGCATGGAAGTGATGTCGCCTATTCCCCAGTCGCGCTCGGAGCGCATCGAGAAGATGGGCAGCAGTATGCCTACGTGTTTGCGTTTGAGTATCTTGTGCATGTGGACCCGCCGGGCGTATTTTTATTTTTCGGCTATGGCCTCTATCTCGACCAGGGCGCCCTTGGGCAGCGCCTTGACCTCGACCGTGGCCCTGGCCGGGGGATGTTTCTGGAAATATTTGGCGTAGACCTCGTTCATGGCCTGGAACTGGCCGAGGTCGGTCATGTAGACCGTGGTCTTGATGATATTGTCGAGCGGCAGGCCCTTGGCCGCCATGATGCCGAGTATGTTCCTGAGCACGGCTTCGGTCTGCGCCTTGACGTCGGGCGGCGCCATCTGCCCCGTCCTGGCGTCCACGGGCAGCTGGCCGGATATGAAGATGAGGCTGCCGGTCTCCACGGCCTGGGAATACGGCCCTATGGCGGCCGGCGCCTTGTCGGTGACTATTATCTCTTTCATTTTCCCTCCTGTCTCAGCCCTTCCTGTCCCTTATGAAAGCGGCTATCGAACGGTCGTACGTCCTCTCGCCGGCCGCCGTGAAAAAGCAGCCGGGTATCTCGCCGGAGGCCCGGTGATATTCCACGCATTCGCAGCACAGGCCCTTGCGGGGGCAGGGTTCGTAGGTGCAGGCGCAGGCGGCAGAGTTCTTGTTTTTCCGGCACTCCATGGCGTCCTCCGTTCTTTATTGTAAGGATATATATTACAAAAAACAAGCGGGACCGGGCCGCCGGGTCTCCGGCTTGCCCGGGGACGGGTTATTGTGTTTAATTAACTGCCATGGAAAGGGGCGTTTTTCATTTCACCGGCATAGGCGGCTTCGGCATGAGCGCGCTGGCGCAGATGCGGGCGCTGGCCGGACTGCCGGCCACCGGTTCCGACAGGGATTTCGACGCCGGCCGCAATCCCGAGACCCGCGCCGCGCTGGAGAAGCTGGGCGTAAAGATATTCCCCCAGGACGGGTCCGGTGTGCGCGGCGCCGCCCGGCTGGTCGCCTCGACCGCCGTGGAGAGTTCCAACCCCGACCTGGCCCTGGCGGCGGAGCTGGGCGTGCCGGTCATGCACCGGTCGGAGCTGCTGGCCGGGCATGTCAATTCCTCGCGCGCGGTCGCGGTGGCCGGCACCAGCGGCAAGTCCACCGTCGCGGCCATGATATTCGAGATACTGGACTTCGCCGGGCTTAAGCCGTCCATAATAACCGGCGGCGCCCTGCTCTCTCTCAAAGAAAAGGGCCTGCTGGGCAACGCTTTCTCGGGCGGCGGCCCGCTGGTGGTGGAGGCCGACGAGTCCGACGGCACCGTCGCCCGTTACAAGCCCGCGCTGGGCGTGCTCCTGAACATAACCCGCGACCACAAGGAAGTCGCCGAACTGCGCGGGATATTCTCCGCTTTCGCCGCCAACTGCGGCGAATTGCTGGTCTGCTCCGACGATCCCGAGGCCTCGGCCATAAGGCCCGCTGCCGGGTCCTTCGGCCGCTCGGCGGCGGAGCCGCTTTTCTCAGACCCCCGCCCGGGCCTTTTCGGATCCCGCTTCAGGCTCGGCGGCGTCGATTTCAGCGTTCCGGCGCCAGGCGACTACAATATCGACAACGCCGTGGCGGCGGCGGCCGCGTGTGCCAGGCTGGGCGTGGACCTGCGTGCCTGCGCCGCGGCCCTGGCCCGGTTCAGGGGCGTGGCTCGGCGGTTCAATGTCATAGGCCGCGCCGGCGGCGTCACCGTGATAGACGATTTCGCCCATAACCCGGCCAAGATCGCGGCCGTGCTGTCGGCGCTGAAACTGAGGGAGGGAGGCAGGGTGCTGGCCGTTTTCCAGCCGCACGGCTTCGCCCCGGCGCGGCTTATGCGACGGGAACTGCCCGGCGCGCTCGCCTCGGCCCTCTCGCCCGGCGACGAGGTCTTTTTCCCGGACATTTATTACGCGGGCGGCACTGTCGCGAAGGATATTTCGTCCGCCGACCTGGCCGCCGACGCCTCCGCCGCCGGGCTCAGGGCCCGCCATCTGCCCGACCGCGGCCGGATAGCGGCGGAAGTCGCCGCCGCCGCCGGACCGGGCGATATCGTGATAGTGATGGGCGCGCGCGACCCGGGCCTGCCGGCGCTGGCGCGGGACATAATGGCGGAGGTCGCCAGGAAAGCGGGGGCCTGAGATGCTTACCGAAAGGGAATTCCTGCGCTACGCCAGGCAGATAGTCCTGCCCGGCGCCGGGGCGGAAGGGCAGGAAAAACTGAAAAGGACTTCGGTCTGCGTGGTGGGGGCGGGCGGGCTGGGCGCCCCGTGCATCGCCTACCTGGCCGGCGCCGGCGTCGGGCGGCTCGTGATAATAGAGCCCGGCAGGCTTGAGCCGGGCAACCTTCACAGGCAGATCATCTACCGCAACGAGGATTCCGGTTTCAGCAAGGCCCGCTCCGCCGCGGCCTTCGCCGCCCGCCTCAATCCCGAAGTCAAGGCGGATATGCGGATAGAGCCGCTGGAAGAGGGCAACGCGGAACATATCGTTTCGGACTGCGACATAGTGGCCGACTGCACCGACAATTTCGCGGCGCGCGCGCTCATCAACAGGACCTGCGTCAGGCTGCGTAAACCCCTGGTTTACGCGGCCATATACCGCTTCGAAGCTCAACTGGCCGTCTTCATGCCGGGACGCGGCTGCCTGGCCTGCCAATTCCCTTCGGTGGAGGAGGGGACGATACGCCCCGACGAGGGCGTGGCCGGGCCGGCGGCCGGAGCCGCCGGGGCGATGCAGGCCATGGAGGCGCTCAAACTGGCCTGGGGGATGGAACCGGACGGCCACATGCTGCTGATGGACCTGCGGAACAACGAGTTCGCCAAAGCGCGCCTGCGCCGGCTGCCAGGCTGCCCGGTCTGCGGCGGCGGGGCAAATGGTAAAATATCGGGGACATAATATGCCTAAAGCGGCCGTAAGCGTATACACCACCCTCCGCGCCAGGCTGGGCTTCGCCCGCCGTGAGCTCGAGGGCTCCACCGTCGGCGACCTGATAGAGGCCCTCTGCGCTGTGAAGGAGCCGGAGATAAGGAAGATACTGCTCGACGACGGCGGGCGGGTGCGCGGCCACTTCGTGCTGACGCTCAATTCCGAGATGCTGGACAACGCCGCCGCGCGCGGCGTGGGGATAAAGGACGGAGACATACTGCATATCTTCCCGCCCGTGTCGGGGGGATAAGGAGACAACATGAAGCCCGTGAAACTTACCGAGAACGTCGAGTTCATCTGCGTCAACCATTTCAACAGGAAACTTTTCGACGCGCTCATCCCGCTGCCGCAGGGGACCAGCTATAATTCCTACCTGGTGAGGGGGAAGGACAAGACAGCCATCATAGACGCCGCCGACCCGGAAAAAGCGGGAGTCCTGCTGGACTACCTCAGGGACGAAAAGAAGATCGATTACATAGTCGCCCAGCACGCCGAGCAGGACCATAGCGGCGGCATCGTCGCGCTTCTGGATAAATACCCGGCCGCCATGGTGGTGACCAATCCCAAGTGTAAAGAGTTCCTGATGTCCCATCTCCATATCCCGGCCGGTAAGTTCATCGAGGTGAAGGACGGGGAAGAGCTCGATCTGGGCGGCAGGAAACTCAGGTTCATCTATACGCCCTGGGTGCACTGGCCCGAGACCATGTGCACCTGGCTCGAGTCCGACGGCGTGCTCTTTACCTGCGATTTCTTCGGCTCCCATCTCGCCACGCCCAACCCGTTCTCCGACCCGGAGGACGTCTACGAGCCGATGAAGCGCTATTACGCCGAGATCATGATGCCCTTCCGCCAGCAGATAAAGGCCAACCTGGAGAAGATCTCATCCCTGCCGGCCGGGTTCATCTGCCCCAGTCACGGCCCGGTGCACAAAGGCCAGA
Organism: Elusimicrobiales bacterium; assembly: GCA_031082205.1. GTDB lineage: Bacteria > Elusimicrobiota > Elusimicrobia > Elusimicrobiales > UBA9959 > UBA2231. Next base: position 77,633 of record JAVHLJ010000005.1, read on the forward strand.
TGCCCGGGAAGGTGAAGGAATATTATACCGACTGGGCCGTTTCCGCGCCCAAGAACAAGGTGGTGCTGGCCTATATCTCCATGCACGGCAGCACTTTCGTCCTGGTCAACCGCCTTCACAGCCGCCTGCAGGAGCTGGGCGTGCACGTGGAGAAGCTCAACCTGGAGGACGTGGACGCCGGACGGCTGGCCATGTCCCTGGTCGACGCCGCCACCATAGTGGTCGGTACGCCGATGGTCCTGGCCGGCGCCCATCCCAAGGCCGTCTACGCGGCTTCGCTGGTCAGCGCGCTCCGCCCCAAGGCTAAATGGCTGGGCGTCATAGGCTCCTTCGGCTGGGGGGGCAAGCTGGTCGAATCGCTCGCCTGCGCCCTGGGCTCCTTCAAGGCCGAGGTCCTGCCGCCGGTGCTGGTGAAGGGGCTGCCGCTTGAAGCGGACCTGCTCAAGATAGACGGCCTGGCGGACCAGATAGCAGCAAAGCACGCGGCCCTCGGCTGAAACTCGCCCTTGAAAAACGGGGATTTCTCTGCTAGACTTTTTCAGGGAGCTTTCCGCGCACCATAAGGCTGTTGCGGAAGGTCCTGTTCGCTTGGGGACATTATATGGCCGATGACGCCGACAGGGGCAAAAAGTCCCTCATAGTTATGGTCGTCACCTTCCTCCTGATGGGAGGGGGCGTATTCGGTTTCCTTATATGGCAGGGCCTGCAGGACATGCAGGACGTCAAGTTCCGCAGTTTCGGTTCCGGCATAACCGGACGCGCCACTCTTCCCATACTGAAGTATTTCGGCTTCGTGGACAATGAGACGCCCGAAGGGGCCGCCAAGGCCGAGATGGCGCTCAAGATAGAGGAAGTGCTCAAAGCCGACCCGGCCGCGGCCGCCGCCGCTCAGGAGAAGGCTTCGCTCACGGCCGCCGCGCCCGCGGCCCGACCGTCCCGCGGCGGAGGGCCTTCCTCCAGGATGAGCGCTTCGCTTTCCGGCGCCGGCGCTATAGGAGGCGGAGGGGGCAGCAAGTCTTTTTCCTCTTTTTCAGGTTCCGGAGGCTCCGGGGGGCTTAAGCTCTCCGGTAAGTCCGGGGCCTCGGATCCCGGCCCGAAGGGCGGCAAGACGATGGACGCCCTGGTCGCCTCCGGCAGGCACCTGGCTTCCGCCACAAATACCAACTCCGCCCTCGCCGCCAAAAGCAAGTGGGACCAGGGTTTCGGCATGAAGCACGCCCAGGGCGGCTCCGGAGGCCAGCTCTCTTCCTATAATAAGGCCGCCGCCTCGCTCGACCATATCGAGACCGGCGAGGTCGGGAGCCTCAAGCTGGGGGACCCCACTTCCCTGGCCGTGCCGGACGTTGGGAAGCCAAAGGCCGTGGAAACCCCGGAGACGGCGGCCGACAAGGCAAAAGAGGCCCTAAAAAAGAACGTTACCGACCAGATAGCCCAGTCCCTTCTCGGCGGCCTGGCCAGCGGGGTCAATTCCAATACTTCCGGACAGAAGCCCCAGGAATCGACGGACATGCCCGATGACATGCAGAACTGGGTGGACGAACAGTTGGCTTTAGGCGAGGGCGCTTTGGACGGCTATGTGGACACGGACTACGATTACAAACAGATAACCTGCTCCGTGAACTGCCCTCCCGGGATGGACGGGAAGCAGGTCTGGCAGGTCTCTTTCAACGGCAAAGGGGACAACTCGGGACTTTTGAACAATTGCATCGTGTACCAGGGTGAGGGCGGGACTTACGATTCTTCCTGCTTCTGAGCCCCACCCCTTGACAAGTCAACGAACGCCTGCTATAACATAAAGGAATAAACTTTGCCCTGAACATCGCGGAAGGTGTGTCAAGGGAAAGTGAGTGTTTTTTTAATGCGTCCAGAGGAAAAGCGGGGCCTTATGATGAAGATAACGTCGGGCAAGAAATCGAAGACCACCCAGTACGCCGTGGGCGGCGCGATAGCCGTCGTGATAATGTTCGGCTGGCTTTCGCTGCCGCTGATGCAGAAGTCCTCGTTCGACACCTCGGTCCCTTCCGGCAATCCCTTCAGGTCGAAAGCCGTGGACCTCAACTCCCTGGAGATACCCGCGGAGGGGTCCGCCCCGGGCTACGCGCTCAGCGGCATGATGTCGGACAATCCCGCCACGGCCGGCGGTTTCGCGGACTCTTCCCTGTTCAGCTCGGGCATGGGCGAACTTTCCGACGGGGAGGCCGCGGAGGGAAAGGCTGACGGGGTATCCTCTTCCGCCTCGGCGTCGGCGGCGGTAAGCGCCCCCTCGGCCGGGGCTCCGAAAGGGTCTTTCCCGAAGATGAGCGCTCCCGGCTCCCTTTCGGGAGGCAACAGCAATTCCATGACCGCCGGCGGTTCTCACAATAAGTTCTTCGGCTCGGGCAACGCCTCGGCGCAGCTGGCGCCCTCCTCGCTCGCCGACGTCAAGAAAGCCGTGGCCAAGGATAAAACCTCCGGCCTGATGGCCTCGCTCGCCTCCGTAGAGAAGAAGAGCCTCTCCTCTTCAGGCATGAGCGTGGACGAGTCCCGCGGAGGGGCTTCCAGCGCTTTCGTGAAGACGGCCGCCGGCTCCAGGTCCGACCTTGACACCGAGATAGAGGAGCAGTCCGCCGTGGCCGGCCTTGAGCTCGGCAAGGTCGATTCCGACCTGAAGAAGAACGATCCCAGCATCAACAGCAAGAAGTTCAAGCCGCCGGAGATCCCCGAGCCCAAGGTCGTGGAGAACGACGAGATGTACAAGCAGATGATAATACAGATGATAATCTCGCAGGTCCTGGGGCCCATGTTCGGCGCGATGATGAAGGGCGCTATGGGCGGGGGAGCCGACTCCCCCGGAAATAAGCAGGTGTAAGGGGCGGAGTATTTTTTTCAGTCGAAAAGAACAGCGGAGGATTTATGAACGGCAATAACGAGGAAAGGAAGAAAGAAGGCCTGCTGGGCGCCGTGGCGCGCCTCTTCGGCGGGGGTTCGGGCGCTTCAGGCGCCGCCTCCGGCCTGGGTTCCGCGGCCGGTTCCGCGGCGGGCATGGGGGGGCTTTTCGCCAGCAAGGCCGGGATACTCGGGGTGGTGCTCGGCGGAGCCACCATCGCCGCGGGCGTGGGCGTAGTTTATAACTTCATGGGCCCGGCCTCCAAGCCGGTCTACTCGCCTTCGCTCTTCCAGAACGCCTACCAGGAAGAGCAGGCGGCCAGCGCCAACATGGAGCGGCAGAGGATAAACAGCGCCGCCTCTATGGAGCCGTCCACTCTGGATATGTTCAAGGAGCAGGCCCGCAAGGACGGGATAGGTTTCGGCGAGGGAGGCGGCGAGTCAGCGGCCGGCGCCGGTGAGGGCGCCGCCGCGGGCGAGGGCGCCAGCGCTTCGGCCGACGTCGAGGCTCCCGACGCGGGCGCCTACGCGCAGTCCGGGGCCGGCGGGGGCGGCGGCAAGGGCAAGCTCGCCGCGTCGCTGGGCTTCGGTTCCAAGGGAGGGGCGGGCAGCGGAACCTCCATACCGAAGATGCAGACCTCCGGGGGCCTCTCGGGCGGCATAGGCCAGCAGTTCGCGCCCGTTTACCGCGCCCCGGCCGGGCAGGCCACGGATATGCGCGGTTCCATGGCGGCCAGGCTTTCCAATTCGCCCAAGTACACGGTGCCCAACTTCAACAAGAAGGGAGCTTTCGGCCAGGCCAAGTACGCGGGCAAGATGGGCGCCAAAGCCGCCTACTCGGCTTCAAACGCGGGCGCTCATTCCACGGCTACCGAGGCTTTCGCCGGCGAGACCGCCGGGACAGGGGACGTGGGCGGGACACCCGAGTCGGGTGCCGGCCTGGGAGGGGCGGGCGTTTCGGCCGGTGATTCGCTGAAAGCCAACGACCCCAATCTCAGCATGAACGAGAGCGAGCCTCCCCCGGTACCCGAGCCCGAGGACGTCTCTCCCTGGGAAAAATACACCGACATGGCGATGTACGGAATGCTGGCCGCTTTCGGCCTCATCGTCATCACCAAGATACTCGGCAACATAGCCAAGACCGTGCCCTGGGTCTACTACGCCGCCGTCGCCACGGCCGTGGCTGCCATGGCCGCCGCCGCGATGGTGGTCTTCGCCGGCATCAAGCTGATGACGGAGTTCGGGCAGAAGTGGATGGGCGGCATGTACGTCGCGGTGGGCCTCATGCTGATGATCCAGGCCTGGGAGGCCCTGTGCGGCCTCGAGAAGGGCAAGGTCGGCGCTGACGGCAAACTGATGAAAGGCGCCGACGGCAAGGCGATAACCACCAAGCCCATGGGCAACTGGAGCATCACCGGCGGCAAGGGCATAGGGTCGCTGCTCGGTTTCGGCGGAGGTTAAAGAGGTTCTGGCGGGGAGTTTTTAGGAGGAATTTATGGAAGACAAGGATCTGCCGGAGATCGGCTTCAAGGAGAAAAAGGAGAGGAAAGGTTTCCTCCCCTGGCTGCAGGGACGCCTGGGCTTCGGCTCGCGCGGTTCCATGGGAGCGGCCGGCGCGCCCGGCGCCGGAGCAAACGCCGGCCGCGCTCTCGGCGCGGCCAGGTTCGGCGCGGGCGGTGCCAAGTTCGGCGCCGCGGGAGGCCTGTTGGCGGGCAAGGGCCTGATAGCCACGGCCGCCATCGTCGCCGTCGGCATCGGGGCCGGCCTGTACATGAACGATCAGGCCTCCATAGGCTCGCAGAGTTCCTCCTTCAGCTCGGACAAGGCCCAGTCCGCTGAATACGTGCCTGCCATACTCAGGCGTCAGTCCGCTCCGGGCTCGTCCCTCGACATGTTCGCCGACAGGAACAAGGGCGCGGTGAACTTCGACGGCGAGGCCGCGAAGGCCGCGGCGGCCGAGGCCGCCGCCGAAGCCGAAGGGGCCGGGGCCGAAGGGGCCGCGGACGGAGAGGCCGTCGCGGATAACTCCAACATGGCCGATCCCCAGGCGGTGCTGGGCAGGCTGCAGGGCGCCAGCGCCACGGGGCTTTCGACCTCGCTCTCCGGGGGCGGCTCCGGCAAGATGATGATGGGCGGGTTCAAGACCGGCCAGGGCGCCTTCGGGCCCAAGGTCGGTTTCAGCGACATGGGCGCGGGCAAGTTCGCGCCCATGCAGAGCCCCAAGAAAGGCAAACTTACCGCGATGGGCGCGCAGAAGCAGGCCGTAAGGGGCGGCAAGTCCGCCGCGGCGTCGAAGAAAGCGAAGGGAGCTTTCAACCAGGCTAATGCCGTGCGCGACGTGCAGAAGACCTACGGCGCCACCAACATCGACAGCATGCGCTCCACGCAGGACCAGGCCTGGGAAGGCACCACCGGCGAGGGTGACGTGTCCGGCGGAGCCGGTCTCGGCACCGGGGCCGGCGGGGCCGGCATAGTGACATCTCCTTCGCTCGACAATTCGGGCAGCGGAGGCGGCTCCGGCGATTACGGCACGCCCGGCGAGTATAACTACACCGATCCGGGCAACTTCGACATCAGCCCCTGGGCCAGCATGGCTTCGACCGCTATGATGCTGATCATGCTCTCGGCGGCCCTGTCGGCCATCGGCGGCGTGCTGGTCAACATCAAGGTTCCGCCGTGGGTGTCGGTCATCGGTATGATCATCTGCGGCATAGCCATAGCCATCGCGGTAGCCGCGATAGTCATGGGCGCCATGATCATATCCCAGTTCGGACAGAGCCTGCTGGGAGGCATATACATAGCCGGAGGTACGGTGGCGGTGCTTGCCGGCGCGGCGGCCATGTCCGGCAATGTCGCCAAGGCGATAGGGATAACGCCGCTGTGGCTGTCGGCCATAGCCGGTATCCTCGGCCTGCTCGGTTCCATGGCCGGAGGCGCTTGACGGTTATCCGCCGGGGCCGCGCCTTTAGGCGCGGCCCCGGGAGCGTTTCCATTTAAGGGGATGTCTTTATGGGCAGCAAATTCATAGAACGGCACAGGCGCAAGTCACTTCTCGCCTCACTGTTGCTGCTTTTCAGGGGCAAAGCAAGATACGTGGTGCTGCTGGTGATGGTGCTCGGCGCTTCGGCGCCTTTCGTGGTTTCGCAGGACATGCTCTACCGGCTGGTCACCTTCGCCCCGGTGAGCTACGTGCTGCGGGCCGCGGGCCTGCACAGCGTGATAGCTTCGCTCAACCCCGCCTATTCCAACGATATACTCCAGGCGGCCATAAACAGGGCCATGTTCGAGAGCGATCAGGACTCTGTCTGGAACAGTTTTCTTCGCGGCGTCTCCTCCACCATGACCGGGGGGGCCGACGTTTCCTCGCTGGCCATGCTGCGCGGCGGCGCCGACCTTTACCGCGCCGCCGAAGGCGGCAAGGCGGGTAAAGGCAAGCCCGGCGAGGTCAAGGGAGCCGTCAGCGACGAGGAAAAAGCCCGCGGAGGCGGCGCCGACGCGGTGGACTTCGAGGATTACCTGGCCGGAGCCGGCGCTCCGGGCGACGGTTCCGGTTTCGGCTACATGAACCGCGGCGACGGGTCGGGCTCTTACGGCGGGGCCCTGGGGGCGGGCTCGCCGTTCATGAACAGGACCATGCTCTCCGGCGGGCGCGGCGCGGCCGGGCCGGCGGACGGCATGTACGGCGGCGCCATGAGCCATGCCGCCAGCAGGGTGCCGGTGGCCGGCAATCCCAAGCCCATCACCGGAAAGAACATGGGAAGGGTATCGGGATTCTCCTGGCGCAACGCCGGTTACAGGGGGCAGGGCCAGAGCCTGAACGCGCGCATAAACAGGCAGGGGGCCATGTTCCGCCTCGCCGAGACCTTCACCATGACCGGCGCGGCCTACAGGAACTCCACGGCTTCCTCCGAGTACCAGGCTTCCTACGTGGGCTCCACCTACGACGGCAACGCCGTGGGCGGCGAGCAGATCCAGACGGACGTGACTCCTCCGCCGGTCCCGGATAATTCCTGGACCTCGGACCTCATGCAGGGCGCCAACGAACTTACCGACATGGCCAAGGAGTGTTCCCGTGTGGCGGGCGAGCAGAGCCCCGTCATCTCGCAGAACACCAAGAAGATAGACGAGATCTCCAAGACGCTGGGCAGCCCGCCCAAATGCTGCAACCACGGCGCGGTGGACAGGTGGAACGGCAAGGTCGAGCAGATAAAAGCTCTTTGCGTGGATAATAATTCGCGTCAGGCGGTCATCGCCGCTGCCTGCCAGAACGTGCACGAGGCGGTCAACTGCAACGACTACAACAGCATGAAGATCAGCAAGTGCAGCAAGCTGAAATGCTGGCTCGGCATCATACTCGCCATACTGATGATGATACTGGGAGCGGTACTGCTCTTCACCGGCGTAGGTACACTTATCGGCGCTGCGCTGCTCGCCGCCGGCACGCTGATGCTGCTCGGTCAGATCGTAGGCGGGGAGTTCGGGATGATATTGACGGCGTTGGGAGCGGTGGCCGCCTTCTTCGTGGGAGGGGCCGCGGTGGCGCTGGCGGCGGGATTCGCCGGCTATGTCGTATCGAAAGCCACGGATGACGGCTCGAACGCCATAAATAATGATTGACGCGGTAAAAACGTTTCGTCTTGGCCCGGCCCTTGCGGAAGGCTGGCGGAAAGAGCGCTGCGGACCCGTCCGCCAACGGCGGCGGGATGCGCTCCCGACGCGGCCCCGTAGTTAAGCAGGCGGTCGGGCTTTCGATTATGCCAGGGCCATAGGGCCCAGGCGCGTATGGGACGGATGACACTTGGAGAGAGGGTCTTTATTAGGTAGAGTATGGCGAGCAGTGGCGGCTGACCTGAAAGGTCATGCATACCCTGCGAAGTGTTTTTCATATTCGGCAAAAGGCTCCTTGTTGGAGGATATATGAGCTTCCATAATGATAAAGAGGAACGGAACACGGTACCCCCCGTGCTGGGCCGCCAGGGCCCCTCGTTCCGCAAATCCAGCACCTTCGGCAAAGCCCCCGCTTTCTCGAAGGCCGCCGGCAGCCTCATGGAGAGGATAAAGGGCCTTTCGCGCCGCGACCTCGGCCTGGTAGCCCTGGGCCTGAGCGCGCTGATCATGGCGCCCGTAGCCGAATACATGATGTCGCGTCCCCCGATGGACAATACGCTGACCGCGGGCTTCGGTTCCAGGGACATCGGCTCCGGTTCATCCATCTACGAGCCCGGCATACACGGGCTCAGCCAGGGTTCGCCCGACGGCAGCGGCGAAGTCATAGTGCCGCTCAGCGCCCGCGACCCGCTCTCCCTGATACTGGGAGCCGCCAAGCCGGCGCCCCCGCCGATGCCTTCGGCCCCTCCCAGCAGCAGCCTGCGCGACACCGTGCGGGACGCGGGCCGGGAAGCCTTCTCCGCGGCCGTCAAGTCCGGCGGCGCGCCCACCGTCATCCCCAAGATGGCGTCCGGCCTGCGCGGCATGAGTTCCTTCTTCGGCGGCGGCGAGAGTTCCCGCACTACCGGGGCCCTCTCCGGCGGCAAGATAAGCGAGGACGCGCGGAAGGCCTCCTCCAAGTCCGCTTCACGCTCCATGGTCGGACCCATAGCCGCGGCCGGCTATAAGGGCGTGGCCATGACCCCCAACAGCGCCTCGCGCGGCGCCTTCGAGAAACTGCGCGCGCAGGCCGGGGCCGCGGCCGACAACTTCAGCATGGGCAGCGCGGTCAAAGGCCTGGACCAGGCCGCGGCCGCTTCCGTGGGCGGAGGCGCCGGCGACGGCGGCCTTGGCGGCGGCAAGGACGGCGAGAAGACCAAGAGCCCGTCCAACAGCAGCGTCAGGGACCAGAAGTCCAATTCAGGTGAGTCGCTGCAGGCCATGCTCAACCGCAAGCGCGCGGAGAAGGCCCTGGAGTGGGAGTTCTTCAAGAAGTACGATATCCCCAAGAAACTCATCGAGGCGGCCCTTTCCGGCGTAGGAAGCGCGCTTACCGAGTTCGCCACCAATATGACCAAGGGCGTTCTGGGCATGAACAGTCGCAGCGCTCCCGTCGAATATATGTGCGTCAGGAACGAGGATCCGGGCAAAGGGGCAATGTGCCGCGGCCCTGAGGGTAATGAAACCATCTGGAAAGCATGGAACTATAGCGGGGCGTACAGATGCTCTGATAATAGCACCTGCACACTGGCTCTCTACAAAGGTGGAGGGTCCTCCAGCACCAGCGCTGAAAATCCTCAGTCCGACAATAATGGCGGCCCCAATATAAATTCGCCTACTCCTCCGACCGTGCTGCCCACAGCCACAACGCTGTCCCTCGATAGAGAACTGGACCCCGCGCTTAAGAGGATGGCGGACGGCGTGGTTCAGGGCAAGGCTGCTGGAAACGCTAAGGATCTGCTAGAAAACACCGTTGCGGTAGCTGGAGGGATGTTGTCCTCCGCCAAGAACTATTATGTTACGCACGCCCAGCCTGGAATCAGGCAGGCGACTGCTCTGCGTACCCCGTTGGGGGAGTATAACGGCAAGATAGGCGAGGCCCAAGGGAAGATTGATACGGCCAAAACCCAGTTATCCGACTTTGAAAGCAAACTGGATAGACTCATCGCCATGGCAGGCCGGAACGACCTTAAGACGCTGTCCAGTGACGGCACTTATCAGGTAGTGCCTGATTCTGTGCTCTCTGACCTTAGGGCCTACAAAGTTAAGGTGGCGACGGCTGCGGCGGTGATAGCGTCTGCCGATGCGAGTTTGACGTATCACAAATCCGCCGCGAGACTTTATGAAGCCCAGATAAACAAGGTGGAGGCGAACTCCACGGCAATCAACGCGACCGCCGTCAGAGCTTACAACAGGGGCGCGGCGCTGGTCGGAGACGATGGTGAAAGCGGGGAGCTTAAAACCCTTACCGACAAGGTAGGTTGGCTTAGCAGCAACCTCACCCCTTGCGACGAACACAAGATCCTGGATGTGTTCAAAGAGCTGACCGGCGAGACCCCAAACTTTTCTCCCAAGGCGGAGTGCCGTACCGCCATGGCCACGGACTTCCCCAAGGATTTCCGTATGTCGCCATCCGACTCTGTGCAGCAGGGCGGAGAAGCATCCTATGTTAAGAGTATGGTGAGTTTTCGCGGCATGGATACCGAAAAGTTCTGGGGTTCTCGGGCGATAGACGACAGGACCACCAGGGAGACCGAGAGCAATACCTGGCGTGCGGTAAGCCCGAGGCACAATATCAATGTCCCCGAATACAACCCTGCGGACAAGGTCGAGGAGGTTTTGCCGCAGAACATAATCTCCGTGGGGATGCGCGCCCATATGGAGCTGCCTTGGGACATCGAGAGTATTAAGAGCGCTCCGGTAGCCGCCGGGGAGAGCGCGATAGTCGAGGGGAGGATCGCCGACTGGAAGAAAGAGATTAAGGATAGGCTCCACATTGACATCGACAATCCGCAGGGAACCGGCGGCGCTACGGGCGGCGCCACCGGCGGAGCTACCGGCGGCGCGACCGGCGGAGCTACGGGCGGCGCGACCGGCGGAACTACCGGCGGCGCGACCGGCGGCGTTACCAATAACGCCACCCGCCAGGCTGACGACTTGCTCGGCCTCTATAGCCCTGCCGTCACCAACGCGCAGGTGCGCTATGACGCCATATACGCCGGGCGCGCGAACTGCACTTCCAGGACCTGCAGGCAGAACCTGGAAACGGCCAATACGCAGCTTGAGCGCATGAAGACCCTGAAGGGCGAAGTTTCGGCTCTGCGGGAACAGGCCGTTCGGCCCGGCGCCGACGTGGCGGCCATAGAGCGGCAGCTCGGCGATAAACGCCGCGAGCTGGAGGACGCGCATACGCGCTTCAACGCGGCTGCCACGATCGTGGAGCAGCGTGAGGCGATACGTCCCTCCGGGGCCCCCGGCAATACCGGCGGCGCCACCGGCGGCGCCACGGGCGGCAATACCGGCGGCACTACCGGCGGCGCGACCGGCGGCACTACCGGCGGCGCGACCGGCGGCAACACCGGCGGGAATACCGCCGTCCAGACCGAGCCCGCGGAGTGCTACAGGAACCGCAGCGGCTGCGCCACCGTCAGCGCCTTCTACCTGGTGCAGAACTGGACCCCGATGAGCCCCTCCACTTTCATGGGCATCTATTCGGGTTCCGGCGTCATCGGCCGGGCGCAGGACCGCATACACAGCAAGTACCGCGGGCAGAAGTTCTCCACCTCCCAGCGCGACAGGATCTGCGAGACCGAGATAGGCGGGATACTGGAAGGAGCCCTTTCCTTTGTCAACTTCCATACCCTGTCCACCGCGAGGTCGGACTGCAAGAAGAAGTTCTTCACCCCGGTCTATGACCTGGGCTTCAACAGGTCGGGCAACACCTCCTCCGGCGGGGATATCGTCAGGATGGTGGCCAGCAAGACCAATGACGGCGCTTCCAGCAAGGGCTACCGCGGCGAGGCCCAGAGCAATTACAACGTGGCCTTCGAGCTGCTCTGCAGCAAGAATTCCAGCAACCTCTGGCAGGTCAACACCGTCTCCCTCCGTGTGGACAAGCCGGTCACCTATACCGAGTCCGTCGGCTTCACCCTCGGGGTGAGGGCGGAGGCCGTCAACGCCGGTATAACGATGACCTCGGCTACGGAAAGGACCGTTCCGTACGGACAGTGGCAGCGCGCCGCGTACAGCGGCGGCATCTGCGGAAGCCAGGCCGACGGCAAGTAAAGCCGGTCCCGGTTCAGCCCCGCCCCCGCAAGGGGCGGGGCTTTTTTTTGTCTTTGTGGCCCGGCCCCCTAAATTCATATAATATGCCTACGGGCCGCTAAAGCCCTACCGAAAGTCACAGCAGGAGAACCCCTTAAAATGCCCAAGCTCAAGAAGTCCGACTTCCTCAAGGAAACCGTCCAGCATATCGATATCAAGAAGCACAACGTCGTCCCGCTCGTGGACGCCATGCGCGAGATGGCCTTCTCGGCCCGCGACCTGGCGCGCGCGGCCGACATCTACCAGATGATGCTCGAGGACAAGAATTCGTCCGTCATACTCTGCCTCGCCGGCTCGCTCTTCTCCGCCGGCCTCAAGAAGGTCGTCTACGACATGGTCAAGAACAACATGGTGGACGCCATCGTCTCCACCGGCGCCATCATCGTCGACCAGGACTTCTTCGAGGGCCTGGGCTTCAAGCATTACAAGGGCACCCCGTACGGGATAGACGACAACGACCTGCGCGACCTGCACATCGACCGCATCTACGACACGTTCATAGACGAGGACGAACTGCGCATCTGCGACGACACCACCCGCAAGATCGCCGACTCCCTGGAGCCGCGCCCCTACTCCTCCCGCGAGTTCATCGAGGAGATGGGCCGCTACCTCTCCAAGCACGGCAAGAACAAGGAGAGCGTGGTGCTGGCTTGCTACGAGAAGCGCGTGCCTATCTTCGTGCCCGCCTTCTCCGACTGCTCCGCCGGCTTCGGCATGGTGGAGCACCAGTGGAAGAACCCCGGCCGCCACATGTCCATGGACTCGGCCAAGGACTTCCTGGAGCTGACCAAGATAAAGATCGAGGCGGGCGAGACCGGCATCTACATGATCGGCGGCGGCGTCCCGAAGAACTTCACGCAGGACACGGTCGTCGCGGCCGACATCCTGGGCGAAGAGGCCCCGATGCACAAGTACGCGGTGCAGGTGACCGTGGCCGACTCGCGCGACGGCGCGCTGTCCGGCTCCACGCTCAAGGAGGCCTCCTCCTGGGGCAAGGTGGAGACCACGTTCGAGCAGATGGTCTACGCCGAGGCGACCATCGCAATGCCGATAATCAGCGGCTACGGCTACCACAAGGGAGCCTGGAAGAACCGCAAGGCCCGCTGCTTCTCGGACTTCCTCAACAAGCAGCTGGTAAAGGCCTAAAAGGCGGTAAGGCGCCGGCCCCCGCGAAGGGGGCCGGGCCTATTTCAAAGCAGGGGGAAAACGATGAAAAATATACTCTTTACTCTGATGGCGGTGCTGATGCCGGTCTCCGCGGCCGCGGCCTGGTTCGACGGCGGCGTGGGCCAGACCACCGGCCCGGACGGCTACAAGAAGACCGACATCAACCTGACCATAGGCTCCGGCGACATGTGGTTCCGCGGCGCCCTGATGCGCCAGGATGCCGACGCCATCTCCAACCCCCTCAATACCTACTCCGTGCGTGTCGGTAAGGAGGCCGATTTCTACACCGTGGCGGGAGAGGTGGGCATGACGGAGGCGACCGAATACGCCGCCGGGACGGAGTATTCGAACACCTTCTTCGGCGGGGATATCACCTTCTCGCTGACCCCGTCGGCCGGCGGCAAGGGCCGCCTCGCCGGCCCTAACGCCAAGGTCGCCAGCGGCGGCGGCGACGGCATCACCCGCGTCGATATAGGCGGCGGCGTAAAGCATATAGTGCACGAGAACGAGACCGCGGCGCTGGAGAACAAAACGGCGCAGACCGAATACTCGGTCTTCGCCGGGGCCAAGGTCCTTATGGCCAGGGTCGGCGCCTCCTGGACCGGCTACAAGTACGGCGACGACGACAGCGACCCGGTGGTCGGCTCTATAAACGGGCAGGCTCTTTCTCTCTCCCACGCCACGGGGGCCCTGCCCAAGACCAGCGTTAATTTCCGGCTGGACCTTCCCGGCTACCCGATGGTCACGCCTTTCCTGTCCTATACCACCACCAAGTACAAGGCCAACGTGGACGACACCGCCGCCTACGGCGTCGGCGCCTATATCGATCTCAACATGGTCGGCGCCAACGTGATGTACCAGGTCTACGACGACGGGAACGACAAGGATAGTTACCTCATGCTGACCGCCGGCATCAACTTCTAAAACGCAGTACCGGCCCGGGGGCGGATATCCGCTCCCGGGCACATTCTCTCCGCGGAGCAGTTCCACATGTACCAGAACCTCGCCGTCAAATACCGCCCCAAGGACCTCGACGAAGTCCTCGGCCAGGCCGCGGTCAAGACCACCATCGAGAACGCCGTCAAACTGGGCCGCATCGCCCACGCCTACCTGCTCTTCGGCCCCCGCGGCTGCGGCAAGACGACGATCGCCCGTATTCTGGCTAAAACTCTCAATTGTCATTCTCCCAAGGACGGCAAGCCCTGCAACAAGTGCTCCTCCTGCGTCGAGATAGCCGAGAGCAAGTCTCTCGACGTGCTGGAGATAGACGCCGCTTCGCATACGCAGGTGGACAAGGTCCGCGAGGTCATCATCGAGAACGTCGGCTTCGCTCCCTCGCGCGACAAGTACAAGATCTACATCCTCGACGAAGTCCACATGCTCTCCAACAGCGCCTTCAACGCGCTGCTCAAGACCCTCGAAGAGCCGCCGCCCCACGTGAAATTCTTCTTCGCCACCACCGAACCGAACAAGGTGCTCGACACGATCA
>JAVHLJ010000060.1 GCA_031082205.1 Elusimicrobiales bacterium
TTCTACGAGATGCCCATGCTTCCTTCAATTTACACCCGAAATCTTAACACAACCTATACGTAAAGAGATAGAGAAGCTCCGCGGCGGAGATTCGGAGGATTCTACCAACGTCGAATAGTGTGTATAAACCTGAGGTGTTTTCTTTTTATGATCTTCCGGCCGCCGGGTCTCCCCGGCGGTTATCATTTAGCGGGCGAGGCGGTAGCGGCCGGCGCCTTTGAATTCGAGGTAGCCCTTGTCGCGCAGGATCTGCAGCTGCTGGCGGATTTTGTCCTTGATGTGGCGGTTGCCGGGGAACTTGCCGGCGAGCGTTTCTTCGAAAGCGTAGACTTCGTCCAGCGAGAAATCGCTCTTGCCCAGCCTGTCCACGCAGCTCATTACCGATAGCGTCCAGCCTTTCCGCTCCGTGGGCGGCTGGTCCCTTAGAAACAAGGTCTTTTTCCAGTTTTTCAGGACCTGGTCCCGGGGCTCGGTCCTGCCGTCTTTGATGTAGTAGATCCTGCCGGCGCGGGGGATGTCCTGGAGGATTATATTGCAGCCGGTCCAGCCGGCCCGCCTCGCGGTGGGCGGCAGCGGTTTGCGCTTTTCTATGAGCCCCGGCAGGAGGAAGTGTTTGGGCAGCACGAAGAAGTTGTGCACCGACATCCGGCGCAGGTCGTAGTTGAGGAGGAAGAAATTGGGGCTGAGGCCGCCGGAGACCTTCTTGTCCATTTCCTCCCAGGCGCCATCGACTATTTTGCGGCTGAATCCGTTCTTTTTGCTCTTGAGCTCGTATTCCTCGCGGCACTTGCGGCAGGCAAAGTCGCCGACCGGGGTGTTGTCCCGCAGTTTGTCGAGGCGGTTGGCGCATGCCGGGCAGTAGGCGTTGGCGGCGACCCAGCTTTCGGTGAGCACCCGGGCTATCTGCGCGGGGCTTTTGTAGCCGTCGGCCGGGCGGAGGTCCAGCCGGGTGTCCATGCGGAGATTATAGAACATGTCCCGGGGCGGGGGGGCGACACTACGTTGTCGCGCGGATGGTTTACGATATTGCTATGAGACTGCGAAAATATATTTTCTATACGGAAGAAGGGACCACGTATCAGCCGGGGTCGGAGAGCGTGACGCCGGATATCGAGAATCTCCAGGTGGTCGGCTTCGGCCAGGGGGAGTCGCCGGAGGCCGCGGTGAGGAACATGGTGGCGGAGAACAAGTATATCCTGGAGACCGCCTTCGACGAGGTTATCGGGGTGGAGCTCCGGTCGGAGAGGCGGACCTTTCATTATCTCGGCGAGCTGCGCGGGAAGTGAGGGCCGCAGGGGTGCGCGCAAGACGGCGGGTTTCCTTTTTGTAGAATGTCCGTGTGGGGGATAAGTCAAAATCTAGCCTGGCTTCAATGGCGCAATATGGGAAACGAGCCTAATCTTTCGGAAGATAGGAAAGGCCCCGGACATTTTGAGCGGGAGAATGTGCTCAATCTTGTCTGGGTCTTGGGGCTGCCGCTCATGGTGTTGCCGGTGGTCATAATAATGCCGAACGTGCTGCGGTATCCTGTCGGATCAGGGTTGATATCGATGGTTCTGTGTGCCATCGGCTTTGTGCTGTTCTCCTTGGCCAAGTTCTCTCAGTTCAGGCAGGGGCGTTATTTCACTTTCGGTAGTGCCGGCATGTCACCGCGAAACCGTATCTTGTACCGCTGCGGCTATGTGCTCATGGCGTCTGCCGCGCTAATCGCTTTATGTCTGCTCTTCGTCGCCAAAGTGTCGCCACGGCTGGGGTAGAAAATGGCCAAAATAGGGAGAGATTTCTGTTTTAGTACGCAAAAGCCGCAGGTTGCCTGAGATAAGTTGTCGGAAAACGCCAGGGGTGTAAATATTCTAGGTATCGGGGGAGTCGGATTCCTTGGTAAGTAGACTCGGCTATACTCGGTGTATGGAAAATTTCTTCAAAACAAAGCAAAGAACTGTTCTCCTGGCTGCAGCGGGGGTATTGCTTGTGGTAGTGGCATGGTGGTTGAGTTCTGTTCTGAGCACGTATATTGATGTGTTTTGGCAAGACCCTGTTCCGATGAAAAGTGAGAGGGAGATCCGGTATGACTGGGAGTTAGGCAACATCGTGGATAGATGTTCGGATTCCGTGGACTGTTATCTTTATGAGGCAAGGCGGGAGGACGGCTATAAAAGCGTTGTTTATTTAAACTCCGGGATCAGAATTGTGCCAAAAGACTCCCGTCTTTTGGTTGCCAGGGCGGATGCCCGGGTGAATAATTTTAAAAACCGCTATTCCCAGGATTTAGTTCTGGCGATGGAAGATTATTTGGATGTCATTTCCGGCGATGGTGATAACGCTGCTGCACACACGGGACTTTGTCGAGCCGCTGCTTATGCCACTGATCTGGATCCGGTGGCGGTTCAGCAAACCTATTCTTCATGTAAATTTATGCTGTCGATATCTTCGGGCAATGCCGCCGCGGTGCATTTTTATATCGGGTTGATGGAAATGGCTCAGGGAAGATTTGAGAAAGCGATTGAGAGTTTTTCGGAGTCTGTCCGATCGAATCCCGACGCGGAATATCCGGATGAGTACGGTACGCGGTTGCCGATATATAACTTTCGCGCTAAAGCTTATATCGGCATAAAGGATTTGGCGGCGGCAGAAAGAGATTGTGAGCGGGCAGTGCTAAAAAATCCAAACGGGGCCTCTTTGGCTGAACTAGCGTATATCCAAATCAAAATTGGGAAGAGGGATAGCGCAAGAGCCAGTCTGGATAAGCTAATGACGGTCGATGCCGCTGAGATTCCAAATGCCAGAAAGCAAGGGTTGGAGGCATCATATCGCTGGATTTTTGATAAAGATCCGCGGAGTGCCGTGGCGGCGCTTGCCGTCGTTGCAAGCGCTTCTCCGCCTAAAATCTCGGAAAATTTTTATGTCGAGGATTTTATGGAGTTCCTCCAGGATCTATTCGAATTGCCGGAGTATAAAGGGCAGTATGGATTGTCTGCCCGATTGCGTTCAGACAGTATGTTGATAAGGCCTAAGGTGTCATTCCGCCCCGCGCAAGTGACAGATTACCGAATAGAGGGGGCGTGTCAGAGGGTGGATATCTCCTCGCGAAGCGATGATTGGTCCCACTATTACAATGATTTCGTCATAACTGCCGCCACCGTTCCGATACGAACAAGGGCGCAGGCTTGCTCTAACGCGGATTTAAGGACTCTGACGGATTTCGCGTTGGTAGATGCGGAGCGGCGAATTGCCGTTGACTATGATGAAAGTTTTAACTGGCGGACTATCGGGAAAATAGTTTCGTTAAATCCTGAGAAATGTGCTATTTTTAGAAATCCTGATTCTACTAACAGTCTTGTGCTGCTCGAATTTAGCATAGATGCGGTTCAGCCTCGAAATGAAGAAAAATATAGATTATTTTCGATGGTTGCTCTTGATGATAGACTTTTGCCTAAAAAAACGTTGCTCCAAAATGTTTCGGTCGAAACCGATATGGACAACCGTCGGATTCTAAACGTGTGGGGGATATGTGATGTAAATGCGGATGGATTGGCTGAAGTGATTGTGTCCGATGAGCGATATGCCGGGTATAACTGGAATGTGTTTAGATTCGCTCCTGATTTTTCCGCGACCACTTCCGAAGCATTTGGAGGATTCGCTGGTCATGGTTGAGCGGTCGGGAGCGTCCCCGGCGGTTTTGTTTTATAGGGGGACGGAGGGCTTATGAAAAAGAATTTTCCTTTGGATAAGGTCTATACGCTGCTGGAGTCGGGGCCGGGGATGGGGTCAGGTCTTTACTTTTGATCTTGCGGAATAGCCGGGAGGGATATGGGGTATTTTGAGGGCGTCGGTTCGATGTATTTTAAGAAGGACCCGCAGGGGCGGGCGGTGTTCTATCCCTGGGGGGCGCTCGGGAAGGGCTATGTTCTGTCGGACGAGACAATGGAGCCCAGGCTCCGCCGGTTCCTCAAGACGTACATCATCCTCGTCGTTCCCGTTTTCGCCGTCGCCGCTGCCTTCGGACTGGGCTGGATAATCGCGTTCACGGCCGTTTCCATCGCCTGGTTCCACCTGGCGGCGAAGCGGATGCTGTCGGGCTGCGCCGTTTCCGGCGAGAGGCTGACGCTCAGGGAGAGCTACTCCAACGCCGCCCGGTCGCATAACCGGGCCACTTTGTGGGTTCTGCTGCTCGTCTCGCTGTTCTTTGCCGTCTCGGCGTTCTATCTGGCCTACCTGAGGCGTCCATCGGGGCTAAGCGCGTTGCTCATCCTGTCAGGCCTGTTCTTCGGCGGCTTGTCGGCCGCGTACATCTACATGATAAAGGTCAGGCGGGATACTTAGGGGCTGGGGAAAAGCCCGGCGGTTTTGTTTTATAGAATAGGGGGAGACGGGAGGGTCTATGAAAAAGAATTTTCCTTTGGATAAGGTCTATACGCTGCTGGAGTCGGGGCCGGTCATCATGGTGAGCACGGCCTGGAAGGGGCGCGACAATGTCATGCCCATGAGCTGGCATACCATGATAGACTTCGATCCGCCGCTGCTGGGCTGCGTCATAGGCGAGCAGAGCCACACCTTCAGGGCGCTCAAGGCCACGAAGGAATGCGTGGTCAACATCCCCACCCGCGAGATAGCGCCCCGGGCGCTGGCCTGCGGCGACGTGAGCGGCGCCAAGGTGGACAAGTTCGCCAGGTTCGGCCTCACGCCGGTGAAGGCCTCCAAGGTGAAGGCCCCGCTGGTGAAGGAGTGCTATGCCAGTCTGGAATGCCGCCTGCACGACGCCCGCCTGGCCGGCAAATACAACCTCTTCATACTCAAAGTGGTCAAAGCCTGGGTGGATACCTCTGTGAAGAACCCCGCCACCTTCCATCACCGCGGCGGCCCCGACTTCTTCATAGCCGGCAAGACAGTGAAGCTCCGGGCAAAAAAGGCGGTTTGAATATCATGTCCATCGGTGTTTGGATAGTCCTTGCGGTGGTGGCTATCGTGATAATGATAGCCGGCGCGCGCAGCGTGAAGACCCCGGCGGAGCTTTCGCCGCAGGCCGAGCCGGTGCCCGAGGTGGAGATAGACGAGGACCTCGAGCCTTTCGTCGAATGGCTTATACTTGAGGCTTCCGAACAGACAGGCATGGCGGTCCATGCCGATGAGGATGCCGTTGCCCGTATAGTGGAGGCCGCGTTGAAAGCCAGGGAAGCGCTTGCCACGCAGCCCACCTATCACCTGTCCATACCCTTTCTTATGTCAGACTCCTCCGACCCCAAACACTTCGAGCTGGATATTTCGAAGGAAGATCTCCAGGAACATCTGTAAGCGGTTTTGGAAATTCAGCCCTTGCGCCGCCGGGGAGATCCTCCGGCGGTTTTGTTTTTTAGAGGCGCGACGCTACGCTGTCGCACCCGCTCTCTACACTATGACAGGCGTGGGCGGGGTATTGACTATACAACAATTTTGATGTAAACTCTGTTGACAGCAAAATTGTTGTAAATCGTGAGGTGCCCCGGGGAGCCGCCGCGATGTTCAAGGTGATCTATTACGTGTCGCCCCGGGGGGAGAACTTCGTCCGGGATTTTATCCTGTCCCTGCCGGAAAAAGTCGCGGGCAAGGTAGCGGAGCATATAAAGTACCTTTCCCTGACCGGCCCGCTGGCCAAGCCGCGCTACGCCTGTTACCTGGGGGACAAGATATTCGAGCTGCGCGTTTCTTTCGCGCATTACGAGCCGCGGATACTCTACTTCTTCCACTCGCGCGGCATAGTCCTGACTCACGGGTTCCTTAAAAAGACCCGCGCCGTGCCTCCGGAGGAGATGGAGCGGGCGAAAAGGATAAAGGGCGGGTTTCAATAGGGTAAAGGCGGATGATATGAAGAAAAAAGACTATACCCATGAGGATTTCGAGAAAGAGTTCCTCAAAACTCCCGCGATGCGGCGGGAGTACGAGCGCGGCGTGGCCGGGCTGCTCATCGCCCACAAAATAGCCGACCTGCGCGAACGCCATCACATGACCCAGGCCGAGCTTGCGCGCCGTCTGCACACCCGCCAGCAGGTCGTCTCACGGATGGAGCAGGATAAGTACCGGCCTTCGCTGACGACCCTTGAAAAGATCGCCCGCGTTTTCGGCAAGCGCCTGGAGATAAATTTCGTCTGACCCCGGTGAACCGGTCGCGAATTGCGACCGGTTCAAGACTAAGGGGTCAGGTCTTTACTTTTGACTGTATAGCCGCCGGGGAGAACCCCCGGCGGCTTTGTTTTGTAGAATAAATTAAGGAAAGGGGTGGCGATGGCATCCGTGAATTTCGATCATAGTTATACCGAAGATATTGGTCATAAGTTCTTCAAGGCGCTCGGCCGGGCGGGTTTCCGCCTGTCCGACAGCCGGGCGACGCATCCCGGAAAACATTTTTGCCGGTTCATAATTTTCGACAGGGGCGACGGGCGGGCGGCATATCTCGAATTCGTGGATGTCGGTCGCGGCGGAAAGCGAGTGCCCAAGCCAGGTATCTCATTGCGGTACGCCGGCCGGCTTGAAAGGTACTACGACCGGGTGAAGAAGGCGAAAGGCGTAAAGGCGAAGTTTATCCACCGGAATTACGAATGGAAGAAGGACAGCAAGAGCCGTTTGCCAGGCTGGAACTTCCTTGCTTTCACGGAACCTAAGTTTAGGAACATATATCCCTGGTTCACGGAGTACGAGCCCCGTCCGGGGGTAAAGCGCCTCGCCCCGCCCACCCATCCGAATACGGCCAACCGCCTGTCCGGCATGGTGCTGGCCGTTCGTGAGCAGGATAGGTCCAAACTGGAGAAGGTGTTCGGTCGGAAAATGGCCGGGAAGAAGGTGAGCCTGGGCGGGATAAAAATGATCGTGGAGCCATCGAAGACGACCCGTTTATCCGCCCTGGTCCTCGAATGCCGGGATTTTAAGCGCTTTATGCGGGCGGCAAAGGTGAAAGAACCTGTTTTGTGGGACGGCAGAAAGGCCGCTATCATCAGGAACCCCGACCGCCGGATGTGGGACATAGTTGTCAGTGAACAACCGTGACGGGTATTTAGCCGGGATATGAAAAGCAAAGCCAAAACGCCTCCTCCGGCCCCCAAAAAACTTTCTTTCAGGGTTCCGTCGCTGGCCTCGGTGGACAGGAAGATGCTGGCCCGCATAAAGCGGCCGGCGGACGTTAAGACCTTGACCTTCTACCCGCACAGGCAGGTTGACGGCCTTTATGCCCTGCTTCAGAAGAATATCCCGCAGGAGTATATGGTCCGGCTGACATATACGGTGCCGAAAAGCGCTATACGCGTGCCGGCGGCAATCCTGCCCTGTCAGTCCATAAAAGAGAAGCCCTTTCGCAGCGTCATGGAGATGGCCGCCGAGTTCAGACGCACCTATTTCCCCGGTTTCGTTAAACTACATTATCCAAAAAAGGCTTGGCGTAAAAAACTGGCCGAGGACTGCCGTTACCTGGACAAGGCGGAGCCGGACATGGGGCTTCGCCTAGTCCGCGGCCGCTCCACCGCGGGACTGATGATCCTGCTTAAATGGAAATACAGGGAGAAGCCCCTTACGCTGATTGCCTGGGTCTGGATACGCAAAACGCTGACACTTAACGAGCGGCGGCAGGCGCAGCGACTGATGCTGGCGTGGCTGAAGCGGAAGACCGGCCGGATAGCGGGCGGCGGCGTAGATGGGTTCAACGCCGCTTCACAAGGTTTTTTTCATAAGGCGGGGTTTAAAGTGGATTGCCTTAACCTTTTCCTGCCACGGCCGACACTGCTGAATACGCCCGGCGTTATGCCGCAGGCTGAATGGGCGGAAAGCTATAAAAAGATATGGAAAGCGGTCGAGGACGCGGATTACAGCAGGGCGATGGGTTTTCTCACTCCCCTTTATAAGAAATATTCCCGGGACTTCAAGGTGGCCAAGACTTACGCGATGGCCCTGGGCGATTATGCCGAAACGTTGAATGGCGCGCGAGGTAAGGCGCTGAAGGCCCGCAGCCGCGCCTTGCTGCGCGGGCTGCTGCGCAGGTTGGGAAATGTCAGGTGGGAATGGAGTATTTCCGCGCGCAACGAGTATTACTACCATACCGGGCAGTTCAGGAAGCAATATGTACTGGGCCTGGAGGCGGCGGCCGGGGGGCATAACTGGGGCTATTACGGTCAGGGAGTGGGTGCCGCTAATTATGCCTATGAGCACGCGGTCGCCGGACGGCGGGGCCTGGCCGCTATGTGGGCGCGCCGTGCCGTGCGGTCCTGGGAGACGTTCTTTAAGTTCAAGCCCGATTATTACAATGCCTATGTGCATTATGCGCTGGCGCTGGGCATTTTGGGGCGTCTCAAAGGCATGGAAGCGGCGCTCCGCAAGAGCGCTTCGCTCAGCGGCAAACCGGCTTCCTATAAGGAGTTCGCCGGCGTGCGCGGGAAGATAGCGGCACTCGGCCGGCATTAAAATTGCTTTGCGTTTTCTGTGGCTAAAATCTAAGATAAATGCCGGGCTGGAGGGATAATGGAAAAGGTTAAGTTCATCAAAAAAGAGAATGGTCGGGCGTTCTATAAGCTCGCCGATCATAAAGTTCTTACGGATAAGTTGATCGAAAGCCTGGATTGGCCGGCGAATATCAAAGTTCTGGTCTTTGATTTCAAGCCTTTCGCTCCCAAGGCCGGCTGGATATCGCCGAAGGTTTCGGATAAATACCCTGTTCGTGTGATCTATTACGCGTCGGGTAGGGACCTCCCGCCGTCGACCGGGTCAAAGAGACAGGATGGGCTGGAGCTTGTCCCGGTTAAAGATTTGGGCGCCTTTCGCAATGTGATGGAGTCCGTGCTTAAGAAAGAGTATATCCGCCCGATAAAGAGATATGTCACGGCGGAGTTCATGAAGAGTTCGAATGAATTCATGGCCAAGCAACTGAAAAAGTGCCGCAATCTCTGGCTGAAAAAGGACGGCCGTAATATTGGTTTCCTGTCCACCATGTCTTACAAGTACGGTGGTAAGCCGGGCACGCTGCTGGCACAGATCTGGATAGACGCTAAGCTGTCGCCAACGCTCAGGCGTGACGCTAAGGCAATGGTATTTAGGTGGCTTAAAAAAAATATTAAGAACCGGATGGCCACGGGCGAACATGCCAAAAGCGTCGAAACACAGAAATTTTTCGCTTCTATGGGCTTCAAGGCCGGCCGCTATGGCGTAGAGAGGCGGTCGTAAAAATGTAGGGTCAGGTCTTTACTTTTGACTGTATGGCCGCCGGGGAGAAACCCCGGCGGCTTTGTTTTATAGAATAGAGGGTAGATGGCCATACTTCTAAGCTGTCAGAACCTTTCAAAGAGCTTCGGCCCGCGGCCGCTGTTCGAGGGGCTGTCGTTCGGCCTTTTCGAGGGCGAGCGCACCGGCCTGATAGGGCCTAACGGGGCCGGGAAATCGACGCTGCTCAAGATACTGGCGGGCCAGGAGTCCTGCGATTCGGGGGAAGTGATAGCCCGGCGCGGTCTGCGGCTGGGCTACCTGCCCCAGCAGGATAATTTCGCCGACGCCCCGGAGGGCTGGACGGCCCGCGACGAGATACTCAAGGCGCTAGACGGCCTCGGTCACGAGCAGCATGAGCGCGAGCGGTGCGCCGACGAGGGCCTGGCCGCCGCCGGCTTTGCCGATCCCGCGCAGCGGGTCAATACTTTCTCCGGCGGCTGGCGAAAGCGCCTGGCGATACTGGCGCAGACCGTGCGCGAGCCCGACCTGCTGCTGCTCGACGAGCCGACCAACCACCTCGATATCGAGGGCGTCCTGTGGCTTGAGGGTTTCGTTGAGAAGTTCAGGTTCCCTTTCCTGGTCATAACGCATGACCGCCGCTTCCTGGAGCGCGTCACCAACAGGGTGATAGAGCTCAACAAGCGCTACCCCACCGGCCATTTCAGCAGCGCCGGCAACTACAGCGCCTTCCTGGAGAACCGGGAGGCTTTCTTCGACGCCCAGGCCTCGCGCGAGGACTCGGTGCGCAATATAGTCAGAGGGGAGATCGCCTGGCTGCGCAAAGGGCCTAAGGCGCGTACGACCAAGCAGAAAGCGCGCATCGACAGGGCGGGGGAGCTGATAAACGAACTCGCGGAGCTGGAGTACCACAACGCGCAGGGCCGCGCGGCCGGGCTGGACTTCGTGGGCGGGGACCGGCGGACCAATATACTGGTCCGCGCCTCTAACATCGAAAAAAGCATGGGCGGCCGGCGGCTGTTCGGGCCGCTGGACCTGGTGCTGTCGCCCGGCGACAAGCTGGGACTGCTGGGCGGCAATGGCAGCGGGAAATCGACGCTTCTCAAACTGTTATCCGGTGAACTGGAGCCCGACTCGGGCTCGCTCAAGCGGGCCGACGGCCTGCGGGTGGCCGTCTTCGACCAGCACCGCGCCCAGCTGGACCTGGATATGCCGCTCAGGCGCGCGCTGTGCCCCAGCGGGGAGCACGTGGTCTATAAAGGCGCCAATGTGCACGTGCGGGCCTGGGCCACGCGCTTCCTTTTCCGTCAGGAGCAGATGGAGATGCCGCTGCGCCTGCTCTCGGGCGGTGAACAGGCCCGCGTACTGATAGCCGGCTTCATGCTGCGGCCGGCCGACGTGCTGCTGCTCGACGAGCCCACCAACGACCTGGACCTGCAGTCGCTGGAAGTGCTGGAGAACAGCATGCAGGAATTCCCGGGCGCGCTGGTGCTGGTGACCCACGACCGTTACCTGATAGAGCGGGTCAGCGACCGCCTGCTGGCGCTGGACGGCCGCGGGAACAGCGGCTTCTTCGCCGACCTCTCCCAGTGGGAGGCGTGGACGGCCCGCCGCCGCGCGGAAGCGGAGCCGGCCCCGGCGCCCGCCGCCGCGTCCGGCCCCTCGTCCAAAGAGACGCGTGAGACCAGGGCCGCCATACGCAAGCTCGAGAACGAGATGAAGACCGCCGAGGAGCAGGCGGCCAGGGCCCGCCTGGCCCTGGAGGACCCCGCCATCGCCACCGACGCCGCGGAGCTCGCCGCGCGCCAGAAGAAGCTCGACGAGGCCCTCGCCAAGGTCGACGCCCTCTTCGAGCGCTGGTCCTCCCTCCACGGGTAGCCGGGCAGCGGGAACAACCGGGGGACGTTGTTTAGTTCTTTACTTTTGGCCTTACCGCCGCCGGGGAAGCCCGGCTGGCATAGAAATTGCTACGCTTTTTGCGCGGGATATTTTCAGCTGCTGGAGGATTATGGACGTTGTGAACGCGGGTGTTTCCGGGATATGGGTGCTGGCCAATATAAGTTACGCGGGGATGCGCGCGCAGAACAATCCGGACGTGCTCTGGCGCATTCTTTCCTTTATTTTTGGACTTCCGGGCAGCATAGTTTCGCTCCTGGCCGTCAGGGAAGGCTCCATGCGGGCCTATGGGATAAACCTGGGCTTCGCTCCCGCTCCGGAGCGGGAAAACCAGCCGCGGTAGTCCGTGTCTGCTTGAGGCAATGATCAAAAAGTCCGGCCCTGTTCTGGAACTGCTCCCGCCGCGCGGGGAATACGCCCGTCTGATGCATCGCTGGATGCGGCAGCCTTCGTCCATCCGCTATTCTTCGATGAAGAGACTGGGGGTGGAGAAGATAAAGAAGCGGATAATGCAGGAGAAACAGGACCTGCGCCGCCGGCTGAAATTACCTTCGTGCAGGTGGTTCGTGCGCGCGGGGGAAGATATCGTCGGGACGGTCTCGCTGCACAATGTAAAGCGCGGGGACAAGGTCGCCGAGGTCGGCGCGATGATGGGGGAAGAGTTCCAGGGACGCGGCCTGGGGGCCCGAGCGGTGGAGATGCTGGTCGATAAGGTGTTCGCTGAGACCGATATTCGCAAACTGATGGCCTATGTGAACGAAAGGAACCGCGCTTCGCGCCGCCTGGCGGAAAGCCTTGGTTTCAAAAAAGAGGGGCTGCTGCGCCGCCAGCTCCTTGTGAACGGCCGGCCAGCCAACGAGGTCGTTTACGGTCTCCTCCGAAGCGAAAGAAAAAAGCGGGGGTAGTGGGTATGGGGTCAGGTCTTTACTTTTGACCTTGCAGCCGCCGGGAAAGCTAGGTGGTTGTTTTGTAGAATAAGTCGGGGTTGGCATCTAAATTGCTTCAATTTTGACGCGGGATTTTTCTAAAGGGGACGATATGGGATTTAAACCGGAAAAGGCCATCGGGACATACAGGGTATACAAGCTGAAGAAGTTCAAGGAGCTAAACAATAAATTTCTCGCTCGACTGCATAAAGAATGGCCGAAAGGGGCTACGCACGCGGTCTTCAAGTTCGCGGAGCCGATAAAGAACGAGTGGCGCGTGACCAAGCCGCTGCTGCCCAAGTACAATGTGGCCCTTATATACACGGCCCGCCCGTCGGCGATAAAAGTGAAGAAGGTGTCGCTTATCCCACCTGGGTCTGCCTGATGAGCTCCCCAAGATGAAGCCCGCCCCTAAGA
>JAVHLJ010000061.1 GCA_031082205.1 Elusimicrobiales bacterium
CTACCCTGACATTTCTAAAAAACGAAAACCATGACATTTTAACTTGCTTGCAACATACCCGTTGCGGGCGAAACAGGTATTGTGTCCCCGGATAAAAATGCCATAATTTTGCCGATGGCGACGTATATACTGGTGAATTCGCTGGCGAGCGGCGGGGCCGAGAGGCAGGCGCTGCAGCTGGCCTCGCTGCTGCCCAACGACGGGCTGATACTGCTGGAGGACCGGCGCGATATAGCCCCCCGCGCCGCTTCGGTCGCCGCCCTCTCCCCCTCTTCAGGATTGCCGGCCGCGGCCAAGACCCTTTCGCTGAAGCTCTACGCCCGGAGGCTGGCCGCCCGGCTCTCGCCCGGCGACACCGTGGTCTCTTTCATGGAGCGCTCCAATTTCGTCAATGTGCTGGCCGCCCGGACCGCGGGCCACCGGGCGGTGATCTGCGAACGGACAACGCCCTCGGGCGAGTTCTCGGGCCTGCGCGGCCTGCTGATGCGGCCGCTGATACGCCGCCTCTACCCGGAGGCGCCGCTGGTCATAGCCAATTCGGAGGGCGCGGCCGCCGACCTGGCGGCCAATTTCGGCGTGGCGCCGGAGAGGCTCAAGGTGGTACACAACGGGGTGGATACCGCCGCGGCCCGCTTCCGGTCCGCGGAACCGCTCGAGGAAGGGCTGACGGTATTCTTTTCAAGGCCGGTCATCGCCGCCTGCGGCAGGCTGACGCCGGCCAAGGCCTACGACGGGCTCTTGCGCGCCTTCGCGCTGCTGAAAGACCGCCGGCGAAGGCCCCGGTCCCCTGACCGGCCGGACGCCGCTCTGTTCATAGCCGGCGACGGCGAGCTCCGGAAAGACCTTTTCAGGCTCTGCGCTTCGCTGGGCCTGGCGGCCGCCTGGCGCGATCCCCGCAGGGCCGCCGGCGCGGATGTCTTCTTCGCCGGGGAGACGGAGAATCCCCATAAGTATACGGCCCGGGCCGCGCTCTTCGTCCTCTCCTCCCGCTGGGAGGGTTTTCCCAACTCGCTGCTGGAAGCCCTGGCCGTGGGGGCGCCCTGCGCCGCGGCCGACTGCGCCTCGGGCCCGCGGGAGATTCTGGCGCCGGGTTCCTCCCCCTCCGGCTCCTGGCCGGACAAGGGGCCTTACGGCGTCCTCCTGCCGGTGCTCGACGGTTCCGCGGCCGAAGCGGCCTGGGCCTCCGGGCTCGATTCCATCCTCGCAGACGGGGAACTGCGCCGCGCGCTGTCGGCCGCCGGTCCGGACCGCGCGGCCGATTTCACGCCCGACAAGGCCAAAGCCGCCTGGCTGACCGCCCTTGGCTGATACGCAAGGTCAAAAGTAAAGACCTGACCCCGTCTTACCAGAGCAGGAATATTTCGTCTTTCTGGTCTTTTTTGGGAGCCGGCTTCGTCGCCGGCCGTTCGGAAGGCCGCGCGGCGGGCCGGGATGGTTCGCGCCAGGCCGGCCGTCCATGGACGGGTTTCTCCGGTTCCTTGAAGGCGGAGAACCTGTAGGATACTGAAACCCTGTGCGCGCCGCCGAAGGCGCCCAGCGGCGTGAGGGCGTAATCGACGCGCAGGCGGCTCAGGGCCACTCCACCGCCGGCGCTGAAGCCGGAACCAGCCTGGTCGGCGTCCGAGAACCTGTAACCCGCCCTGAAGAACACTTCCTCCGACGGTGAAAGTTTCAGCGGCAGTTCGGCCCCGGCCGCGGCGTACCAGCCGCTGTCGCCGAAGACGCCGGCCTCGCAGGCGGCGGCGAGCCCGAAACGCCACCTCCACGACCCCGCCGCCGCGTAATTTGCCGGCAGAGGAAAACCCTCCTTGTAAAGCTTGAAGTCAGGGCCCAGGTTGCGCGCAGCGGCGGCCAGGCGCAGCGGCCCGGCCGCGTAGAGGATCCCGATATCTCCCGAGACGCCGAAGGCGGACTCCGTACCGGCCGACTGGTAGAGAGGCTTGAGCGCGGCGCCGGCGTAGAACTTCCCCGACAGCG
Organism: Elusimicrobiales bacterium; assembly: GCA_031082205.1. Classification (GTDB taxonomy): domain Bacteria; phylum Elusimicrobiota; class Elusimicrobia; order Elusimicrobiales; family UBA9959; genus UBA2231. Next base: position 1,978 of record JAVHLJ010000061.1, read on the forward strand.
AGCGGGCCGCGGACACGAGGAAAGCCGATTCAGAGTAATCGAAGCTCTCCGCGGCCTCGCCCAGCGGGCCGTAGCCGTCGAGCCCCCCTCCCAGCAGCATATTGGCGCCGGCGCCGAAGCCCCAGGGGCCCCTGCGCAGAGTTATGGCGGCGGTCTCCTGCCCCAGCCCCTCGGCCCAGGCGTTGTGGGACAGCGAGACTTCGGAGAAAGGCGAGGCGGCGGCCGCCGCGGGGTTGGAGAATACCGAGAAGGCGTCGTCGAGCAGGGCGGCGGACGCCCCGCCCAAGGCGGCCGACCTGGCCCCGGCGGGCAGTTTGAGGAAAGGGAAGGACGAGGAACCGGCGCCGCAATGGGCGGCGGCCGGGGCCAGGCCGGCCAGGCAGGCCAGCGCCAGGAGCCTCCTCGCCCTCACCACAGTATCACCACCTGCCCGGTCTCCGAGCCGTAATTGGCCGTCCTGGCCTCGTAGAGGTAAAGCCCGCTGGCGCACTTCTCCCCGCTCTCGTTGCGGCCGTCCCAGGAGCCCAGGTTCCCCGAGTCGATGCCGGCGCCGCGCCGCAGGCGCCGCACCCTTTCGCCGGCGGCGTTGTATATAAGTATCTCGGCGCCGGCCGCGTCCAGCGGGAAGCCGGAGAAGCTCACGGACCCCTCGCTCATGCGGCGCGGGTTGGGATAGGCCTTAAGGCCGGCGAGGCCGGTCGCGGCCGGGTCGGTGGAGCGGATGGCGTATACCGAGAAATGAGAGACCGGGGCCTGGAAATAATTATCGGCGAAGTTCGCCGAAGCGTCGGCGACCCGCGTCCACCGGTTAAGCGCCGGGTCCAGGTAGTAGAGCCACAGCCGGCTCTCCGGGTAGTAATCACCGTCCAGCCTCCCGTCATTGTCCGCGTCCGGGTACGGGACGCGTATGTTCACCGGCGACAGGAAGTTGGCGACCGGGTTCCAGGACCCGTCGAAAGCCGAAAAATCACGGCTCAGGTTATGCCCCAGCACCGGGACGGAGTCGGTGGTATTGTAATCGGCCGAGGAGAGCAGCGCCGCGGAGGGAGTGGATATGTTCACGTAGAGGTTCCCGGCCCAGGCCCCGGCCGGCACGGTCACCGAGGTCGAATCGCTGTTGGCGGCGTAGCCGCCGGACACCCCGGAGACCGCGCTGTTTATCACGAAAGACCCGCCGGAGGTTATGACGCTGCCGCGGTTGCCCGCCCCGTCGTAGGCGGAGAAGACGAAGGGCGCGGTGCCGGTCGAGGTCCAGGTCTCTATCCAGCCGGACGCCGCCCAGGTCGAAAGCGTGACATGGGCGAGATCGAAAGGCACCGGGGTCCCGGCGCCGCCGGGGCGCATGGAGAGCTGCGGCGTGCCGTCCAGGACATTGGCCTCGGTCACCACCAGCTTGAGCGACAGGAGCCCGGTGCGGGCCGGCAGGGGAGTGGTTATCAGCACGCGGGCCGTCGGGCTGGTGGTATCGACCGCCTGCCCGTCGGAAACCGACACGCCCGACTCGCCCCCGCCGACGCTCTGGGCCTTGACCGCGAAATAGTAAGTGGCGTTCTCGGCCAGCGACAGCCCGGAACGGGTGACCGACCGGCTGGTGGAATTGTCCACCCAGCCCCCGGTCACGGTGGTCCCGCCCGGCGAAGTCCCGATGGCGTAATAGTAGCGCGCTATGCCGGTCGGGTGGCTGGAAGCCCCCCAGTTGGCCGATAGCCTGGACTGCGACGAGACATAGTCGATGTCCCCCCCGGTGCCGTCGTAGACATAGGCTATGTCCGTCGGGTTGCCGGTGTTTATCGTCAGGGGGTCCGACGGGATGACCGCGTTGTAGTTGCCGAAATTATCCCTGGCGCGGGCGTAGAAGGTGTAGGTCCCGTCGGCCAGCGGCGCGGCGGTGAAGGTGAAGTTCTCCACGGCGCCGCCGAAGGATCCGTCCGACGGGGAAGCGGCCTGCCAGGCGCCGGCCCCTATCCGGTAGTCCGCGCCGGCTATCTTCAGGACGCTCACGCCCGGCGCCGGCTGGGCGGGCGTCAGGTAGGTGTTCCAGTGGTTGGGGTTGGCGTTGGGATAAACGCTGGTGGAGTGGGCCACGCCGGAGTATGTCGGGGTATTGTCCGAGGTCGGGTCGGGCGAATAGGGCGTCAGCGCGGCCGTCGGCGGCAGGTCCGTTATGTCGAATATATCGTCGAAGTCGGAGTCCCTCCAGCCGAGCTGCTCGCGCGTGTGGGTGCAGACGGCTCCGAAAGTGTAGGGGTCTATCTGGCCGCGCATGATGCAGAACTGCGAGCCTCCGCCGTTCTCGCAGTTGTCGTTGGTCTTGTTGAGGTATCCCGCCCTGTCCGAGGTGGAGCAGCCGGAGGAGGCGTACTCGTCCAGGGCGCCGAAGACATGCCCGGTCTCGTGGGCGGCCACCGAATCCATGTTGGACGGCCCGTAGCCGTTATTGTCGTAGGTCATCACGGAGAACGGGCCGCCCAGGTACGCGTAGGCGAAGTAGGCGTCGGGGAACTGCCCGTCGGCGTCGTTATTGCTGTCCACCACGAAGAAAGTGAAGGCCCAGTCGGTGCCGGCGGCGTCGCGCCTGGCGGCGTTATTGCGGAAGACCCTGTCGAAATAATCGGCGTCGGAGTAGCCCTTCTTGCCCATGATCTGGGCTATCCAGAGGCCCTCGTCGGCGCTGCTCCTGGTTATCGGCTCATAGCCGGTCGTGATGGTCTCCACCGTGTAGCTGAAAGAAAGGTTCGCCCTGGGCTCGCGCGCGGCCCACCAGGCCATGCCGGCCTCTATCTCGCCGATGACCTGCGCCTGGCGGCCGGCGTCCCAGGTCTCGGTCTGGGCGTCGATGGTCCCGTCGCTCTCCACGAAAATGATGTTCACGTGGACGCTGCCTATCATGTATTCGGACGTGGAGTAAAAGCCGGCGCCGTAGGGCGCCGCCGCGGCGGCTTGCCGCGGCGCGGGCAGGAGGGCCAGCAGCAGCGCCAGTACTTTACTCACGCCTTCCCCCGCGCGGGCGCCGCATGTCGCCGGGGGGCGGCGCGGGCTGATCGATGAAGAGCTCCGCCGTTTCGGACCAGTCCCACTCTTCCCCCGCCGAGTAGGCGGCCGTCCTGGCGTAATAAGTGGCCCCGGAGGCCAGGGGCGCCGCCGACAGCTTGAAACGGGGCTCTTCGGACGACTGGTCGAATACCGGGGCGGAGAAGTCCGGAGACGAGGAGATCTGCAGCCGGTACCAGGAGGCGCCCGGCGCCGGCGCCGCCGCCACGGGCGAGCGGCCCCGCATGCGGCCGGCGGCGGGAGCCGGGGCGCGGCCCCTGCGGCGGGGCGCGGCGTAAGGAGCTATCTCCAGCTCTTCGGCGGCCGACCAGGCCGGCGCGGCCCCTTCGACAGCCGGCGCCACCCGCCAGTAGTAAAGCCCCGGCGGCAGAGAGCCGGGCGGCACCGCGTAGCGCGAGTGCCCGGTCCTCGACGACAGGGCCCTGGAGGAGAAATCGGGGGAGGAGGAGATCTCGATATCGTACTGGCCGGCGCGCGAGGAAGGGACCCACGAGAGCACGGTCGCGCCGCGGCGCTTTTCGGCCCGCTTGCCCACCCGCGCCGCGGGCGCGGCGGCGGGAGCGGGGAACCCGGAGTTCCACACGGCGGACGCCAGTACGCAGGGCTCGCCGCAGGACGGGTCCGGGGCCGGGGCCGGGCCGGCGTAAACCGCGGCGCCGGGCAGCGCGGACAGGCCTCCGGGACCGGGCAGCTCGCATATGAAAGCCGAGGGCGGGAAGGCGCGCAGCACGCGCCCGCCCTCTTCCCTCAGTACGGACCGCAGGCTGGATTCGGAAGCCCCGCCGGACAGGATGACCAGCGCCTGCCGCGGGGAAGCGGCCGAAGACGTCGCGCCGAGGAAAGCCAGGACCAGCGGGAACAGGATGCGGGACTTTGTCATATCTTTAATATGGTAATAAACGCGCTTTACGGAAATATTGCGGGTACGGGGCTTTGGGTGTATAATGGTTGGATGAGCAAAGGTCTTCAGCCCGCCCGGCCGGCGCAAAGAAAAAGGGACGAGGAAGTCATAGAGCCGGAGGTGGTTTACGACGGGTTCGCCCGCCGGGAGCGGCCGTCGGGATCCGCCGGGGCCGGCCATGGTCTCCTGGCCAGGATGCGCTTCCTGGCCTCGGCCGCGCTCATACTGGCGGGGCTGGTCCTGCTGGTGCCCGGCGTCATCCTCAGCGCCAGCCTCATAGGAGCGCTTATCGGCGTGCCTCTCATGCTGGCAGGCGGCGCGCTGCTGTTCACCGGCATCAGGATAGGCGCCGGCAGTTTCGCCGTTAAGACCTTCCGCCCGCGCTAAGCCGTCCGATACGCATAGCGCCCGTTACGGCACAGCCTAGAAATTACCCAGCAGCACCTGCTCCAGCCGCAGTTCCACTCCCGTCCGTTCCCTGACCCGCTCCCTCACCTCGTCCATCAGCCCCTTTATGTCCGCGGCGGTGGCGCCGCCGGTATTGACGATGAAGCCGGCGTGCTTCTCCGAGACCGCGGCCCCTCCGCGGGAAAGCCCTTTAAGGCCGCAGGCGTCTATAAGGCGCGAGGCGTAATCGCCGGGCGGCCGTCGGAAGACGCTGCCGGCCGAGGGCAGGTCCAGCGGCTGTTTCGCCGCGCGGGCCGCCAGTATCCGCTCCCGCTCGGCTTCCAGTTCCGCGGAGCGCCCCCGGGTCAGCGCGAAAACGACCGCCGTCACGGCCAGGCCGTCCAGGCCCTCGACCGTGCGGTAGGACCATCTGAGCCCGGAGCGCTGGAGAAGGCGCCGCTCCCCCCTCCGGTCGACGGCCTCGATCTCCGAGACCGTGTCGAAAGTCTCCTGGCCGTAGGCGCCCGCGTTCATCCTCGCGGCACCGCCGACGGTGCCGGGGATGCCGGAGGTCCGCTCCAGTCCGCCCAGGCCCGCGCCGCAGGCCGCGCGCACCGCCGAATCCCAGGGTTCGCCGGCGGCGGCGCGCAGCGACGCGCCGTCCAGCGAGAGGCCGGTCATCCGGGCGGTACAGAGCGTAAGGCCGGGCAGACCTTTATCCCCCACCAGCACGTTGGTCATGGCGCCCAGCACGGTGACCGGGACGCCGAGAGAGGAGGAAACGGAAAGGAGCCGCGAAAGTTCTTCGGAAGAAGCGGGAAGAGCGAGAGCCTCGAAAGGCCCGCCGGCTCGATAGGAGGCGCGCCCGGCGGATGGCTCTCCGGCCAGGACGGGGCAGGAGGCCGCTTCCTTCAGTTTCTCAAGCCAGGCTGCCATGCTTCTGAAGTCCCAGCGCGGACGAGACGCGGGTGCGCAGGCGGGCCAGCGACTGGTCCTTCGCGTTTATGAAATATACGCCGGCAAGTATGGCCAGGCCGCCCGGTATGGCGCCCCAGGTCACCCTCTCGCCGATGAAATAATAGGCGGAAGCCAGCGTGGCGAAAGGCTCGAGGTAGATGAAATAGGACGATCTGACCGCCCCGATGCCCTCGACCGCGTTGTTCCAGAAATAATAGCAGAAACCCGAGGCAACCACGCCCAGGAACAGCGCGTAGGCGGCGCCGGTGGCGTCGAGGCGGGCCATCTCGGCCGGGCCGCCGGCGGCCAGCCACAGCGGCAGGGCGCTGAACAGCGCCACGACCATCGTCGCGGTGGTCACCTTCGCCTGGGTCCAGCCCGTCAGCCAGCGGCGCGTGAAAAGAACGTAGAAGGCCCAGGAAACGCAGGAGGCCAGGAAGATGAAGTCGCCGGCGGTGGACGGCAGCGCGAAAACCCCTCCCGCGCCGCCCTTTGAGAAAATGACCGCCAGCGTGCCGGCGAAGCCGAGCGTGAAAGCCAGCGCCTTGGCCGCCGACAGGACCTCGCCCATCGTGATCATCAGCAGCGCCACCATTATCGGCGCAGTGCCTATCAGCCAGCCGGCGTTGCCCGCCGTCGTGTAAGTGAGCGCGTAGCCCTGCAGGTAATGCTGCAGCGTGACCCCGACCACGGAAAGGACGGCCAGCCGCCACAGATTGGTAAGGCGGAAGTCGGCCGCCGTGAACCGCGAGCCCGTCATCAGCACCAGCACCAGCGCGCCTATCAGCGCGCGCAGGAAGACCACGCTCATCGGCGAGACCTGGGTCAACAGGTGCTTGGTCAGCGGGTAAGCCGCGCCCCAGACTATGGTGGCGAAACTGACCTGGAAATAAAGGGAGGTTCTGGAGAAGCGCATGGGAGAAAAAAGCGGGGCTTTTAATGAGAGGGCGCCGGGCTTTCGCAGGCCCCGGCGCCCCCCCGTCGGCGGGACGGCTCAGGCCGCCCGTTTCTTCGAAAGCACCTTCTTCACCCGCTTGAAGGCCCAGTCTATCTCCTTCTGGGTTATGACCAGCGGGGGCGCGAAGCGTATGACCAGGTCGTGGGTCTCCTTGCAGAGCAGACCCAGGCCCATCAGTTCCTCGCAGAAGGGGCGCGCCTTGGTGTTGAGCTCGACTCCGATGAGCAGGCCCTTGCCGCGCACTTCCTTGATGTACGGGCTCTTTATCGAGCGCAGCTTCTCCATGAAGTACTCGCCCATCTTTCGGGAGTTCTCGACGAGACCCTCCTCGTTTATGGCCTTCATGGCCGCGCGCGCCACGGCGCAGGCCAGCGGGTTGCCGCCGAAGGTGCTGCCGTGATCGCCGGGGTTGAAGACGCCGAGCAGTTCTTTGGAAGAGACGACCGCCGAGATCGGCAGCACGCCGCCGCCCAGCGCCTTGCCCATGACCAGCATGTCGGGCTTCACGCCGTCGTAGTCGCAGGCGAACTTCCTGCCGGTGCGGCCGAAGCCGGTCTGTATCTCGTCGGCGACGAACATGACGCGGTTGGCCCGGCAGAGCTCCTGCGCGGCCTTGAGGTAGCCGGCCGGCGGGACTATTATGCCGGCCTCGCCCTGTATCGGCTCCACGATGAAGGCGACGGTGTTGGGAGTGATGGCCGCCTTGAGGGCCTCTATGTCGCCGTAGGGAACTATCGTGAAGCCCGGGGTGAACGGCCCGAAGCCGTCCTTGTACTGGTGTTCCGTGGACCAGGACACTATGCTTATGGTGCGGCCGTGGAAATTATTGCTGACGCCGATTATCTCGGCCTTCCCTTCCGGCACTCCCTTCACCTTGTAGCCCCACTTGCGCACGGCCTTCATCGCGGTCTCGACGGCCTCCGCGCCGGTGTTCATGGGCAGCGCCATCTCGTAGCCGGTGAACTCGCAGAGCTCCTTGAGGAACGGGCCCAGCTGCTCGTTGTTGAACGCGCGCGAGGTCAGCGTGCATTTCTTCGCCTGGTCCGTCATGGCCTTGAGCACGCCGGGGTGCCGGTGGCCGTGGTTCAGCGCGGAATAGGCGCTGAGCATGTCCATGTATTTCTTCCCCTCCGGGTCCTTGACCCAGACGCCCTTGCCCTGGGAGATGACTATCGGCAGCGGGTGATAGTTGTTGGCGCCGTACTTCTCGGCGACCTCTATGAGCCTGTGGCTTTCGGTGTTGGTCTGATTGGTTTCCATGTCAAAGCTCCTTGGTTTATGTTAGAAACGCACGCCGAGGCCGGCCGTGTAGCCGTTCTCGCCGTGGAGTATATTGTAGGCGCCGTAGATATAGACCAGCGGCAGGGGCGAGAGCTTCACGCCCAGCGTGTAGCGCGGCTTGGTGACCGTGGCGTCGACGCCGTTGACCGAGGCGTTGAGGCCGGTGAGGCCCTGGGCCTCGACGGTGGTGCGGTCGATGCCGGCCACGGCGTAAGGCTTTATTATCGGCAGGTCGAACGAAGCCGCCACGTCGAACGACATGTGGCTGCCCTTGAAGTAGTCGAAGTCGATCACGTCGTAGAAGGCGCCGAGCGAGATGTCCGGGACGAACTTGGTCGCCAGGCCGCTCTTGAAGACGCCGTAGCGCAGGCCCGCTCCCATTATCGAGAGTCCGCCGTAGGAGACGCCGCGCACGGCCACGTCCAGGTCGGTCAGGGGCAGCCCCACCGAAGCCTGCAGCATGGCCACGCCGAAGGCGTCCACGTTGGCAAGGTTCAATATGGCGTTGTCGGAGCTGGGCTCGGCCTGTATGACGGCCGAGGCGTTGACGTCGAAGCCGGGGAAGCCCAGCGAGCGGCCGGAATTGAAGTCCATGGCGCCCAGCAGGCCGCCGAGGTCCTTGGCGAAAGGCTTGAGGTAGGCCTGGCTGGCGTAGTTGTTGAAATTATCGAAGTCGCCGGCCGCCGCTATGCCGGCCGCGAAAGGCAGGAAACAGACGGCTAAGAGAAGTTTTTTCATAGGTATCTCCTTGTGGGAAAAGGCCTTCCCGGCCTTTCCCCTAATTATTACAAATAAAGGGATATAAATAAAGAGAGGCCGCTCCCGCGGCCTCCGGATAAAGATCGGCAATAGCGTACACTGTCGGAGCTCTATTCCTCCCCCCCGTCCTCCTCCGCCTCTTCCGCTACCGCGGCGGCCTCGCCGGGGCGGCGGCCGGCGCCGTCCACGAAGTCGATGGTATAGAGCCGCCACTTGGCGGGTTCACGGGCGCCGGAGTCGGAGCGCCTGAAATCCCGGCGTCCGTCCGAGCGGTCCCCGCGGCTGCCGCCGTCGGTCCGCTTGAAGCCCAGCGCCAGTTTGGCGCCGGTGGAGGTGACCATCGTCATGTAAGAGCCGCGCAGCCGGTGATCGAAACAGGTATCGCGGTCCGAATGGCAGCTGACGCGCTGTATGTCGCTCATCCTGCCGTAACGGGACTCGAGCTTATGCAGGAAAAGATGGGTCTCCGTCTTGATGGCCTCCCTGCGGGCGGCGCGGACCTCCTCGAGATTTTCCGGGTCCGGGTTCGTCTGAGCGGGGACCACGCTTTTCTCGGCGGAGGACGGGGCCGGAGAAGGATGAACGGTGCGCGGCTGGAGCAGAGCCTCGAGGCCGGAGTCCGCCGTCCCTTCCGCGGACTTGAGTTCCGGCGACGCGGCGCGCAGGTACCTGTCCTCCCTGCCGTTGAGCTTTTCGGAGGCTATTTCCTGTAAGAGATCGGGGGTCTGTGCGGAAGCGTACAGAACGGGCGAGACCTCAGGCCTGGGATTATCGCCGGCCGACTTCGGCGTATTGGCGGACGGGGCCCCGGAAGACGAGCCGCCCGAAGAGCCGCCGGAGGACCCGGACCCGCCGGCCGCGCCGGAGGAAGAGCCGCCCGGGGAGGCGCCGCCGGAAGGGGTTACGGCCTTGGCCGAGTCGCCCGAAGGCATTGGCACCGCGGCAACCTTGGCGGCGACATCGGCCGCGCCGCCGGCCATCTGCGCGCCGTAGCTGCCCCCCGAACCGGAGCGCAGGCCCTCGTCCATGCCGCCCAGGTCGGCCGCGGAAGCGCCTCCGCGCATCCCGGAAATAGTACCGGTCCTGGCGCCCTCGATGGGAGGGAGCGAATTGCCGCCGGCTGACGGCTGGGAGTAGCCGCCGGGAGCGCGGCCGGAGGCGGACGGGAGCGAAGCGTACATGGCGGAAGCCGCCTGCCCCGCGGCGCCGGGCGAGGCCTGGGCGCGTGCGTAGCGTTCCACGGCGGCGGCGTCCACTCCGGGCATCTCTTCGCCGGCGGCGGCCTCTCCGGAGGCGGCTTCGGACCCGGAGGCGGTCCACGGCGCGGAGGCGGAAGCGCCGGTCTGGGAAGCGCTGCCGGAAGCCGCCCAGGAGGCGGAACCGCCGGCGCTCATGCCCTTGGGGCCCTTATAGTAGGCGCTGGCCCAGTCCTTGGGGCCGCCGTCCGCGTACTGCCCGCGGGAAGACGAGGAAGCGTAGCGCCAGCTCTCATTGCCGGCGGCCGAAGCCGTCGCGGTCCGGGCCGCCGGGGCGGGGCCGCCGAAAGTGAAACCGAAACCGGAGGCCGCGGCGTAGGCCCGGGCCTTGACCACCTCGGCTCCGCGCTTGAAATTCTCGATATGGGAGGCCGGAGCGGCGGGAACCGCCTCGGCCCGCTCCGGAGCGAAGCGGGTGGAGAAGCCCGACTTCATCTGTACCGGCTCGGAGGTCCTGCCCAGGTGGGAAACGGCGACGAACCCGCCAACGGCGAAAGTGCCCAGGGCCAGGGTCAGGACGAAAGCGGGGTCTTTTCCGATGCCGTTCATATATATCCCTTATACATGAATAGTCTAGCCGCGCCGGGTTGACTTGTCAAGCCCACAAGACCTACCGCGCAATAGGACTTTAGACCTACGGCCCGAGAGCTATTCAGGCAGTTCGTTTACACCTTCCCCTGCCCAAAAGCATATATTGG
>JAVHLJ010000062.1 GCA_031082205.1 Elusimicrobiales bacterium
CTACCCTGACATTTCTAAAAAACGAAAACCATGACATTTTAACTTGCTTGCAACAGGCGCCCGGGGTCAGGTCTTTACTTTTGACATTCCCCCGCGGGCAAATTGAGCCGCCAGGTCAAAAGTAAAGACCTGACCCCGTCTTGGGCCGGCTGTGGGCCGATTGGCCCGCTCCGGGTAGGACATTAGCCACTTACGGCCCGCCCCCGCAGATTGTATAATTTAAGCACAGGGATCAGCCGGCGGTCAAGGCGACGCCGGACGCCGCGAAACGAGCTGTAAATGGAGAAACTGATGAAAAAATGTCCAGTCCGCGCCGTGAATATCTTCGCCGCCGCCCTCGTGGCGACGGTTTTTTCATGTCCGGCCTTCGCGGCCGGCAGCGTCGAAGACTTGAAGCCCGCGGCCCCCGTACCGGCCGCGGAGAGGGCCGCCGAAAAAGCCGTCGAAGACCGCGCCGCCCGTTCCGGACGCACCGCGTTCGACGAATTCAGCGTCATCGGCGACCCTCTTTACAGGCAGGGCGCCATAGAGTTCCTGAAAAAGTCCGTGGAGGCCGGCAAAGAGAAGAAGCCGGAGGAAGCCGCGGGAGCGCCTGCCGCGCCGGCGGTGGACGCCGTCCGGCAAGTCCGCCAGGCCCGTCCCGGGGCGGAGCAGATAGCCCCCGTTCCCGCCGGGAAGGCCGCGCCCCGGGCCCGTCCCTCCGATCTGCGCGACGCGCCTTCGGGTTTGCGCCGGGCGCTGCCCGCTCCCAGGCTCAAATCGCCGGCGCCGAAGCCCGTTCCCTCGGACCCCGTGGCGCCCCGGAAAGCTTCCTGACCGTTACATGGTTCCCGCCCCGTCCGCTCTCCCGGACGGGGCTTTTTTTTCGCCCGCCGCTTTGAACCACGCCCGGATAAATAATAGAATAAGGCCTCACGGATCCAAGGAGGACCGCCCAAGCCATGCTCAAAGACATTTCCAGTCTCTTCGTGCAGCCCGTGCTCAACGTCTGGCACATCTTCGCCAACTACCTGCCCAACGTCATCGCGGCCCTTATCTTCATACTCTTCGGGCTTTTTATAGCCCGGGTCTTCAGTTCCGTGGCGGAGAACTTCCTGCGCCGGGTCAAGCTGGACTCCTATACCAGCCGCGTCGGCGTTAACGAAGTTCTGGCCAGGTTCGGCCTCGGCAAGTCGCTGGTCGCGGTGATCGGGTTCGTGATCTACTGGTCGCTGATCCTGGTGTTCTTCGTTTCGGCCGCCAACGTGCTCAATCTAACCGTGATCTCGGCCATACTCGAGCGCTTCGTCATGGACTTCATGCCCAGGATCACCGCCTCGATATTCATAGCCTTCGGCGGCCTGCTCTTCGCCAAGTTCCTGGGCGAGGTGGTGCTGAATTCCGCGACCGCCAATAACCTGCGCGGCGGCAGGGTCCTGTCCCAGATAGTCTATTTCACGGTCATCGTCTTCGCGGCGATAATAGCCCTGGAGCAGATGGGCATAGCGATGAAGACGATACGCTCCAGCCTGAGCATAGTGCTGGGCTCCTTCGGCCTTGCCTTCGCCATCGCCTTCGGCCTCGGCGCCAAGGACGCGGCCGCCTCCCTTATAAAGACCATGTTCCAGGACGAGAAGAAATAGCCTCCTCCTCCGCGGCAAAAAAAGAGAGGCCCCGGGTCGCCCCGGGGCCTCTTCTTTTGTCCGCTCCCGCCGCGCTCAGTCTATGTAGTCCCTGAGCATCTTGCTGCGGCTGGGGTGGCGCAGCTTGCGGATGGCCTTGGCCTCGATCTGGCGCACGCGCTCGCGCGTGACGCGGAAGATCTTGCCGACCTCCTCGAGCGTGCGGGGGTAGCCGGTCTCTATCCCGAAGCGCAGCTTTATGATCTTGGCCTCGCGGTCGGTCAGGGTGGAGAGTATCTTGGTGACCTCGCGCCGCCTGAGCAGCTCCACCGCCGAGTTCGACGGAGGTATGCCCCCCTTGTCCTCGATGAAGTCCTCGAGATGCGAATCCTCGTCCTCGCCTATCGGGGTGGACAGGGAGATCGGGTCCTGCATGATCTTCAGCGCGTTCTTCACCTTGTCCATCGAGATGTGCATGTGCTTGGAGTATTCCTCGATGTTGGGGTCGCGGCCGAACTCCTGGCGGTACTTGCGGGTGACCTTCATGAGCTTGCTGACCAGCTCCTTCATGTGCACGGGGATGCGGATGGTGCGGGCCTGGTCGGCGATGGCGCGGTTGATCGACTGGCGTATCCACCAGGTGGCGTAGGTGGAGAACTTGAAGCCGCGCTTGTACTCGAACTTCTCCACGGCCTTCATGAGGCCCAGGCCGCCCTCCTGTATCAGGTCGGAGAGTTCCAGGTTGGAATTGACGTGCTTCTTGGCTATCGAGACCACCAGGCGCAGGTTGGCCTTGATGAGCTTGAGCTTGTCCTGCAGGATCTGGTCCTCGAGGAAGGTGATCTTGTCGTTGAGCGAAAGGAACTCGTCGGCGCCCAGCGGCAGCGTGCGCAGCAGGTGGTACTCCCGGTCCTTTATGGCCCGGATGTTCTCCAGCGCCGCGTCCAGCTCGCCGGGGTTGTAGCCCCACTTGGAGCGGAAGACGGCGGGCTTGAGGCGGCCCTTGGCGACAAGAGCGTGGTCGGCGGCTATCTTGTCCAGGTCGCCGTAATGCTTCTGGTACCTGTCCAGCTCGATGCGGAACTCCTTGACCTTGTGGGCCAGGTTCTTGATCTTGTTGGTCAGGCGCTTGATCTTCTCCTGGTTGAGGTTGAGGTTGATGATGTTCTTGACGATGTCCTTGCGCTTCTTGTCCATCTCGTGCGCCAGCTTCTTCTTCTGCTCGTTGGGCAGGTTCGGCTTCTTGGCGCGGGCGTCGAGGGCGGCCAGCTCCTTCTCGGTGCGGGTGATGAGGTGCGCGATGTTCTTCATCTTGCGCTTCATCGCCGAGAGCTCCTGGTTGGACTTGCGGCCGCGGGGCATGAGCTCCTTGGTCGTCATCTCGTCCTGCTCTATCAGCATCTCCCAGCTGCGTATCTCGCGCATCGTGATGGGGGACTCCAGCACCAGCATGCGCAGTTCCTTCTCGCGCTCGCGGATGTTGCGGGCCAGCGTGACCTCCTCGTCGCGGGTCAGCAGCGGCACCTTGCCCATCTCGCTGAGGTACATGCGGATGGAGTTGGAGACGTCGGGGGCGGCGTCCCACTCCACGGTGTAGGCCTCGCGCTCGGCGGCGGCGACCAGCTTGAACTTCTTGCGGTCCACCACGTCGATGCCGAGGTCCTCCAGCGTGGTCATCAGGTTGTCTATCTCCTCGCTGGACATCGAGGCGTTGGTCAGCGAGCGGTTCATCTCCTCGAGGGTGATGTAGCCGTGCTCCTTGCCGAGCTCGACGAGGTCCCTTAAAGCTTTTTTTGGCTGGGCCATTTCTTTCTCCTTACTTTTTCTTTCCGGGGGAGGACTTTATCTCCGCCGTGAGTTCCTGGAATTCCCTGAGCTGTTCCGGGCCGAGCGAGGACATGGAGGATTTGAGTTCCTTCCATCTCCTTTCCCGCGCGAACCTGGTTATCATCTCGGCGGCCTTGCGCACGTCCGAGGCCGGGTCGGATTCCGACTCCAGCTCCTGCACCGAAAGCTTCATTACCAGGGCCGCGGCCTCCGGGCTGTCCGCTGCGAGCGCCTCCGCCAGTTCGGCGGGGGAGGCCGCCGGCGCGGCGCGCATGGCGGCCAGTATCGCCCGGGAACCCCGGTGCGAGAGGCTCTCCTCCGTAAGTTCCGCGACGTGGCCGCAGAGCCCGGGGTTCTTGAGCAGCAGCTGGAGGAAGCCCAGCTCTATGGCCGGCGGCAGGTCCGCGGGCGCTTCGGCTGGCCGCTCGGGCCTTACGTGGCCGCCCGGGTCCGACTTGGAGAGCTGGCGGGCCAGGGCCTCCTCGGGCACGGCGAGTTTCGCCGCTATTATCCTGAGCCACTCGCTCTTTACTATCTCGTCGCGCTGGCGGGCCACGGTGTCCAGCAGTTTCGCCGCCAGCCGCGCCTTGTCCTGGGAGGAAAGCTTGTCGGCGCCGCCGGGGGCCAGCAGGCGCAGCTTGAACTCGACCGGGTCCATGCCCGAGGTGAGCCGCTTTTCGAGCTCCGCGGCCCCTGACTTTACCGCCAGCTCGTCCGGGTCCTTGGCGGGGGAGAAGTCGGCCGCTTTTACGTAGAGCCCGGCGTCCATGAAGATCTCGGCGGCGCGCACCGCCGCGTTCTTTCCCGCGGTGTCTGAGTCGAAGGCCACGGTTATCTCCGCGGAGTAGCGTGAGAGCTGGTGGGCGTGGTCGGAGGTCAGCGCGGTGCCAAGGGGGGCCACGGCGAAGGCGGCGCCGGCCTGGTGGCAGGCTATGACGTCCATGTAGCCCTCCACCACGGCCACGCGGCCCTTCTTGCGTATCTCGGGCAGGGCTTCGTAGAGCCCGTAAAGAGTGCGGCGCTTGGGGAAAAGGACGGTTTCCGGAGAGTTAAGGTATTTCGGCTCGGAGGAGTCCAGCACCCGTCCGCCGAAGGCTATGACGTCGCCGGCGGGGTTGCGTATGGGGAACATCACGCGCTCGCGGAAGTAGTCGCCGACCCTGCCCCCGTCCCGGGTGGAGGCCAGGCCGGCCATGAACAGGAGGTCGGCGGAGAAGCCGCGCGACTTGAGTTCGCGCGCCACCGGGGCGTCCCCGCCCGGCGCCCAGCCCAGCATGAATCGCTCTATGGTCCCGTCGGAGAGCTGCCGGTCCCGCAGGTAGGCCAGGGCCGTCTTCCCGGCGGAGGAAAAGAGGAATTTGGAGTAGAGGGCGGCGGCCGCGGCCATGAGCTTCTTGAGCTCGGTGCGCTCCTTCTCGCGGGCGGAGAGGGCGCCGTCCTTGTCGCGCTTCCACTCGACGCCCGCGCGCTGGGCCAGCCGTTCGGCGGCCTCCGGGAAGCTCAGGCCCTCGATCTCGCGCAGGAATGTGAACACGTCGCCGCCCTTGTTGCAGCCGAAGCAGTAGAAGATCTGCTTGTCCTGGCTTACGGTGAAAGAGGGGGTGCGCTCGCTGTGGAACGGGCAGCAGGCCTTGAAGTTGCGCCCCGCCTGCTTCAGCGAGGGGACATAGTCGCGCACGAGGTCGACTATGTCGACCCTGGTGCGGATCTCGTTTATGGGGTCCTCGGGGCGCATCCGTTCTTCCTGAAGGATAAGGCGCAACGCCTTCCCCCCGGCGGGGGGAAGGCGCTGCGCAACCGCTTTTTTAGCTGGGCCCGCGCCGCAGTAGCCGCGGGCCGGGGGCGCTCAATAGCGCCGGCCCTTGCGCATCTTGCGCCGGGCTTCCTGGGACTTGAGCTTGCGCTTGGCGCCGGGGGACATGTAATGTTCCCTGCGCTTTATCTCCTTGAGGATGCCGTTGCGCTCGCACTCGTGCTTGAAGCGCCTCAGGGCCTCCTCTACGGATTCTTCGTCGCGTACTTTTACGAATACCACGTTATCACCACCTTGTCGCGTGAACCGTCGTTTTCAAATCTTTTCCGCCGCTCAGCCGGGGGGCCACTGCAGCCGCCTGCCGCCGAGCAGGTGGTAGTGCAGGTGGTCCACCGCCTGGCCGGCCTTGCGGCCGTTGTTGACCACCAGCCTGAACCCGTCCCCTACTCCGAGCTGGGCCGCGATTTTGCCCGCCGCCAGCTGCAGCCGGCCCAGCATCGCCGCGTCGCCGGGCTCCGCGTCCGAAAGACTGGGGATGTGCTTCCTGGGCACTATCAGGACGTGGGTGGGGGCCTGGGGATTGAGGTCCAGGAAGGCCACCAGGTCTTCGTCCTCCAGGACTATCCTGGCCTTCGCCTCTCCGGCGGCTATCTTGCAAAAAATGCAGTCGGGCATGCGCGGAGGTCTATTTTATCTTATTAATGGCCGGCAGGCAATAAGGGCCGGCTCAGAGGCGGGAGAGGGGAAGGGTCGTTTCCCCGTAACGCCCGGGGGTCTGGGCGGCCGTGAACCGGGACTTCGGGTTCTTGAGCACCCTGACCGGGGTTATATCAGCCTGGCGGGCCAGGGCGACCTGTTCGTCCGAGACCGCGAAATAAAGCGTGTATCCTTTTTCCCTGAGCAGGGCCGCCCTGTCCCCTTCCGTTATGAAATGGATTTCCGCGGCGGGGGGGATGCGCCGCGCCGCAAGGGCCTCCGAGCCTTCGCGGCCGCGCTCGGCTATAAGTTCCACTCTGAACCCTGCCAGGCGCAGCGTCCAGGAAGCCAGCCAGGGGACCGGCTTGGTGCGTTCGGGGCCGTCCGAGCGGTTGACCAGGTTCCAGTAGTCGGGCGAGCCGACGGGAAGCCCCTGCGCTTCGGCTTTGGCGAACACGGGGGAGGTCCAGGCGTAGCCGTCGTCGTACTCGAAGGCGGCCGAGGCGCCGAGCACCGTCGAGGTGGCGAAGATCACCGCCCAGGTTGCGGCGAAGAATACGAAGGTCCTGAACCAGAAGAGCCCGCTCAGCAGAAGTCCGGCTATCCACGCGTGCATATCAGAATTCCATCCCGGCCATCGCGGGCCGCGCCGGCTGGCGGCGGCCCAGGCACCAGCGCATCGTGTCGCGCACCGGGTGCCTGGAGTTGGCGAATTCCATCGCCGTCGAGAGTATGGCGTAGTCTGTCTCGCTTACCATGGAATCGGGTATCGCTACCCGGTAAAGCCGGCCCGGCTGTATGGGCTGGCCGTCGGCCTCGCCGGTACCCTTGGCCGCGTCGTAGGATATCCCGGCGTAGGACAGGCGCCTGCCGGCCGAATCGCGCAGGAACTCGAGCAGTTCCTGCCCCCGGATCTTGACGAAAACCACGTTGTTCTCGCCCGGCAGGGCCCTGTACAGGTCGCCCGTCCTCACCTCGCCGCGCGGCAGGGGGGCGCGGATGTCGGCGGGGTCGAAGATGGCGGCGTCGCCGCGGGCCCAGCGCCTGAGGCAGGCCGCCGCCCACGACCCCGCCGTGGAAGGTCCCGTTTTTCCCGGTTCGAGAGGGTGAGGCAGCGTCCCTATCACCCGGTCGAGCGCGGCCTGGACGCCGCTGCGATGCGAGTCCAGCATGGCTTCCACCGCGGGGTCCGAGCCGTGCTTCTCCGCGTCGAGCTCTATGACCTTGTGCGAGGCGTCAGCAAGGCCGCCCTTCGGGCCGGGCTTGAGTTCGGCCCTGTTGAGGCCGTCGAGTACCGGGAGCACGATGATCCCTTTGTAGGCGAAGCGCTTGGTCACCGCGGGGGATCGAACCAGGGCCAGGTCCAGCCGGCCGCTGAAATGTCCCAGGAAATATTTCAGGAAATCAATGGCGCCCTCGCCTTCCCCTATCTCCAGCAGGACCGCCTTTATGCCCGCGCCGGCGGCGGCCATTTCTTTGAGGGCCAGCTCGGTCTCGTAGGTCTCCTTCTCGAACTTGTAACGGGTCCCGTATTTGGGCCAGGCCAGCCTGTCCGGCCTGGGGGCGGTGAGGACGGCCAGGCCGAGGGAAGTTCCGCCTACGGGAGCCGTGACCGAGCGGCCGGCGAAAGGAACCCGCTTGCCGTTCTTTAAATAGAGGTTGGACCCCAGAAGCGGAAGGGGCGAGCCCTTGAGGGCCTTTTCGACTTTGGCCGGGTCCAGTTCCAGGTCCTCGCCCAGCAGCGCCGCCGCGGAGTAGGGGAGGCCGGCCATGCATTCTGCCGCGGCCCTCGCCCGCTGGGGCAGGCTTTCCGGAGGGCCCGAAAGCCACGGCCCGGCGTGGAAAAGCAGGAAGGGCCGTTTTTCGGTTCCCAGGAATTTCTTCAGCACCGGGAAGCCGGCCGGGGCCGGCCCTTCGTCTTCCGGCGCGCGGAGCACCCAGCCCCTGGCGTCCGAGGTGAGGTAAACGACCACCGAGTCCCGCCAGGCGCAGGAGGCGAGCAGCAGGGGAGAGGAAATGAGGAGCGCTCTGAGCGCCGGTCTTATCATTCCAGCCTGGTTATTCTCCCGGCGTCCGCGGGCGCCGAGATGACGCCGGCTTTCTTTACGGATTCGATGAGCGCGTCGCGCACGGGTATCATGGTGTCGGTGAGCTGTTCGCCTTCGGAGAAGGCCGCGCCTCCGGTCCCGCCCGTCGTCAGGTAATTGTTGGTCACGACGAGGAATTTGTCCCCCGGCTTGACGGCGCGGCCGTCCCGCTCCAGTATCATCCTGCCGTCCTTGCGGGGGGTGAAAGACACCTTGAGTCCGGAAACCTGCAGCCTGGCCTTGCCGCCGGAGAGATTGTCGCGCAGGAGCTTTTCGATCTGGGCGCCGGTCATCCTCACCGTCACCAGCGTGTTCTCGAAAGGCATCACCTGGTAGATCTCGCGCATGCGCACCGGGCCCTTCTTTATCTCGGAGCGTATCCCGGCGGTGTTCTGGAAAGCGATGTCGGCCCCGGCGTGCGCCCGCATGGCGTCGGTCATCCAGTTCCCCACGGCGGAATCCAGTCCCTCGACGCTGTATCCCAGGTCCGAGGCCGCCTCCCCCAGTTCCTTGTCCATCTCCCTGTCCACCTCGGCCGAGAAGGCGGCTATGGTCTCCTTGACGGTCGCGTCCTCCCCGGTCACGTCGGTCCAGAGCGGCAGGAGTTCGGCCCGCGCCCCCTTCAGTTTCCCCGTTTTGTCGTCGAAATCAAGGTCCACGCGCGTCACGTCGGTAAGGCCGTAGAAACTTTCGCCCAGAAGCGTGGAGCTCTGCTTGTCGTAGTAGCCGCGCAGGAGGCCGGTATGGTTGTGTGACCCGAGCACCACGTCTATCCCCTCCGCGGCCCGCGCCACGGCCAGCGTGCCGCCTCCGCCGCAGCGGGAGCGGAGTTCCGAATAGGTCCAGGTGGAGACGTCCACCTTCTGGGAGTTGAAGCGGCCGCAGATCCCGAAATGGGCGAGGACGACAACCGCGTCCGGCTTCAGCCCCCGTATCTCCTTCATCCACCGGGCGGCCTCGCCGGCCTCGTCCCGGAACTCGAGGTGCTTCACGTTGAGCGGCAGCGTGGAGGTGGTGGTGTGCTCGCCGGCAAGGCCGAGCACCGCTATCTTCTTGCCGCCCCTTTCCAGGAGGACATAGGGTTTGAGGTAGGCGGGCCTTTCGCCTGTCTCCTTGACGTATACGTTCGCGCCCAGCAGCGTGAAAGAGGCGCTGGAGACCATGGCCCTGAGGCTGGCTTCGGTATAGTCGTATTCGTGGTTGCCGACGGTGGCGGCGGAGTAGCCCAGCCTGTTCATGAGTTCCACGGTGGCCATCCCGCGGGTCAGATTGCCCTCGGGGGTGCCCTGGAACATGTCGCCGGAGTCCAGGAGTATGTAGGGGTTCTTCTCGGACTTGAGCAGGGACGCGAGGGCCGGGAAGCCGCCGATCATGCGGGAGGGATTCTCCTTGTCCCACTTGGCGGGGCGGGCGCTGTACCAGCCGTGAACGTCGCCGGTGTGGTATATCGAGACGGTGCCGGCCTGTGCCGCCTGGGCAATGAAAATGGCGAGGGCCGCTATTATCGTTGTTTTCACGGTTTTCTCCTGTTTCCGGCGGGTCGGGCCTTGGTCCGGGCTGGTCATGCCCGGGGCAGTCGCCCGGCCTCTTCCTCGGCCCGGAAAAAGCAGTTCTCCAGGTCCGAATATATGTTACTAAATTTGAGATTTTCGACGAACCCGGCCGGGTCGCTCTCCGCGGCCCTTCTGGCCAGCCTGAGCTCGCGGGTGAAAGAGGCCGCGAGGGCGGACACCTGGCCGGCGTCCTCCGGACGCGCGGAGCCGCCGGCCAGGGCGGCGGTCAGGCGCAGGGCGCGTCCCAGTCCCGCCAGGGCCTGCGGCAGCGGCTCGGGAAGGGGGGGCGGGGGCAGCAGGGGCGCGGTGCGGGCGAGCGTGGCCAGCAGAGTCTCCAGCGGCTCCAGCAGTTCCGGGGCCGAAGGGTCCGCCGAGACCGCAGCGCGGAGCGCCTCCGCGGCGGAGGGGAGAGCCGTCAGTTCCGCGGCGGCGGGCCGGCCCGCCGCCAGGGCTTCGGCCAGGGCCGCGCCAGCGGCGGCGGCGGCCGAGACCGACTTTAGGGTTCTTTTCTTCGGCATTATAAAAAAGAACCGCGGGAGGACTGGCCTCCCGCGGTCGGCAGCTCTCAGGAGGCGATCACCTCTTGGAGAACTGGAAGCGTTTGCGCGCCTTGGGCTGGCCGGGCTTCTTGCGCTCGACCATGCGGGGATCGCGGGTCAGGTAGCCGGCTTTCTTCATCGGGCCGCGGAAGGTGTCCCCGAGGCTGGCGATGGCCCGCGAGATGGCGTGGCGTATGGCGCCGGCCTGGCTGGATATCCCGCCGCCGTTGACCTTTATGACGCAGTCGAACTTCTGGTCCTTGACCAGGTCGAAGGGGGAGTTGATGACGTACTTCAGGCGGCTGTTGTTGCCGAAGTATTCGTCGAGGCTCTTGGCGTTGACGGTCATCTTGCCGCTGCCGCCCTGCAGCATCTTGACCTGCGCCACGGAGGTCTTGCGCCTGCCGGTGGCCAGTATGAGATTGGTTTCGCTCATTGTTTTTTTATCCTCTCGTCAGTGTTACTTTTTTTCCAGGCCGCCGAAGCCGTGCTCGGCGCCGGGATAGATCTTGAGCCGCTTGAGCCTGCGGGCCCGCAGCTTGTTGTCGTCGAGCATCCGCTTGACCGCCAGCATGACGACCTTGGTCGGGTCGTTCTCCATCTGGCGCTTGTAGGGGATGACCTTGGCGCCGCCGGCGTAGCCGGAGTGCCTGAAGTAGAACTTCTCTTCGGGCTTGGAGCCGGTCAGCCTGACCTTGGAGGCGTTGGTCACCACCACGAAATCTCCGCAGTCCATAGAAGGGGTGTAGGTCCGCTTGTGCTTGCCGGCGAGCAGCACCGCTATGCGGGTGGACAGCCTGCCGAGCACCTGGTCCTTCGCGTCGAGGAAATGCCATTTCCTGTCGGCTTCGACTTTCTTGAGTTCGGGCAAAGTGGTTTTCTGTATCATAGTTGGGATATGATAGCAAATGGCGGAGGCCGGCGCAACCGGCCCCTAGTCGGCGACGCGTCCGTTGACGCAAAGCTTGGGCGGGGCGACGCCGGCCCGGCCGAAAAAGGCCGTGCCGCCGGAGGTCTGTATCTTGGTGTTGCCGGCCCTGTAATCCTCTATCATGAGGGCTATCTGGTCCGTTATCCTGCTGCGCTGGGCGCAGGAGACGCAGATGAAGTAGCGGGTGTTGGCCGGGGTCCTGACCTCTTTAAGGAAGATGGGGGACTCCTGCATTACTTCCTGGGGGCAGTCCGTCGCCCTCATCAGCCACAGGTATTCGGGTTCGTATATCTCGGAGTAGCCGCCCGATACGATGGAGGCGGTCTCGGCCCTGGCCTTCTCCGCCGCGGGCGAGGCCGGGACGTCCTCGTAGGGCATTATCCATGACCTGGCGCCCCCCAGGGCGGCCAGGTAGGCCGAAGCGCCCCTGCGGGTGAGGCGTCCCTTTTTTTCGAAGAACGGCGCCCCTTCCCTGTCGCGCAGCGCGAATATGTGGCGGAAGTCCATTCCCTGTTTCTCGAAGAACTTCACGGCGTCCTTCGTGCGCAGCGTCAGCCAGGACTCGAAACCCTTGTGGGTCAGCAGCAGCCTCAGTTTCCCGTTCTCCTGCCTTTCAAGGGTCAGGCCGGCGAGCCTGCCCAGCTTCTCCTTGAGGTAGTCGACCGCGCCCGAGTCCTCGGCCTCGCGCATGGAGGCGAGGATTTCCCTTTCCTCCGGCCCGGCCTTTTTCTTTTCGTCGAGAGGGACTCCCCGTTCCTTCAGCTCGGCTTCCAGGGACTCCGCGGACATGGCGGGTATCTCCAGCGAGTCCCGCTTCCTGCGGGCCCGGTCGTCGCCGGGCCGGAGCGCCAGCAGCCGGGAGTAGAGGTCGAAAGCGCCCTTGTGGTCCGCGCGCTTCTCGCGGAAGCCGGCCAGTTCGCGGAGGAGGACCTCGTCCTCCGGGCCGGCCAGCAGCGCCTCCTCGTAGGAGGCGCCGGCCTTTTCAGTTTCGCCCATCCGCAGGTGTATGCCTGCCTTCTTCCTCAGGACGCGGGCTATCAGCGCCCTGTCCCGTTTGGCGGCGGCCGCGGCCCTGGCGTAGCGTTCGAGGGCGTCTTCGTAATATCCCAGCGCGAAAGACGCGTCCGCGCCGGCCTCGAGGAGCCCGGCGTGACCCGGCGCCGCGGCCAGGCAGGCCGCCGCGGCCGCTTCGGCCTCGCGGTGCCTGCC